>CAZUON010000030.1:0-39679 GCA_964621345.1 uncultured Glaciecola sp. | reverse complement strand
CGAGGTTTAAACATTCATAGCCTTTTATCATGAATATAAAAAATAATGTCAAAACTTTTGCACGAAACCTAACAGGTCTTTGCACATTAATGCCTAGGATTTTAACGCCAGATCAAGTAGTATTCGCGCCTATTTTTTTATAACATTAAGGGATCGACGATGGCCGATAACAAAGAATTTAAAGAAGTATTCAACTGGTGGTATTTGTTAGGAATTGTGGTTGCACTTGCAGTGTTTCCCTTAATGCATATTCTTGCGGGCTGGTACGTATTTTTCTTTAACAATTAGATTTATTACTTTTATATTTTGTTCTTTGGCTGTCATACTAAGTGTTAGCCAGCATTGTATTGAATGCAATGGAGCGAATTTTTGCACAAGGAATCATTGTGACAGCACAGTTAATTAAGCAAGCAGTAACTACCATTGTAGATTATCCTAAACCTGGTATTTTATTTCGGGACGTAACCAGCGTATTACAACAGCACGATGCGTTCCAAGCATGTATCGATTTGCTTAAAACAAATTATAAAGACCATACTTTTGACAAGATAGTCGGCACAGAAGCTCGTGGGTTCTTGTTTGGGGCACCGCTAGCGTTGGCCCTTGGTATCGGATTTGTGCCCGTTCGAAAACCTAAAAAGCTTCCAAGAGAAACAATATCTGAATCCTATGAATTAGAATATGGTACAGACGTACTTGAGATTCACAAGGACGCAATAAGCCCTGGTGACAACGTCCTAATGATAGATGATTTATTGGCGACCGGTGGAACAATGATTGCTACAGCAAATCTTATCAGACGATTAGGCGGAAAGGCAGACCACGCAGGTTTTGTTATCTCTTTACCTGACATTGGCGGCGAGGCAAAATTAAAAGCGGCGGATATCACGCCTTATTGTATCTGCGAATTTGAAGGCGATTAATTAACATGAGTTATCAAGTATTAGCGCGTAAATGGCGACCACAGACTTTTTCTGAGTTAGTTGGTCAGCAACATGTGGTCGATGCGATCACCAACGCACTTGATAACAACAAGTTGCACCATGCTTACTTATTTACGGGTACTCGTGGGGTAGGTAAGACCACAATAGCGCGAATATTTTCAAAGTCCCTTAACTGCGAAGAAGGCCAAAGTGCAAATCCTTGCGGTAAGTGTGGAACATGTCTTGATATCAGCGAGGGGCGCTTTGTTGATTTGTTAGAAATCGACGCAGCGTCACGAACTAAAGTCGAGGACACACGAGAGTTACTCGATAATGTTCAGTACAAACCCACAAGAGGTAAGTATAAAGTTTATTTGATTGATGAAGTGCATATGCTGTCAAAGCACAGCTTTAATGCACTTCTTAAAACCTTAGAAGAGCCGCCGCCGCATGTGAAGTTTTTGCTTGCGACCACCGATCCTCAAAAACTGCCTGTTACTATTTTGTCGCGTTGTTTGCAGTTTAGCCTCAAATCTTTGAGCCGTGAACAAATACAAACACAGCTTGCGCACATACTAGATGCCGAAGCTCTTGCTTACGAAATGCCCGCGTTATCGCAAATCGCCAGAGCCGCGGCTGGCAGCATGCGCGATGCGTTAAGCTTAACTGACCAAGCTATCGCGCAAGGTAATAATCAGGTTAGTCTTGATACCGTTATCAGTATGTTAGGTTTACTCGATAAAAACCAAATCTTGCGACTCGCTAAGTGCATTTGTGAACGTGATGCAAACGGGGCGATGCATCAGCTTGATGAAATATGTGCAGAATCACCCGATTATTCACAAGTGCTGTCACAATTACTTGGTTTAATGCATCAAATAGCGTTAACTCAAATTGTGCCTGATATTTGTAAGCTAGATACTAATGTGGCTAAACCGATTTATACATTGTCCAAATCCGTTAGTGAAGAGCATATTCAATTGCTATATCAAATTGGACTTAATGGTAAGCGTGATTTACCCTTTGCGCCTGATGCTCTCACTGGTTTGCAAATGACAATTATGCGGATGATTGCGTTTACTCCGGCTCAGTCGATCCCGTTGGAAGTATCTTCTTTTCCAGAAAACAATGATTCGAGCCCTGCAACTAAACCGGTGGTAGAGCATGATGTAGGGGCTCCTCAAGTAGCAGAAGTAAAAAATCATGAAGATAAGACGCTCGCTCAGCAAGAGCATGTTGAAAATGAGCATATTGAACATGGCCAAGCTGAGCCAATAAGGCAGTCCAATACTGCACAACAAATTGCACCATCAGATTTACAAACAGAAGTACCAAATGTAGAACTAGATACCTCAAGCAATGAAGCCGAGCAGTCATTTGATGAACAGCAAGTGAGTCAAACAGAATCGCAAAATGGCATTGATAACAAAGCAAGTCATTCAGAGCAACATGAGCTTGATGACCAACAAAACCATACAAACAGCGAAGCTCATTCAGTAAGTGTCGAAGAAGACTCACATAGCAATTTGCAAGATTTGTTTGATATGGAAGATGAACTTACCTCATATGAGCAACAAGCCTTGGAGGAAGTAAACGGAAAAAAGTCAGAGAGTGAAGCACTCGGAGTTAACTTCAGTGCTTCGAGTTTAGGATTAAAAGACCATGAGCATGCCGAACAGCCAGCAGTAGAACTAGACCAAAGAGAGCCAAGCGTTAACGATGGCCCCAACGACCTAAAGCCTAGCGTAACTGTTAAAAATACTGGCACCCTAAGCGATGACTTACACAAAGATGTCTTTCAAAACGCTGAGGAACTAGATAATTCAAGCTTGTCTGAACCGCCTTGGTCAACTGAAGATAACAGCCATGTTGTTACCTCCGATATATCAGAAACAAAGATGCAAAGGGATAACGAGTCGGGGTTATCGTCGACTGAAGTTGCGTCAACCGAAGTGCCAGCACATGAAAACCATGAAGCGCATAACGTTGTCGATACTGAAGTACATAACGACAAAGCTACAATAGCGGATGAAAGCAGCCTAAAGCCCTATTTAGATAATGGTAAAAAACTTACCCTAGCGTCTCAAATTGATAAGTGGAGTTTATTCGTTGATAGCCTTGATGTAAGAGGGTTGGCACGTCAGTTACTCATACATGGTCGTTCATCGGGTATCAAAGATCAGTGTTTAAAACTTGAAATCAATGAGTCGCATCACCATTTAAACGAAGCAAGTAGTATAAATACAATTCAACAGGCTCTGGCCGACAAGTTTCAGCGAGATATCGAGTTAACCGTTGAGTACAATGATGTCAGCAACAGTCCTTATGAGCTTCAACAAAAAATAGATGCAATGCGCCTGCAATATGCGAAAAGTACGATTGACACCGATACAGCGTTTCAAGAGTTAATAAAAGCATTTGATGCCACTGTAGTAAGCGATTCTATTGAAGCACGTTAGTTTAAAATATGCTTACAGACGACATAAAATTTAATGTAATACAAAGAACGCAAAATATTTAGCAATAAGAGAGGAAAGCATGTTTAAAGGTGGTATGGGCTCGATGATGAAGCAAGCTCAACAGATGCAAGAGAATATGAAACGTGCTCAAGATGAATTAGCACAAATTGAGGTCACCGGAGAATCAGGTGCTGGCATGGTTAAAGTCACTATGACTTGCAATCATAATGTAAGAAGAGTCGAAGTTGACCCTACATTAATGAGCGACGATAAAGACATGTTGGAAGATTTAACTGCAGCCGCCATCAACGATGCCGTGCGTAGAGTGCAAGAAGCTACACAAGAAAAAATGTCCTCGGTAACTGGCGGTATGAATTTACCACCAGGTTTTAAAATGCCCTTCTAAGGGCAAGCAGCCTGTCTATAAATGTGAGACTAATACATGTCATTTAGCCCCTTAATAAGCGAATTGGTTGCATCTTTGAAATGTTTACCAGGTGTAGGGGCTAAAAGTGCGCAACGTATGGCGTTTAACCTCTTAGAGCGTAATCGTGATGGCGGTATCAAGCTCAGTCAGGCTTTGCATAACGCCATGGAGCACGTTAAAAATTGCGAGCAATGCCGCACTTTTACCGAAAGCAAAATCTGTGGTATTTGTGCTAACCCCTCGCGTAGCGAAACGGCGCAAATATGTATTGTTGAGTCTCCTCAAGATATTCTCGCCATTGAACAAACATCGCAATATAAAGGCAAATACTTTGTATTGATGGGACATCTATCGCCCATTGATGGCATTGGCCCTAGTGAAATTGGCTTAGATATTCTACAAAAACGCTTTGCTGAAGAATCTGTCGAAGAGGTTATATTAGCAACTAACCCCACGGTAGAAGGTGAAGCAACGGCGCATTACATTGGGCAGATGTGTAAAAAGCATAGCATCCCAGCTACACGTATCGCTCATGGTGTGCCGGTCGGCGGAGAGCTTGAATACATCGATGGCAATACCCTGACTCATGCCTTCAGCGGTAGACGCGCCTTTTAAGCCAGAAGCAATCCCCCTCATAGTTTTTTACTATACCCTCGATTAAATATTTACTAATTAAATGCGGCTTGTGTATTGAAAAATCACACAGTGTCCACACATCTAAGCCGTATCCTAATCCTATGTTACCAATAAATTGAAAGGAGAACCTTGGCAATGGCTGAGACTGTCCAACACGAAAAGCATGGCTTTCAAACTGAAGTAAAACAGCTACTTCAACTTATGATTCACTCGCTATATTCAAATAAAGAAATCTTCTTGCGCGAGCTGGTATCTAACGCTGCCGATGCAGCCGATAAACTCAGATTCAAAGCACTGTCTGATAACAGCCTTTATGAAGGAGACGGTGACTTACACGTTAAAATTAGCGTCAATAAAGAAGCGGGTACACTGACCATTAGTGATAATGGCATAGGTATGAGCAAAGAAGACGTTATTGCTAACTTAGGTACGATTGCTAAGTCTGGTACTAAAGACTTTTTTAGTAACCTCTCTGGCGATCAAGCGAAAGACTCCCAGCTTATTGGACAGTTTGGTGTAGGTTTTTACTCTGCTTTTATAGTTGCACAAAGTGTAACGGTAAATACTCGCGCAGCAGGTGCTGATAAATCTGAAGGTGTACAATGGATTTCAGAGGGTGAGGGTGACTTCGCTGTTGCACAGATTGAAAAGGCCGAGCGCGGAACAGAAATCATCTTAAAGCTCAAAGAAGACGAGAGTGAGTTTTTAGATAGTTGGCGTTTACGCTCAATTATTACTAAGTACTCTGACCACATCAGCATTCCTGTGCAGTTATACAAAGATGAAGTACCTGAAAGCGAAGGTCCAGACGGTGAAAAAACACCTGCAGAGCCTGGCGAATGGGAATCAGTAAATAAAGCAACGGCGCTTTGGACTCGCGACAAATCAGATATTTCAGAAGATGAATACAAAGAGTTTTACAAGCATGTGTCTCATGACTTTGCCGACCCGCTCTCGTGGTCTCATAATAAAGTTGAGGGTAAAACGGAATACACCTCGTTGCTGTATATTCCCAGCAAAGCACCTTTTGATATGTGGAATCGCGACCAGAAGAACGGTCTAAAGCTATATGTTCAGCGCGTATTTATTATGGATGACGCCGAACAATTCATGCCAACGTATTTGCGCTTTGTAAAAGGTTTACTTGATTCTAACGACTTACCTTTGAATGTATCGCGAGAAATCTTGCAAGATAACAAAATTACTCAAGCGATACGTCAAGGCTGCACAAAACGTGTCTTGAGCATGCTTGAAAAAATGGCGAAGAACGATGCTGATAACTACAAATCGTTTTATGCCGAGTTTGGTAATGTACTCAAAGAAGGCCCTGCTGAAGATTTTGCTAATAAAGACAAGATCGCTGGTCTGTTGCGTTTTGCATCTACTCATAACGAGTCAAATGAACAAAGTGTGTCATTAGCCGATTACATTTCGCGAATGAAAGAAGGCCAAGACAAAATATACTATGTGACAGCTGACTCTTACCAAGCTGCTCGTACTAGCCCGCACTTAGAAATCTTCCGTAAGAAAGGTATCGAAGTTCTGTTAATGGGTGAACGTATCGACGAATGGTTGATGTCACATCTTACTGAGTTTGAAGAAAAGACTTTTGCCTCAGCAGCAAGTGCTAACGTTGATTTAAGTGAGCTAGACGACGAAGAAACTAAACAAGCGAAAGAGAAAGCAGAGCAAGAAATTGCTGGCGTATTAGAACGTGCAAAAACTGCTCTTGGAGACCGCGTTGAAGAAGTGAAATTTACGCATCGCTTAACCGATTCTCCCGCATGTATTGTTGCCTCTGAAAATGGCATGACCACGCAAATGGCAAAGTTAATGCAGTCTGCCGGACAAGAAGTGCCAGAGCCGACATATAACTTTGAGCTTAACCCAGAGCATGCGTTGGTTAAATTAATGGCAGACGTGCAAGATGAAGCACTCTTTAAGCAGTGGACAGACGTATTGTTTGACCAAGCTAAATTGAGTGAGCAGGGCAGCTTAAAAGAGCCTGCGTCTTTTGTCTCAAACTTGAATAATTTACTATCAGCGCTAGTTAAGTAGACGCAGCAGTAAAGGAATAAATAAAAAGTTAGCGCATTCATTGCTCACTTTTTATTACATCGAAAAAGCCAGAACCTTGTTCTGGCTTTTTTTTGAGCATTATTCACAAGAATTATGCTCATTAGTCTAAAGTCTGAGGAATATCGAGGTTTTTAGCTTGTTAAGCAATTACCTACAATGTACAGTTTCAGCAGTTTTTGATTTTAGACATTGGAGGACGCTCAATGCGTATAATACTTCTTGGTGCTCCCGGAGCAGGAAAGGGAACACAAGCCCAATTTTTGATGAGTAAATTTGGCATTCCACAAATTTCAACTGGTGATATGCTTCGCAGTGCGATAAAAGCAGGCACTGAAATGGGCCTTGCTGCTAAAAAGGTCATGGATGCCGGACATTTGGTATCTGACGATATTATTATTGGTTTAGTCAAAGAGAGAATTGCCCAAGAAGATTGCGCAAACGGCTTTTTGTTAGATGGTTTTCCGCGCACTATTCCTCAAGCTGATGCGATGACTGATGCCAATATCAAGGTAGACTATTGTATTGAGTTTGATGTGCCAGACGACGTAATTGTTGATCGAATGGGCGGACGCCGTGTACACCCAGCTTCTGGTCGTGTTTATCATGTTGCTTACAATCCTCCGAAGGTAGAAGGTAAGGATGATTTGACTGGCGACGATATTATTATTCGCGATGACGATAAAGAAGAAACAGTGCGCAGTCGTTTAGGGGTTTATCATGAACAAACCAAACCCTTAGTCGATTATTATGAAGCTAGAGCGAAAGATGGCCACTGTGAGTACTTTAAAATTGATGGTACAAAAGCGGTTGAAACGGTGAGTGCTGAGTTAGAGGCTTTGTTAGCTAAGTAAAGTACAAGCGTAAAGTAGTTACACAAAATAAAGCCTCGCAATGCGAGGCTTTAATCGTTTTAAAAAGTGATGCTCGTTACATCCTTTTTTCGCAGCGCAACAAGGCCTCTAAAAAGTAATAATCGGCGTAGTTCAAAGACCCACCTAATTCGTAGCCTCCCGGATAATTGCCAGTCGCTTGTTTCAATAAAAAGTGTGCATTTTCTCCCTCACCGGCCAGATATTCTGGTGAAGCTAGGCTGCGTAACATTTGCATTGCAGCTTTTTTGTATCGATCGGCATCCTCTTGTTCAACATAGTCCGATAATTCAAATAAGGCACTGGCAACAAGCGCCGCACTCGATGAATCGCGATAATTAGTTACGCTATCATCGTCTATGGCATCAAAGTCAAAGTAGGGTACAAGATCGCTAGGCATATTCGGATGACTTAAGTAGAAATCACTTATGTTTTTTGCCATCTCTAAAAAAGCGGGATCTTTCGTATAGCGATACATCATGGTGTAACCATACGCCCCCCAACCTTGCCCTCTCGCCCAATCGGAATCGTCTTTAATGCCCTGATAGGTTTGTTTATGAATGGCTTCTCCTGTGCTGGTGCTGTAATCAACTAAATGATAAGAACTATAATCAGGACGAAAGTGATTATTCATCGTCACCGTAGCGTGAGAAATTGCAGCCGTTGCGAAACTATCTTCGCCAGATAGTTTACTCGCTTCAAACAACAGCTCTAGATTCATCATATTGTCAATAATAACGGGAAACTCCCAATCCCCAAAATCCCATGAGCGGGTTGCACCCACTACTGGGTCATAACGTGTCATTAATGATTTTGCACTTTGTACAATGATGGGCGTGTATGCTTCATTGCCAGTCAGGCGAAGTCCATTACCGTAACTGTTGTACATCATAAAACCGATGTCATGGGTACCTGTATTAAATTGCTCTTGCTCAAGCGCTTTGGTCCACTGGTGTGCGGATTGTTTCCAACTTTCGTCTTGGCTATGTTCAAACACATACCAAAAGGAGCCAGCAACAAAACCACTTGTCCAATCATTAGGTTTGGCGTATCGCACGGTCTCATTATATGAACGCGGTATTTCGCTTGGATTAAGATAGTGTTTTCTGAAGTTATTGAGCTGGGCTTGGGCCACATCTAAAGTATCAGAACAAAATTGTGCATTGGACTGAGCCAGTGATGGCACACCTTTAGACTGCGTTTGTATACTGGCATTTTCGTCCTTAGCTGATGGAGCTTCGGAGGTTTTTTTTTCGCTACATCCAGCGATTAGCGCAAGACAAATTAGAGAGCTACCCATTGCTTTTACATGCATATTGCAATATCCCTTTGTGGTTAAACATTATCAGTCACTTGTGCAGTCTAGGCCACTAAGCCAAGGTCTTATAACAAGCTAAATATAATGTTTAATTAAACCCGGTAATCAATCTATTGCAATTAAGTAAAATCATTATCGCGTTTGATAATTTAACATTGGCTAACTTTACTTAAAGTAGCCAACGTTTATCGATGTCGATAAATTCAGAAGCCGAGCGAATGAGGCTATGGGAGCTGAGATTTAAAACACTGTAAACGGAGGTTTTACAGCCGTATTTTTGCCTGACTTTATCTAGTAATATGGCAAAGTCACCATCCCCCGACAATAGTACGATGTGGTCGAGTGCTTCAGCATTTTCCATCACATCAATAGTAATACCCACATCCCAATCGCCTTTAGCACTCCCGTCAGCGCGCTGAATGTAAGGTTTAAGTTTAACTTCAAAACCAATATGGCGAAGCGCGCTTTGGAATTTTTGTTGTTGCTCGATTCCACGATCTATCGCGTATGCATAAGCAACTTTAATTTGACCTTGCTCTGAAAGCGATTGGTACAGAGCCCTGTAGTTGAAGGGCCTGTTGAAGGTATCTCGTGTGGTGTAGTAGATATTTTGGACATCTACAAAAACGCCGATACGATTCATTGCATTAAGCGCTTTGTTCTTCACAGTGCTGAAGATAGATATCAGCCGCTTTTTCACCAATCATAATGGTAGGAGCATTTGTATTCCCGCCAATCAAACGAGGCATTACCGAGGCATCAACCACACTGAGGTTTTCTATGCCAATTACCTTAAGTGTCTCATCTACCACGGCTAATGGGTCATCTTTGGCCCCCATTTTACAGGTGCCAACAGGGTGATATACCGTTTCTGCATTCTCTCTTAAGAAGGCTTCAATATCTTCATCACTTTGTACATGGTCTCCGGGGATCATCTCCCAGCCCTGACTATTTAGAGGCTTTGTTTGAGCCACCGTTCTGGCCCATTTAAATCCTGCTACCATCACGTCCATGTCTTGTGCTTGTGATAAATAGTTACCGTGAATGTCTGGTAATAATTCTCCGCTTGCATCTCGTTTAAGCTTTATTTCGCCGCGACTTTCTGGATACAGATGACAAAAATGAATAGTAAAACCATGCCCCCATGGTTTAGTTCGACCATGGTCAATTAACAAGGCGGGTAAAAAGTGTATTTGAATATCGGGCAGGGCTTGCTCGGGCGTTGATTTAATAAACCCACCGCCCTCTGCGATATTTGAGCTAAACATACCGCTTTTGGAACGCCAGTACTTAATTGGCTCTAACGCATTTTTTAACAAAGCGCTGATTGATAATCCGTAAGATGTTTTTCTGCTTTGTCGATAAACGATAGTCGCGTCAAGATGGTCTTGCAGGTTTTTTCCAACGCCGGGTAAGTCGTGCTGGACTTCAATGTTAAGCGCTTTCAGCTCATCTTGTGGGCCAATACCAGAAGCAAGTAGCAAAGCCGGTGAATGCACTGCTCCGGCGCAAACAAATACTTGTTGTTTGGCAACGACTTCTTCGCGTTGTCCTTTTATTTCAACCACAACGCCTTTTACTTTTTTTGCTTCCACTATTAATTTTAAAGCTTTGGCGTGAGTGACAATGTCTAAATTGGGTCGCGCTTTAACCTCTGGGCTTAGGTAGCCTTTAGCCGTGCTACATCGAGAGCCGTTTTGATGGGTGACTTGATAAATCCCTACACCTTCTTGAGTAATACCATTGAAGTCAGGATTTTCCACGTTTCCGCTATTTTTTGCGGCCTCTACAAATTCTTTGGTGAGAGGGTTGATGTGTTTCAAATCGCTCACATCTTGTGGACCACCGCAACCATGAAGGCGAGAAATACCTCGAGTATTGTTTTCACTTTTGCGAAAGTAGGGAAGCACCGATTCCCAATTCCAACCTTTCGCACCTAAGGATTCCCACTCATCATAGTTACTCTGATGACCTCGAATGTAACACATTGCATTGATAGAGCTTGAACCACCAAGTGTTTTACCGCGAGGCCAAAATAATTCACGATTGTTCAAGTGTTTTTCTGGCGCTGTATCAAGTTGATAATTGATAGATTTGAGCTCGCTCATAAGCGCTAAACCAAACGGGATATGGATTGCGGGGTGTTTATCGGGGGGACCTGCCTCTAAAAGACAAACTTGAATGTCTGGGTTAGCAGATAAGCGATTTGCTAATACACATCCTGCGCTACCACCACCCACAATCACTATGTCATAGCTTGGCATCTTTATTACATCCTTAAAATCAGCGAGTTCCTCCGCGTTAGTTTACTACAGAGCCTGCGCTATAGGACATCATAATCCGTATAAAATGTTATGTTTTTTAGGTCAAAACTTAAATGTGTCTCTGTTACGAGGTATTAAGGCGTGGCTTTTTTTGTTGGTCATTTTAAACGCTTGTTGCTAGCGCCAATCCAACTCTATTACCAACTTATCGCCCGTAGTATCACTTCCGCACATTTCATCATAGGGGGTGTTTTGACGTAACCAAACGTTGTCAAAGCTATGATTCGAAAGCTGTTCTTTGATTTCTGCAATGGACTGAAACTGATTGCTGTCTCGGTATTGGTCGCGTAAGTACTCGCTTGCGAACTTATCACCAATACCTGCAAGGTAAGTACCTCCCTCTATCGACTCAATAAATAGGTTCATGTTAGCCCTCATTAATATGTGGATTTCACTAATTTGTAATAGTGCTACCAATAAAAGGATCAACGAGTACTAGCTTTGCCACCATTTGCTGCGGCACACAATCAACCCAGCGTGCTCGAGTTCCTGTTTGAGTTTCTCTCGGTCATCCATGTTCAAGAAGCTACCTATTTCTAGTTTTTTACTTGCCTGACTCAAAGAGATGCGAGGTAAATGCCAGCCTTCTTCTGCTTCCCAATAGTAAACATAGAGGTCGTTGCGACCAAATTCATGGCGTTGCTCGACTTTTTTTCGTCCCCACTCGATGGTGACTTTTTGTTGATGAATGTGTATTACCTGCTTGCTGTACGTGAACATTGAAACCTTGTACATAAGCAAGGCGAATAGACCAACTTCAATACCAGCGAAAGGTAACACTACCCATGCGCCCATAAAGGTCCAAGCCAAGGCAATGATCATTACCACCGCAAGCATGACAAAAATGACCACTTTAGTGTGTTGCCAAGTTGCCGATCTGTTTGGCGATAATGTAATTATTGTGCCGTCAGATTGTGTCTCAGTGACTACCATTGCGTTTTACCTTATGTATAATCGCGTAGCTCGTTTGTTAGCGAGCCCTGCGCGGCTATGCTTAGTCCGTAGTAATGTGTGGTATTGCTTTGTGCAGTACCCATTCACTTAATAACAGGCAACAACATTGATAAACGTAATCAATCCATTAATCAACGAACACAAAGGTAAAATCGTTCTATTATTTGTGTGGCTTGTATTGTTAAGTGTCCAGCCAAACATGCTGGAGTTAATAGTTGACTACGTGGCTTTTGTCTTTTTGGGTGTACTTGGTGCTATTTTTGCTAACTCTACGGGCGCAGGCGGTGGCGTTGTATTTGTTCCCTTCTTTAATCAACTATCGCTCTCAAGTCAGACGATTGTGGCAACCAGTTTTGCAATTCAGTGCTGCGGTATGACAGCCGGTGCACTAACTTGGTATCGTCACTATAAACATCATCACAGAGCTGACCCACAATGGTCTATGTTATCGAAAGGGCTTAGTATTACGGTTCCTTTTTCAGTCCTGGGAATACTCATTGCTCAATTTGCACTTGATCATTACACCGGTTCTATACAAGCATCCTTGCACCTTTATTTTGGTATGTTTTCAATCGTACTAGCCCTTGCGATTTACGGGTCTATTCCTTTAATGAAACGCACAAGCTTTGTTAGCTTTTTGTACGCAGTTGATGCTATTGCGTTGAGTATTATCGCTTTTAGCGGGGGGATTGTAACTGCATGGTTATCGGTAGGGGTGGGTGAGTTGGTTGCGGTATATCTCATACTGCGGGGTTTTAATATTACCTTTGCAATTGCCTTAGCGGTCATATTGAGCGCGTTCAGTGTATGGTCTGCCATTGTTTATCATGTGTTTGTATCGCAAGCTGTATATTGGCACATAGTATTATTTGCCGGCGCTGGTGCGATACTCGGCGGTATTTTGGCTAAACACGTTGTGTTACTTTTTTCACCAATGAAGCTTAAAATGTTTTTTGCTACATGGGTATTGATCATGGGCATAGCAGGCTTGCCGTTGTTTTCTTAAGACACTTTTATTTTAAATAGGCTCGTTTACGCGAGTTTGAAGAGAGAGAAATATGCGTTTATCAATTATGTATGGATTTGACAATGCGCCTACAGCCAATCGTTTTCTGAACGACGTCAACTCACACTTATCGTTAGATAATTGCAAAGCAAAACTATTCGACCGTGACAAAGTGCGGGTTTTTTACGTATTAGACAAACAAGCTTACGACAACACCCTCTCGGTCTTAGACGACTTGTGTGCTTCTTACAATGGCAACGAAATTGATGACTAAAGGCAAGCATCTCAGGTTGTGCGTTATGCATAATACTTAAAAAAGACTTAAATTTTTGGCGCAATTGAATTCGTTTATACGCTTTGTTACAAAGACCATGCAAACACGATACTCATCTACAAAACAATACTAAGCGCGATTTATTCACCACTACACCACCGAAGGAGTTCAACGTGCGTTTTCCCGTCAGTCATTACGTCAAAATACAGAGCCCATCATGGTCAAAAGATGCCACGATTTATCAAATCAATACGAGGCAATTCAGTGAGCAGGGAGACTTTGACGGTGTGACTGCGCAGCTCCCTAGAATAAAAGCCTTAGGCAGCGATATTATTTGGTTAATGCCAATCCATGAGATTGGCGAAAAAAACCGAAAAGGAAGCTTAGGTAGTCCATACGCAGTCAAAGACTTTTATTCGATTAACCCTGAGTTTGGTGATGCAAAAAGCTTAAAAAACTTAATTAATACGGCTCATGCCTTAGGCTTAAAAGTGATTTTAGATTGGGTTCCCAATCATACCGCGTGGGATAACCACCTTGTAACTACCCATCCGCATTGGTATGCCAAAGATTATAAAGAGGACTTTCGCCCATCTCCGTGGTGGGATTGGGACGATATTATTGAACTCGATTACAACAATAGTGATTTACGCGAGTACATGATTGACGTAATGAGTCATTGGATAAGTGAGTTCGATTTTGACGGCTTTCGTTGTGATGTTGCCGGTTACGTGCCCAACGATTTTTGGCGGCAAGTCAGACACGAATTAAACAAACATAAAGCAGTATTCATGTTAGCGGAGTGGGAAGACCGTGATATGCATGAACACGGATTTGATATGACCTACGCGTGGAGTTGGAACGAGGTGATGTTTGGTATTGCCCAAGGCCTTATGCCATTAGATAAGCTACGCAAATACTACTCATGGAATGAACGAGCATGGCCGCAAGAGGCGTACCGCATGACTTTTGTTAGTAATCATGATGAAAACGCCTGGGAAGGTACACCTGATGAAAAGTTCGGGCCGATGCTAAACGGTGCAATTGCATTATCGGTATTAGGAGAAGGAATGCCGTTAATTCATAACGGTCAAGAGGCGGGCGAGAGCAAACGATTAGCTTTTTTTGAGCGTGACCCGATAGACTGGCAAGCGCATTTTATGGATCAATATTACCGTACCTTGTTGCAAATTCGTAAGGCTCATAGTGCCTTGCATAATGGTAAGTACGGTGCCCGCATGATACAGATTGCCAATACGCAGATGGATAAGGTATTTAGTTTTGTGCGAGAAGATAGCCACAGTAAATGGTTTTGCGTGTTTAATTTTTCACCTCAATCAATAAGCTTAAATTTTAAAGACTGTTTATACGCTGACAGCTACGATGCTAGTCTTAGCTCCGTACAATTGAAATATGTGCGTGCGCACAAGGTGATTGATGCAGATCAGAGTATGACGCTCAGTCCCTGGGGCTTTGAGGTATTTGCTAAACATTTTGATGAAGAGGATTAATTGAGAGCACAAATATGTGATAGGATTCTCAAGTATAAGTGTTGTTACACCATGGTGTTGTAGCAAAATATTTATTTAATAAAAGTTAGCCTAACTAAAACACAAAGCCCAGCTTGTTGACAACAGAGATACAGCCTTGACAGAGATTCAACCTCCCCGGGTAAAGCTTGTAGCTATTGCCAAAGATGAAGCCGCGTATTTGCCCGAGTGGGTATTTCATCACAAGCGCATGGGCTTCAATGCCATTGAAATTTATTACAATCGTACTACCGACAATTCCGTGCAGATGCTTGAGTATTTGCGCACTCAGGTGCCTGAATTAAGCGCTTCGTCTATTGACTGGATCGATACCTGCCCAACAGAGGCGCAGTACAACTTACAATATATCGCCTATGCCAAAGCATTTGCTGAGACTCGCAAGAATCAGGATGCTGACTACATCATGTTTCTAGACATTGATGAGTATTGGACGCCGAAAAACATGAGCATGTCGGTTCAGCAAGTAATTAGTAAATACCCTAAAGCCGATGCCATATCTTTTCAATGGATCAATGAATATGGCAGAGATGAAGAGTTTGACGTACTGAACGCCGATGTGATTGGCAAAATAAACCCCCTTGTAAAGACGCTGATTAATATGAAAGCGCACGTGATAAAGCACGGTTATCACATGCCGGAGCTTGCCCCTGGTAGCAAGCATATTATGATGGATGGTGACCCAGTACGTTACGACGGTAAGCTTAAAGAGGGCATTGCCAAAGACATGTCGCACATGCGTGGGGTAATGGTCTTGCATCGGTTGTTCCGCTCCCCCAAAGAGTATGTTTCTCTGCTGCACAGGGGACGACCTTCTGATGAGGTCCAGCTAAAATTTAATCGAGGTGGCTATAATTATGCGATGGGGCGCGAGGTTAAATACCCTCTGAGCGAGCCACAGTACCAGCGCTACCGCGACGCCCTCGATGCGTTTTTAGCAAAACCTAAACTTAGCGAGTTATTAAATGAAGCGCGTGATTTTGTAAACAAGCGTTATCAACAAACCATGGATGCGCTAGGCAGTGTCGGCGCTAAACACTTTCATGACATCGCGCGTATTTTCCGGGGATGCAGTGAGCGAGAAATGCAACAGGTACGTGAGGCAATAACAAACTCTGCGTTTTTGAAAAAGACCAACAATGTAGGGGCACTTATTGAAGTGGCAAAATCGATTGATGAGCACAATCGTGATGTTGGGCAAATTATATGGCAACGCGCAAAGGTATTAAGACCGCATGGGCCATTAATTCTGCGCAAAATCGCGAAATATGAAGCGGACCGTTCTGCTGGCCTGTTGGCAGACCATTCTGAGACGCCAAGCAGTGCGCGCAAAGAGCAACAGTCTTGATTAGCTTTTGTATCGCATCACCCCATAAAAATGAGTTGTGGTACGACTACCGTTTATATGTGAACCTTAAACAGTCATTAATCAACTTGGGCTTTAAATACGAAGCGGCCTCGCGCAATCGTATTTATTTTTTAGGTGCACCGCAACGTCAGTTTTATCCAGAAGTAGGACGCTTTGACCCTAATGCAAACAACATAGCGGTATTATATAGTCATGCTGAAAAGCTAGAGGCACTTGCTCAATTCTCATCTATTTTTGTGTGCAGTGACTTTGTAAAAGACTATCTGCAAAACAAGTTTGCTGTTAACACCGCGCCTGAGTTATTGGGTAATATGAAAGTACTGGCGCCATTTTCGTCACTCAGCCCAACGCAAAAAACAAAGCCTCGCTATAATTGTGATATTTCCTTTATTGGCACCCCGCGCATCAGGCCTATCGTAGAAGCCATTTTACCTATTGTGCAAAAGCATGGTTTAAAATTTCACTTATTTGGCCCAAATTGGGATGAATATCCAGGTAACAGCAGCGCAAAAGACTATTTTGTCGCAAAAAGCCTGCCCTACGAAGAAATACCGATGCTCGCCCGCGGCAGTAAAATATGCTTAATTGACCACCACCAAAGTATGAGCGAGATGGGAGCGGTGAGTCATAAATACGTTGATTTTATAAGAGCTGGGGCCTTTGTTGTATCAGACAACAACAAAGATGCGGTGAGTTCCTATCAAGGCTTAAGTTTCGACACCCCCGAGTCACTTGAATCGTTGGTATTAAGTTACTTGGAACGTGACGATTTGCGTCAGCAACAAATTCTTAAACAGCTTAGTTTAACGGCAACCCATACAACAAATGCTGCTGCGGTGACCTTAGCACAGGCTTTTGTTAGTAACTGAGGAATTGATACGCCACGTATCGAGTATAGGGTCGCTCAGGTGACACCCAGTCACATTCAAAATTAGGATGGTTAACTGCGTCGGGTAAGCCTTGTGCCTCCAGTGCAATTGCGGTGAATGGAGCACTTAAGTGTGCTCCTGTGTAAACCTGCATTCCAGTCTGATTACTTTTAATATTCAATTGTAAGCCCTGTTTTTTAGAGCGAAGGATTGCCGCTGTTGGTGCAGCTTTGTTTAATATATAGCAGTGATCGAGGGGACGTTTTGGCAAGAAGTCACCTAGCTTTGTTGGTCTTTGCAAGTTGACTAAATTGTTTACATCAGGGCATTGGCCGGTTGGAATGCTATCAGCGTCTATTTCTAAATAGCGCGTTGCAAAAACCTGTAAGTTTAAGTCTTGGATATCACTTTCACCAAGGTGAAAGTAGGTATGATTGCACATGTTCATGGGGCTCAGCTTGTCGCTACTCGCGCTAAAGTGAATATTTAAGGTGTTATCGTGGGTTAGGCAGTAACGGACTTGAGCAATAACATTACCGGGAAAACCTTGGTCTAAATTTTCAGATCTTAATTCAAATGTGACGGCATCTGCGTGAAAATGTTTGGTGTGGTTTTTTATTTGCCAGAATCGCTGGGAAAAGCCGCCATTACCGCCGTGCAATATATGATTCCCCTCGTTTGCTAACAGTGGATAGCAAATGCCATTGCAAGTAAAGCTTGCATTCCCAATACGGTTGGCAACCCGACCGCAAGTGGCGCCTTTAAAGGCTGCGTCTTTTAATACATCACTATCGCGTTGGTCACTGAGTGTTACTTCTATGAGTTGATCGCGTTTATTGGGTACTCTAATAGCATTAATTCTTGCACCAAAGTCCACAAGTTCGACCTGCATATTGTTGCGATTGCTTAAAAGCACACGCTGGAGTTTTTTCATAGAGTAGTGGAGTGAGAGAAATTATTAGCGTTCAAGCATACTGAGCTTTTATGAGTTTTGCTAGCGTGCCATTTACCCCAACCGTGTTTTGCACTGGTTGGGGGATTACGCGTTAAGGCTTTCGCTAGACTTGGTTTTTACATTATTTAAGGGAGGGTTCTGACAGTGCCTTCACGCCGTTTATCTGCAGCACCCTCTAAACCATGGTCTCTAACCACAATTAAATGAATACCCGAGTTTTCACCTTCTCGCTCTTGTACATCGTAACCGCGAGTAGAGAGCATATCCGCAATCGCTTTGCCATTACCTACGCCGGTTTCGACCCTAACGCGTTTGCCCCTTGCAATAATATTGGCATGGTCGGTAGCCTCTTGAGCAGTCATTCCCCATGCCATCACGCCAATAATGGTTTTTGAGACATAAGCGGGAATGGAGTTACCACCTGGTGAGCCTGTTACCATTAACAGTTCGTTATTTTCATCAAACACCATAGTGGGCGACATCGACGAACGTGGTCTTCTTCCCGGGGCGATTGCATTAGCGGGTAGTTTTTCTCCGGGTATGACTTCTCTGGCAAAGTCGGTCATTTCATTGTTCAATAAAAAGCCATGAACCCATCTCGACGAGCCAAATGGCGCCTCAACAGTGGCGGTTAATGAAACCGCATTGCCTTGTCCATCAACAATAGACAGATGGGTTGTTCCGGCTGGTTCTTGCGTTGTATCAGCTCCCCAATTCACATTGCTTAACTTACCTAATACCGCAGCAGGGTCGCCTTGAGTTGGCATAGCATCCGGTGCAAACCTTTCTTTAGCACGTGTTTCTAGGTATTGCGGGTTTAATAAGTCTTCGAGGGGAATCGACACGGCATCGGGATCGCCAAAATAAAAATCACGGTCGGCGTAGGCCAAGCGTTGTGCATCGACCAAGGCCGCAATTTTATCGTCTTGTTTGTCACTACCGGCAACAAGATGATCGTAAAGCCCTGCTATCATAATTTGTGCACCACCTGATGAAGGAGGTGATGTGGTGCATATTTTATTGGCCCGAAAGTCTCCACAGACAACAGGACGTTCAACGGCGCGATAGGCCGCAATATCAGCAACAGACAAACTACCAGGGTTTGGCGCAGATTGCGCAGCATCAGCCATCGCTTGAGCTACTTCACCCTTATAAAAAGCATCTATGCCTTCTGTTGCAATTCTGCTGAGAAGAGCTGCATATTCAGGGTTCTTGCGAACATCCCCGGGCTGTAGGGCTTTTCCATTAGGGTAGAAGTATGCTGCAGGCACTGGGTTTTCACTTAACTGAATACGCCCTTTTATACGCTCGAGCATGCCAGTTAAACGAGGAGAAACCACAAAGCCCTCATCGGCTAGGCGAATGGCTGGCTCAAAAAGGACATGCCATGGCAGTTTACCGTGGGCATCGTGCGCATGCTTATACATGGCTACCGCGCCGGGCACTCCAATTGACTTTCCACTCTGCCATGCCTCAAAAAAGCCCATGACCTTTCCATCTTTCATGAACATATCGACAGTTGCACCCGATGGTGCTTGCTCTCTACCATCATGAAACGATAGCGATTTTGTACCGTAATCGTATGCGAGTAAAAAACCACCGCCACCAATACCTGAGCTTTGTGGCTCAACAAGGCCCAGAACTAAATGCGCCGCGATTGCAGCATCGACTGCGTGCCCGCCTTGTTCTAACATCGACATGGCGGCGTCAGTAGCATATGGATTTGCCGTTGCAGCCATTGCGCCTTTATCCCAAAGGACTTGAGAGCTCGGTTTTACAATCGATTGGTCGGCATCTGATGCGCAACCAAATAGGGCTGAGAACGCCAGTACAAGTAATAAAGTCGGTTTGAACACGTTAATCTTCCAAATGTTAGAATATTTGCATTTTAGTCAATTATGATGCAAAAAACTTGAATTTTTCCGATAAAACATAGATTAAGCTCAACGAGAGCCGCCAATAGAAGAATAATGTGATGATACGACATGCTATCTTGCACAGTATTATTTACTTCATTTATCAAAGCTTATAGTTCGCGCGTTAGTGCTAATTCAGTCTTTACATATGCCAGCTGAAGCTTCAAATAAATAAGGGTAATTACCAGAATTAGGTTCAACGACTATATTAAATATTACCGCCCAATAAAAAACGCCCAGCATATTACCGGGCGTTTTAAATTAGGGAATGTGAATGTTTACACGATTATCTTAACTGTTTTCGATTAACTTACTGCCAATTTCGATGCGCTTTGGCTTTTGCGCTTCGGGGATTTTTCTTTCTAAGTCAATGTGTAACAAGCCATTTTGTAGGTCCGCTGCGAGAACTTTTACATTGTCTCCAAGCTGGAATTTTCGCTCGAAGTTACGTTCGGAAATGCCTTTGTGTAGAAATTTTCGCTCGTTTTCGTTTTGTTCACCTGACTCTTTTGCGCCAGTCACTTTAAGCGTGTTTTCTTGAACTTCGATGGTAACTTCGTCTTTGGCGAATCCTGCTACTGCCATAGTGATACGGTACTTGTCTTCGGCTACAAGCTCAATATTATATGGCGGATAACTTGTTTGTTTTTCGTTTCGGGCGGCGGCATCTAGCATAGAAGCTAAGTGGTCTGAACCAATGAATGAACGGTAAAGTGGAGATAGATCGATAGTACGCATAGTCATATTCTTCCTATTAAGCAATATGTTTAGTAAAAATCGCCCCGATTATTCGGCGGCGGTGTTTGCCGACCCTTTCAGCGTCGACAATACATATGTAGGAACGTCTTGCGGATTTTCAAGCAAAAATATGGAAAAAAACTCGTTTTATTTTGTATGTCTTTGTTTTAAAACGTTAATTACATCAGTTAAAGAAAGCTCACTAGCTTGTAGCAGCACAATTAAGTGATACATTAAGTCAGCCGATTCGTTCTTTAACTCGTCTAAGTCTTTTACTGTTGCGGCAAGGGCTGTTTCAACGCCTTCTTCACCCACTTTTTGTGCGATGCGTTTTATGCCTTTTTGGTACAAAGCTGCAGTGTAGCTTGACTCAGGATCAGCGCCTTTGCGCGCAGCCAATACGTCTTCGAGCTCGGCTAAAAAGGTAAATGCGCTTGTATCTGCTTTATCCCAACAAGATGTTGTGCCATTGTGACAAGTGGGGCCATTAGGATGAGCCAACACTAATATACTGTCAGCGTCGCAATCGGTGCTAATATCCACTAAATCGAGTGTATGACCCGAGCTCTCACCTTTTGTCCATAAGCGCTGCTTGGAACGACTAAAAAAAGTGACTTTATGAGTATCGAGGGTTTTGGCAAGAGCCTCTTGATTCACAAAGCCCTGCATTAAAGCTTGTCCGGAGCGGGCATCTTGTACAATACAGGGGAGTAATCCTTCGCCCTTTGTCCAGGCCAAGGTAGATAAATTTTCTGATGTGATTTTCATAGCGTTTGCTTCACTTTTAGAGAAAGTGCGATCTTGCGGTTAAAATAGGCGCGTAATGCTATCAGATATGAAGTTAAATGTCTTACTACAAGCCTTATTGTTTTCTTTCAGCGCTTTCTTTACTTTTGGTGTCCCATGCCAATACTGCAAGTAAAATAATAATCTTAAAAGCATAGAACCAATAAGGACTGACGGAAAAATCATTTTGCTGCTGATGATTATCAGTTATTAAATTGTCCTCGGCGTCTAGTGCTGACGCTTGAGTATTGAAGTCAACGCTATTGGGTTGGGTGGCAGGGCTTTGTATATGATAATTCTGGCCAAGTTGCTCAACAATATGAGTGCCCACCTCAGTAGTTTTTTGTGTTGCTAAACGAGCATCTGAAAATGCACCAATTGCACTGTTGGCATATACAATTGCCCATATTGACATGAGAAAAATCAAACCTGCATTTTTCATATAGCCTCCCTGTATTCGTCCTTAGCAGACTATCAACAAAGTGGGATTTGGCCTTTGCACATTTGCCGCAAAATGTTGTCATTTTTTTGCAATTAGGGAATTTAGAGGAATATTAGCGCTGTAAGAAAAAACACATGAACGCCAGTATTGGCTATGGTGAAACACACCTTAATGTCTTTGCGCTTCAGATGGGCTCAACCCACGATGCTTTTTATAGCTTCTGGAAAAATAAGCAAGGCTCTCAAATCCACATGCGTATGCTATCTCAGAAATTGACATGCTACTTTGTGTAAGTAAGGCATCTGCTTGTAACATACGTTGCTCAACGATTAAGTTAAGAGGTGTGCTATCACATTCTTTTTTACATTTTCGTATAAGCGTGTCGCGCGAAGTATGCATCGCTGTGGCGAGTTGCTCTACATTAAATTCAGGCTCGCTCAATTTAGCTTTGATTATTTGCAGTATCTTACCACGATAATCCAACGAAATGTGCTGAGAGCCATCGCCTGTATTCTTAGCTTGTAGAGTTTGACGAACCATTTTGCGTGCATTGATTTGGGCGTTAACTCGCATTATTAGCTCAGAAGTATCAAAGGGTTTAGTAAGGTAGTCATCGGCCCCCACACTAAAACCTGAGACTACTTCTCGTTTTGTCGCCTTTGCGGTCAACAAAATGACTGGGATAGTGTTAGTTTGCGGATTACCCTTGATTTTTTCTGCCAACTCAAGCCCGGTCATAACTGGCATGTTTACATCTGAAATAATTAGGTCGGGTAGGTGTTCAACAGCACTCTGGTATCCTAATTTACCATTGACTGCCTGCAAAATTTTAAAGCTTGCCGATAGCCTCAAGCTAATAAAGTTAAGCAACTCTTGGTTGTCGTCCACAATCAATAATGTCGTAACATCTTGTTCTGACGATTGCACTTGAGAAATCGCATGAGCCACTGACTGGGCTTCCATATTATCAATTGATTCGATGCCGCTCGTCTCAATACTATGAATATTACTAGGCTCGTTGAGTGTAATGGGTTCAATGATCTGTTCGGGGTTAAAATGAGCATGGCCTTTTGCTAGTGTTAGCACAAAGCAGCTTCCCTTTTCTTTATGAAGGGAATCTAATAATACCGCATCACCATGATGCATTTGCATTAGCTCTTTGACTAATGCCAATCCAATTCCTGTCCCCGGTTCAGCCATATTTTCAGAGGACTTTTCTTGATAGAAACGCTCAAAGACTTTATTTCTTGCACTCTCACTAATGCCAACGCCGTTATCGCGTACTCTTAGTTCAACGCACTCTGTCATATTCACGATGCTCAGCTCAATCTTGCTGCCATTACCACTATATTTAATAGCATTAGAGAGTAGATTAGATATGCACTTTTCTAACTGGTCGAGATCAAACCATAACAATAGCGGCTCATCACAATCGTGGGTAATAATGCTCTGGTCATGCTGACTTGCCCATTGTGCAAAGCGCTCACTGGTATTTCGTACTAACTCTGTAAAATCATATTGGGCCACCCGCAAGGGGAGTTTACCCGCCTCTAATCGGTTTAAATCCAAGACCTGCCCTACAAGTGCAAGCATTTTGCTAGCATTACTCAGGGCTGTTTTTGCTAGATGCTTTACCGGTTGAGTCAGTTCGCTTTTATGCTCAGTAATAATGGTTTCTAAAGGGCCAATGGTGAGAGTGAGTGGGGTCCTGAATTCGTGAGATACATTGCCAAAAAAACGGTCTTTAAGAATTTGTTGTTGCCTTAATTGTTCGACTTTTTCACTGACCTCTTTGGTACGAGCGTCTACCTTCTTTTCTAAGGCAAGATTAGCAGCTTTTAGTGCTTTAGTGCGCCATTTTTGTACTGCCCAAGCAAAGCTTAAAAGCACTATAAAGGCAAGTAGTACATACACAACATAGGCCGCCTTGCTTGCATACCATGGGGTGAGCACAACTATACTAAGCTGGCTTTCGCTAATACGCCCCCACGCATCTCTGGCTTGTACTTGCAGTAAGTATGATTTTGGCGCTAGTTGCGTAAAGTCCCGATAGGTTTCAGCCGACCAATTAGACCATGGTTCATTGGCGTCGCTGCTCATTCTGCTTCGGTATTCGGTCGGCGAGGGCGAGCTGCTATCGCTTAATGCATATCGAAATCGTAAGTTATTTTGATTAGGCAACAGCTCAATTGTGCTTTGGCTTTTAAAATCAATTGCGGTGTTATTTGATGTCATTTGCCTAATGTTCAAAGCTGCGAGCGCGGGTAGTTGTCTAGCACGCTTAATATCGACCCTGTAGGTTTCTGCTTTATCTCGGATAAACCATAATATATCGTTGCTATCTACGAATAGGTCACTAAAGCCACCATCGGGAAGTGCGACAAAAATATCATTCAGCTCTGTCCAGACACCATTGTTATTCTCAAAATAGCCACCCTTACCATTTTTGCGATACCAGATGCGTTCGCCAGAATACCTGTTTGCCGATGTCTGAATAAGATGGTCGATGATTTTGCTGTTGCTGAACCAGTCATTAGCGCCTTGTTCAGCATCAACAAACATCGGCTGTTGAGTGCGCACTAGTGAGCCATCAATAACGTCAAAAAGCTGGCCCTCAGAACTAATAAGCACTTCGCCGTTCACTCCAAACAGATTTACCGGTCCTAAGCCTAAGCCATCATTCTGGTCATAGCTTTCAATAAGGGTGTTTACCCCTGAAGTACTGACTCCTTGAAGTTTAAAGAGTGTGCCCGTTGCAGAGCCTAACCAAAGGGTGTCGTGTTTATCAAGGAATAAACTCACCAAGGCTTTAAGGGATTCAGGCAATGCATCGATGTGCCAAAGACCTTGTTTTTTACTCGCAATAAACGCACCATCAGAGGCGCTGATAAGCAAATCGCCATTGACGGGATTGACCTGTATGATGCGTCCAAGGGCAGTTTGTAAAATTGTATTTGTTTGCGTAATCGTAGCGTTTTTGTCATCTAAACGATGTGCGAATATTCCTCCTCTGCCGCTTTGAATAATTTCGCCTTCATACTCTAAGAGGTCTACGCTGCTCTCTTGACTTTCATTAATATGTTTAAACGCAGGTGATGAAAAAGGTGTGTCGCTCTGAGTGAGTTTGAATATGCCATTTCCCGCTGCAAATATACCAATAGAGGTGTTAGCTAAGCTTAAAATCTCAGTTGAGGCATTCCCCATTTTAAATTGGCTTATGACATGGGGCGGTCGTATTTTTTCAACATTGGGTATACCGGTTAACCAAATATTGCCTTGCCTATCTTCATTTACTGAAAACACGCTATTCATGCTCAAGCCGCCACTTTGCGAATTGTCTTGATAATAACGACGAAGGATATTGAGTGAGGGGTCAAGCACATATAAACCATGATAAGTGGAGCTGATGTAAAAGTATCCATCGTTGGCGAGTATTGCATCATAAAGCTGCACATCGGTACCAAAGCTATCATGGCTCAGCACCTGGATAGCTTGGTTATTGCGAATTTGATACACACCATGGCGCTCGGTGACTAGCGTAATTTGGCCGCGGGTATCTTTTGTAATTTCCATCACCCGAGCATCGACGGGGAGCTCCCAGGCTAGTTTTTGGTGTTTGTAGCTTAGCTTTCCATCTTGTTTTGACGTTTGGATCTGGAAAATATAAGGAAGATGCCGTGCTTTATAATAAAAATGCTGATCGACAGCAAATATTGCGTGTTTTGATGCAACGGCTCCATCAAAGGTTTGCACTTGCTTACCGTCGTAAAAAAACATGTGCTCGGTCGCTGAAAATAATACGCCATGGTGATTCGCCGCAACGGCCCAAATTTCACCAAAGTCTTTTTGAATATCGGGCTGCTTAGTTATGAGACTCTGATAGCTAAGCTCGCCAGCAGGGTTGATGATAAGTGTGAGTAAATCGTCGGTAGTACCAAAATAAAGCTGTCCATCAAAGCTTGTAATTGAGCGCACGGGTGTGGATTGTTTGGTGTTTAGGTTAAACCAGGTTTCGCCGTCCCATTGCGAAATACCGTTGGTATGCCCCACATAAATTAAACCGTCTTCGCTTTGAATAGAGGTCCAATTTTGATTGTGTCCACCATGCTCTTTGGCGCTGTAAACAGAAGAAACAGGATGACCAATATCGATATAAGGTTGGGGTGTTTGTTTGCTTTGGGAAGGGGGGAGTGGGGAAAGTAGTGTATCGGCGTTAGTAAAAGGTAAGACACAAAGCAAGCAAATCACAAAGCTTACACTTGCTACGCAATAACGCATGAGTGTAAAGCAGCTAAAATGGAATTTGGGTCGCAATTGTGTCATTGCTTTCCTTTATTTTCTCTCCGAGCGCATCGGTATTTGCTGTTCACGCAAAAACGCTTTTAAATCGGGAATATCAATTACGCCTTTATGGAACACCGATGCGGCAAGCGCGCCATCTACATCTGCTTGTTCAAACACGTCTGCAAAATGTTGCATTTTACCCGCACCGCCTGATGCAATTAAGGGAACATTACAGGCTTGACGAATATGCGACAACTGTTTGATGTCGTATCCTTGGCGAACACCGTCCTGATTCATGCAGTTAAGCACAATTTCACCGGCACCTCGAGTTTGTACTTCGCGCACCCAGTCTTTCGTTTGCCACTGCGTTTTTTGTGTGCGAGTTTCATCACCGGTGAACTGATATACTTCATAGGTATGAGATTGCTCATTAAAAAAGCTATCAATTCCTACTACCACGCATTGCTGGCCAAAGGTGTTGTACAAATCGGTGATGAGTTCTGGGTTGGCCAGTGCGGGTGAGTTTACGGAAATTTTATCGGCACCCATTTCTAGAATTAAGCCTGCGTCTTCTACCGTTTTGATACCACCGGCCACACAGAAGGGAATATCAATGACCTGAGCAATTTTACTTACCCAACTTTTATCCACCACTCGCTGATCGCTTGAAGCGGTAATATCATAAAAAACGAGTTCATCAGCACCGGCTTGTGCATATTTTTGCGCCAGCGGAACGATGTCGCCAATAATTTCATGGTTGCGAAATTTAACGCCTTTAACCACTACACCATCGCGCACATCTAAACAGGGGATTATGCGTTTTGCCAACATACCAAAGCCTCCTCTAAGCTGAATTTACCTTCTAATAAAGCACGGCCTAAAATTACGCCTTGCACCTTAGTTGGGCCTAAGTTTTTGATATCTTGCAAACTGCCAATGCCACCTGATGCTTGCCATTGTATCTTCGGATACTGACTCACTAACTGTGCGTATAGAGATTCATTTGCGCCTTTTAAGGTGCCGTCTCGGCTAATGTCGGTGCAAAGCACATGCGTCAAACCTACTTTACTGTAGAAGTCGATTAATTCGTCTATGCTTACACCTGAATCTTGCTGCCAACCGTGAGTCGCAACAAATTTATTACCCTGTTCGTCAATATTAATATCAAGGGCTAATACAATATGTTCAGCACCATAGCGTTCAAACCATGTGGCTACTTCTTCGCGCTCTGACACCGCTTTTGAGCCAATCACTACGCGCTCAATACCCGCACCAAGCAAATCTTGTACGTCTTGCTCGCTGCGAATGCCGCCACCGCTTTGAAAGCGCATGAGCTTGGTGGCCACCATTTCTTTGATGAGACTAAGTTGACGTTTTGAGGTGTCTTTGGCGCCGGTTAAATCCACAATATGCAGGATTTCTGCGCCCGCAGCTGCATAAGTTTTTACAACGTCGATAGGGTCAAGTTTATATTCTGTCGTTTGATTGTAGTCGCCTTGATACAAGCGAACGACTTTGCCGTCTATTAAGTCTATGGCAGGAATGATCATCGATATCTACGCCCTATATATTTAAAAAGTTAGTTAACAACTGTGCACCGGCGTCGCTGCTGCGCTCAGGGTGAAACTGTACGCCAAAAAAATTGTCTTTATGAATAGCAGCAGAAAAGCGTTGACCGTATTCACAGGTCGCCAAAGTATGCTCGTACTCATCCACGGCAAAGCTGTGCACAAAGTAAAAATGTGTACCGTCATCAATGCCGGCAAACAAAGGGTTGCCTTGACTCGCGCTTACTTCATTCCATCCCATGTGTACGCTACGTAAGTTCTCACAATGCATACGCTGAACTTCGCCAGGTAATAAGCCTAAACACGGCGTCAACGCAGTATTGCCGAGATCATTTTCTTGTGAGCTTTGCACCATGATTTGCATACCTAAACAAACACCTAAAACTGGTTGTGTAAGCGATTGAATGCAATCCAGTAAACCCTTTTGCTGAATGCTTTTCATTGCCGCAGGAGCACTTCCAACACCGGGCAATATGAGCTTGTCGGCGGTTTTTATTTGCTCGACACTGTCGGTTACGCTTACATTCACACCTAAGCGCTCAAAGGCAAAGCGCACTGACGATATATTTGCGCATCCAGTGTTAATAATGGTGATGTGTTTATCCATAGTATATTTCCATTGTGCTAATTTTGTGCGCTAGAAAAAGTGCGCTAAAACTGAGCTAAAAAAACGCTCAGTTAAAGAGTGCCTTTTGAGCTTGGCATAGCATCACCTTGTTTGCTGATGGCTTGACGCAACGCACGGCCAAACACTTTAAACAAGCTTTCTACCTGATGATGTGCGTTACCTTCGGTGGTCGATAAATGCAAGGACAGGCCCATCGCTTGTGCAATAGAATAGAAAAAATGCGGTACCATTTCAGTGGCCATTTCACCTACCGATTCACGACTAAATTCGGCTTCAAATTTTAGATGAGGACGATTTGAGATATCCATAATACATTCAGCTCGGCATTCATCCATGGGTAAAGCAAAGCCAAATCTTCCAATTCCGCGTTTGTTTCCAAGGGCTTTTTTAAGCGCCTCGCCAAGGGCTAAAGCGGTATCTTCAACACTGTGGTGATCGTCTATATGCAAATCGCCCTGTACTTGAAGGTTCAGATAAAAGCCTCCATGAGTCGCAATTTGGTCAAGCATATGGTCAAAAAAGCCGATACCAGTGCTGATATCTGATTTGTCTAAACTGTCTAAATTGACCTCAACTAAAATATCGGTTTCAGACGTTTTGCGTATGACCTTGGCCACGCGAGGTGTGGTTGAAAGTTTTTTGACAATGTCATCCCAGTTTAGCGTATCAGGATGATATTGAATGCCCTCAATACCCATATTTTCAGCAAGCTGAACGTCGGTGATACGATCGCCAATCACATAAGAGCGCGCAAAATCGACACGACCTTGTTGCAAGTAAGGCTTTACTAAACCAAGATGAGGTTTGCGGCAGCTACAGTTATCTTCTGCAAAATGCGGGCAAATAAGTACATCGTCAAAGTGAATGCCTTGGCTGGTAAACACACTCATCATGGCATCGTGGGGAGCATCGAAATCGGCTTGTGGGAAGCTGCTTGTGCCTAAACCGTCTTGGTTTGACACCATGACTAGACGAAAACCTAAGGCTTGTAAGCTCAATAATGCTGGAATGACATTTTTCTCAAACACCAACTTCTCTAAACTATCTAACTGTTTATCAACCGGTGGCTCTTGTACTAGCGTGCCGTCGCGGTCGATAAATAATATGGCTTGTTGACTCATTATGGTGTTCCTTACTTGGCACTGCCGTGTTGTTGAAAAAAGTCTTCGATAAGTGTTAACAATTTTTCGTTTTCATCTGCTGTACCCACGGTAATGCGCAAGCACTTATCTAAATTAAGTTGTTTACTTTGGTCGCGAATGATTACGCCATTTTGCACTAAATATGGCATTAACTGGTGATTAATCGCGCTCTTGAAAAGAATGAAGTTGCCTTTTGTATCGCCACTAATCTCTATATCAGTAATGCGGGTTAAGCGCGACACCACCGCTGTTATCTCACTTTGTAGCTCACGCACTCTAGCCTGCATTACTGCAATGCCAGACTCACTTAAGGCGTGCGCCGCAACTTGTGCTACAGGAGCCGGTACTGGATACGGAGGAATCACTTTCATTAAGGTTTGGCAAATCTCCTGGCTACTTAAAGTAAAGCCGCAACGAATTCCGGCTAACGCAAAGGCTTTAGAAAGTGTGCGCAAAATGACTAGGTTAGTGTGCTTTTCTAACAACTCGCTTTGTTCGGCAGCGGCGTCAAATTCAATGTAAGCTTCGTCTAATATGACGAGCGCATTGCCCTTGAACATCTCCAGCACGTTTAAAATATCGCTCTGGGCGAGGCGGGTGCCGGTGGGGTTGTTTGGTGAGCATAAAAAGACGACTTTTACCTTGCCTACGTAGGCGCGCATGGCCTCAATGTCGAGTGTAAAATCGGCTAATAATGGCGCTTTTTCTACCCCTACATTAAAGGTCTGTGCGCTAATGGCATACATACCGTAAGTAGGCGGACATATTAAAATGCTATCTTTTCCAGATTGGCAAAAAGCACGAATTATTAGCTCTATACCTTCGTCGGCGCCTCGCGTGCTAACAATCTGCTCTTTTGATAATCTGGCATATTGTGCATAGGCTTTAATAACATTGTCAGGCTGGCAATCGGGATAGCGATTAAACAGTGTACTGTCTATATCGTAGCTGTCGGCTTTTGGTGCTTCGTTAGCATTTAGCCAAAGCTGCCCATTGCTGTTTTGCCCCGCTGAAAATAAACGCCGCGCAGACTCATATGGGGTGAGGTCACGCACATGTTGGTTGGTAATAGTCTCAAGCCAATTGCTCATTTGACCGCTCCGTTATCTGTCGCTTTCTCGCTGCTTGCCAAGGCGTCAAGCCGAAGTGACACTGCTCGGCTGTGCGCATCTAAGCCCTCTGCATTGGCTAAGTCGATAATGGCTTGGCCAATATTTTGTAAGCCAGTGGCACTGAGTTCTTGCACGGTGTATCGGCGCATGAAATCTAACAAACCTAAGCTTGAATAGTTACGCGCGTAGCCGTAGGTGGGCAGAACATGGTTAGTACCGCTTGCGTAATCTCCTGCAGATTCAGGGGAGTAGGCTCCTAAAAAGATACTGCCAGCATGCTTTAAGCTGCTGAGTAAATCACGTGCATTGTCGGTTTGTACAATCAGGTGCTCAGCCGCGTAGGCGTTGGTCACAGCAACCGCTTGTTCTATAGAATCTGTCAGTATGAATCTACTATTAGCGATAGACTGCTGTGCAATTTGTTTGCGTGATAACTGGGTCAACTGATGCAAGACTTGCTGCTGGGTTGCTTTTATTAAGCTTTCACTGTTGCTTACAAGCACCGCTTGCGAATCAGGACCGTGTTCGGCTTGCGACAGTAAATCGGAAGCAACAAAGGCTGGGTCTGCATTTGCATCAGCAAGGACTAATACTTCAGATGGCCCTGCAGGCATATCAATTGCCGCGCCATCAACACGTTGACTGACTTGTTGTTTGGCTTCGGTAACAAAACTATTGCCAGGGCCAAATATCTTATCCACTTTAGGGATGGTGTCGGTACCAAATGCCATTGCCGCAATGGCTTGAGCTCCGCCACATAAATACACATGTTCGATGCCGCATTTGCTCGCAGCGTATAGAATCTCTGGGGCTACACTGCCTTTGCTCGAGGGCGGCGTACACAAAATAGGGAGTTCACATCCGGCTACCTGCGCGGATACGCCCAGCATAAGCACGGTAGAGGGTAAAGGCGCACTACCGCCCGGTATGTATAAACCGACTTTCTCAAGTGCAACATGCTTTTGTTCGCATAACACGCCTGGCTGAGTCTGAATGGCTATGTCTGCAGGATATTGCGCTTCATGGAAGCTGCGAATATTGGCATAGGCTATATCAATCGCTGATTTCACCTCGGCAGAAATCAGAGCTTGTGATTGTGCTATGTTTTCTAGCGGCAAACGCAAGTCGCTCAGTTCGGCCCCATCAAACTCTTTTGTGTAGGCTAATACCGCAGCGTCACCCTCGCTAAGCACGCGGTGCACAATGGCACTGACCGTATCTTGTAAGAGCTTTGAGTCTTTTAACGCAGGTCTGGCAAGCGCTTGTTGTTGCTCGGCTTGCGATAACTTAGACCATATAGTGATTTCACCAATACTCATGGTTTACCCCATCATTTTCTCAATTGGCAAGACCAGTATTGAACTGCAGCCAAGCGCTTTTAATTTTTCCATGGTTTCCCAAAATAGCGTTTCAGAACTCACTACGTGAATAGCTACGCGATCATCAAGCCCCGACAATGGCAATACGGTTGGATTTTCAGCACCAGGTAACAAGCTTTTAACTTGTTCTAAATATGCGGTTGGTGCGTGTAACATGATGTATTTGCTTTCTTTTGCTTGCATCACGCCGTCTATGCGTGGGAGCAGTTTGTTGATAAGGGCTTGTTTACTCTCGCTTAGCGCTTCTTCTTTTTGAATTAGAACGGCTTTAGATTCAAATACTACGTCTTTTTCTGCAAGACCATTGGCTTCTAAAGTAGCACCGGTTGATACAAGATCACATATAGCATCAGCAATACCTGCACGGGGTGCCACTTCAACAGAGCCAGTAAGCATAACCGCTTGTGCGTCTACATTTTCTTGCTTAAAGAAACGCTCTAATAAAAATGGATAAGTTGTGGCGACTTTTTTTCCTGCTAAGGATTGAACGGAGTCATACTTGAGCTCGTTTGGTGTTGCTATTGATAATCTGCAACCACCATAGTCCATTCTGCGTAAGGTTTTAAATGCGTGTTTTTTGTTAGCAGCTTTGCGTTCAAGCATTTTTTCTTCTAGCTCGTTTTCGCCAATAAAGCCTAAATCTGCTACGCCGTCCATTACTAAGCCCGGGATGTCATCGTCGCGCACGCGCAGTAAATCGATAGGCTGGTTGGTAGAATGAGCAATGAGCAAGCGGTCACGAATTTGCAGTTTAATACCAATCGCTTTGAGTACTGCGATACTGTCGTCGCTTAAACGCCCTGATTTTTGTATCGCAATGCGTAATCTGTTGTTATCGCTCATTTTTTGTCCTTTAAATTGTAAAGCTTGATGTCATTTTAAGTTATATAGCTTAGCGGCTTGTTGTGGCTCAAAAAGGCTTAAAAAGTAAAAACCCCCGAAAGTTTCCTTCCGAGGGCTTCAAATTTCTTCATTCGCCGGCTTGGAAAGAAAACACCCTTCCAAGCACATACCTGAAAGGTTATGCGTTGCTATGATGATGAATGAAATTTGTGTTAGTCATAATCGTCTCTAAATCTGATGGGAGGATACTATATAAATTAAGGGCTATGTTCAATAGTGTTTGGCGAATATCTTATAACTGTAGTCGTGCTTTGCGATAAATTACGGCATACGCTTGGCAACCTTTTACGAGTAAGCCATTACAATGCCTGACTTGTAATCTGACGATTGGTGCATATATCTGTATTATACAAATAGTATTACAAAAGCGTAATGTACGCAGGCCAGCAGTCTACCATCAAAGCGACGGCAACTTATGTTTAACATATTGAGGTGTAAGTGAAGAATCCTTTTTCAACGCTGAACAAAAAAATTAAGGGCTTTGTGCGTGATAAAGCCATTGACCGAGCGAAAACGCGTATTGTACTTATGCAAAAGCAGCCCGAGGATTTTTCCCCTGAAGAGCTTGAGGTAATTGTGCAAGAGGAAGAGGGTAAGTTGTATTCGGCAATTAAAGAGAAGGGCCTATTGGCTGTGCTCGCGGTCTTGGGCTTTAACATCTTTGGTTAGGGCATACTCCACTTGCTTTTAGGGATAAAAATCGACATATGAATAAACTGATTAATATCGTGCTGTCGGGTTTACTCTGGCGCAAATATAAATTTTTGTTGGTGAGCTTAATACTGCTTATTGTATTTGTATTTGTAGCAGGACAGATACATTCAGACTACCTGGCCTACGCACAAACCACAGAGGGGGTGTCGGTAGGATGGTCCTTTGCGGTCAAATGGTTAGCGTGGATAGTTGCGATTGTTATCTTTTTTGGTGCTAATCACTGGGTGAATGAACGCAAGCAAAAGCAAGACAACGCGCAAGATAAGAATTCGGCTTTGCAGCGTATTTTGTCTTGGAAATCTAAAGCTAAGCCAAACAAGACCAGCGATGCACCTGCCTCGTTGCAACAGCAAAAAGAGGGTGCAAAAGCACAACAACAAGCATCTCAACAAGACCCTTTCGCACAGTTGCGCACTAAAGATAAGTTGAGATCCTATGCTGACTTAATTATTGAAAAGAAGGAGAAAGAGTAGCGCACTACAAACACGTAAGCGCTCTGCGCTTAAAAACTGTGTTACTGTGGAACGAGCTGTACGTAAATTTTCATTTGTTAAGGAAAGACTATGAAAGGATTTATCGTTCCACGCTCCATCTTACTACTTACAATATTACTGCTTGTTTTTTCACAGCTAGTAGAGGCCCAACGAAGCCGTTCTGGGGCTTCATCTTCGCGAGACACTTTTATACCTTTGAGCCCACAATATATACAAGATACCGTGAATTTTTTGGGTGTCGAGCTGGGGCAAAGCTTACAAGAAGTTAACAATAATATTCGTACTAACGGTGGTGAGTTGGTGTGGGCGGGTAGTCCGGATCCTAACTTTGTGCGGGATAAAAAATATTTACAGAGGGGGAATGCTAGTTATTTTAGATACGTTGTTCACTCGACACAAAGCACCGCCAAGCAATCACGAGGAAATATGGCGATACAACCTTTTTCCCGCGAGGACGTTGTATTAACGCTAGATGTTTACCCGATTGGTCCTGGCGACATGAAAGACCCACAAAATCTAATTGTGTATCGGATTCAAAGTTCATTGTCTTTTCAGCCCAGTCATTTGCAATTGCGCCAAGCGCACATTAATCCGGTCAAGGTATTTTATCCCAGTTTTCACGCTTTAATGGAACATAAGGGGCATTATTTGTATCAGTCTGGTCCATTGTTAGTTTATAAAAAAGGGGCGAAGCCTAGCATTTCTATTGGGGATTTGTCGGGCAAACGAAGCGCTTGGCAAAAAATATTGCCAAAGCAGTTTCCGTGTAATGACCTAATGATTTTGGCTAACGATTTTCCTAAAGCCGCAGCAGGCATGGTCAATACTACCAAGATACACAGCCAAACAAACAACAGTAGTGCACTTATTTTTATTCCTTGGACCGAGCTAATAAATCAATACAAGGGAGAGGGTGCTGCACAGGCTTATAAAGCTTGCGGTCACGCAACCGTGATTCAAATGCATCAGGCTACGCACCTCGATGCGCCCGACAAGGCTCCATTAAGTTCGATTATAATGTCCTATCAAAGCGCTCAGATATTAGAGGATGCTTACGAGGGATTTTTCAAAGCGCTATACCAAAAATAGCATTTATCTACTATGTTCTTCTTTGGCGTCGTTTTCAGCCTTGTTTTCCAACAAAGCTTTTACCCGTAATTCCCATTTGCGTTTAGACCACTGCAAACAGCCAATGACAAGAGTTAAGCTGACCACGGTTGCTTCTATTCGCTCTAATTCGGGCACAATGTACCATTGTGTAGCAGAATAGCCTAAGTACACAGCAATACCAATTTCAACTCCGCTGATCAGCGCGACATAAGCTATAAGATGGGTGCGGCAAAGCGAGGGAGAAAATGTGGTTAAAAACGACACTACAAGTAAACAACCTGGGCCAAATATCATTAAGGCGATTAAAAAATTAGCGTTGTTTCCGTCAATTAATAACATAAATTGACTATGGCAAAGCGCCACAACAATTATTCCGAGTAAAAACAAAGGAATACTAGTTGTCGGTAAGTCTTTAAACGGAACAGGCTTGTGCTTTGCCATATATCCTCATCGATGTCGTTTTTTTAGAACTGCAAAAATAATCTTAGCTTAATTAATCCTTAAGCTCTGCTCGTAAACTTCGCCTCAGCGGTATTGACTTTAATTTTCTCACCGGTAGAAATATATTCCGGCACTTGTACCGTTAAGCCCGTTGACAACACCGCAGGTTTGGTGCGGGCGGTAGCTGAGGAGCCCTTTATAGAAGGGTCGGTCTCAGTAATCACTAGGTCAACCGACGCGGGTAGCTCAATACCAACCGGACGTTCATCTACAATCAAAACTTGCAAGCCTGTAGTCTCTTCGGTGATAAAGGGAAGTTCATCACTAATGGTCTCTTTATCGAGTGAGTAGGGCGTGTAATCTTCGTTGTCCATAAAGACATACTCGGTACCATCTACATACGAAAACATCGCTTTTCGTTTACTGAATTCAGCGGTGTTAATAATCTCATCTGCTTTAAAGCTTTCGTCGGCCTTAGCGCCTGTTGCCACTTCATATAAGCGCATGCGATACAAACTTGCACCGGCTCTACCACTTGGCGTGAGTTTGGCAATGTCTTTTACAAAATAGACTTTACCATTGTGTTCGATGGCGGCGTTTTTCTTTATTTCACTGGCTTTAGGCATCTTTATTCTCTTATCGTTTTATGAGCTTATTTTAAACGTAGCATTTGTTCATGCATTGATTTTATATGCTTTTATCCACAATAGACACTGAAAACATCGTTGTTAGAAATACACAATATTCAACAAAGTCAGTACAACACTTGCGTACAAAATTGAAACGGGGATCCCCATTTTCATAAAATGACTAAACTTGTATTCAGAAGCACTAAATACTAATAAGTTTGTTTGATAGCCATAGGGCGAAATGAAGCTGGCGCTAGCCGCAAAGGCGACGGCAAGCGCAAAAGGCATGATAGGTAATCCCATGGCAACAACTAAGCCGTAAGCGAAGGGGAACATCAGGGCCGCTGCGGCATTGTTTGTTACAAACTCAGTGAGTAACACAGTCATAAGATAAATGCATACGAGGGCATATATAGGTGGTAGGGCTTGTAATACGGGGCCTGCCGTAGCCGTGATATTGTCGATTACGCCGGAGTCTTCGAGTCCGCTTGCTAAGGACAATGCCCCCACAATCACAATAATTAAGTTCAGCGGAAGATTACGCTTAATATCTGACATCGATGAAATATTGGCGGCAATGAGCGCTGCTGCAAAAAAAAGTAAGCCTATGGCCAGTGGCACAAGAGAAAATGCAGCAAGGGCGATGGTGCCAATAAAGCCGGCAAGAGCGAAGTATTCTTGCCAAGGTAACAGTTTTCGCGTGAGTTTTTGCTCAGAGACCACAAAAAAGTTTTTTGCGATATTGTCTCTACGCTGAAAGTCATTACCTGTGGCGAGCAATAAAAAGTCACCCGCTTGTAGTTTAAGCTCTCCAATTTTACCCGATATAGACTCACCATCTCTGCGAATTGCTACTACGGCGGCATCAAACAGGGCTCTAAAGCCAACTTGTTTGAGTGTTTTATTAATGATGGGAGCACGATTAGAAATGATGACCTCAGTTAGGTTATCGCTTAACAAACCGTCGGTTTCAGCAAACATGGTTAAGCCTTTGATATGTTCCAAGTTATCTAACTTTTTTACATTACCTGTGAATATGAGCTTATCGTTTTCTTGAATTACGAAGTTTGGAGAAACTGGTGAGATGACACGGTTTCGCCTTACCACCTCAATGAGAAAGAGCTCGGGTAAATTCCGCAAGTGGTTTTGCTCAACCGATTTACCAATCAATTCAGAGTCGGCTTCCACATCGGCTTCGAGTAAATAGCTGTTGTAATCTGCACTGGCGGATTTTACCTTAGGTAATAAGGGCGTCATTAAAAACAGCAAAACACCGCATAAGATACCGGCACTTAGGCCAAAAATTGTAAAATCAAAGAAGGCAAAACCGGGGTGTCCGTGTTCCCTTAAAAAGCTATCGACAATGAGGTTGGTTGATGTACCGACCAAGGTAACCGTACCGCCTAAAATTGCCGCATACGACAACGGGATAAGTAGTTTAGAGGGCGCATGCATGGTGTTTTGTTTAATGGGGCCAATTAAACTAGCAACAACGGCTGTGTTATTTAACAAGGCTGATGAACTAAAAGTGACGGCAAACATTTTCAAAAAGCTTTGACGATAAGATTTTGTAACGATGGCGCGGCCCAAGCGCTTGATAAATGCAGTTTTGTCGATGGAGTGACTTACTAGTAAAAGCAATACAAGAGTGATTAATCCGGTATTAGTGGCGTTGTCGAGCACGCGTTCAAAACTAACTTGTTGCGTCAAAATCAAACTAAGTGTGCATAGTGCAAAAATACCAGAAGGACGTTTGTTGGTAAAAATTAACAGCGCGATAGTGGCAAAGAAGATCGCAATAACGATAGCTTGGCTTACAAGAAGAGGGTTAGCAATAAGAGAGTCAGCTAGCATATATTCACTATTTTATTATTTGCCGATTAGACTAAAACCTTATTACCCAATAGTCTAGCGCTTACTATGCTTAATTGGCTATGAGTTAGAACAAAAAAGCGCATGATAACAAGTCATTATCATGCGCTTGGAAGTGCTAAACAGTATGTTTTAGCGGCTTTTACATTTGGCTGATATCAGCCGCACCCCAATGTGGGAAGTGTTTTCTAACTAATGCATTAAACTCTAGTTCAAACTCTGAGTATTTGCCGGCGTCGCTACTTGCTGCATTTTCACTAATGATCATGCCTGCACCTACCGTACCGTTACTAAGCCTGTCGATAACGATAAACGCGCCAGTTGCTCGGTTTTCTGTGTAAGGGTCACAGGCTACCGCTTGCGTAAGGCGGATATCGGCAACACCGATTTCATTTAGATTTAAATGCAATGCCTCGCTATGTTCAAGCGTGTTTACGTCAATCTTATGTTCGATATTTGCAACGCTGCCGCTGACCAACTTCGTTGCAAATTTAAAGCTATATTGCTTGTTGGGGATCATGGCATCTTCTGACATCCACACCATGTGTGTTTTGTAGGTATTGCCGTGCAATGGCATGCTACCGGCTTTAACAATCATATCTCCGCGAGAGATATCTATTTCATCTTCTAAGGTTAAAGTGATAGCGTTAGGCGCTGCGCTATTTTCGAGGTCGCCGTCAAAGGTGGTAATCGACTTGACCTTTGATGTTTTACCCGATGGTAGCACGGTGATTTCTTCGCCTTTAGCTATTTCGCCTGAGACTATTGTACCTGCAAAGCCTCTAAAATTTAGGTTAGGGCGGTTTACATATTGCACTGGGAAGCGGAAGTCTTCGTTAGCTTGCGCCGTAATAACAATGTTTTCGAGTAATTCCATCAACACCTCACCTTCAAACCAAGGCGTGTGTTCACTGCGATTTACTACATTGTCGCCCTCAAGGGCAGAGATGGGTACAAAGCGAATGTCAGGAATAGTCAGTTGTTCAGAAAAGGCTAAATAATCTTTCTTGATTGACTCGTAAACCTCTTCGCTATATTCCATAAGATCCATCTTATTGACCGCAACAATGACGTTTTTAATGCCCAGTAAAGACACCAAAAAGGAATGGCGTTTAGTTTGTGTTTTAACTCCTGCGCGAGCGTCAATTAAGATAATCGCAAGGTCGCAGGTTGATGCGCCAGTTACCATATTGCGGGTGTATTGCTCATGTCCTGGCGTGTCGGCAATGATGAACTTACGTTTTTCAGTACTAAAATAACGATATGCTACATCAATGGTAATCCCTTGCTCACGCTCTGATTGCAGTCCATCTACTAGTAGCGCAAGGTCTACCTTTTCGCCGGTGGTGCCGACTTTTTTACTGTCTTTGGTAATTGCAGCAAGCTGATCTTCATAAATCATCTTCGAATCATGCAGCAATCGACCAATGAGGGTACTTTTACCATCATCTACACTGCCGCAGGTTAAAAACCTCATAAGGTCCTTTTTTTCGTGCTGCTCCAAGTATTCAA
>CAZUON010000029.1:20357-42211 GCA_964621345.1 uncultured Glaciecola sp. | reverse complement strand
CTACTACTGTTTCTTTATAGAAATCATGCAGTTTCGCCATCGTACTCTCCAATAAATTAAACTAAGTCGCCGTTTGATTTGAAGAAACGCACTTTTTTGCCATCTTCAAAACGGAAACCGACGCGATCTGCTTTACCCGTTGCCGAGTTAACAATCGCTACATTTGAAACGTGAATAGAAGCTTCTTTGTCAATAATACCGCCAGGCTCGCCCGCTTGCGGGTTACCCTTTTGGTGTTTCTTAACCATATTGACGCCATCTACATAAACGCGGTCAGAACCAGTTACCACACGTGTTACTTTGCCGTGCTTCCCTTTGTCTTTACCCGCTAATACGACTACTTCATCATCACGACGAATTTTATTAGCCATTATCGTGACTCCTTATAGTACCTCTGGGGCCAATGAGATGATCTTCATGAATGAATCTCCACGAAGTTCTCTTGTGACCGGGCCAAAGATACGCGTACCAATTGGTTGCTTGTTTGCGTTAAGCAAAACAGCTGCGTTGTTGTCGAAACGAATGGTCGAACCATCAGCACGACGAACGCCTTTTCTAGTACGCACCACCACTGCATTCAGAACGTCACCTTTTTTTACTTTACCGCGAGGAATTGCTTCCTTGACAGTAACTTTGATGACGTCACCGATATGTGCATAACGGCGATGCGAGCCACCAAGAACCTTAATACACTGAACCCTGCGAGCTCCCGAATTATCGGCAACGTCCAGGTTAGTTTGCATTTGGATCATTAGTTAGTGCTCCGCTGTTAAATTTTATGACTCATATGAGCCGCTAAGCTGCTATAAATTCTCAGAAAACTGGAAAAAATAGACCATACCCCTACAAAAAGGGCGCGAAACTATAACAGAAAAGACAGGGCACGTGTAGTTTAATTTGCACAAAATTAGATATAATTTTGTGGATAGGGTATTACTGGCGTTGCCTTACAATTTCGAACAAACAGATCCCACTGGCTACCGACACGTTTAAGCTCGACACTTCACCAGCCATTGGCAATTTCACCAGTTCGTCACAGGTCTCGCGAGTTAGACGCCGCATGCCCTTATCCTCCGATCCCATAACTAATGCAATAGGACCTACGAGTTTGGTATCGTAAATGAGTTGTTCAGCTTCTCCGGCAGTACCAATCACCCAGATCCCCGCTTGTTGAATATGTTTCAGAGTGCGCGCAAGATTAGTAATCTGAATTAAAGGTACGGTTTCGGCTGCTCCTACAGCGACTTTACGCACCACGGGGGTAATTGATGCTGAGTTGTCTTTAGGGACAATAATCGCATGTACTCCTGCAGCATCCGCATTACGCAAACAAGCACCTAAATTATGAGGGTCAGTGACGCCATCAAGTACTAATAAAAAGGGCGTAGTCTCTTTTTTAATAATAGTATCAAGGTCGCCTTCGTCCAGCACCTTTGCTGGTTTTGCACGAGCAAGTATGCCTTGGTGTTGTTCACCTTTGCTCTTGTCGTCGAGCGTTTTACGTTGGACAAACTGCACCGCTACACCTTGTTTACGAGCAAGCTTAACCACATCATTCATGCGTGCATCATCGCGGCCCTTGGCCACCATAATATCAAGAATTCGTTCAGGCTCGTTATTTAAAACTGCCGCGATCGAGTGCAAACCATATAACCATTCTTGCTGTGCCACGCTTATCTCCTAACGTTTGGGCTTGTTGCGCGAGCTTTTATTGCGCTTTGTTGAAGGGCCTGATTTGCGTTTACTACCTGGCCTACCTTTTGATTTCGTTTCTTTGTTAGCAACATTCTTTGCAGACGCTTTTGCGCCATCTGCCGATTTCCCCTTTCCTTTTGATCCTGCTTTTTTACTACTAGCGCTGGATTTACCACGACCTTTGCCGCTTTTAGCTTTGCGCGCAATAGCGGGAAGACCATCAAGAATAAGATCTATTTTTCTTTCGTCGAGGTTAACTGCGGCGACTTTGACTTTTAGCGAATCCCCTAGTCGATATGTCAAGCCAGTGCTTTCACCCACTAAACATTGCTTCAGCTCATCATAATGATAGAAGTCAGACGCTAAAGAGGTTATGTGAACTAAGCCATCGATATGATAATCGTTTAAACGCACAAACAAGCCAAAGTTTGTAACTGATGCTACAACCCCCTCAAACACATCACCAACGTGGTCTTGCATAAACTCACATTTGAGCCAATCAGCAACATCACGAGTGGCATCATCGGCGCGGCGTTCAGTCATGGAGCACTGTTCGCCTAACTGAGAGATCTCTTCTTCGGTGTATGCTTTTGCACCTTTACAGGCTTTATTGCCATTTTGTTTGTTTAAAATCGCTTTAATAACCCTATGCACAATTAGATCGGGGTAACGGCGAATAGGCGATGTAAAATGCGCGTAAGCATCGAGCGCAAGCCCGAAGTGACCTACATTTGCGCCATCATAAACTGCTTGTTTCATCGAACGCAGTAACATAGTTTGTATAAGTTCTTTGTCGACGCGGTTAGCAGTTTTGTTGATCACTTGGGTAAATGCATGAGGGTTTGGTTCAGCTGTTGCACTAAACTCAATGCCAATCTCGCGTAGATAATTACGAAACGTAAGTAAGCGGTCTTCATCAGGTTTGTCATGGACCCGAAATAGCGCCTCCGCTTGATTTTTTTCGATATACTGTGCGGCACAAACATTTGCCATAATCATGCATTCTTCAATGATTTTATGCGCGTCATTTCTAACGAGTGGCACAATGTTTTCAATTTTTCGGGCGGCGTTAAATACAAACTTGGTTTCGTTTGTTTCAAACTCAATGGCCCCACGCCCGCTGCGAGCTACTTTTAGCGCGGAGTACAAATCATTTAAGTGCTGTAAATCAGATACACGGTCTTTGTAGCGTTCGATTAATGCCTCATCACCCTGCAAAATATGCCACACTTTGGTGTAGGTGAATCGGGCATGGGAGCGCATAACCGCTTCATAGAATTGATAGTTTCCAAGTTTACCGCGAGCATCTATGGTCATTTCGCAGACCATGCACAAACGATCAACTTCTGGGTTAAGTGAACACAAACCATTCGACAGTTGTTCGGGTAACATTGGAATGACTTTTTCAGGGAAATACACTGAATTTCCGCGCGTAATTGCTTCAGCATCCAGCGCTGTTCCTGGTCGGACATAACTGCTTACGTCGGCTATCGCGACCCATAACTGCCATCCACCAGCTTCAAGTGGTTGACAATAAACGGCATCGTCAAAATCACGAGCGTCTTCGCCATCGATGGTTACCAGTGGTAGTTGCCTCAAGTCAATACGACCTTGTTTTGCCTCCTCTGGCACCTCTGCGTCGAGGTTTTCAACTGATTTTAGAACACCAGCAGGCCAGTTATGCGGTATGTCAAAATTGCGTAGTGCCGTTTCAATTTCCATACCCGGCGCCATATGCTCACCTAATACCTCAATGATTTTACCAATAGCGCTAACGCGTCTACGCGGACGCTGGGTTATCTCAACCACAACCACATTACCTTGGCGTGCATCCATGGTATGTTCTTTATTTATCATGATTTCGTGGCAAATACGGTTATCGTCGGGGATCACCATACCCACACCACCTTCGGTGTAGTAGCGACCAACAATGGGCTCTTGTCTTGCTTCAATTACTCTGTTGACCCTAAATTCGGTTCGGCCTCTGCGGTCTTGGCCGTCTGCTATACCTTCTACTTCATCGCCGTGCATAATGGTGGCCATTTGATGCACAGGAATGAAGAAGTCTTTTTCGGTCAGTGAGTGCTTTAGGAATCCAAAGCCATCACGATGACCGATGACTTTGCCTCGAATTAATTCAGCTTGTTTTTGTACTTCGTATTTTTTCTCTCGGGTAAAGGCCACCTGGCCTTCTCTTTCCATTGCGCGCAGGCGGCGCTGTATACCAATACGGCTGTCTTCGTCTTTTGCCTTAACGACTTGGCAAATATCCAAAAAGGACATTGCCTTTCCTTCGGCTTTCAGCACACTTAACAAATACTCGCGGCTAGCCACAGGATTTTCATACTTTTCTTGTTCACGCGCAAAATGCGGGTCTTTACTCATTCAGTTTTTTCAGTTTCATTGCTTATTTCAGCGCATAGTATAACAGGACTTTATGTATAAATAACGACAGTATTAATAGCTCACAGAATGTCACTAAAATAGCGGGTGGAAAATCTAGGAAACGTGTTGGTGCATTATGAAAAACGCCAGCTACGAATGGCTGGCGTTACAAAACATTGAAGCGTTATAAAAGTAATATCGCCTACACTTTTGTTAACCAGCCATGAGTATCTGGTGCTTGGCCCCATTGGATTTTATTTAAAGCTTCTCTTAGCTTCATGGTTGTTGCTCCAATTTCGCCACTTCCTACACTCAACTCTTGACCGTTATGAATCAAAGTGCCAACGGGGGTTAGTACTGCAGCTGTGCCACTAAGAGCTGCTTCGGTATCTGGTTTGGCCGCACGTTCAAGCAGTTCCTCTACCGATAGCTCTCGCTCACTAACCGTCATGCCCAAGTCGGCAGCAAGCGTTAATATTGAAGCTCGGGTTATACCGTGTAAAAAACTACTATCTAGTTTTTTGGTGATAATTTCGTTGCCATCAATCAATACGAAGTTAGCAGCGCCTGTTTCTTGTACATCGCCATTCGGGCAAAACAATATTTGATCTGCGTTCGCGCTTTGTTTGGCCTCTAAGATTGGGCCTAAAGCACTAGCGTAGTTACCGCCACTCTTTATCATGCCCATATGAGGAGCACAGCGCATCCCATCTTCAGCTAAAAGCAAGCGCAAAGGCTTAGCCCCGCCAGAAAAATAATCCCCAACCGGTGACAACAACACATAAAGCAAGGAGGTAGCAGATGGTGCTGCAGCCTTGCCAATCGAAGGTTCCATACCAATGTGCGTGGGGCGGATATACATAGACCCTGGAGGAGCAGGTACCTCACTGGCATATTTTTTAACAACATCCGTTATCATTTGAGAAAGCTCAATAGGGTTTATCGCGGGTAAATTTAATAAACGACTGCTCTGTTCCATACGCTTAATATTTTGATCCATTCGGAAAATATTAATACTGCCATCTTCGTGCTTAAAAGCCTTTAAGCCCTCAAAACAAGTACTCGAATAATGTAAAACATGCGCGCCAGGATGCATTTGGATGCTGTTCGCACTGACAAAAGAAGCGTCACTCCACTGACCGTTGTCAAAGCTCGCAAGCGCCATCTCTGGCATAAACACAGTTCCAAAAGCAGCCATCTTATTTCATCTCTCCAATAACGGATGAGTCTGCAAATGACTCATCTCTAAATTAAGTTGTGAAATTCTATGCTATTGCAGGACTGTAACGCTAGCTATTCATGAAAATAAATTAGCTAAACTTGAGCTTGCTCAACCCACAGCGTGATTGAATCGCCTTTTTGTGGAAACGTAGTATTAGAAGTGTGCGTTTAATTTTACATGTTTACACTTTGTCAACCAAGTGGCTAAACATCGAGTAAGCTCACGGTGACCGGTTTAGTCAGCAAGCGGCCGTCTTGCATTGCGAACGGCTCTAGGATGCATTAAATATTCTAGCTCGCGCATATACACGGCAATTTTTTGATGCATATTGGTGTCGTTTGTTACCGCGTTGTATAACCAATGATAAAGGTCTTCAAAGTCATATGGGCTGCCGTAACCATCAATGAATAGTTCTGCTAATTGGATCTGCGCCTTTAAACTGCCTAACGCTGAAGCTTCGCGCAAATATATAACTGCGCGCTTTTTATCTTCTTGTACTAATTTACCAGTAGCGTGATAACGCCCAAGTTGCTCCAGTGCTGCCGGTAACCCATGATTAGCTGCTTCACGCATATAGAAAATACCTTGCACCGGGTCGGCTTCAACGCATACGCCCCACGCAAGCATGTCGCCCCATAAAAATTGGTAAGCAGGGATAAGCATAATATCGGCACGCGCCTCTATGTCTTGTACTAACTGACAGCGGTCGGCAACCACTCGTTCAAGGTGTGCGTTTTGGTTGATGAGCTTAATCAGTTCGTCTTGCGAGTACAGTTGCACCGCTTCAAGCTGTTCTGCTTGCACTACACGAGGGATTTGTAGGGTGACAAACAGAAAAATAGTCAGCGCGGGAATTAGTGATTTCATCACAAGCATCCTTTAATAAAACGTCTTCTTGGTTTATCGGCAATAGTCAAAATTTTTAAAGCCAATTGTGAAAAGGTCAGAACTGACATTAAAAGAAATGACACAAGGCTAATCGAGAATGGCAAAATCACTGTAATATGTAGGTATCAGAAAAATTATAAAAACTATCAAACATCGCTTTTTCATTTTTTGGCCACCTACGTGCCATCTTTAAGCGACTGGGTTTTACGCCGCAAAACCTATCGAAAAGTAATGTTTAACAACTAAGAGAATGTAATTTAAATATGAAATACAAAGACTTGCGAGACTTTATCACTCAGTTAGAAAAAAGAGGACAGCTCAAACGTATCTCAATGGAAATCGATACTGAGCTTGAAATGACTGAAATAGCCGACAGGACGCTACGTGCTGGTGGTCCCGCAATTTTGTTTGAAAATCCCAAAGGTAGCAATATTCCTGTACTTGCAAATTTATTTGGTACATCTGAGCGAGTTGCTTTGGGCATGGGTCAAGAATCGGTTGAGGCCCTCAGAGAGGTTGGTAAGTTGCTCGCTTTTTTAAAAGAGCCTGAACCTCCTAAGGGATTAAAAGACCTAGTCAGTAAAATTCCAGTATTCAAGCAGGTACTCAATATGCCTGCAAAGGTTGTTAAAAAAGCACCTTGTCAGCAAAATGTGATTAGTGGCGATGACGTAGATATTAGTAAATTCCCAATTCAACGATGCTGGCCTGGCGACGCGGCCCCTCTTATCACTTGGGGGCTAACGGTTACGCGGGGACCACACAAAAAACGCCAAAATTTAGGAATTTATCGACAACAAGTGATTGCTAAAAACAAAATCATTATGCGCTGGTTATCCCATCGAGGCGGGGCATTAGATTTTAAAGAATGGTGTCAAACTCACCCGGGGGAGCCCTATCCGGTATCTGTTGCTTTAGGAGCAGACCCAGCTACCATCCTTGGGGCGGTTACACCGGTCCCCGATACGCTATCTGAATATGCTTTTGCCGGTTTGTTGCGCGGCGATAAAACCGAAGTTATTAAAAGTATTTCAAACGATTTGCAAGTACCAGCCAGCGCTGAAATTGTGCTTGAAGGCTACATTGCGCAAGATGAAATGGCCGATGAAGGGCCATACGGGGATCATACTGGCTACTATAATGAAGTAGACGCCTTTCCGGTGTTTACGATTACGCATATTACTCATCGCGATAACCCTATTTACCATAGTACTTACACCGGACGCCCACCTGATGAACCGGCTATCTTGGGATTAGCGCTCAACGAAGTATTTGTTCCTATTTTGCAAAAACAATTTCCGGAAATTGTAGATTTCTACTTACCACCCGAGGGATGCTCATATCGTATGGCAGTGGTAACAATGAAAAAACAATATCCTGGTCATGCAAAACGGGTAATGATGGGCGTGTGGTCATTTTTGCGTCAATTTATGTACACAAAATTCGTGATAGTATGTGACGATGACGTTAACGCTAGAGATTGGAATGATGTGATTTGGGCGATTACAACACGAATGGATCCTGCGCGCGATACGACCTTGATTGAAAACACACCTATTGATTATCTAGACTTCGCATCTCCGGTTTCTGGTTTGGGTTCAAAAATGGGCTTAGATGCCACAAATAAGCTACCCGGTGAAACTGATCGCGAATGGGGAACAGCCATCGTGATGGACGAAGCAGTAAAGCAAAAAGTAGATGATATATGGGACGAACTTGGCTTGCTGAAATAAAGCCGAGTATAATAATAAAAATAGTCCGACATAAAGCGAAAGCAATACACTTAGGAAACTCATGACAGTCACCAAAGCGCAACTCGTTAGTAAAGAGTCACTTACGCCACACGTATTTAAAATAATATTAAAACCAGATGAAAAATTTGATTTTAAAGCAGGTCAATATATTCAAGTAGTGATGGGCGAACAAGACAAGAGACCCTTTTCTATCGCCAATATGCCTGCGAACGCTGATACTATAGAGTTACACATTGGTGCAACACCCGATAATCCCTATGCGTATGAAGTCTTGCAAAGCTTGGAGCAGCAACATTTTTTAACTCTCGAGATTGCTCACGGCGAAGCGTATGTCCAACATACCGATTCAGAAGCTATTTTAATTGCAGGGGGCACGGGCTACTCGTTTGCGAAATCTATTCTCCTCGATATTTTACATAAACAAGAAAATCGTAAAGTGAGTTTGTACTGGGGTGCTAAAACCTTTGATGATTTATACGAAGCGCAAGCGCTCATGGCACTTAGTGATGCGCATGAACAATTTACCTTTATTCCCGTTGTAGAAGCAGCAAGCGAGAATTGGCAAGGAAAAATCGGCTTTGTACATCATGCTGTAATGGCAGATGTCAAAAACTTCTCAGACAAACAAGTCTACGTGGCAGGACGCTTTGAAATGGCAAAAGTCGTTAAAGCCGACCTACTACCGCTTGGGTTAAAACCTGAGAACTTAATTGGCGATGCATTTTCATTTATTTAATAGATAGCCAGGGCTATATGCAGAGTTATTAGATGATAGTTCTCTGCTCATCCCTTATCCGCTATCGCCCTGCTTATTCATGTCATACTTGTGTTAAGCACCCGCAAAGAAGGACGTAAACCTATGACAAAATTAATAAAAAAACTCACCCACGTTGCGCTTTTTGGACTTTGTAGCTTTGGCGCTACCCACGCCCTCGCGCAGTCAAACACACCAACGCAACAACTTGAGTACGAAGATCAACAAGCACTCCACGATATTGCTGGCGCGATATCTGCAAAAAATATCGAGCAAGACATTCGTACCTTGGTCAGTTTTGGTACACGTCATACGCTTTCAGAGACTGAATCGGATACTCGAGGAATTGGTGCTGCGCGCCGATGGATTAAAGCTGAGTTTGATAAAATTTCTGCCGATTGTGGTGGTTGCTTAGAAGTATTCTATCAATCAGAAGTTATCTCAGGTGAGCGTCGCATTCCTGATCCTGTCGAAGTCGTCAGTGTAATTGCTATTCAAAAGGGCAGTACTGACCCTAATCGTTATGTGTTGATGAGCGGTGACATAGACTCCCGAGCAAGTGACGTAATGAACTACACCATTGATGCACCCGGTGCTAATGATAATGCTTCTGGCGTTGCCGGCACACTCGAGGCTGCGCGGGTACTTTCTAAATATTCCTTTAACGGTAGTATTGTATATGCCGCACTCGCGGGCGAAGAACAAGGCTTATTTGGTGGGCGGATATTGGCTGATTATGCAAAAGCCAAAGACTGGCAGCTTAAAGCGGTACTTAATAACGACATGATAGGTAATATTGAGGGCGTGAATGGCGTTATTGATAATACTACTGCACGTATTTTTGCCGAGGGTACTCGCCAAACAGAGTCTGCCGATGAGGCTCGCCTACGCCGATTTACCGGCGGTGAAGTGGACTCTCCTAGCCGTAATCTAGCGCGCTATATTGATTTAATGGCTAACCGCTACATCGAAAATTTAGACACTATGGTTATTTATCGACTCGACCGTTTTAGACGCGGTGGACATCATCGTCCTTTCAATGATTTAGGCTATCCTGGCGTGCGAATTATGGAAACTAATGAAAACTATAATCGTCAACACCAAGACCTAAGGACCGAAGATGGAATCGTATATGGCGATACCATAGATGGCGTTGATTTTGAGTATGCAGCTAAACTCACAGGGCTAAATGCGGTTTCCCTTGCAGGTATGTCATGGGCACCAAAACCTCCTATTAAAGTAGAGATAAGTGGAGCTGTACAACCCTCAACAACACTTAAATGGGCAGCTCTAGACTCAACAGAAAACCCTCATTTAAAGGGCTACAAAATATACTGGCGGCTAACTGATGCACCTCAGTGGCAATTCAGTCGATTTGTGGGCAATGTCAGCGAATTTACCTTAGAAAATGTAGTAATTGATAACTATTTCTTTGGTGTTGCTAGTGTCAGCAAAGATGGTTACGAAAGCCCCGTGGTTTACCCAGGTGCTGCCGGCGCTTTTGGTGAATAATGGCGCAAACTTATAAACCTTATGCCGAGATGACACGTTTTAACCTTAGATTCTGGGTTTTGAGGTAGACAATGGGTAAAAGATGGTGTTTACAGGCGGTAGTCGCCTTAGTATTAGTTGTTAGTGGAAGTAAGGTATCAGCTGAAGAACAGCTGCGTTTAGTAGGTAATCAGGTTGAAACCTTTATTAACGACAATCAACAAGCATCGCGCCTTACTGCTTTAATTGAAACAGCGCTTAAAGATAGACCCTTAACAATTACCGCGACGACCCAAGCTTGGTCTGGAAGTGGTTTACGTAGTGGTCAATTTGACGGTTATATCGACCACTACTCTTTAGACAGTCAAAAGCAAGATTATGAGTATTCGGCGCCATATGCTCAAATTCAACTGCACATTGCATCTACCGATTCAAAAGTGGCGGAATATACGCGTTTAGATCAGCTTAATCGCAAGCGAGTGGGCTTAGAAAAACGCTTTGCCAATACCGACCAAGTGCGCAGTCAACGTTCGGTCAATTGGGCTCGTGCGCAGGACTTTTTTAATAATATTGAGCAATTGGCAGAGCAACGGGTTAACTACATCGTTGCCGACAAAATCATGCTCGATGAAATGAATAAAATGCTCGTTGCGATTGACCAAGAGCCTCTTTATATCTCTACAACTCCGGTGTTTACTGTAAATGTTAGCCTGGGTATGCGCGCTGCATTACCCGACGCGAAAGCCATCACTGACGAGCTGAACAGAAATATCGAACAAATGCGTCAAAGCGATGCCTACAGTCTTATTTATTACCCTTCACCTTCTGCCGCTAGTATTTTGGATGAAGCGATTTATGAGGATGTACTTAAACGCTGGTAAGTAGCGGCACGCAGGTCTAGATGACAAATATTATTTTGTGACCCATAAATGAAAGTTCTACACTGTTATTCAGGTCTTATTGATAACCAGTCACTCGCTTAAGCCACTTATGAAACGCTTTTTATTAAATACTTTTGTTGTGCTTGCCATCGCAAGCACCTTGTACTTTGCCAATCATTCCCTACAGTCTTATTTAGGTATGCAAGCTCAACAAGCCCTTTCTTTTGAAGTGCATGATCTAGAGCAAGGTTTAAAAGTCGCCGAGCAAAAACAACAATTGATCATTGCGGATTACTCTGCAGTATGGTGCCCAAGCTGCAGAAAATTAGACCAACAAGTATTTGCAGACCCAGACGTGGCGAATATAATCGCCGAAAACTTTAGCTTCGTGTCGGTTGACCATGACTCAGAACTTGGTAGAGCCTTTGCGCAGCGATTTAATTTAGTTGGCTTTCCTCGCGTTTTAGTACTGACTCAAAGCGGTGAGTTAGTCACCGAACTACCTCTGAGCTTTGACGCGGCACAATATAAAGCGAATTTGAATAAGGTCTTACGGGTAAGTTCACCGCACTCTTCATCCTAGGAGGGAGAGTAATGCGCGACTTACTTCAGAACAGCTAACATTAAAAAAATGCTTGTAATCCAGTTTGAGAGCGACCCAAAATAAGACCATGTATGTCATAAGTGCCCTCGTAGGTGTTTACGGTTTCTAGGTTGATCATGTGACGAATTATATGAAATTCATCGCTGATCCCATTGCCACCATGCATGTCTCTGGCCTTACGTGCTATATCTAAAGCTTTACCACAATTATTGCGTTTCATCATGGATATCATTGCAGGGTCCATCTGCTGTGTGTCAATCAGTCGGCCTAAGCGAAGTGCGCCTTGTAAGCCGAGGGCAATATCGGTTTGCATATCGGCGAGCTTCGTTTGAAAAAGCTGCGTTTGTGCTAAGGGACGGTTAAACTGCTTACGATCGAGTCCATATTGACGGGCTGCATGCCAACAAAACTCTGCAGCGCCCAACACACCCCATGAAATGCCATATCGCGCCATATTCAAACAACTAAACGGACCTTTTAAACCACTCACATTTGGCAGTATTGCAGTTTTGGGGACTGAAACATCTTGCATCACGATTTCACCTGTTACAGATGCTTTTAACGATTGTTTACCTTCTATCTTCGGTGTGCTTAAGCCTGCCATACTGCGTTCCAGAATAAAGCCTCGAATATTGCCATTACTTGCAAGTTTTGCCCACACCACAAATACATCGGCAATCGGCGAGTTGGTGATCCACATTTTACTGCCGTTTAATATATAGCCATCTTTTGTTTCGGTGGCAGTGGTTTTCATGGCAGCTGGATCTGAACCTGCATCTGGCTCGGTCAAACCAAAACAACCAATCCATTCACCACTAGCCAATTTAGGTAAATATGTTTGTTTTTGCTGCTCACAGCCAAAAGCGTTAATGGGGTGCATGACCAACGATGACTGCACACTCATCGCACTGCGATAACCACTGTCTACCCGCTCAATTTCTCTGGCGATAAGACCATAAGAAACATAATTGACGCCCGCGCAGCCATGCTCTTTCAGGGTTGAACCGAGTAAACCCGCCTCTCCCATTTTACGCATGATGTCTTTATCGAAATATTCTTGCCTGTTGGCTTGAACGATACCTGGCATAAGTTGAGTTTGTGCAAACTCCCTTGCACTGTCTCTGACCATGCGCTCTTCTTCATTGAGCTGTGATTCTAAAAGTAATATATCTTGCCAATGACTTAGCATAAGTGAGAATACCTAAATTAAATTATGTCGATACCGAATAAACGTAATGTATCAATAAAGCGAAAAGCTTAGCAATCCAAGTAGGCAATGAATATCTTTGATTGACATTAAGGCCGAAAAAAGCATTAATAAATTATTCCAAAATAAGTGGTTATTCTAGAATAACGCTATGTGGTTCGAGTATCGGCAATAACCCATGAACCGATAATGCATCAACCGAATGTAAAGGTTATTATGAAAATCAATAAATACTTATGCGTCATCCTTGGTGTGTTTATTGTGGCATGCTCACCGGTAAAAGACACGGGCCTCCACTCTGGCAATGCCGAACAAACAAACAACGAACTACAAGGGTTTTACGAGACCGTTATGCTAGCTGCTCCCTTTATGCCTAAAAACCAAACATCACAGCATATTGCTTGCGGTACGCTGCGCGATGCTAAAGATGACGACTATAAAACATCGGCACAAAGTAACTATAACGACTATGGTTGGGAGCAGCGTATTGCGCATAAACCTAACTTTTTTAGTTCACCGGCGAGCAATGGCAAAGTACTTTTAATTGATTTTGCTCAGCAAGGCGAAAATATTGCCTATCGTTATCTAAGTAATGACAACACTCATAACCAAGTATATGAGCCTTGGAGTTCTTCTAAAATATTTGCCTTTACAGGCGCTATTTCAGCACTGCGTGAGCAAGGTATGGGGGCGCAAGCACAAATAGGCGATACCTATATTGCTGATATGATCACCGGTATTAATAGTTATGAAGCATTCGGAACAGCCTCTGGAGAATCTAACGCCTTAGCAACCTTTTTTGCCAATGTTGCCGGTAGGGAGGGTCTTACTAACTTGTTTTACGATGATTGGCTCAAACTCTCTACACCCGGCATATACTTTCGTGGTGCATACGGGCCTGTAGCATTTGTGCCCACTTCCTATAAGTGGCAAATGCTAAACGATGATACCAATGTCGACATCACTCCCTTCCTAGAAGCATCAGACGACCCTGCTTACCTTCCATATCGCTGTGAGCAATGTGGTTTAACTGGCAATAAACCAATGACAACCCTCGCCCAAGCAGAATGGTTAAAACGCCTTGCAACACACACTCGTGACACAAGTACACAACACCCTAACTTAAGCAGCGATGACGTTTTGACACTATTTTATGGTAATGGGCACTCTTATGATGACGCCCGTTTTGCCGGCATGACCTTAGGCATTTCGACGATGCTGCAACGTGCTATTGCCAATGCCATCGCACAAGAAGAGATAGAGGATCCCAAAAGCTATTTAGACGAGCTGACACAAGGGAAATGGCGAGTATTTCAAAAAATTGGCTGGGGACCGAGCGAAACACGCTCAACAACTGAAAATGTAGTGTTGGCGCATGTTTGTTTACCACATTTTCAGGGCGGACGTGAGTTTACTATCGCCGCTCAAGTTGCTGTACCCGATGCAAAAGAAGAGAATTTGCCTTTAGCCGGAATAAAAATGCAAGGCTTGCTACAAAGCAGTTTGACTCAGTATTTTTATGATTAGCCGCATATTGGAAATAACTCGGCATGTGACGATTTATGTTAATTGAATCCCTCAGCTTATTGTCTTTTAAAGTGCCCTTGGTCACACCGTTTAAAACGGCGCTTAGAGAAGTCACTCACATCCATGATGTTATTATTAAATTGCGTAGCCAATGCGGTTTAGTCGCCTACGGCTCAGCTCCCTCTACACCGCAAATCACCGGCGATGATCATGCGAGTATTGTTGATGCCATTGAAAATGTACTCAAACCTAAGATAGTTGGGCAAGCCTTAAGCAATATACAAGCGATAATACAACAGGTGCATGCTAGTGAAGGCGTTGGCACAAATGCCAGAGCGGCGGTTGATATTGCGTTGTATGACCTTCTTTCTCAGCATCAACAACTTTCCCTTTGCGACTTAATCTATCAACAAAGAACCTTTGGAAAAGCAACGTTACCGCCAACAACTATGCACAGTGATCTCATCACCGATTACACTATTAGCGTTAACGACACACAGCAAATGTGCGACGATATTGATATTGCAGTAAAGCGTGGTTACCGATGTTTGAAAATAAAGATAGGCAATCAACCGACAGAGGATTTCAATCGCCTAATAAAAATCTATGCACACACTAAACGATATCTTTCACAAAATATCGCATTAACCCTGCGCTTAGATGTAAACCAAGGTTGGAATGCAGATACTACCGTATCAATCATGCGCGAATTAGAACGTTTAAACATTGAATTTGAACTGGTTGAGCAGCCAGTAAAAGCCAATGATATCGATGGTTTAGTTCACATAAAACAACACATCACTACGCCACTAATGGCAGACGAAAGCGCCTTTAACCTAGAACAAGTCAAACAATTGCAGCAACACCAAGCCGTAGACATTATCAATATTAAATTGATGAAAGCCGGCGGGCTTTATCCCGCAATGCAAATCGCTGACTATTGTGCACAACATAATATCCTTTGTATGATAGGTTGTATGCTTGAGGGTAGTATTGGCGTTGCCGCAGCAGCACATTTAGCAGCCGCCTACCCTGATACAATTAAGCTAATCGATCTTGATGGCCCAACATTAGGACAATACGACCCTGTGAATAATGCGACACATTTTGTTGACGCCCATATCCATCTCAATACTCGCTTTGGCTTAGGGATTGACAAAGATCTAGCACTACCGCTTTGGGAGGGATAATGAGTCGTCAAACATTTGCACATATCAATCTTGCTGCACTAAAAGACAACTTGCATGCCTTGCAAGCACTTTCACCCAACAGTACTAATATCGCCGTGATAAAAGCGGATGCATATGGAAACGGCGCCATAGCGTGTGCAAAAGCCATATCAGCCGATGTAGACATGTTTGCCGTTGCCATTTATGAGGAAGCACGTACCTTAAGAGAAGCTGGGCTAAAACAACCCATATTAATACTACAAGGGCCACATCAAACCGGTGAGTTAACCACAACACTTAGTCACAATTTGCATTGGGTTTTTCATAATGATCTACAATTTGAATGGTTACGGACCAGTGATATCAATCTTCAAGATTTTGCTGCCCACCTCTGGATTAAATTCGATACCGGCATGCATCGCTTGGGCTTTTCAGTAGAACGTTTTAACGAAATAATGACAAAGCACCAAGACCTAATCAGTGATAAAACCGTAATTTCAACCCACCTCGCTTGTGCTGACGAAAAAAATACTGAACATGCCAATCAGCAATTGGCTTTATTTTTAAAAGCGGTTAACCATACTAAGTTACGATTATCGATTGCTAATTCGGCAGCCACTATGGAACACCAATACGCACGCCGAGACTTTAACCGATTGGGTATAGCGCTCTACGGTAGCTCTCCATTTAGCGACGCAAGCCAAGGCATTAAACTTAAAGCCGTAATGTCGTTAACGGCCAAGATTATTGGCTTACGCCGTATTCCTAAAGGCGATAGTGTAGGCTATGGTGCTACGTGGATTGCCCCGCGAGAGAGCCTAATCGCAACCGTCGCGCTTGGATATGCAGACGGATATCCGCGCCATGCACCAAGCGGAACACCGGCCATATGCCGAGGCCAACGCATTGCTTTGGTTGGTAGGGTGTCGATGGATATGCTGACCTTTGATGTAAGCAATCTTGAAAAGGTCGAGCTCTTTGATGAAGTAGAACTCTGGGGTGAGCAGCTCTGTATTAATGAAGTTGCAAGTTTTGTTGGCACCATCGGTTATGAGCTTATGACCCGTGTTTCCTATCGCGTACCACGGGTATATATTGATTCTGAAACTAAACGTGAGCCGTAATAATGAAAATTATAAAAACGAAGCTTGCTTAAAGTGTCTACGCTTATTTTTATTTAAAGATGTATTTGTAGATTTATATGCACATGCAGCTGTATAAGAGGTCATATTATTGATGAATAAATCCGCTATCTCGAGTGCAAACAAATGATAGGTCAATTCTCTTGGTTAGATTGGTCGGTGTTTGCCATTTATGGTCTGCTGCTACTGGTGACCGGTTATTTATTTAACCGTCAAGCCAATAACAGTAAGGACTATTTTTTAGGCGGTAATACCATGCCGATTTGGGTAGTAGGTATATCGGTGCTAGCTACATCACAATCTGCCGCAACTTTCTTAGGTGGCCCAGACCAAGGCTACCGCGGGGATTTGACCTATTTAGCTACTAACATTGCAGGTTTTATTGCGGCCTTCTTTGTAGCAACCTTTTTACTCCCCCGATTTTACAAGCTCAAAGTCTATACCGTATATGAACTACTCGAACAGCGCTTTGGCAGTAACGCAAAATATCAAGCTGGTATCATTTATTTAAGTGGACGTTTATTTGCCAGTGGCGCGCGTTTATATATGGCGGCTATTGCCGTGGCAATGATTTTGTTTGGCGACATTCAAGCTAGTAGCGTAATTATTTCTATTTTGATTATTGCCAGTATTGGGTTTACCTACACGATGTACGGCGGTATTCGCAGCGTTATATATTCAGACGTGATCCAGTGCTTGGTGTACATAAGCGCCGCTTTATTAGTTCTGTTTTATTTATATACCAGCATACCATCTGACTTCTCTACGATTGTGCAAGCTCTGCAAACTCCAGCACCTGGGGAAGGTTCTAAACTTACCCTGGTAGACTTTTCTTTGGATTTCTCAAGCGCAGGTGTATTTGGCTTTTGGTCAATTATTACCGGCTTTGTACTACTCAATATTGCTGCCTTTGGTCTAGACCAAGATGTCACCCAACGCATGCTTACCTGTAAAGATTCAAAAAGTGCCACCAAAGCCCTGGTATCATCCATAGTGATGGGCATACCTATCGTTTTAATATTTGTGTGTATCGGTTTGTTGCTGTTTGTTTACTATCAACGACCCGACATAATGGCGCAAGGCGCAGGTAGCGCACCTATTCCGGAGTTTGAGGGGCAAACCGTTACTATTTTTATGTACTACGTACTAAACGACTTACCTAATGGCATTAAAGCAATTATTACGATTGGTATTATTGCCGCAGCATTATCAACACTCAACTCCGGATTAAACTCAATGTCATCGGTTGCAATTCAAGATATCTACCGTGGTTGGTATCATAAAAATGAAGCGATTTCTGAGCACAAGCTGGTCAGCGCTGGGCGTATTAGTATGGGCGTTGTTGCACTTGCGCTCTCGGGCATGGCAGCCCTTTGTTATTATTGGCAGCAATATACCGATACACCTTTACTCGCCTTTGCTTTAAGCGTGATGGTATTTTCTTATTCTGGCTTATTGGGGATTTACTTCACGGCGCTGTTTAGTAAACGTGGCTCTCCTGTATCAATTGTATTGGCACTTACAGTGGGCTTTCTTACTCCGGTGCTAATGCAGCCATATATTCAAAACCTCTATTTACCTGAGCATCTACAATTTGACCTAGGCTTTACTTGGCAATTAGTAATTGGCACCACCTTATCCTTATTTGTGTGCTTATCAGGAAAAACAGATTCCCATGCTCGTGCGCCAGCGATAGCGGCCACCGACACATCCGAAAAAGGACAATAAGCTATGCAAGCATCTACCGCAGATCTTATTAAACAATTAGATACCTTGGTGTCAGAAGGCAGAAACCCCGACACGATGAATTTAGATACCCTTGATACCCAGGCCTTACTCGCTGTCATTAATCAAGAAGACCAGAAAGTCGCTCTGGCTGTTCAAAACGTTTTGCCCAATATTGCACAAGCTGTTGAGCATAGCGTTAGCAGTCTTAAAAAAGGCGCCCGGCTGATATATCTTGGCGCAGGGACAAGTGGTCGGTTAGGGGTGCTCGATGCAGTTGAATGCCGTCCTACTTTTAGCGTATCTGATAATGTAGTGGTTGGCGTAATTGCAGGGGGTGAACGCGCCCTCATTCATGCAGTAGAGGGCGCAGAAGATAATTCTCAGGCGGGTGTGGACGATCTAAAATCATTGGCGCTTAGCGCAGAGGATACCGTAGTAGGTATTGCTGCATCAGGGCGTACCCCCTATGTTATTGGCGGGCTCACTTATGCAAACGAATTAGGATGCGAAACAGTTTGTTTGGTGTGTAACCCACAATCACCTTTATTGGACATCGCTAAAACCGGTATTTGTGTCAATGTAGGACCTGAATGTTTAACCGGCTCTACGAGAATGAAATCAGGTACTGCACAAAAATTAGTACTAAATATGCTTAGCACTGCCGCCATGATAAAAATGGGAAAGGTATACCAGAATTTAATGGTAGACGTAAATGCGAGCAATCAAAAGTTAGAGGCAAGAGCCATACGCATTGTCATGCAGGCAACGTCTTGCGAGCGTGAGCAAGCTGAAATCGCGCTAAAAGAAGCAGGTAACCGTGCGAAACTTGCGATTTTGATGATATTGACCAACAGAGACGCCAATCAAGCTGAGCAGATGTTAGATTCTGCCCATGGTTTTTTAAGAGGTGCGCTTGAGTGAGAAATGCGAGCGTGTATGCAAAACGCATCAAGAGGGTTTTGTCGAACATTCTGATTAAAATCAGCGCTTGTATGGCTATTTTTATGCTTGGCGATACTTTACCGATGAACCATCATGCATGGGCTATTTCTATAGAAAACCCCAGCGCACTGACACTCGGAGCTGAGCGCTTAACCGCATATTTACCCATGCTTGAAAATAAACGCGTGGGCTTAATCGTCAATCAAAGCTCAGTTATCAAACAAAGTCACCTACTCGATATATTGCGCAGCAAAGGTGTACAAGTGGAGGTATTATTTGCACCCGAGCACGGTATACGCGGAGATATTGGGGCGGGTGAAGATATTGAGAGTTCGGTAGATCCTCGCACCGGCGTGGCAATCCAATCCATATACGGAAAAGACAAAACGCCACCGGATGAATTGATGCAATCCCTTGACGTGCTTATATTTGATATTCAGGATGTAGGAACCCGCTTTTACACCTACATTAGCTCCATGCATTATATGATGGAAGCTGCGGCAAAACACAATGTGCACTTTATTGTATTAGACAGGCCTAATCCTAATGGCATGTTTATCGACGGTCCAATTTTACAAAGTGCTTTTCAATCTTTTGTTGGCATGCATAAAATTCCAATTCTACATGGCCTAACCGTAGGCGAGTTAGCGTTGATGATTCAAGGAGAGGGCTGGATAGCACAAGCTAATGATTTAAGTTTGGATGTAATTGAGATGCATGGCTACAGTAAAAACATGCATTACAGTTTACCTATTCCTCCTTCCCCCAATCTACCCAACGATCTTGCCATTCAGTTGTATCCTTCCCTTTGCTTTTTTGAGGCAACTGCGGTGAGTGTTGGCCGAGGCACTGACTTTCCTTTTCAACAAATTGGCCATAATAAGGTTAAACTCGGTAAGCATCAATTCACACCTGAATCACGACCCGATGCAGCTCCCACACCTAAACTAGAAGGTGAATCTTTATATGGTATTGACTTGCGCCAAGGTCTTTACAAAGGTGAGACCGTTGAAGGCTTGAATTTAACCTTACTAGTTGATGTATATTCTCACTTTGCAGAGGCAAATGAACCCTTTTTCACTGCAGCAGAGTTCATGGATAAACTCGCTGGTACAGACGCAATAAGAAAAGATATAGCGGCTGGTAAGAGCGCCAAAGAGATACGCTCGTCATGGCAGGAAGATTTAACGGATTATAAAATGATGCGTAAAAGCTATTTGCTCTATCCTCAGGAATCTGAGTAATTTCGATGTTGCGTAAATCGAATTAATTTGTCTATTGCTCGAGCGCAGATATTCGATGGATATTTTCGAATTCTTCTTTAATCGAAGCTAACTCGCTTTCGCTGTAAGGGTCTGTATGAGCTTTCAGGTACATAGGGTCTTTATAAAGCTCGACTAGCGCTTTGTTTACACGCTCAATGTAAGCATAAGAGTCTGGGTGTTTGTTACACATCATATACCCCTTAGTTGCGTAATTTACTTGAGCGACACGATAGCGACGATAGCTAACATCAGGATTGATACTGACATACTCAGCAACTTCTGACGGAAAAATAAGCGCAAAATCAGCGCGCTTGGCAAAAAATAAATTAGATACTCGATTGTGCGGTACCGCGCCTGTAAAACCAAACTTTGTGCTATCAGGCAGATTTGCTAGTTGTCTGTCTAATGCATTGCCATATGAAAATGCGGGAATGTGCAATAACTTAGATGCCGGATGCGCGTCCATTAAAAGTGCTAAAGACTTAACGTGTCCTCTCTCATCCAACAATTCATCCGCTAGTGGTTGCATATCAGACTGTTGATACAAATTATAGTGCACTAAAAAATATACCATATTTGAAAATGCGTATTTTTTCGCTCGCTCTTCATTTTTGAATCGATATAAAGTGCATAGACCATAGTCATTTTGATCAAGCGTTCTATTTTGGCGCTTTAGCGGCATAAACTGTAATTTAGGAGGGATACCAATATGCTGGTAAAGCAAAGAGTACACATCTGAGATGGTACCATTACCTTGCGTGCCATTGAGTTGCCCGATGAAGGCTTGACTGTCAGTGACAACCACAACCTCGGCAGATGCACTCGGCAATAAAAAAAGCCACATTATCGACAATACTATTTTTAGCCTCACACCGCGCTCCATGCTTGAGTTGGGAAAAAATATCTATATCGTAAATTTCTCAAATTTATTTGCGTTTGGTCTAATGTACAAAGGTAAATGAGACTTTAATAGGTATAGATAAACTGGGTATTATTTGCAGCGAACATGAAAACTTTACCTACTGTAAGCACCGCCAGCTTCGCTTAACCCTTTAATTTTTTCCGTAAACAACTGAAAAATATGCGTATTTTTAAAACTATCTTCTTCGGCAAATTACTTGCTTATTTATTACACAACTTAGCGTAGCACAAAGAAGTCTGGTAGTTAAAAACAATCAAAAAAAACCATTAAAGGTAAGG
>CAZUON010000029.1:0-20257 GCA_964621345.1 uncultured Glaciecola sp. | reverse complement strand
AGCACAAAGAAGTCTGGTAGTTAAAAACAATCAAAAAAAACCATTAAAGGTAAGGAAAATAATGTCTATTTTATCAACGAATGTTACTGATACTCGAATCGCCGCAGTTTACGCTTCTCACGACGCACTGCTACAAGCAAAGGCAGTCGTTTTGCGTAAGTTCGGTTTACATGAACGCAAAGTAAAGGTCATCCCACCCAATCAAAATGATGTAAGCGCCGAACTTGAAGGTAAGGCCAGTAAGATAAAATCAGAAATGTGGACCTTACACGTCATTTGGGGATTGTTAGGATTTATGACGGGGATGGTGTTAGCCCTTTATTTAACTACCGATGGCCCACAGTGGGCGGGTGAAAATGTTACTTACACCTATATTGCATTGGTTAGCCCGGGCTTATTTATCGGTTTATTCATAGCTGGCTTTTTATCGTTAAAACCGCAAAGAGATACAGTAAATCAAGAGGCGGCCAAGGGAACGCAGAACAATCAATGGACCTTAATTGTAGATACGAAAGACAGTTCAGTCGAACGCGACGATGTTATCGAGCAACTTGAGCAAACAGAGGTCAAAGAGCTATCGAGATAGGATTAAAGGACTAAGCGATATCGGCTGGGCTCTGCACCTTAAGGGCACTTCGAAGTTACCAAAAACGACGTGAGTTAAGTGCACGGGGCATGTCACCACGCACTTATGTCACCGAAAGATGCTTGTAAAAGTGGCCGAAACCAAGATTCGAATTGTTGCACTTTTTCCCACTCAAAATGGTGTTGTGGCGCAACTAGGTGCAAAGCCCATGGGCTAGGGTATGCTTCATCCAAGAGTTGGACTAACTCTCCTTTCAATAAGTGTTCTGCAACCAAACTTTTATTCACAAAAGTATAGCCGCGCCCCGCCAAAGCATTTTCAATAAGCGTCATAGAGTCGCTAGACACTATAGATGGAGTGAGTGAATCTGCATCAACATTATATTTGTTGCACAATCCACGAAAGATGATTTGGGTTTGTCTGCTGGGATCTTGAATGAGAGACTTTGAGAAAATTAACGATGCATCGTGCTTACTACACTCTGGAATAATGCTAGGGCTCGCGACCAAAATAAGTTTATCGTTGAACAGACGTTTTTCGTTTAATCCAGCATAGCCACCTTCGCCCATGCGTATCGCCAGATCAATCTCATCATCATCAAAATTAACTAAATCATTACTCGGTGCAATTTGCACTAATAAATGGGGATGGCTTTCTTGAAAATCCAACAAGCGCGGTAATAACCAAATGGTACTAAACGAGTGAATTGCAGAAACTCTCAGTACATTTGGCTTAGGGTCACTGCCAATCGCATTTAGTCCTTGTCGGAATGAGGTAAAGCCGCTTTCAACAAAGGGCAATAGCCGCTGCCCAGCATTCGTTAATTTTGTTTGCCTATTGTTTCGCTCAAATAGAGGCATGTTCACAAATTGCTCTAAGAGTTTAATTTGTTGACTTACCGCAGCTTGCGTCACGTTCAGTCGTTCTGCAGCGAACTTAAAATTTTCACTGCGCGCCGCTACACTAAAAAAGTGTAAAGATTTTAAGGGAGGCAAATAGCTTTTCATTGCATTTCCTAGGCATACTTTGCTCTACAAAAACCTGTTGGATTAGGATGTATTCAGTTAAGAATTTCTTAATTATAATGAAATTCTTATTGATTGCGAGACTCCGTGTAAAGGCCTATCTTTCATTCCTCAAACAAGCGAGGAAAAGAGTATGAAAAACTTAATTATTCATAAACTAAACACACCATTAATACCGTCTATAAAGCATAGTATAAAAAAGCTTAGTGTACTAATCATTTTATGCGCCGCTAGTCTCTCGGTATTTGCAAACGACGTAGCCACTACTAGTGATAGTCAGCTAAAAGTGAGGGAAGTTGAAGCAAGCTTCCCCTATTCTACACTGATAAAAAAAGCAGAATCTATTAAGATTAGCTATAGTGAAACCGATAAGTATATTGATTGCAAAGTTAGCATATTACCGAAAGCTCAAAGCCAGCAAATGTTGACTGGAGATTCTGCTCAGGTAGCCATTGAAAGTAAGTTACGTACGGCCCAGAAAAATCATTTTAAGGTCGCTCCGTTACGCGCGTGTTTAACGCAAAATGATGCACGAAAACTGATTGCATCGTTATAAAACAAGCGAAATTTACTATGAACATAACGCAGGAGGGCTTGACTTGAGTCTATGTGATAAAACATAGCAAACAGACTCATGTACATGCCCTCTTTACTTTGCGCTGTGAAAATACGCGACACATAACACTATAAGTATATTAGTGATTTCTGAACTGAGACACCACATCTCGTGATTTTTCAAGCAATGCCCTTCGACTACCCGACATCTGCATTAACGAAATAAATAGCATATCAATAACAAGCTCTTGTGCGGTGCGCGCCAAAATCGAAGAGATACGGGTTGCGGCTTCCTCGGCCACTGAATATAGTCGAACTTGAGCATGCATTGACACTGGTGTGTCACCAAATTTTGTGACTGAAATTACTGGGGTATGATTTGCGCGAGCTTCGTTTACTACATTTACAACCTCACGTGTTGCACCTGACTCACTTAAAGCAAACACCACGTCTTTATCACTTAAGGTAGAAGCAATAGCCAGTTGCGCGTGGCCGTCTATTTCTGATATTGCGGTTATACCTAGTTTCTGAAGCTTGAACGAAAAGTCTTTACCTACCAATGCGGAACCACCAAGCCCTGTAATTAACACGCGATTTGCCTTTTCAAGCAAAGCAACGGCTTGCGTTAGTGCATGCCTATCATTTAGCTTTTGGGTTTGGTTGAGTACTGCAATTTTACTCTGCAATAATTTACTCGACATCGTTTGGTAATCATCATCTATCGCAATACTTCCATGCAATTTCTGATGGTCAGTTTCTACATTCTTTAAATCGTCGAGTATGGCTAGTTTAAGTGCTGGATATCCGCTGTATTTAAGTTTTTGTGCAAACTTCACTACCGAACTTTGACTAACCCCAACGGTGACCGCAAGCTTTTGTGACGATAAGTCTCTTAACATGCTTGGCGAGCTTAGAATGTACTGCGCAAGCTTTTCTTCGCTATTGGATAACGAGGGTAGCAAGGCTTTTATTTTTGAGAATGCGGCCATATTTCACCTTAATTTTAGAATACTTTATTCTTGTTTGATTATTATTACTAGAATAATTTGCAAGAGCATGCATATTTTCGATACTCTTAGCCTATCTAACGCGCAATTATAATGTTTCCTTAATGTCAGCATCAAAGACCTCATCATCAATATCTCATTTACTTAGTGCTCTAAATAAACCCCATATCATTCATGCTGATATTCAGCCGTTCATCGAAGTCTTATCAGACGAACAGCAGCTTCAGGTGGTGCATGATGGCAACTCTTTTGAAGGTCGCAGCATAAAGCGAATTATTTACGGGCATGGTCCTATCGTTATTTTGGCTTGGACACAAATGCACGGTAATGAAGCCACAGCAACGGCATCGGTATTCGATTTGCTCGATGTTTTATTGCGTCAAAGCGATAGCCGCTTAAGCAACGCCGCAGACCTCTTCACATTGCACATTGTGCCTATGCTAAACCCTGACGGCGCCCAGCGCTGCATTCGGCATAATGCACAAGCTATCGATATCAACCGTGATGCTATGGCACAGCAAACCTCAGAAGGACGCTTGTTGATGCGCTTGGTCGATGAGCTTAAACCTGATGTTGCACTTAACCTTCACGACCAATCGCCATATTATCAATGTGGTACTAACGGTAATCCGTCGACGATTGCATTTTTAGCGCCCGCTTTTGACCCTGACAAAACGATAGACAAAAGCCGAAGTTTAGCGATGGTATTAATTGCTGGAATGACCAAGGTAATTGAACAACATATTCCCGATTGTATTGCACGTTACGACGATACCTTTTCGCCTCGCTCTTTTGGTGATCGTATCGCTGGCAAAGGGGCAGCAACGATTTTAATCGAATCAGGTGCGGCACGAAACGACCCTGACCGCCAAATTGCGCGCAATATGAATACCCTAGGCATGCTTGAAGCGTTACATATGCTCAAATGTCAGCATGATAAGCCACTTGAACAAAATGAAATTGAGCAATTGGAAGCAAAATATTGGGATATTCCCGAAAACACTTCTGAAACGTTGTCATCGTTGGTTGTAAGGGATTTACATTTTGTAGGAACGCATTCCTATCAAGCCAGCATCAGCATTAAACAAAGCGCTCGATATTCAAATCAGTTTTATATCGAAGCAGTAGGCGATTTAGGCGTGCAAGCGGGTTTACAAGAATATGATGCTAGCGAATTAAGCTATGATTCTGGAACAGTTCACACTTTAAATGCCCCCACCACGATTACTGAAGAAAGTTATCGCCAATGGCTTAAAAAGGGCGTTATCCAATTTCAGGGCGAGATACAGCATTTCGATAATCGCTCGAGTTATCAGGTTTTACTCAACCAACCCATGCCTTCTGATCCACAAGCATTGGTATTGCAACAAAGCGCATACTTTTTGATGCGCCGAGGCGATGAAGTTGTTGCCGCGGTTATCAACGGACAGTTGTTAGAGTTAGTATAATAGTTTATTGCAGCTTATCTAGTGTTGAAGATTGACTGGCGGCGTGCCTAAAGCTTTGCTTTTGCCTGTAAGAATCTTGGTAAAACTATCAAATACAGGGGCAAACAGCGTATCGTTTTCAGACGACACCTGGTAATCGTACGACGCATATATACCATCAAAGGCAACTAACTCTGCGGCGTTTACATAAGGGCTACGTAACTTTAGCAAAACGGTCTGCTCAGCTTTTGATGTTGCCAACAACGTTTGAACAGCTTTGAGCTGCTCCGTTAAATTTTGACGTTCACTTGCTAGGATCCCTTCAAACTTTCGACTTTCATAAAAAGACAATGCCGGGCTAACATCGCCAACAATAATAATCTCGGCCTCTGTATTAGCGTTGATAGGCTCACTCAATAAGCTAGTGCATTGAATATTGCTAAAAGACGCTTTAATTAAGTAATGAAGCAGAGCTTCACATCGACGCTTATCGGGCATTAGTGCATAAATACTTTGCTCGCTCTCTAATGCTTGTTTTAAGGGTTTAATTGCCGTCATAGCATTGCTCGATAATAATAAAGCGAGGGTCTTATTTTGTTCTTGTTGCACAGTATTCTTAAGCGCATCTTGTTTTGCAGATAGTGTCATTTGTGCATGCTTTAGCATGTTGCGTTTACGCTTGTGCGATGCAATTCTGGCATAGGAGGCCTCCACCTGTTTAATTAACATCGGATCCTCTGCAATCTGTTGTGTTAGTTCATCCAAAAACGCAATAAACGCATTTGCATCAGCAACCGATGAAATCTTAAAGGGCATCAGCGCGATATCCGCACCCGCTTTAAAGGCTTTGATGGTAGCCTGCAAGGGCGTAAGAAATTGGCTGATGGCTGCCATATCTAGGGCATCAGTGACAATCAGTCCTTTATAATTAAGTTCATCTCGCAAAATATCCTTTAAAATTTTGTTCGACAAAGTCGCGGGTAATTCTGTTTTCAAACCATCTTTACTTTTAAAACGGGTATTGTCTAAAGCAGGATATTGAATATGGGCGGTCATGATCATATCGACATCAGCGTGGTCGATAGCATGTTTAAAGGGCATCAAATCAAGCGCATCGATTTGTGCGCGGCCATGCTCAACTCTTGGTAAACCTACATGACTGTCGACATGCGTATCACCGTGGCCTGGAAAATGTTTCGCAGCCGCTGCAATACCCTCAGACTGAAATGCCTGAATTTGTGCGCCGCCTAATTGAGCGACCCATTCTGGATATTGAGAATATGATCGGACATTAATGATTGGATTATTTGGGTTACTGTTAACATCTAAACTAGGCGCGAAATTAAGATTAAAACCAAGGGCATATAAGGACTTTGCCATACTAGTAGCAACATCTTGAGCAAACATAACACCGTGTTTTTTGTATGTGGCACCAATAGCCATGTTGCCCGCAAAGCCTAAAAATTCATTACTCGGCAGCCGTGAGACACGCCCTCCTTCTTGATCGACTGCAATGTATAAGGGAAGCATGTCAGTCTTTTCGCTGTAACTGCCCTGTAACAGCGATTGCTGTAGGTCATGGGTAAGAGTGAGGATTTGTTCGCCATAATCTAGATTCTCAGAGAATAAAATGACACCCCCCACTTTTGTTTGCGCAAGCATGTCAGATAGAGAGTTAGGTAAGTGCGTTAACGGCGTTTGGCAGAGTGTTTTTCTAGGTGTAGCGGCAGGCTGATTTAGTGAATCATTAGCTGCCTCTGGAGCACAAAAATAGCGCAAATCGATTAACAACTTTTGGGCGATCATATCGCGTAAAGACAAAGGATTGTCAGAACGATTAAAGGCAAAACTATAGCCTGATTGTATTAAAAAAGTGAAGACGAAAAGAGCGAACAATACTGATTTTTCTGCCCTAGAGTGGATACCCTGCAACAGCTTCATTTTACGTAAACCCCTACTTTTTGATTAATTAATAAACACAAATTAAGATACCAACCTTAGTAATGCACTGTTTTTATTGGAAAAATATTTTATTGAAACATTAGCATACATTTTTGGAATAATTTATTATTTACAATATTTTTGGTTATGCTAAGTTGAGTGTAAGGGAGTATGTAACAGAATAAAATCCTTGCTGGTCTGTTTATTGGCAAAAGGGACGCAACATCCTCCTGGCGAATTGAATACGTGCATTGGCCAATATGCCTATACATAGATATTCAAGCTCTATCAAAACGAGTGATAGAAAACAGATGCCAATACTACTTATAAAGGGAGAATGCACAGTGAAGTTAAATAAAATTGCACTCGTGCTAGCGATGTCAGGTCTAGGTGTTAATGCCATGGCCCAACAAGCTGCTGATGAAAACACGACCGAATCAGGTCAAAAAGTTGAAAGAATAGAAGTTACCGGCTCGAGTATTAAACGTACGAGCCTAGAAGGTGATTTACCGCTCACAGTAATATCGCGAGCTGAAATAGATGCTGCCGGTATTACCTCCGCTGAACAACTATTATTGCAACTCAATATTGCTTCAAACTCCAACGATAACCTTGCCAGTAATGCAGGTATTGTGGGAGGAGAAGAACGTGGGAATAATGGTGCATCAAGTGCTAACCTTCGCCAGCAAGGAGCAGGTTCAACCCTCGTGTTATTAAACGGCCGACGTATAGCGACCCACGGATTACAAGGTCGCTCGGTAGACTTAAACTCTATACCCTTTGCCGCTATTGAGCGCGTAGAAGTGTTACGCGATGGTGCCTCTGCCGTATATGGTACCGATGCGATAGGCGGGGTAATTAACTTCATTTTGACCAAAAATTATGAAGGTGCGCAAGTGGGGGCTTTTGCGGATCACACCGAAGACGGAGGCGGTAATATTTATCGTTTCAACGTGCTAGCAGGTACCGGTGATCTAGAAAAAGATGGATTTAATATCATGGGCTCACTGTCGTATAAGTCTGCCGAAATTTTGCGTGGAACAGACCGTGATTTCACTAATACATTCCAACCTGAATTAGGTTTGTCGCCCGATACTCGCGGTGCACCCTATGCGTCTATTAATAACCGAAGTTCAGGCGGCGATGACCCAACGAGCAGTAATTTTAACTTGATTGGCACCGGCTTAACTAACCCAAATACTGGCTTAACTAACGATGTACTAAATGTATTGGCATTGCCAGGTCAACCGGGTTGTGACTCCATTGAAGGCATGGGCGATGATGGCGCTGACTTATGGAACAGAACACGCAACTTAGGCGTGAGTTGTTCATGGGATTACCCGCGAGCGTCGGTGTTACAGCAGCCTGTTGAAAACATAGATTTTGTAGGCCGCGGTACTATGAAAGTTGGCGAAGACTCTGAGGCCTTTCTTGAGCTACTAGGCTCAGAAGTGGTGTCGAAAAAGGTCTTTGAACCCAACCAAATTACACCTTGGGCAATTGGCTCTGGCGGTTGGTACCCAAGCACCGGTGATTCCTACGATTACGTGGTAAATGCACTATCAGATTATTACGGCGCAGACCAACTCAACATTGGCGCACCAATAGCTTATCGTTGGCGCTGCGTAGATTGCGGCCCACGTGAAATTGAAACCACCACAAAGTCTTACAAAATACAGCTAGGCGTTGAAGGTGTTATTGGTGATTGGGATTACAAAGCGGGAATCTCTCGTTCAGGTAATGAAGCTGAGTCTGAACTAGGTGGAGGCTATCACTTCACTGAAGATTTAGCAGCCGCGATTGGTTCCGGCGCAGTTAACCCATTCCTATTACCCGGAAATAGTCAAACCGCAGCGGGCATTGCCGCGCTTGATGCAGCTTCCGCTCAAGGCGTAAAACTGTTCAACGGCGAAACCACCATGACCCAAATTGATGCGTCAATATCAGGGGATACGGGTTTTGAGCTTGGCTTAGGTGGCGATAGTATTTATGTAGCAGCAGGAATTGATTTACGCCGCGAAGAGTACAAATTTAACGGTGACCGTGAAACCGCTTCGCAACAACGTGCAATATACGGTGCCCCCTTTGATGAGTCGAACACACTACCAGATTCTAGTCGTGACATAAAAGCAGTATTCGTTGAAGCACTTATTCCGGTGGTTGAAAGCTTGGAGTTTAACCTTGCGGTTCGCCACGATGACTATGATGGCTTTGGTGGCACAACTAACCCTAAGTATGGTTTTAAATTTACGCCGATAGACGAACTATTGTTCCGCGGTTCATATAGTACAGGCTTTAGAGTACCCACCTTTAATCAATTGTTTAGTGGACAACGAGAAGAACCTTACACAGGTACTGACTTAGCAAATCCTTTCTTATGTAACGATGGCATTGTAGTAGCAGACGATCCAAACTGTCAGCCTATTACGCCAGCGATTGTCTTTGGTGGGCAAGAAGACCTTGGCCCAGAAGAGTCTAAACAATCTAGCCTTGGGGTGGTGTTTGCCACACAAGATGTCATTGTAAATGTTGATTGGTGGGAAATTGAAATCGAAGGTACCATTCAAACCCCTGGCTTTAGGGAACTAATTGAAAACCCAGAGCTTTACGTCGATAACTATATATTTGCTCCCGACGGCACTATTGCCGCTATTGACCGACGCTTTATTAATGCGGGCGGACGCAAAACCAGTGGTATCGAAGTAGGATTAGCCACCAGCGGTAACTTGGGCTCTGGTACATGGGGCCTTAACTTTAATGGAAGCTACTTGATAGAAGACATAAAACAAGAGCGTGACAACGCTGATTTTGGACCCAACTTAGTAGGTACTCACTCACGTGGAAACATACCGTTACGTTGGAAACATACTGCGGCATTTAACTATAGTTACGGCGATTTTGTGCACACACTTACGCAAATTTACCGTCATAGTTACGATGATGAAACACCACCGGGGATTGCCTCTGGCGAAGCAAATCCTCCTGGCTACGACGGGCAAGTAGGCAGTTATTTAATTTATAACTACAGCTTAAGCTATGAGGGTTTTGATAATACCGAGCTTATCTTTGGCGTGAAAAACTTATTAGATCGCGATCCACCCTTTACCGCGCATCAAAATGACTTTTCACCGGGTGCTGCTTTTGACCCACGCGTAGCCGATCCTCGTGGTCGTTCTTACACGGTTCAGGTAAATTATAACTTTTAAGTAAAGTTAGCTTAGTAAATGGGCGGTAGTGCAAACTACCGCCTTTTTTATTAGCGCATGAGGATTGTTTCAAGCGATTAAGCCCTTTATGATTGAGCTATGAAAAATAATAATAAAACAAACATTGTTATTGTGGGTGGAGGTTCAGCCGGCTGGATGAGCGCCGCGGCTTTGTCGCAATTATTGCCACAAGAACACTACTCAATCAGCTTGGTTGAGTCAGACACTATTGGTACGGTGTCGGTTGGCGAGGCGACGATTCCTGCCATACTTGAATTCAATCATATGCTCGGTATTGATGAAGCCGAATTTTTACGTTTTACCCATGGCTCTTTTAAACTCGGTATTGAGTTTCGTGATTGGCTGCAAAAGGACCATAAATATATGCACCCTTTTGGCCCTTACGGTGTCAATATGCAAGGTGTCCCCTTTCACCATTATTGGCTGAAAGACAAACTCAATGGTAGTGAGCGCATACTCTCTGATTATTGCTTGGAATACCGAGCAGCGCTTAATAACAAATTTTGTCATGCACAGCCTGAATCTCGCTCGGCATTGGCAAATATTAAGTACGCCTATCACTTTGATGCCGTTAAATACGCTGAATATTTGTGTGAATATGCAAAAGAGCGCGGCGTGACTAAAATTAAAGGCGATATTCGCCACGTTCATCAACACTCTAACTCACAAGATATCAAGGCCCTCGAACTTAATGACAATCGCCGTGTTGAAGGTGACTTTTTTATTGATTGTTCCGGCTTTAAAGGCTTGCTAATTGCGCAAACACTCAAGGTCGACTTTGAAGATTGGCGGCAATATCTACCTTGCGACTCCGCTATTGCCCAACCTAGCGAATCGCTGAATCATATAAAACCCTACACCATTTCTACCGCTCACGAATACGGTTGGCAGTGGCAGATTCCTTTGCAACATCGAGTGGGAAATGGTTTTGTATTTTCATCTGAGTTTTTATCAAAAGAAGTAGCTGTTGCCAAACTCGCTAAACGCCTACCAAGCAAAGCCTTAGCAGAGGCGCGGCAACTCAAATGGATAAATGGTAAACGCAAGCAAGCATGGAAGAATAACTGCGTCGCAATTGGTCTCTCTGCAGGCTTTATTGAGCCACTCGAATCTACTGGCCTGCAATTGATTCAATCGGCCATTATGCGTTTGTTGTCTTTATTTCCCAACGGCAAATGCCAACAGGCAGATATCGATACCTATAATCGTTATACTGACGATGAACTCTGGCGCATACGCGACTTTATTATTCTGCACTATAAAGCAACTCGCAGAGATGATTCTGAGTTTTGGCGCTATTGCCAGAGCATGTCGATTCCTGACAGCTTGCAAGCAAAAATTGACTTATATGAAGCAAGCGGACGTCTGTTCAGAGAGAACAATGAACTATTCAGCGAAATCAGTTGGTTTTCGGTAATGAATGGGCAAGGTATTGTACCTAAGAGCTTTCATCCTTTAGTGAATAATTTAGCGGAGCATCAACGTCAAAAAAACTTATCACATATTGCTGGCGCGATGCATGAGGCCGAGCAAAAAATGCCTGACCATAAACAGTATTTAACACAATTTTGTGAGAGCAGATCATGAACGAGAAGTTTATCAAAATAATACTAATTTGTGTGGCCAGCATATTTATTGCTAGTTGTGTGACCTCTTCTTATAAACAGCTACCATCGGCTAACTATAGTTTTCGTGTTAAATCTTTGGTCATGCATTTTACTGCCATCGATTATGGAAAGTCGGTTGAAGCCTTAGTCGATGAGGGCTTTGTTAGTTCCCATTATTTGGTGCCGGAAAGTAATGACCCAAGTTACCCGTACGATGACCTAGAGATTCTGCAATTAGTGGATGAAAAAGAGCGGGCTTGGCATGCCGGTCGAAGTTATTGGCAAGGGCGTACTGCACTTAACGATAGTTCTATTGGGATTGAAATTGTCAACATACCGACCTGCTATGACGACATTACTGCCCTTGAAGAAGCTGGAATGGCAGGGCGCACTGAGCATGGGCCAAATCGTTTATGTATTTTTCCAGACTTTGACCCAAAGCAAATCGACCTTGTCATTCAACTTAGCCAAGAGATTCTTGCGCGTAACCCTGATATTTCGCCCACGGCGGTAGTGGGACATTCAGACATTGCTCCATCCCGTAAGAATGATCCGGGCCCGAGGTTTCCTTGGTTTCAATTGTACGAAGCTGGTGTAGGTGCATGGTACGACGAAGACACTATCGCACAATACTGGCAGCGCTTTAACCGCGCAATGCCCAATGTAGGGCTTGTGCAAAGTGCACTACGAGCTTATGGCTATGGCGTGGTCGAAACGGGAATTATTGATCAGCAAACGGTTGATAATTTAAGTGCGTTTCAGATGCACTTTTTACCTTGGCAAGTCACCGGAAACCTGGACTCGCGAACCGCTGCCGCAATTTTTGCTCTGCTCGACAAGTACTTTCCAGATGCTCTAGATTCACTCATTACGCGATATGAGCTTGAGAGCACAGAACAAGCAAAGCTGGCGTTGCAAGCAAAAAACAATCAAGAGCAGCTCATGCAGGGTCAAATATCGACGATATTTCCGCTGCTTCGCTCTAAAACGCGAGCTTATGTGAACAATAGAATGACTTTTCGCGCTTATAAAAACTCTGGCCAAATCACCATTGAAAGTTTAGGCGCACAAAGCGCTGATATTTTTGTTAATGAACAAAAGCTCAATATCACCCAACCCTTTAAGCTGGGCACGCGTTACCAGTATTCACTGTCTAAGCGCACCCATGAGGGTATCAATAGTTTGCGGGTGGATAATATTCTGCCTGAGGGGAGTGAGTTAAAGATTGAGATCCCCTACCCTAGTTTAAGCTTAGATACTTCCACTCAAGCCCACTCGGCAATCGACTTTTCTGCGGTTGATGAACTGATTAAAGAGGATATTAAAAACGGCTTTCCTGGGGCAGTTTTATTAGTAGTACATGAGGGCAAGGTCATTAAACATAGCGCTTACGGCTTTGCCAAACAATATGACGATGGCGGAACTAAATTAGCTCAAGCCCTACCGATGCGCCCAGACACCCGTTTTGACTTAGCCTCAAACACCAAAGTATTCGCGACTACATTAGCAATAATGAAGTTGGTAAGCGAAGGCAAAATAGAACTTGAAAAAAGTGTTAGCGCTTACTTACCAGAGTATACAGGTGCAGGAAGAGAAGGCAGAAGTGTTGCTGATTTACTCGCGCACGCCTCCGGCTACAATAGCGAAGTCCGATTTTTTGATGCTGAAAGCAGTTTAGGACCAAACTTTCATTCGCTTAAACCTTCGCTAACTAAAGACTTACTGTTAACACGAGTGCCCTTTGTTGCAGGGAGTGGCGATTATCAACAGTACTCCGATACTAACTTTATGATACTGGGCTTACTCGTTGAAAGAATAAGCGACATGCCCCTTGACGAATACGTTGAAAATCATATTTATCAGCCTCTAGAGCTTGATAGCTTGCAGTTTAATCCCTTGCAAAAAGGCAATACGCCGGAGGCTTTCGCCGCTACCGAAATTAGGGGTAATACCCGCGGCGGCCATATTGAATTTGAAGGCGTAAGAGACTACGTGTTACAAGGCGAGGTACACGACGAAAAAGCCTTTTACTCTATGCACGGTGTGGCAGGTCACGCCGGCTTATTTGGCGACGCACAAGACTTAGCGGTCCTTGCTCAGCTACTGCTAAACCAGGGTGGCTATGCACAAACACGATTGTTTGACAGTGCGACCTTAAGTCGCTTTATCAGCCCTCGCTATGCACAGGCCTCGCTAGGCTTAGGATGGCGTTTAGCCGCAGATGATTCATTAACGTGGCATTTTGGGCCTTATGCAAGCAAACGTGCTTTCGGGCATACCGGATGGACAGGCACAGCAACGGTCATAGACCCCGACTATGACCTAGCCATAATTTTGCTCACCAACAAAAAACACTCTCCTGTACAAAAGCAAGATGACATCATCACATTTGCCGGAGATAAATATGACACGGGCCGCTATGGCAGTGTCATGAGCGCTGTTTATGAAGCCGTATTAACAGGAGTTAAATAAGTGGATTGGTTAACGATATTGCCGCCTTTGTTGGCCATTGTCATCGTCATTTGGAAAAAAGAAGTCATATTGGCCTTGCTGCTATCGATTTTAAGTGCGGAGTTTTTACTCGCGCTTAATACTGAGCAAAACTCTATTTTTATTACCCCAATCAACACCGTTGAGCGAATCGTTAGCACCGTGGGCGACGCTGGTAATGCCCGTATTCTAATCTTCTCGTTATTAGTGGGTGCACTTCTCGCGTTTATTCGTGATTCAGGCGGCGTGGCTGCGATGGTGAATAAGCTGATTCAATCGGGTGTCGCATCCACTAAAAAACGCGTTGGCGGCATTACCATGTTTACCGGTGTTGCGGTATTTATCGAATCGAACTTAAGCGTACTAACTGCGGGCATTTTAGCACGCGGCTTATTCGATAAATTTAAAATGAGCCGTGCTCGTTTAGCCTATATTATTGACTCTACCAGTGCGCCCGTATGTATATTAATCCTGTTAAATGGTTGGGGCGCTTATATCATTGCGCTTTTAAGTACTTACGAGCTTGAACAAAACCCCTTAGAAATATTATGGTCTACCCTTCCTTATAATATTTATGCTTGGCTAACCTTAGTAGTCGTTGCCTATACCATTGTTGCCGATCGCGTGCATGGCCCGATGGCACAAGCCGAAATTGACTTAGAAAGCACCGACAGCAAACTCACAGTAACCGAAGCCAGTAAAGCACGCTTTATGTTGGTGCCCATGCTTGTAATGATTGGCGGTATGTTAGGGTTTATGTTCTGGACAGGGGATGGTGATTTAACCGCGGGAAGCGGCAGCAAATCTGTGTTGTACGCCACGTTTTTAGCCTGTACTGTTGCTTATATAATGCTAATAGCCGCGAAAAAAACCGATCATAAAGGCGCATTTAAAATGGGCTTTAATGGCATGGGTGAATTGCTTCCCTTGGTTACCATTGTATTATTATCGATTACCTTAGGCGCCAGTTTAAAAGAATTAGGTACCGGTGCCTTTGTTGCCAATATTGTAGGAAATCACTTAGCGCTGTATTTAATTGTACCTATGCTATTTATTGCAGGCGGTATTATTTCGTTCACCACAGGTACCTCATGGGGCACCTTTGCGATTCTCATTCCTATTGGGATGCCTCTGGTTCAGTCTTTAGGTTTACCACCAGAAATTGTGCTCGCGGCAATTTTAGGTGGAGGTATATTTGGCGACCACTGCTCACCTATTTCAGATACCACCGCCATCAGCTCACTCGCCGCAGGCTGCGACTTACTTACACACGTGAGAACACAATTACCCTATGCTCTTGGTGTTGGCGCAGTAACGATTGTTAGTTATTTGTTGATTGGTTTGTTTGTTTTTTGATTTGATAAAATGCGTATATCTTAGTCAAGTCGTGGTTATCGATTGTTAACATCCAATAGATATTCCGAACCATGGTTCAGTTGTTGGAGTTCACAAATAATGGAACACTAAAAGAAATAGACTAGGAAAACGCTACTAATGTTCACCCAAAAACAAAGTAGATAAGCTCATAATTGTGCGTATTAGTTGATTTAAAAGCGTGGCTTTAAGAAGCAAAAAGCTGCGACATATCCTCAAAATATTTAAACTCTAGGGCATTGCCACTAGGGTCAAATAGAAAGAAAGTGCCCTGCTCTCCCACTTCCCCTTTAAAGCGAATGTAAGGCGCAATATGAAAGGCATATCCGGCTTGCTCTAGTCTTTTTGACAGTGCCTGCCAATCGCCTTTTGGCAATACTAAACCAAAATGCGGCACTGGTACTGACTTACTGTCAACTTGGTTTGCAACATCACCTTGGGGCATTTTATCAACTAAATGGGTAACTAACTGGTGACCATAAAAGTTCCAGTCAATCCATTTATCCGAACTACGGCCTTGCTCACACCCCACGTGTTTACCGTAAAAAGTACGTGAAGCCTCTAAATCGCTGACCGGAATTGCTAAATGAAAGGGAGAGAGCATATTTACCTTAGCCTATAAAACGGTTAATAAAGAATGATTTAAACTTGGTGAACGGCGCGTACCTAAGGGTATTTTCAAGCTTAAAGCTACGTCTCATTACGGTCTTTTCATGACTAAAGGTATCAAAACCAAATTTTCCATGATAGCGGCCCATACCGCTTGTGCCAACACCGCCAAAGGGCAAGTTATGATTGAGCATAAACATACTACAATCGTTAATACACATATTTCCTGCACTTATCCCCTCAACAAATTCTTGCTCGAATTGTTTATCCGCAGTGAACAAGTAGGCCGCTAACGGGTGAGGCCGTTTATTGATAAAGTCGAAAATTGCCTGTTTTGAGGGCAGCACCAATATCGGTAACAAAGGTCCAAAGATTTCTTCTTGCATAATAGGAGAGTTCGGGTCTGGATTGAGCACAATAGTAGGCGCAATAAAGCAAGTTTCTTTGTCGACTTGCCCACCATAAATAACATCTTGGCCCTCAAGATAACTGGCTAAACGCTCACAGTGGCGTTTATTGATAATACGGCCATAATCATTTTGTGCTTTTGGGTCGCTCGAGTATTGCCCTTCAATAGCTGCTTTTAGCGCCTTAACAAAGCCCTCTAAAGCGTCTTGTTCTAATAATACATAGTCGGGTGCAATACAGGTTTGCCCAGCATTCATCCATTTACCCCAAACGATACGGTTTGCGGCAATATCAAAATCGACATTGGTGTCAATTACGCATGGGCTTTTACCGCCTAACTCTAAAGTAACCGGCGTGAGATGTTCAGAGGCGGCGCGCATTACAATTTTGCCAACCTGCTCGCCCCCCGTATAAAAGAATTTGTTAAAAGGTTGGGCTAACAGCGCAGTGGTTTCATCTTTTGCACCTTCGACCACCACAAAGGCTTTCTTGTCTAAATATTCAGGGAGATATTGTGCTAATAGGACCGACGTTTCTTGTGCTAACTCAGATGGCTTTACGACCGCGCAATTACCAGCTGAAATCGCGGCAATTAATGGACTTAAAGTTAACTGAACGGGGTAATTCCATGCACCAATGATCAATACCGAACCTAGTGGCTCAGGATACACATAGCTTTTTGCAGGTTGCGCGACCAAAGGCGAGGATTTAGAACTCGCCTTCATCCATTTTTTCAAATGCTTGAGACTATGCTTGATGTCTGATTGTAAAAATGCAATTTCAGTAACATAAGCCTCTTGCTTGCATTTCCCTAGGTCGTTAAACAAGGCATTACTGAAGGCCTCTTCATTGTCGCTAAGCATTTTTGAAAGCGCTAGCAATTGAGATTTACGCCAACTTAAAGAGCGTGTAACTCGGCTAGCATAATAGCGGTTTAAATCGTCTAATACACTTGAATAATCGTATTGATTAACGCTAGTATTTTGCTTATCGACCGGCACACTTTGCGCTACTTGCGGCGCTGATTGTTCAGTACTTGCTTCAGCCACGGTGTTACTTTCAGACATACTGCTTATCCTTTAATATTAAGCTTACGATACTATCAAAATTGCTCACATTCACAACAAATGGCGGCATTAAAAAAGGCGATAGAGATTAATCTATCGCCTTTTTTAAATACGACATAGCCTAAAAAAAGACTATGTTTATGCAAATGGGTGTCTTAGCACCATCGTTTCAGAACGGTCCGGGCCAGTAGATACGATATCAATAGGTACACCAGTAAGCTCTTCTAGACGCTTAATATAGTTCTTAGCCGCTTGTGGAAGCTTTTCAAACTCAGTCACGCCGTATGTTTGTTCGCTCCAGCCCGGCATATCTTCATATACAGGTTTAATTGCATCAAAACCTTCAGCCGCTAGAGGGGGTATGTCAGATACATTTCCTTGCGCATCTTCGTAGCCGGTACAAATTCGTAAGGTCTCCAAACCATCTAATACGTCAAGTTTTGTTAAGCAAAACCCAGTAATAGAGTTAAGTTGTACTGCTCGGCTCATGGCAACAGCATCAAACCAACCGGTACGACGTTTACGTCCAGTGGTTGCACCAAACTCATGTCCTTTAACACCTAAGTGCTGGCCAACTTCGCAATCAAGCTCTGTTGGAAACGGGCCTGAACCTACGCGAGTGGTATATGCTTTCACAATCCCCAAGACGTAATCGATACTAAGTGGACCAAAGCCCGCTCCAGTAGCCACTCCACCTACCGTAGTATTTGATGAAGTAACATATGGATAAGTACCGTGATCGATGTCAAGTAAGCAGCCTTGAGCCCCTTCAAACATAATCGCCTGATTATTCTTTTTGGCTTTATCGAGCAAATCCGTCACATCAACGCACAATGACTTAAATAAATCGGCAACAGCCAATGCGTCTTTAAGTACAGTGTCGTAGTCAAGGGCTGGTTGCTTATAATACTCAGTCAACATGAAGTTGTGATAAGCCATGACTTCTTTAAGTTTGACCGCAAAATCTTCAGGATTAAACAAATCACCGACTCTTAAGCCGCGGCGCGATACTTTATCTTCGTAGGCAGGGCCAATGCCTCGGCCTGTTGTACCGATAGCTTTATCGCCACGTGCCGTCTCGCGCGCAACATCAAGCGCAATATGAAAGGGCAAAATCAGCGGGCATGCTTCGCTAATCGCTAAGCGCTCTTTTACCGGAATGCCTTTGTCTTCTAACATTTTCATTTCGGTAAGTAATGCCGCTGGACTGATGACGACGCCGTTACCAATTACGCAGGTGACATTTTCGCGAAGTACACCAGAAGGAATAAGGTGTAATACGGTTTTTTCGCCATCTATTACTAAGGTGTGACCTGCATTGTGGCCACCTTGATATCGTACAACGTACGACGCTTGATCGGTGAGTAAGTCAACGACTTTACCCTTGCCCTCATCACCCCATTGGGTGCCGAGCACTACAACATTCTTTGCCATGGATTTAAGTACTTGATTAATTAGGCGGCGATTTTAGCAAATTTCCGCACGCATGTTGATAGTAAATATTGTTTAATTTACCGATACATCACTTTGACACAACATAAACATCAACAAATTATTATTTTTCAAGGCTCTAGCAATAAAGAGCCTTAATAAAACTAATATAAAAGGCTATAAATTTTACGACGATACTTCGACTTAAGCGGTTCGCCATCAGGCAGCGCGTTAATCATATCTAAGGTTAACTTTTTTGCCTCTGCGTAATGTAAGTCTTTGTTAAGAATTTCAAACAATAAATCGAGCGCTTGCTCGGTCTTATGCGCTTGTTGCAAAGCAACTGCTACCTGTATTTTTAAATCTTGGTTGCCTGGGTCTTTCTCGAGTTCATCCTGCAATGCCAATAACTCAGGCGATTCGGCCGCTTTATCAGCAAGCTCAATTTTGCCCATAATAGACTGATACCTCCCATCTTGGTCGACCAGCCCGACCTCACTCATAAGTGTTTTTGCAGTCTCTAGCTGACCGCTTTCAATCGCACAGTCTGCTAACAAAAAGCGGCTCTCAATATTGCTGGGGTTAATATCAAACGCTTGTTTAGCCAAGGTAAAAGCACCAGACATATCGCCACTTTGCGCGGCAGCCACCGCCTGTTCAAAAATCTCTTGTTCCGGGCTAGGCAAATGTTTAGCGAGGCTCTCTTGCAATTGCTCAGGATTTTGCGCACCAGCAAAACCGTCGACCGGCTGTCCTTCTTTTATTAACATCGTTGTAGGCAATGAGCGCACGCCAAATTGTTGTACGATTTCTGGTTGTTCGTCGCAGTGCACAGTGGCTAACACAAGTGCTTGAGGATTTTGTGCAGCAATACTTTCTAGGGTTGAGAGCATTTGTACTGACGGCTCATCCCAAGGAGCCCAGAAATAAGCAATGACTAACTTATTTTGGCTGTCTTCTAAAATGACTTGTTTAAAATTTTCAGTTGTAAGGGCAATTGCCGTGGTATTTTCTTGTGTCATGAGTCAACGTTTTATCTATCTTGTATAGGTTGATTATGGTGATGATGTAGCGTTTTGCAAGCACTGCAACAAGCAAAAGATGAAGACTCACTTGTATTGTTGTTACATAATTGTAAAATCGAGTCCATTAAGTATTGCGATTCATAAAAGGTAACCCGCGGCTATGGCTCAATCATTTAACTCCTTTTCCGATTTTTACCCCTATTATCTAGAGGAACACAGTAACCCTGTATGCCGTCGTTTGCATTTTGTGGGTTCAGCCTTAGTACTCACCGTGATAGCCACCGTGCTCTTTACACAAATGTGGGTGCTTTTATGGTTATGTCCGCTTATCGGATATGGATTTGCATGGGTAGGTCACTTTTTTTACGAACATAACCGTCCCGCCACCTTCAAACATCCATTTTACAGCCTCATGGGCGACTGGGTTATGTTTAAAGATATATTGGTAGGTAAAATTTCAATGAAATAAAGGCCACGA
>CAZUON010000028.1:33464-42334 GCA_964621345.1 uncultured Glaciecola sp. | reverse complement strand
AATATTTGTTCTTCCAGCCCGAAAAGGCCCATGCAGGTAAACCTAATCTATAGGGCAAAGAGCGACTAGCTATGGGTCGCGGCTTTATTATTTTGTCATTGTTAAACATTATCTGTACGCTGCGTCATTTAATTGAATTCATGTTCCACTCTCGATACAACAAAACACAAGCATCATCGTTGCATTATATGCTTAATAGAATATCTGGCCCTACATTGCTTGCGCTAGTAAATTTTAAGTCATTTCAAAACCCAATGCTGTGCTTAGCATCAACGTTAATTTGTCGTCAATTATGCCTTTGTAGTGTATGTTAAGACTCTGTTGTTATCACTATAAGACGGAGGCTAGCGCGTGCAATTTACTCTCAAAGCTAGTACAAAAACATTTTTCATAAGTCTATTTGCATTGTTGAGTTTCAATACTGTAGCGGTGCTACAAAGTGACAGTACAAAAGCTACTAAAAGCCACCAGGCAAAGGAGATAGTAAAACAAAATGCACAATTGACACTCGTGTCTGACCAATTTTCTTTTACCGAAGGCCCAGCGGTTGATAAATATGGTGATGTGTACTTTACCGACCAACCCAACAACCGAATTGTAAAGTGGAAGGCAAAGACGAATCAGTTAAGTGATTGGCTAAACCCTTCCGGCCGTTCAAATGGCCTCTACATTGACCACAACGGTAACTTACTCGCCTGCGCAGATGAAAAAAACGAGCTATGGCGTATTGATATGGACAAAAAGGTCACTGTGCTAGTTGATGAGTTTGAGGGGAAATTACTGGGAGGGCCAAATGACTTATGGCTCGATAAGGCTGGCGGTATTTATTTCACCGATCCGCTTTACGACCGCCCATGGTGGGAGCCTAGCGATAATCGGCTAAGTCAGCGCCGAGTTTATTATGTTGAACCAGTGACAGGTACTGTGCGCATTGTCGCTGAAGGGGATTATCAGCAACCAAATGGGATTATTGGTACGCCAGATGGCAAAACACTTTATGTAGCAGATGTTGGTGCAGGTAAAACTTACTCATTTACCATCAACGACGATGCCAGTTTATCGGCACCTATTGTATTTGCTGATATGGGCTCCGACGGCATGACAATTGATAATCAAGGAAATGTCTATCTTACCGGGGATGGCGTAACCGTGTTTAATGCTACAGGAGATAAAATAAAACATATCCCTGTGCCCGAAAGTTGGACAGCGAATGTAACCTTTGCAGGTCCTGAACAGGATATTTTATTTATTACCGCTATGGATTCTGTGTATACCTTACAGATGAATGTTAACGGCGTTCGTTAACGCTAGTTTTGATACAAAAAGAGCAGACTAAAGCCTGCTCTTTTTCAGTATTTACCAAAAACGCATTAACGTCTTCGTAATCTTACTAAACCAGCAATACCTAAACCAAATAGTGCTAAAGCTGCTGGAGCATTGGCTTCAACTACTACGTCTATGCCAACTGAGTTGCTGCCTTGTGCACTTGCTAATAAAGCATTAAAACTATAAGTACCATTGGCAAAAGCATCATAACTTTCGCCATTATCAAGCGCGGGTCCAAAATTAAAACCGGCATTCTCTGTTCCTAGAAAAGCAAAACCTAAGTTGTAGCTGAATTGGAGAATACTCGACACGCTTGGGTCAACAGGAAGTAAATTCGCAGCGAATTGAGCGCTTTCATTGGTGTCTGGGTCTAGTTCGTATTCTACAAATACACTGTACGGGCCATTGTTTTGCGCGAATTGTTGGCTGATATCAGAACCGTCTAGGGATCCTAAAATGAAATTAAAATTCCACAACGAGCGGTCAGTATCTGACTCTCCAGGGCCGGCAAAATAGGTACCTGCACCATCATTTGTCACTACAGGTGAGCCAAAGCGCTGCGTGGCGCTCATGCCCATAACTAGGTCAGCCGTGCCATCATCGTTAGTGTCGAGTGTTTTCCAATTAAGGGTGTCAGAAGGGATGCCATCGCCACCGAAGATGTCTCCTTCATTTAGGCCAATGGCACTGACGACTGTGCCAGGCAGGGCACCAAACCCACTTTCTATTTCTACAATTGCTGCTTGGCTTGGCATGGAGAGTAATACTCCGGCTGCTGCGCCCATCAATAAAGTCTTGTTCAACTTCATAACTACCTCTTTGCTGTTAGTGCGAATGTTGAATAGCAATTCCATCTTGTATATTCATGAAAATAACATCGATTAGTAGCTTGTTATTATACTAATGGTTAATAAATCGATGTTTGAAAGCCGCGATGCAAAGACTATTCCAAACAACAATATCCATTAAAAACAGCAGCTTAAACATTAAATATTTGTAATGTTGTTGAATGTGTAAAAAATTCCGACACTTATGTTCAGGTAATCACTGGAAACAGAACAATGCTGTGTTTAATCGCAGCCCTGTATTTAATTGTGTTTACCCACAAGATTTGGCTTGAGTTCAGCTTAATGGGCTCAGTAAGCTCTCTTCAATAAGCGCTTTAATCGCCTGACCCTCTGCTTGGTCAATACTAATGATTTCGAGTCGAGAGTCGTCGCTTTCGTCCATCTCAACCACTTGTTGTTCGCGCTTGTAACGATTAAACGCAAAAATACCTTGGTGGGTAATAAACACCGCTTTTAGTCTTTCAGCTTCAATTCTTCCAATTAATTCTTTTATCTGCTCAAAATCAAACACATGCTCTGGGCTAAATATCCAACCAAGAGAAAAGTAGCCTTCGCCTTGGTTTTCAATAAATGCCCACTCTTGTTCGTTAAGTTGTTGTTGAATATTGTTTGCCGCCGCGCTTTGTTGCCCTTCTTGCTCAAACCGTGATGTTTGCGCTTCGCTACGGCCGGTTAAAATTCGTGCTTGCTGCAGGCTAAGCTGCGTTTTTGAAGATTTTGCATCAAGCAGGGCAAGCGGAATCTGTTGTCCCTGATGATAAGGCGTGACAGGTGGTGAAAGCGTCTCTAAGCTTGCAATATAATCTTCAAGCTGGTGTTGCTCATTGTTTGTGTAGGCGTCTGATTTTGCCGCAATGATGTGATCTGCAATACCGATTTGTTCCTGAAACGTTGCATGCAAGCGGTAGCGTGGCTCTAGCACATTGCGTGCATCTACTAGGGTAATGGTCGCTCTTAAATCCAATACGCTACGATAATGCTCGGCTTGTAAGGTATTTAAAACCTCGCGGGGATGACCTAAGCCAGTAGGTTCAATTAGCAATCGGCTTGGCTGGGCTTTAGCCAGCAATTGATTAAGTGCAATTTGCATCGGCAAGCCCGACGCACAGCACATGCAACCGCCGGGAACCTCGCGAATAAATATCTCATCGCTTTTTTGTCTGCCTATTTCCCCACCTAGTAAAGCTCCATCAAGGCCAACTTCGCCAAATTCGTTGACCAATATTGCCCAGCGCTCACCTTCAGGTTTTTGCGATAACAAGTGCTTAATAAAACTGGTTTTACCTACGCCTAAAAAACCGGTAATAATATTCGTTGGAACGCCTCGAATAAGTGGGCGTTTAATCCCGGTAACCAGCGATTTGTTAGCGGGGTTTTGACTCGGTTTTTTGGTGTTTGGCATGCTATTCTTAGCGTCTAAGCGCGTTTTCATATTGTGAATGTTTGTAAGGCTATGTTATAACAATTTGATGAAATTAAATACGATAAAACTACTTGTTGTCGCGTGTCTTATATGGATAAGTGCAGTGTTGTTTTGGCACTTTCGAGCGCCATTGCTAAGCGCGCTCTCTGAGGTATTCCCGTCACTTAATTATGTCTACCTAACCAACAACGAAGCGCTAGTAAATGATTATAAAACAGCAGAGGTGAAACAGGTCGACTGGCAGTTATTAATTCCCCCTGAGCAGCGAGCGATTATAGAAAAGTATCAGGTGCCCACGGCAATGAACCTTGCCGAAAATATTTTATTGTCGATGAATGCAAGCACCGACGAAGCTTATCGCGATGCAATGTTTTCAACCGATATTGTACAAGATTGGATTGGTCAAACGGGGTCTATTTCAGGTTTCTTGGTTCCCCTTGAAGTGGGTGATGAGCAAATGTTATACAGCTTTTTTTTAGTCCCTTATTTTGGCGCCTGTACTCATTATCCGCCCCCGCCTCCTAACCAAATGATTTATGTGCGATTGGATGAGCCCTTTAAAATACCCAACCTCAACCAAGCCTACACAGTCACAGGCCGGTTTAAATCAGGTTTATATGAAGATGTGCTCGGTACATCGGCGTATCAGATGACACTCATGAGTATGCAAAACTTTGAGGGCCAGCCAGATGATTTTAGAGAGCACTAAGCGCTTTTAAAGGCATCCCAAGGACCGGTAATTGCTAAGGTCGCCGTGGGTGAGTATAAATTCACAAACAAGGTGTTACCGTCGGGTGAAAAACAGGCACCGGCGGGTTCAGTTTGCCAGCGCACCGCAGCTAAATCGTATATATCACCCTCTGGTGTAATCCCTTTTAGGTGGTTATTGACGGTGTCTGAGTATTGGTCTTCGCACACAATTAAATGATTGTTAGGGGCCACACACACGTTATCGCCAAAGTTAAAGCTGACTTTATCGGCACTCTCAACAAATAGGCTGATTTTACCCGGCGCATTTGCCTCCTCGGCGCGCCCTTCAGCAAGGGAGGGTACGTAGCGCATAATCTGCCCCAGTTTGGCGTTGCCACCACTGGTGCAACAAAAATAAAGTTCGTCATTTGCCCAGTGAATGCCCTCGCCTCTAGCAAATATCGCGGCTCCTTGTGCGTGGCCGCGTTGGCGTAAATCGTCTTGAGGACTTTCTACATCGTCTAAGTCAATCCAGCTCGCTTCGTATTCTTGATGCAATGCCATGTTTGCAGCATCCCAATTGCGCGTATCGAATTGTGGCAGGGCTATAAGCACCATCGCTTGCAAGCGCCCGCCCGCATGAATATCTGCAATATCGTGAGGAATAAAACGATAGAACAAACTGTCGTTTCTGTCTTCTGTTAAATAAACAATATTAGTACGAGGGTCAACACATGCTGCTTCATGGTTAAAGCGCCCCATCGCTTTAATAGGTTTAGGGTCTACCAATTGTGTTGCATTTGCCGGCACTTCAAATACATAGCCATGCTCTTTACCTAAACCGTTAGCTGGCGTTAATACCGACTCCTCGCAGGTAAGCCAAGTATTCCAGGGAGTAATGCCACCTGAGCAATTGCGAACGGTGCCAATCAAAGACATAAACTGTTGCTCAAGCTTTTGCGTTTTGATGTTGTAAATGACATGACTGGTGCCGCCCGGTAAGGGCAAGTTTTCGCTATGCACATCATAACTTAGCTCAATATCGATATTGCTTGTATTGAGCGCAGCATCGCTTGCCTTAGGTGGTGATAGTTCGTGATTACGTATCAGTGCAACACGGTCATCGTCGAGGGCAAAACAGCCCATGCCATCGGCGCGGTCGGGTACTTGCATGCCATCATCCATGGTTTGGCTTAAAGAGGAGATTATGTTGTAGCGAAAGCCTTCGGGTAAATCAAGAATGCCTTGCGGGTCGGGGATCAAGTTGCCGTAGGCTAAGTCCGATGCTAAACGTTTGCTAACGCGAACTCCCGGGTTGGCCAATAGGTGGCGAGATAAGCCAGCTAGTGCTAGGGCAACGAGTCCTTGATTAAACGCTCTTCTTGAAATCATTTGATTCTCCAACTTTTATTAACGACATTCGCGTCGTCACTAAATGTGTATGTTATTTAAAGCCTATGTCTTTAGATTCTGCATTTAAGCGCAAACTGCCTTGACCTTGTTCACTGATCCATTGTGCGTTTACCGTGCTGATGGCAGGAAAGGCTTCAAAAATGTTAAAAGTGATTTTGGTGATTGCCTCGGTCGATGCGCAACTAAATTGATAACTGGCCTGTACGTCGCGATGCTGGGCTTTGTGCTTATCATCGTGGTCGCTATGGGCGTGGTCGTCGTGTTTATGGGAGTGCCCCGAATCTGCATGTGAATGCGAGTCGCCTAATGAGTTCGAGCCGAGACTATTATCAGTGTAATTTGCCATATCAACCAATGCCTGTTGCAACTGGCATTCCCCGCCGCTTATAACAAATAATGTTTGCTTATCTTCTAGTGTTGTTTTTGCTTCACGAACAGCGATTTGTTCGGCGTCGTTTGTTGGCGCATATTCAAAACCAACAAGGTCGCCTTTTGGCGCTGAGAACTCAATTAATAGTAGCTGCTCTTCCATCGCGAAAGTTAATTCACCCTCGCCGTGAACATGTGCAAAGGCGTTTACACTCAACAGGCTCGAACATAAAAGTATGCTTAGGCCAAAGCGCGAGCAAATAGCGCTAATTGTTGACAAGACATTCTTTACTTTCATACTTTCCTCTTTACGCAAAAGCCGCTGAAAAAGCGGCAAAATACGGTTTAATGCACCTGATTACGGTTAGTGGCTGTGCCCATCGCCATGTTCTGTTTCAGCGATGCCAAGCCAAGTAATACTTGCTGGTACATAATTTAACTCTATTTCTTCTGTCATTGCTAAAGTTTCTAGGTTTACTTTAACAATGTGCTGCGCAATTGGGTCACTTACATATACATAAGCATGATTTTGCGACATGCTCATGCTGATACTCGCGCCCTCTGGCATTGCACTCATATCACCTTCTATGACATCAACTCGCTCATGAAATTCCCAATGATTGTGACCATCGTGCTCATGGGTTTCTAAAATCGTGATAAAGCCTTGATTATCTAGAATAACAAAGTGCTCTGCATTGTATGAAAATGCGTAGCCAATTGCTGATGCGCCTGCAGTCGGCTGCCAGTCAACCTCTTCCATTTCCATTTCTTGAGGGTTTACTGCCAGTAAAAATGACTCACCCGTAGCACGGTTTGAAGCGGTGCCAAACATAGTTTCACTTTCTTTGTGCGTGTACAAAGAACCCACCCGTGCACTGCCAAGGGCATCAATATTCATTATTTTGTCGGCTTCAAAATCATTTGCACTGTGCTCATGTACTACCATCACGCCATCACCACAGCCAAAGGCAACAAATGCTTCGTTTTGCCCTGCGCCGTGCAAAGACGGACAGGTCACATCAAAAATAACTTCCTGTTCGTACTCGCCATCGTGCAAGTGAAACACACCTACTTGGTCGGGCAGTATCGGGTTGGCCGAAGTCGACTCAGCGTCATCGCGACGAACGCTCGCAATTAAATATTCGCCGCGGGGTTTAGCCACACCGTGCATGTTGGTATTAAACATCAAGGTCGCTAAGTTGTCAGCTTCTGAGGCAATATCCAGATCAGACATCACCACAACTGAAGCCGCAATACCGGCATCTGCATCGCCGTCGTTGAAAATTGCCATCAGGCCATTGTAGCTATCTACGTGTGTTGGTTTTGAGTTAAACAGCTCAAAGCTCGACATTTGTGGCATTTGTTCATAGTCGTGCAAATGGTCAATATGATCTTCTCGCCACAAGCCGCCATCTACAAACCCAACATAGTCGTTGTCACGGTTTCTGATCACCGCAAAACGATAGTCGGCTGACACTAACAAACTGTTGTTGTCGTAAATCATGCCAAAGCCGTCGAGCATGCTGTTATCGTCCAAATCAAATAGTTCGACCTGGTTACTGTCCATTGCACTTACTGCCAACCGGCCTTCACTTTCAATCAGAAAATCATTGCCACCACCACCGTTATCGCCGCCGGGGTTAGTGGGCGTCTCAACAACAATTGGCGGAAGTTCGTTAATGGTCGTCTCAGCGTCGCCACAACCGGTTAATAATACTGCCCCTAGAGCAACTAATACTGCATTAAGTGAAAAAGAAGGTTTCATAATGTGTTTCCTTGTAAAAATAGTGTCCAATTTAGAAATAGCCTCTGAGGCCAACGGCAAAACTTCTGCCAGGGCGGGGTGCGATATCTTTTAAGAACGAGGAGTGCACGCGTGCTTCGGTGTCAGCAAGATTAGTCCCTTGTACATACAACAAAATATCTTGGCTGGTTATAGGAAGCTGATACGACACGGTCGCGTTAATCATGGTGTAACCGTCGGTACTCGTTTCAAACTCAGAGATCTTGTCTTGCTCTTGATAGCGAATCACATCAAGGTTTGCACTAAATTCTTTAAAGTCGTAATTAAACTCAGCACCGATACGCAAGGGAGGAATACGTGGTAAGTCACCTCCATCCTTTAACTTAGCTCTCACATAGTCAGAAAAGACGGTAGCTTTAAAAGCGTCGTTGACTTGCCAAGCGACTTGGGCTTCAAAACCATACAGTTCTACATCATCGGTTTGGAAAACAAAGACCGGTAGTTCGCCACCATGGTCGTGCTCATCTCCACCGTGTTCGTCTTCGCCGTGATCATGCTCGTCTGCGCCATGGTCATGCTCGCCGTGATCATGTTCTCCACTTCCATGGTCATGATTGTGACCATCGTCGGCAAACAAGCCAGTTTCGATTTGATAATAGTAATTGTCGACTTGGTTATAAAAGGCATTAAAAACAAAGCCCACATCGCCTTGCGTTTTACGGAAGGTCAAATCAATGTTGTTTGCGGTTTCTAAGTCAATAACCTCGTTGGTGAGACCAATGGTTTGTTCACCCTCTACGGTTTGCAGTGCAAATAAAGCGCCTACTTCATAAGTACGTGTACCAATATGCGGGCCAAAAGATAGTAGCTCTGATGCAGATGGTGCACGTTCAGAGCGAGAAATCGATACCCCAACGTTATACCCTGGGGTGAAATCCCATACCGCACCTGCTGATAAAGTGATTGGCGTGAACTCATGATCGGCGGTAAAAATACGCGTGATCTCGATCCCGTTGTTATCGTGGTCATGTTCGTGATCGTGATCGTGATCGTGATC
>CAZUON010000028.1:0-33364 GCA_964621345.1 uncultured Glaciecola sp. | reverse complement strand
TCGTGATCGTGATCGTGATCGTGATCAGCATCGTGTTCGTCATCATCATGGGCATGTGCCTCAATCATAGGCAGGCGCACTTGGTCGGCAGTTAAGGTCACTCTTTCGATGCGTGCACCTAATTGCACTAATACATCACCAAAGTGCTGTTCTTCCATAATTGCTAAAGCAAACATTTCGTTGGTAGAAGGAGGGGTAAAGGCTTCGCTTCCTTGGGCTTCTATGTCGGAGTTTTTATAGTGTAGCGATACTCCGCCGCGCCAACCCATTATGGGCTGATGCAATACATCGACTCGCGATTCAATAGTTTCATTTTTAAAGGTGGTGCCAGCAACCCCAAATTCTATTTCGGCATGTTCGTAATCGCTGTATGCAGCTCTAAAATTAACGGCGCTTAACCACTTGTTATCAAGCCCGACTTCACCTATTAGCTGGTATCGATTTTGCGTTAAATCCGCAAAAATGTTTTCTTCTTCGTCGCCATCGCCATGACTATGGCCGGGAATGCCGTAGCTGCGATCGAGTCGCCCCATCGACACGCCAACATAGCCATTGTCAAACAAATAACTGCTACCAAAGGTATATCCGCTAGATTCTTCAGCGCTGTTTTTTACTGTGTAATTACCTTGATGCTCGCCTTCATGACCATGCTCATCGCCGTGATCATGGTCATGATCTTCATCGTCATGTGCTTCTTCGCTTTCAGGGTTAACAGGCACCTCATAGTCGTCGGCGTCTCTGAAAAATCCGTCGCCGTAAAAAGCAAAAGAGTCGGTACCGGTTTTCAGGCTAAATGACCCGAGTTTTTGATTGTTTACAGAGTCGGTTTCAAATAACCATTCGCCTTCAGAGTCACTGTTAGTAGGAACCCGTTCGTCTACAACATTGACTACCCCGCCAATTGCACCGCTGCCAAAAAATAAAGTTGAAGGGCCTCGCAAGACTTCTACTTGCTTAACGGTTGATACTTCAGTTGCGACTGCGTGGTCAGGGCCGACTCTTGATACGTCACTTACGTCAAGGCCGTTTTGTGCAATTAAAACACGTGGCCCACTTAATCCCCGAATAATAGGGGTACTGGCTACATTGGCATGAAAGTTAGTATTTACACCCACGAGTTTTTCAAGGGTATCGCCAAGTGTAGAGGCTTGCTGACGACGAAGGGCGTCGCCAGATAACACCGAAACAGGCGCTGCCGACTCCATTACCGAAGCATGAAAAGGTGTCGCGGTGATATCGACCACCTCAATGGGCGAACGTGCAAGGGTTATCGTAATGGTATTTTGGGCTTCAGGATTAATGTTTTGATCAAAATGGGCAAAACCTAAGGCCGAAACATGAAGTTCTGCGAAGGAGCCTTCAATATTGTCAAAGCGAAACTTGCCATCAGCGTCGGTGCTGGTTTTTAAATTAGTTCCCATGACCTCAACACTAGCGCCGATCAGTGTCTTACCATTTTCGTCGGTGACAACACCTTGCACAGGGCCTGCTAATGCTGACGCCGAAAAAACACTCGCTGAAAACAAAAAGCCGATTACAGTGGCTATTTTACTTTTATTAAACGACATCCTTTGGTGTTTATCTCGTTTTTGCTGACTCACTTTTCGCTCCGTTTAAAATGTTATATTGTAACGTTAATGATAGTAATGTTATATTGTAACAATAGTGAATTCAACTGAAAGGATGAAAAATGTGTAAGGACCGCTTAGGGATCCTGATCTCTTCGTTATGCTTGTGTCATTGTCTGTTAACACCGCTTTTGTTTTTATTGCTAGGCAGCAATGCGCTATTAGGTGGTGAAGAGCACGAATGGATGCATAAAATTATATTAGGTCCGGTGTTGCTGTTAGCCGCGCTGACAATACCAAGAACGTATTGGCTTACACGCAACAAGCACATGCTGACATTAGCCATTCTTGGTATATCTGCATTTGTTGTGGCGCAATTGATTCATGGGTACGCAGAGCTCGTCCTTACTATGATTGGATCCATATGTTTAATCGGTGCGCATAGCATTAGCTTAAAGTTAATGCGTGGCTGTGAACATCGAGTGAAAACAGAGATTTAAGCTCGTTCATACTTTAATTAACAAGGTAGGTATATTATGACAATAGCATCGGTTTTGGAGCGCAGTTGCACTTTGCGTGATACCTCTGGTGGCACTTTACGGGGTACCTCGCATGATGTTTTGACACAGTTTTTTGAGCCAAACATTAACTTATGTATTTGGCAGCGAGCGCTCGGTTCCATGGTGAAAGACTATGCAAAACTACTCGTGCTTGAGAATGTCAGTATTACGCGTAGCTTTAGCGTCGATGCCGCGGCACATGAGCTTGCATTATTATTGCCAAATACCGCTATTGCCCATAGGGATGAGCGTAAAGATGAGGTGTATACCACTGAGCATCGAAACGCACAAAACAAGTCTGCATTTATACAAGAGCTAAGTGTACTCATTGATATGGTCGCTTGCTTGTTCGACTGCGACACTGTAGGAGTGAGGCTTACCGTTTTAAACCGTGCGATGTGCCCTCGCTTTCATACTGACAAAATAAGCGGTCGCCTTATTTGTACTTATTCAGGCAGGGCAACGCAGTGGTTAGACAGTCAGTATCCTGAGCATACCTCACAAAGCTTAATTGCTCTTAGCGAAGACACGGTAGCTCACAAAGCAGATGAAGCTACAACAAATCCTGTTGATAATGTCGCTACGCCAATGGTGCAACAAGCGAACGTAGGTGATGTACTTTTACTCAAAGGCGAAGCATGGCCAGACAACGAGCAAAATGGCATCGTGCATCGCTCACCATCATGTGACGATGCATCGGGCCGACTGTTGTTAACTATCGATCCTTGGTAGGTCGCTTTTTAGCAAGACTACAAAGTATGTCTAGTTTTTAAAGTGTTAACTATCACCCGCTAAGCTCGATTGTAAGGCGCTGCGATACGCCTCTACCGCGGGCAACAGTGTTGTGACTGCGGCACAGCCCAATACAATGGCGCTAATCACCAGAGTGTTGCTGCTAAATAAATTGGCGTCGATAAACAAACCATAGCTTGCTGACAACCAATCATTAAGGCTGAAAAATAGCAGACTCAGTATCCCAAGAGCACTGACGATCGAGGCCACTACTAATAGCATTGCTTCGGTCATGATTAAGGAAAATACCGTTACAGGGGTGGCGCCAATTGTGCGCAGCACCGCGATTTCTCGTCGACGCTCTCGCATGGATGATAGCAACATCACCGACAAACCAATCAAAGAAGAAACCAATACCAATACGCTGATAATAATCAGTACATTCTCGACCATACTCATCAACTGCCAAAGCTCGGCTAAGGCAACACCGGGCATAATCGCCATGAGGCGGTCTTGCTGATAATTGTTCACTGCGCGCTGCAGGGTGAACACCGACATTTTAGATTCTAAACCTAACAATACTGCTGAAATAGAAGAAGGGGTTAAATCCACGTTTGTAGCGTCGTCAGCTTGTTGTGCGTTTAGTTGCGCAAGGCGTGCAGGGGGAAGATGAATCGCTTCAATTCCGGCTAAACTGACATGCACGGTTTTATCTACAGGCGTGCCAGTAGGAGCTAGCACGCCAGTTACAATAAAAGGGGCATAGTCATGGTTTTTGAAACTGACTGAGCCAATGCCATGCGCGATAACAATTTTACTGCCCACGCTGTAATTGAGCTTTTTGGCAACATCTGCACCAATTACCGCCTCAAAGGTAGTGTTAAATGGCTGACCGCTGGCAAAACCTAGACCTTGTTTATTTCCATATTTGAAATGTTCAAAATAGGCGGAGGAGGTACCTAACACCCGATAACCCTGATGTGAATCGCCTAAGGAGATAGGAATTGCCCACTTAACATCTTTATGTTGTTGCAAGGTTTCAAAGCTCTGCCAACTTATATTATTAGTTGGACTACCCATTCTAAATACCGAATACAGCAATAAATTAAGCTGACCGCTGGGTGCACCTACAATCAAGTCAATGTCGGAGACGGTGCGGTTAAAGCTCTCTTTTGCTTGGGTGCGAATATGTTCAACACTGAACAGGACACTGATACTAATTAACAACGATAAAAACGTGAGAAGTACCGATTTGCGTCGGCTTTTTAAACTATCTATGGCGAAGGAAAGCATCATAGCGAAACGCCCTCCTTGTTCAGTGTTTTAATATCTACCACATGCTTAAAATGACTCTGCAAATAGGCATCGTGACTCACAAAAATCAAAGTGGAATCGTATTTATTACATAACTCAATGAGCACTTGCATAAACGCATCGCGCGCACTTGCATCGAGCGCAGAGGTAGGTTCATCTACTAATAAAACATCCGGTTTGTTGACCAGCGCGCGGGCGATGGCAACGCGCTGTTGTTGGCCTACACTTAACTCAGATGCTTTTTGATGCAAACATTCACTCGGTAAGGCTAGCTTGGGTAGAAGCTCGGCTAAGAATACTTCAACTTCCTGATATGGAGTATTGCCAAAGTGCGCGGCAAGTTGCACGTTTTTGAGTACGCTAACAAAGGGAATGAGGTTAAATTGCTGATACACCACGCCAATATGCTTTGCCCGAAAGGCATCGCGCTTGCGAGATGACAATTCAGAAAAGGTATGCCCGAGGATGTTAATGTGTCCTTCAACTGGAGTGAGAATACCGGCGAGGAGGTTAAGCAGTGTGCTTTTTCCAGAGCCCGAAGCGCCGCGTAAAAAAACATGTTGTCCTGCTGGAACCTGCCAATGCTTAATATCGACAACATAGGCTTTGCCCTCGCAGCTGCTTGCTCCTTTATTATCAGCGCCTTGATAAAAGAAGCGTAGCTGGTCTATCTCAATTGCAGGTGTTTGCTGATGCTCAGTCACAATACTCTCTTGTTATAATCATTATGAGTTTATGTTTACGACAAGGGAAAATGTTATAACACCTTTTGCTTGTCTTCCACAGGGCGTGATTCTAAAACTATGATTTAAAAGCTAACTGGACGCCCATAGTTATCTTTATTAATGCTGCCCCAGTACTTATACTAGACCGTATTCACTGATGTTTTGTTCAGCGGTAGTTTCAGGAGCTTAAAAATTTATGCGTGTACGCCTTATTTCTACATTCTTTATTGCTGCTTTGTTCACTAGTTCAATAGGTTTTGCATCAGCTAGTGGCACATCTCCCAAAGATGACACAAGTTATGAAGAAATAGAATGGACAAGATTGATGCCAGCCCAAGAGCTTGCTGCACTGCTCAACCCGCCAAGTTATATCGACGAAATCATGGAAGGCTCCCCGCTTGACACCATGGATGTATTGCACGGTGGTACCAACGAAGACCCGCGCACAGCACCCTATTTAGACGCACTAGGCTCTACCAATGTAATTAAAAGTTACAACAACAAAAAAATACGAGTTCCAGGTTTTATCGTGCCATTAGAGTCTGATGAAAAACAAAATATTACCGAGTTTTTTATTGTTCCTTACTTTGGTGCGTGTATTCATTTACCACCCCCACCGCCGAATCAGATGCTTTATGTGAAAACCGATAAACAAGTGCGCCTTGACGATATGCAAGATGCCTTTTGGTTTGAAGGAAAGATAATCATCGAAACTACTAACAACCTACTAGGCAAAGCAGCTTATACCCTAGAGTTACACGATGTTATCCCCTACAAAGATTAAAAAATTGTTTTAAAACAATAAACTACCCGACCCTCTATTCTATCCGCCTTGGCGTATATTACCAATTGGCAGACAATTTATTTAAATTGGTTAACTTTATGTCTTGACAGATGGTTAACAAAAAATTTACCATCTCTATCAACTTACTATTTCATTGCTTTTATTTATTCATGCTGACTGTAACAGAGCATGCTTTGACGCCTCTGATGAGGCGGGTATCAGTAAAAAAAAGCAATGAGATCTACACGAGCACCAACACATTCAGGAGTAGAACATGACTAAACCTACGATAGGTTTCATCGGTCTTGGCCTTATGGGCGGCAACATGGTAGAAAACCTACAAAACCGTGGGTACACACTAACCGTGATGGACCTTAACAAGGAAGCGGTAGCAGCTGCAGTTGGCCGCGGGGCAACTGAAGCAAATTCAGCCAAAGAGCTGGCCGCTGCAAGCGATATCGTGATGCTCAGTTTAACCACGTCAAATGTAGTGGAAAGCATTATTTATGCAGAAGACGGTATTTTAGCCGGTATAAAAGAAGGTGCTGTTTTAATCGATTTTGGTACCTCTATACCAGCATCTACGCAAAAAATTGGGGCGGATTTAGCAAATAAAGGCGCTGGCATGATTGACGCGCCACTTGGTCGCACACCAGCCCATGCAAAAGACGGTTTGTTGAATATCATGGCAGCGGGCGACCAAAGCACTTTCGATAAAGTAAAGCCGGTATTAGATGAACAAGGCGAAAATGTGTTCTATTTGGGTGCACTAGGTGCAGGCCATACGACTAAACTCATTAATAACTTCATTGGGATGACAACGGTTACTGCAATGTCACAAGCCTTTGCAGTGGCAGACCTTGCTGGCGTTGACCGTCAACAATTATTCGACATTATGTCGACTGGCCCTTCAAGCTCACCGTTCATGCAGTTTTGTAAAAAATACGCGGTAGATGGTGTTAGTGATTTAGGCTTTTCAATTGGCAATGCCAATAAAGACTTAGGTTACTTCCTTGAAATGGTAAAAGACTTAGGTACGCGCGCACAAATTGCGGAAGGTACATCAGCGAATCTGCAAGCTGCATTTGATGCGGGCATGGGCAGAGGCAATGTTCCAGAAATCTACGACTACTTTACAAAGCTAAAAGGCTAAGGGGTTCTCTATGAGCCAAAGCGAACATTTTTCATTTGGTAACGAAACCGAAATAGAGGACCTGGGCGGTGGCTTAAAGCGCCAAATGCTAGGCTACAACAATGAGTTGATGGCAGTGAAGATTTGGTTTGCCAAAGGGGCAGAGGGATATGTTCATGCCCATCGTCATTCGCAAGTATCTCATGTGGTTGAAGGTGAGTTTCATGTGAATGTAGACGGCGTGATTAAGGTGTTAAAGGCGGGAGACAGCTTCTTTGTTCCGCCACACGTTGACCATGGTGCGGTTTGTCCAACTGGTGGCATTCTTATTGATACCTTTAGCCCGCCCAGAGAGGACTTTGTTGAGGGGCTTTCAGCTCCCGAATAGAGCCAAAAGAGTAACGAGCTCGTAAACGCATTTAAATGCGATGTATATTTGCAAAAAGGCTCAACTATTGAGCCTTTTTATTTCAGAAAACCTTTGTGAACCTTGCAAGGAATTAGGCTACCACCATGATTAATTTACCTTCTCTTTTCCATTCTCGAGTTCGAGCTCTGAGCATTGTATTACTCGCTGCTGTAGGGCTTAGCGCGTGTGAGCAAAGTGCAAATGTAAACACCAACGCGGCTTCTGATTCTGCAACAAGTGCAGTTGCTGAAGGTCATATACTGGTATCTTCGGTTGCCGAGTATCAAAATATTGCCAAGAATTTAAAGGCTGGCGACACCGTTGTGCTAACTAACGGAGTATGGCAAGACTTTGAAATTTTATTTGCTGGAGAGGGCAGCAAAGAGCAACCTATTCGTTTAATGGCGCAAACCGAGGGCAGCGTTATTTTATCTGGGCAATCAAACTTAAGATTGCAAGGGCGCTACCTTGAAGTGTCTGGTTTAGTTTTCAAAGACGGTTACAGTCCAACCGGCACCGTTATTTCTTTTCGAGGGCCCACAAGTAGAAAAAACACCGACCCAAATGCCTACCACTCGCGGGTAACGCGCACCGTTATCGATAGCTTTTCAAACACAGACAAATTTAATTCAGATACCTGGGTCGCCCTTTTTGGTCAACACAATCGCTTTGATCACAATCATTTGGAGGGTAAAAGCAATGCCGGTGTAACCATGGCGGTCAGACTTGGTGATGAAAACAGCCAAGAAAATTACCACCAAATTGATCATAACTATTTTGGCCCTCGCCCAATATTAGGCTCAAATGGGGGGGAAACGTTACGTATTGGAACAAGTAAGTACTCACTGAGCAATTCGTACACCAAGGTAGTAAATAATTACTTTGACCGCGCCAATGGTGAAGTTGAAATCATTTCTAATAAATCGGGAAGTAACGAGTTTATTGGTAATGTGTTTTATGAATCTCGCGGTACTTTGACCTTACGCCACGGTAACAATAACTTAGTTGAAGGTAACGTGTTTTTAGGTAATGGTCAGGATCATACCGGTGGTATTAGAGTTATTAATGCGAATCAAACTATTCGCAATAACTATATGGCTGGCTTAACAGGTATTCGTTTTGGCGGTGGTTTTGTCGTATTAAATGGCGTACCTAATTCCCGCATTAACCGCTACCATCAGGTAGACGGTGCAAAAATCGAAAACAATACCATTGTAAATGTTAATAACATCAACCTCGCTGCTGGCAGTGATGCTGAGCGCACTGCTGTGCCAATTAACAGTACCTTTAAAAACAATTTAGTTGTTAACGAAACACAAAGCCCATTTAAATTATTTGATGATGTATCAGGCATCGTCTTTGGCGGTAACTGGACAAATCAGCCAGTACCCGCAGCTATTGAAAGTGGCTTTGAGCGTAAACCACTAGATATGCAATTGAATGATAGCGGCCTGCGAATAAACGCTGCCGCGATGGATGCCAAAGTAGGCGCAATGATCACACACCTGCCGGTTAATAAACAAGATGTGGGTGTTAGCTGGTATCCAAAAGCACAGCAAGAGGTTGCGTTTAACTCTGGCGAAGTGGTTAGCGTAGATTCCAGCGACGCATTAATTGCCGCTGTAAATAATGCGACTCCCGGGGCACGTATTGAGTTGCAATCTGGCACTTATGATTTATCTAAGCAATTGCAAGTCAATACTGTTATTACAATTGCAGGCGCAGCAAATAGCGATGTAGTTCTTTATCCTTTGCGCTCATTGATGGTCGAAATTGAAGACGGTGGTAGCCTTTCTCTAGAAAATATCGATATTAACGGCGAAAAAGCCCCTGATTCTGCCGGTAATGTGCTCATTCGCAATACTCGACTGCCTAGTTTGCTGAACTATCGATTAGCTATGCAAGATGTCAATATTAGCAATTTAAATGTGAATCACTCAGCCCATGTTTTTGATGCAGGTTATCGCAGTTTGGCTGATATTATCTCGATTAAAAACAGTACATTTAGCGATATCACTGGCGATATTTTGCGCTTGAACAAAGAGCAGGATGACCTGGGAATTTACAATGTTGAATATGTTGCCATTGAGAATTCAGGCTTTGAGAATATACAAGGCAATATTGCCAATGTGTACCGCGGTGGTACTGATGAAAGCACCTTTGGTCCTCATTTCTTGTTTACAAATAATACGGTGACGCAAGTAGGTTTTGGTAAACGTAATAAAGCGAAGGCGTCGATTTACTTACATGGGGTTCAAGATACCGACCTGATTGATAACCGTTTTGTTCAAAGCGCCCCAATCGTCATCGAGCACACGGTGGGTGAACCGCAAACCCTTATTCAAGGCAATCAATTTGTAGGTGTTGAGCTTCCGCTGGTCACTGAAGTATTTACCCAAGGTGAATCCACCGCGATATTAATGAACAATAATGTTGAGGACAGTTTATGAGCCGTATGAAAACGTTTATGGGTATTGCCGGTGCTTGCGCTTTGACATGGTGTTTAAGCACATCTGCTTACGCAGAGCAACAACAATACCTGTTAGAGACGAGTGAACAAGTTCAAGCAATGCAAAGCGCGATTACAGAACCAGGCCGCTTTACTGACAAATTTTTGCAAGAACAAGCGCGTATTGATGCAATTATAGCTGCAGACATCAATGTGCCACTGCCCGCTGATGCTGGCGGTGGTTACACCCACGAAGTACATAAGCAAAACTACACCAACATGCGTATGGCAGGTCGCCTGTATTTGCTAACGGAAGATAAGAAGTACCTTGAATATTTAAAGTCTATATTTAATGCCTACGCCCAAATGTATCCTACATTGCCTCTACACCCGCAAAAAAAGGAGCAAACACCGGGTAAGCTTTTTTGGCAAAGTTTAAATGAAGCAGTGTGGCTGGTTCATGCTATTCAAGCGTATGACGCAATCAAAGACGCCTTAAGCAATGAAGAGCGTAGCAATATTGAAGAAAATTTGTTTGCACCTATGGTGGATTATTTGTCGGAGCAATCGCCACAAACCTTCGACAAAATTCACAATCATGGAACCTGGGCGACCGCCGCAGTGGGCATGACAGGGTACGTATTAGGGCAACCTGAACTCGTTGAAAAATCACTATATGGGTTAGATAAGTCGGGCAAAGGCGGTTTTATGCGTCAGCTAGATGAGTTGTTTTCGCCACAGGGCTATTACAACGAAGGTCCGTACTATCAACGTTACGCGTTAATGCCCTTTATTTTGTTTGCTCAAGCGATCGAAACTAATGAGCCTGAACGAAAAATATTTGAGTATCGAGACGGTATTCTGCTGAAAGCAACTAACTCTACAATTCAGCTAAGTTACGGTGGCTTATTCTTTGGTATCAACGATGCCATAAAAGATAAGGGAATAGATACAACCGAGTTAGTGCATGGGGTTGCCATTGCATACAATGTTGAGCGAGCAAGTGGCTTACTAAAAATAGCAGAAGAGCAAAATCATATTTTACTGACCGGTTATGGCTTGCCGCTTGCATTGGCGCTAGATGCAAACCATCAAACGCCTTACCCCTTTGAGTCGATTGTATTTGAAGACGGCATGAATGGCGACGAGGGTGCCCTCGTTGTGCTTCGCCAGAATCAACTAGAAGATCATCAAGCCTTGGTCTTTAAAGCAACTTCACAAGGTTTAGGGCATGGTCACTTTGATAAACTGCATTATATGTTTTATGACCAAGGTGAAGAGGTCGTGTATGACTATGGCGCCGCAAGATTCTTAAATATTGAGGCGAAATACGGTGGTCATTACCTACCCGAAAACAACGCCTACGCGAAGCAAACCATTGCTCATAATACTCTTGTTGTGGACGAAACCAGCCACTTTGATGGCAGTACCCGAACGGGCAATAAATATCATCCTGATGTTCTATTCACTGAGTTTGATGAGCACATACAAATATCGTCAGCGAGTATGGCCAACGCCTACGACGATATCGTGTTTGACCGAACAATGGCGCTGGTGAATGCACCGAGTGGCAAAGTATTTGTTATTGATATTTTAAACGTAGATGCAAAAGAGCAGCATCAGTACGATTTACCCCTGCATTTTTACGGACAGTTTATCGATTCTAGTGAAAGCCTAAGCACAAACACCGCTGAGCAAAGAGCATTGGGCAGCGACAATGGATACCAATACCTATGGTTACAAGCACAAGGTCCTGCAAAGAGCCCACTAGCAAGAGTGACCTGGCTTAAAAATAATACCTTTTATAGTCACTCTACGGCAACTAGCGAAGGCCAAGAGTTATTAATGACACGCATTGGTGCCAATGATCCCAACTTTAATCTGATTGCGAATCAGGCCTTTATTCACCGAGTTAAAGATGCGCAGGATCATCAATTTTTAAGCGTGTTGGAAGTTCATGGTGAATACAATGGCACGGCTGAATATACAAAAGGTGCACAGAGCCAATTAAGTGAATTACTTGACCTTAGCGCACAAGTAAAAGACGCAGATGTACGCTTGTTTGGTATTTCATTTGGCGACACCGAGCGATATTTATTGGCTATTAATGAGAGAGAAGTCCCTGCAGATGCACAGACGACCTTCCGTTATGAAGGGCGTGAGTATCTCTTAAACGGTCGTGCTGAGCTCATTGAGCGTTAAAAACTATTTGTACAAAAGAGCGCCTACTATGGCGCTCTTTTTTTATGTCTGAGTAAATGCTTAAGTGATGGTCACAGTGTAAACAAAGGACAGTGCATGTGAATGCTAAATAATAACGCGCTAGTTGTTTTTAACGTGAAAACCAATCAAGATACTTAGATACTCTAAACGCGTATTAATGATGCATAGCTCGTAGCGTCTATACTAATGAACAAATCGAGGATTTCATTGAACACTCAGCATTCGTCCACTTATTCAGCGCGCGCATGGTTTGCGTTTTTAATTGTATCGAGTTTCTTTTTATTAGAGTTTGTAGCGCGTATTGCACCTAGCTTGGCTGCCGAAGATATTAAGCTGTGGTTTGATATTAATAATGTGCAGTTTGGCACTCTCTCTAGTTTGTTTTTTTGGGTGTATGCACCGATGCAGTTAGTGGTCGGTTTATTACTCGATAAATACGGGCCTAGGCGCTTTATATTGCCTGCAATGTTGGTGTTGGCTATTGGCATTGGATTGTTTGCCTTTAGTGCTAATCCGATAGTGGCAGGCTTTGGGCGCTTTTTATGTGGACTGGGCGCATCTTTTGCGTTTGTTAGCGGTCTTTATGTTGTATCTCATTATTTTGCCGCTTCACGCTTTGCAATTTTATCGGGTGCATTTAATGCGCTTGGCATGTTAGGCACTGCAATTGGGGCCGTGTGGTTAACCTCTATCTTGTCGCAAACCGATTGGCGTATAGTGTTTTATGCTGTGTCCATTGCCGGTTTTATTCTATTGTTAGTAGCCTTGGTCGGTTTCAAAGACCCAATAGTTAGCAACCAAACGCCGCAGTCACTATTACAACCTTTAAAAACCATCGCTGCCGACGGACGCATTTGGTGGATAGCAGTATTAGGTGCTTTGTTTTACATGCCTATTAATGTATTTGGTGGCTTATGGGGCAAGTCAGAATTAAGCACCGAACACGGCTTGAGCCCAGTGGCTGCAGAAACCGCAGTATCGATGATTTTTTGGGGAATGGCTGTGGGCTCGATTACCGCTGGTTGGGTATCTGATAAATTTGGTCATCGTAAATGGATTTTGGCAATCCATGCGGCACTAGCATGCATTGCTTATAGCCTTGCAATATTTACCAACAGCAACTCAGAACTCTTTATTGCCAGTATGTTGTTTTTAGGTGGTTTATTTTGCGGTGGACAAATGCTGACCTTCGCCATGGCAAAAGAAAGTCATTCAGCTAGCGTTAGTGGCACTGCTATCGCGTTTGTTAATATGATTGGTATCTCAGGTGCTCTAGTATTTCAGCCATTAGTTGGCTTTTTGATAGATAGCAATGAGGGAAGTTTTACAATCGCCATGTTAACTATTCCAGCGTGTTTAATTGCAACAACCTTAATGGCGCTCATGCTCAAGGAAAAGCGTTTGGCAGAGCACTATTAAAGGCGATTGCAAAACTAAAGTCTATGCTTAGCCCATCGCCATGGCTTGCTTACAGGCTTGTGTAATACCTTCCCAGTTTTTGTTTTCAATCGCTGATTTTGACACCATCCAAGTCCCGCCTGCGGCAAATACGTTTGCTTGGCTTAGGTAGGCCGGTAAGTTGTCTGCATTAACGCCGCCGGTTGGGCAAAATTGTAAATTGCCAAATAAAGAAGAGACGGCCTTTAAAAAGCTTATCCCGCCAGACAGCTCTGCGGGAAATAGTTTCATGTGTGTAAAGCCGTGCTCCAATAAGCCAGCAATATCACTTAAGGTAGATACACCAGGTAAACAGGGTTTATCACAGCTTGCGAGCGCGGCACTTAAAGTAGGCGTAACCGCGGGGGTGACAATAAAATCTGCGCCAGCCTCTAACGCTTGCTCTAATCGAGCAGTATTATAAACGGTGCCTACCCCAAGCGTTAATGCAGGAAAATTCGCTTTAATTTCCTTAGCAAGCGCTAATGCTTGTGCATTTCGTAACACCACCTCTACCACCGTCAATCCGGCATCTTGCATGGCTTTTGCCACGTGAAGGCCATCGTCAATAGACTCGGCTTGTATGATGGGTAATAAACGCTGTGAAGAAAAAATTGTTTCGATAGTCGTTGTTGTAGCAAGAGATTGCATCAATGCTCCTTAATATTGAGACATTACTTCCATAAATTTCGCTTTAGGCATAATTGCCCCCTGGGTTTCGATGACTTTCATCGCCGCATAATTAGCTAATTTCACCGCTTCAGCAGGGCTTTTACCTTCGATGCGTGCGCCGATATATATGCCATTAAAAGCATCACCTGCAGAGGTGGTATCAACCACATTTTTACTGCGTTGAATAGCAAAGCTTTGAGTATGCTCTGTATTATTTTCACGAGTAATGAGATGAACGGGATCTTCACCTTGCTTAATTAATACTTCCCTAAAATCAAAAGGCCGGCAAAATTCAATGCACTCATCGATACTATGAATGTCATACAAAGCTTTGAAGTCGTCCAAACCAGGCAATAACCAATCGCTAGCAGCATACGCTAACGCAAACTGTTCTTTTGCTGATTCAGGGCTACTCCACAACGAGGGGCGGTAGTTGGGGTCAAAAATAATTGAAACCCCACGTTGCTTGGCGTCATTAATAAAACGCCAAAATGCTTCTTTTTCAGCACTATCTAAAATAGCTAAGGTGATACCTGAAAAGAAGATATGTTGAAACTGCTCAAGCGCTGCATTTTGTTTAGCGCTGTCTAGTAGTGACATCATTTGCTTTGCGGCGCTGTTGTTACGCCAATAAATAAACGAACGCTCCCCGTGCTCATCATTCAATACCATATATATGCCCATATGCTGGTGCTCAGAGTGCGCAATATATGAGGTATCAATTCCTTCAGAGACAACCGTTTTTTCAAATTCGAGGCTTAAAGGCTCTTGTCCTAAAGCGGACATAAAGCATATCTCGTTGTTAGGGAAGGCTCTTTTGATGTACACGCTGGTATTGTATACATCCCCCGCGAATGACTTTTTAAGGGTGTCTTGCGTATTTGACGATAGCTCTAACATTGCTTCGCCAATAAAAAGAATATGTGTGTTGTTGTTCATGATGAATACTCACGATGTCGTTTTAAGCCAAAAAATTGGACTAAGCGTCGCGATTATTTGTCTTATTTTGAGGCAGATATGAAATCAATAATCAAAGAATTTGTCAAACCATTTGTTGTTAATGGTATTACCAAAAATCAAATTATTGGTAATAATTTAAAAAAGAGTTATGCTTATGTTTTGTGAAATGTAGTAATACTAGTACATTTATTACTGTTTTATACAATGAAGCGACACACAATTCGTGCTTAGTGATAATATTACGAACCTAGAAGTTTTTTGATACTATATCGGGTTGTGATTGTGTTACCGGCCTATGACTTGCCATAGGCAGCAAGATAAAAGGTAAATAAAATGAAAAATCGTCGTATGTTCTGGCAAATTGCAGAGAAAATTGAAGGATTAATTGATTCTGGCTTGTATCCGCCGGGCAGCCGCTTGCCACCTGAGCGAGAACTTGCAGAGACTTTTGATGTAAGTCGACCCACCATTCGCGAAGCGATCATTGCATTAGAAGTTATGCAGCGGGTCGAGGTGAAAACAAGCTCTGGCGTTTATGTATTAGAGAACAAGCAAGAGAAGGACAAAGACAGTAGTGTTAATGTCAGTGCCTTTGAGTTAACCCAAGCAAGAGCTTTAGTGGAGGGTGAGGCTGCAGCGCTTGCTGCACTGTCGATCACAGAAGATGAGCTAGTGGCGCTAAGCAACACATTAGATGCGATGGAAAAGGGTATTGAAGCCGAAAAGGCGGATCGTGAATTCCATCTTATTATTTCTAAAGCAACTAAAAATAACGCAATTTTGCTTGCAGTCGAAAAGTTTTGGAACTTACGAGATACGCAAAGCACCATAAAACATGCTTACTCGAGTGTGTGTAGTCAGTCTGACAAAGACCGCTTAGAAGAACACCGAGCAATATATGTCGCGCTCAAAGAGAGAAATACTCAGGCTGCAAGAGCCGCGATGCACGCCCACTTTAACCGGCTAATCAATGCTTTGTTTGCAATGAGTGAAGCGACTGCCCTCGAAGAGGTGCGCAAAAAGTCGACACAAACACGCGACTTATACTCGTTAAATCACTTAGTAGGCTAAGTACCTATCTTTATTTAAGTCAAATTGACTTAGCATCCAATCAGCTAGGTACCATATATACCTATATCCTCACATCTGTTAGCTATCGCTATATCAATCGCTAGCAGATGTACTTACTATTCCAAATTTACTTCTCTTTACTTTGGGTCTCTAACGAATAATTAACAAACGTGATTGTAATTATAAAACTTGATTGGTAATATCAATTTAACTTTTTGGTAACAACGCTTGGTTTGCATATTTGTGAGCCGCTCAAAATGTTACTGCTTTAGCTGGTTGATAAGAGCACATACATGCCAATTCATTATAAAATTTTACTATCGATATTGCTTGTGGGCAGTTTGGTATCTGGCGTTACCCTGGTTTCGCAGTCTCAAATTGAAGAAAAAACGGTTTTACGCATGGGGCATGTCGTTGACTTAGAACATGCTATGCACAAAGCGCTTGTATACTTTGGTGAGCAGCTTGACGAAGTATCTGACGGAAAACTCGAACTTGAGATTTACGCCAGTGGTCAGCTCGGCTCTGAACGCGATTTAATTGAGCTTATGCAAATCGGTAGTTTGGCAATGGCACAAATATCAGTCGGTCCATTGGAATCTTTTGTTCCGCAAATGAAAGTATTTAGCTTGCCTTACGTATTTGATGACGAAGCACATTTTTGGCGAGCGATGAACAGTGAGCTTGGTGATGAGTTACTTAAATCTCCCTTGGCAGTAGATTTACGTGGTCTTGCGTTTTTTGAAGCAGGCAGCCGAAGTTTTTACACGTGTCCCAAGCCTATATCCTCGCCTGAGGACCTAGAGGGCATGAAAATACGCACAATGAAAAGCCAGTCTGCAGTATCATTGATGCGTGAGCTCGGTGCCTCTGCTACCCCAATCTCCTTTGGAGAATTGTATACAGCCCTACAACAAGGCGTAGTAGACGGCGCTGAGAATAGTCCCATTACTTATTATAAAGCCCGCCATTACGAGATCTGTAAAAACTTTACGCTAGATGAGCACAATACTATTCCCGCGATTGTAATGTTTAGTGAAAAAATCTGGCGCAATCTTGATGCCCAGCAACAAGCATGGCTGCAACAAGCAATGGATAAGACCGTAGTGTATCAAAGACAGCTTTGGGCCAGTGATACGCAGGTTGCTTTAGAGGCATTAGAGGCCGCAGGTATTAACATTATTTATCCTGACAAAGCCCCCTTTCAAAATGCGGTGACTGAATTTATGCAAAGCTTCAAAGGCACCGAAGTTGGCGATATTCTTGATAAAATTGAGGAAACCCGATGAGCGCTTTTACCAGCATACTTAACGCATTAGACGCGCTACTTAACCGCTTTTTGCAAGGGTTATTAATTTTGGTGACGGTGGTGGTGACATGGCAAGTATTTTCTCGCTACGTGCTCAATGATCCTAGCTCTTTTACCGAAGAATTAGCTCGCTTTCTACTCATTTGGATTACCTTGTTGGGCTGCGTATTAGCCTACCGCCATAATAATCACCTTGGCCTAGATATGATTTATAGCAAAGCGAGTATGGGCTATCGCAAGGTGATGTATTTTATTATCCATGGTGCGGTAGCCGCATTTGCTTTGTGCGTAATGATTATCGGTGGCTTCTTATTAGTGAATATGACTGAGCAACTTGGTCAAACTTCACCGGTCATGGGAATCGATATTAGTTTGGTTTATTCCGTAGTGCCTGTGAGCGGAATTTTGATTGTGTTGTATGCGCTAAATGCGATTTTTGTACCGCAATTTGACACCGACGACGGCTCTGGTTTTGCAGAGCAAGCTTTAGCTAGTGCACCCGAAGAACCTCAAAATTCACCAAACTCATCTAAGGAGTAGTGGCAATGACTGTCATCTTTTTGTTATGTCTTTTCTTTTTACTTCTTTTTTTGAATGTCCCCATTTCGTTTGCCATTGGCTTGTCGACCTTTTTGTTTATGGTTACCGCCATTGATTTTATGCCCGCAGCAGCTACGGTTGCCCAGCGTATGACCAATGGTGTGAACAGTTTTGCACTCATGGCAATCCCATTTTTTATCCTGTCAGGCCAAATAATGGCGCAAGGCGGTATAGCAAAGCGATTAATAAATTGTGCAATGGCCTTACTCGGTGCGTTACCCGGCGGTTTGGCTTTAGTGAATGTGTTGTCTTGTACCTTATTTGGTGCAATATCAGGCTCTGCTGTAGCGGCCACCTCAGCGATTGGTAGTTTTATGGTGCCGCAAATGAAAAAGGCAGGGTATAGCGATGAGTTTTCAGCCTCTATCACTGCAACTGCCTCAACCACAGGTTTGCTTATTCCACCTAGTAATATCCTTATCATATATGCCATTGCAAGCGGTGGGGTTTCGATTTCTGCTTTGTTCTTAGCGGGCTATATCCCAGGTTTACTGGTGGCCTTTGTGTTGATGATATTTTGTGTGATTTACGCCAAACGAAAAGGCTTCACTAGTTCTGCGCGTTTACCATTAAAAGTCGTAGCATCACATGTTTGGCAGGCTTTACCAAGCTTAGCGCTTATCTTCATAGTTATGGGCGGAATTATTAGCGGTATTTTCACTCCGACTGAAGCCGGTGCAGTTGCTGTCTTGTATGCACTTGCATTGGCCGCGGGGGTGTATCGCGAAGTCGATATGGCTAAGTTTGGTGAGATCTTGACAAAAACCATTGAGACAACTGCAATTGTATTATTTTTGATTGCCACCTCATCTGCGCTGTCTTGGGTGTTATCTTATGAAAACATCCCTCAAGACCTAACGGATGTATTACTTAGCATCAGTGAAAATCCCTTGATGATCCTACTTATCATCAATCTTATTCTGCTCTTGATTGGCGCATTTATGGATATGACGCCAGCGGTGTTAATTTTTACGCCTATCTTTTTACCTATTGCAGTTTCGTTAGGGATTGACCCGTTGCAGTTTGGTATCATGATGATCCTAAACTTGTGCATCGGGCTTTGTACGCCGCCAGTGGGTGCAATTCTATTCGTTAGTTGTGCAGTATCGAATACAAAGATTGAAAAAATGATCAAGCCGATGCTGCCGCTTTATGTCGGCATGATTGTGGTCTTGATTATGGTGAGCACCTTCCCATCAATTAGTACTTACCTACCTAGTTTACTAGCGCCGTAGTTAGATTTTATAGCGCTCCGCCATTATTCTATTGAAATGCGCTTTTAGCCTTAAAAGCGCATTCTTGTCCCGTCTATTTCTAAAACTAGTATAGAGATATACCTGGGCGCATCATTGCGTTTTCTTGTAGTTCTTCTGCATTGATTACTTCTATGCGGATGAGCTCGTTGCTCACACTTCGGCTAATACGGGTTGAGCTTACCGTGATGGCTTCAAGGTCTTTATTATGGTCATGCCCATGTTCATCGCTATGTTCGTGATGATGCTCATGCTCTTCCATAGCTTTGGGTTGTGGTTGCTATTGAGCAAGCACCTAAAAATGACAGAGTAATAGCAGAGTAAAACTGATGCTTGAAATTGAGAGGAAATGAGATGTCACAGTTTGGCTGCCTACTTAATGCACAGTCCTTATGTCAAATGTTAAGTAATGGGACAGCCCACACATAGCTATTGCTCTTGGCTCATGTTAAGTGCCTGCATAAGAATGAATAGGTATGAACTTAAGCAAAAATCGTTAATGTTGCTGTTAGGTATCAAGCCACGGTCATAGCGCCTAAATTTCGGCGAATATACTAGCATAAGCGCGTAAGTTGACCGAGACCAGACGTTTAATAGTTGCATATCAAGAACAATATAAGACGAGCAATAAAAAGGGCCACCTATTATGGGTGGCCCTTTTGCATTTCCGTGGAAGCTATAAGACGTTTATTCTACGCCTACAATAGCCTCAGAAGTTGATGAGTTATAAGGAGATACCGGATTGTCAGTATCAAGGGAGTCGCCTTCAGCATATGACTCAAAGTCATCACTGAATACTTGCACTGTTCCTGCGGTATCAGAGTAAATCGCGATATTGTCTACCGATACAACACCAGTATCTTCTCTTACACCGCTGTTATCACCAAATCTTACAGCAACATGTGTTAAACCGCCGGTTGCAGAGTTATCTGGCGTAAATCCATCAACCGTAAAGCGTGCGCCGTCTACTTCTACGGTAATTAGAGGAAGCGCCTCTAAATCGCCACCAGGATACTCCCAAGTGACCACAACATTCATGAACTGATCAAGATTAACAATACCAGCTGAGGTGTCTACATCTGATGGGCTACGCACACCAAAACTATCGTCTCGGATACGTAGGTCAAGTAAAGCTCCAGCGTTGTTTGTTGCGGAATTAAACAGCGTGATAAATGCATCGCCATTACCTAGGTCATCGTCTAGGCGTTTAATCGCTACTTCAAAACGACCTTGCGCCAATGGACCATTATCGCCCAAGGCATAACGCAATTCACCTGTATCACCTGAATCGGTATCGCGTATTTCAGCAAGTTTATTACCTTCTGTACCCGGACCACCTATCTCACCTTCGGTTTCTACAGTCGCTTCAGAAGTACTTGAATTGTACGGTGACGCAGGGTTATCTGTATCAAGCGAGTCTCCGGTTGCATATGATTCAAAATCATCAGAGAAGACTTCGGTGCTACCGTCAGTGTCTGAGAAGATAAATAAATCATCTACCGTAAATTTACCCGTTGCTTCTCTTACGCCGCTGTTATCTCCAAATCTAAAGGCAACATGAGTTACCCCACCAATTGAATCGTTGTCAGGGGTAAAGCCATCTGCGGTAAAGCGCACGCCATCGATTTCCACTGTTACTAATGGGTTAACGTTTACATCGCCACCAGGGTATTCCCAGGTAATGACTACATCCATAAATTGGTCAAGTAATACCGTTGCTGCTGAGGTGTCTACATCGCTTGGGCTTCTCACGCCAAAGCTAGAGTCTCGGATACGCAGGTCTAAAATGGCACCGTTATTATTAGTTGCTGAGTTAAATAGTGTGATAAAGGCATCACCGTTACCTAAGTCGTCATCCAAACGTTTCACTTTTGCTTCAATTCGACCTGCAGCAAGTGGTCCGTTATCACCAAGTGCATAGCGTAATTCACCTGTATCACCGTCGTCAGTATCGATGATAACAGCGACATTATTTGCGCCATCTGAAGCACCGCCTACGCCCGTAATGGTGATCACAAGTTCGGCTGTAGTGCCGTCGAATGACTCAATAGTTAAGCTGTCAGTCTCGCGCTCGCCGCTTACAAGGGCGGCAATAATTGGGTTAGCAGTGTCTAATGCGTAGGTCCATGAGCCATCTTCAGCAATGTTTAAAATACCAAAGGTGCCCATCACAGTTGACGGAATGATAGAGGCTTCGCCTTCGTTAGGGTCAATGACACTGACCATACCAGCGGCAAGCTCAGTAGTATCGCTTGATACAGCCGCGGTTAGGTCGAAGAATACTGCAGGTACTTGCTCTTCAGAACCGTCACCTACATCAAACACGCTAACTTCAGAGTAAATAGCGAGGCTATACAAACCGCCTACGCCGTCTAGTGTGTCACCTACCTCATAAGCTTCAAAGTCGTCTTCAAACACTACTTCTGTGCCTTCAGTATCTGAACTAACCACGATGTTATCAACATAGTAGGAGCCAAAAGGAATGGTTCTATCATTGTCACCAAAGCGGAATTGAATAGCTTTTACACCTTCACCGAACCATTGGTCTAGACTAGTAAAGTCAGAATCAACTACGGCTGCTGTAGAGAAAGAGCCTCCACCAATCACTTCGCCATCAATACTAACGGTAAGCTGCTCAGTTGCGTCTAAATCCCAGCTAATTTCAACATCATAAAATTGTTGTTCATTAAACGGTGCAACAATAATATCGCCAGGGTAGGCGTCGCTGTCGGTATTACGAACAAAGAAACGAGGGGCAATGGTATTCCCCTCTGCATCGGTTTGGCTACCTTGAATACGTAAATCAATTAACGACTCACTAGAGCTGCCTGATGAACCATACAAAGTAATATAAGCATCTTTGTTGTTACCGTCACTGCCAAGGGCAACATCTTTAGAAAACGAAGCGCTTAACTTACCTTGTCGCAAATCATCAACGGTAAATCGAATTTCACCTGTATCGTTACCAATGTCCGAAATTTTTACTACTTGGGTGAGGGCAGCGACACGAATATCTATATCGGCTGTCGTGCCATCAATAGACTGGATAGTCACTACATCATTGACTGAGTTACCGACCTCTAGATTCGCGACAGTCTCATTTGAGACATCAACAAAATAAGACCACTCACCTTCATCGCTAATGCTAAAGGTACCGAAGTCTAGCGTGACACCGCTTTGAGCAACAATGGCGTCTTCACCAAAGTTGGGGTCAATAACGGTAACCGTACCGGTAAGCGGATCAGTCACGGTATTTTGAATAGTGCCGCTTAAATCACCTTGAATAATCGCCATAACCGGATCATTGTTGTATCCAACCGCAGAACCAATTGCATTTAGTAGGTCCACGTCAACATCTGCAGCGACTTCTGAAGTCGTTTGCAGGTTAATTTGGGCAGTTTCAAAAGCATCTAAAGCGGGCTCAGAAAATTCACCATCTTCTAAATCTAACACTACGCCCGCTATGACCGCACTCATATCGTTATCTGCATCGTCAGCATCTACTTGCGACAACAATGCCAGCACAGAACCATAGCGATCAGAGTCTTCAGCACCTTGTGCACCGAGCGGCACAATACCTACATAAGTCGGTTGGACTTCAGTGGTATCAAAGCGAATGCCAAAGCGAGTGTTGATTTTTTCAGCCGCATCGGCAAAACCATTTAAGTTGTCGCCTGTGGCTTGAACCGCCATCTCAGTTAGGGGCGACACTACGTAAGTTGGGGCTAGTGTGTCAGCGTCACCTTCAACCACGTTAACTACTGCGCGAAGCATGGGTGCATCTAAAGTGCTTCCAGTTGACTCATCAGTGTAGCTGCCGCCGGTACATGAAATTAGTCCAGAACCTTCAAAATGCACATTGGTAAAAATCACACCACCTGCGTCTGAAGATGTACCCGTTGCTTGCGCTGGACTGACAGCTTCACCGCTATCGTCAATGGCAAAAATTTCGCAGCTTGCACCGCTAATAGGCCCTTTCACAACATTGGCAAACACATCTAAGGTTGGCAAAATTACCGGTGTGGAGGCGCCTACGCCTTCGGTAAACCCAGCTTGGTCGGTATATCGAGCCGATACAGTGACCACAGAGCCTTCGTCTGCTTCTGTGATGGTATAGGTGCTGCCCGTTGCGCCTGAAGACCAAGCGTAAACTAAGGTATCTTCGCGCACGCCGTCGGCATCAGTTACCGATGCACTTAGTTGAGCACCGGCAATAAACTCACTACCGTTTATTGCTATGCTCCCGCGGGTATTACCGTCTATCTCAGCGTTGTCATCGCTACCACAGCCTGCTAGGGCGCTTGCAACAACAGCGAGTATGAGTGATTTTTTAAACATGCTTTCTACTCCTGAAAGTTTTACGTTTAAGTGTTTGCAGATCCAAGCCAGCTTTATTTCTTGTTATGCCAGTGATGTCTGCGTGTACACTTGATGTATTCTGAGCCGCACTTTATTTACTGCGGCTATTAACGTTATTAAGGTTGTACTATTTGCTACTAAATTTGCTGTTTAGTACTTAAAGCTAATACCCGCAAATAAACGAGGACCGTAATCACTCACTTGACCTAAGTTTCCTTGGGTAAAGAAGTCATCTGAGCGAGGCGCACTGAATAAGTTAATCGCCTCTACTTTCACACGAATATTCTTATTAATTTTGTATGACGCGCGTGCTTCCCAAACTCCTACCGAATCAACGTAACGTAGTCGCGTACCGTTGCTTGTATAAGGTTGGAAGTATTCGCTGCGGTATTTGTAGATAATTGCCGTATCAAAGTCACCAATTTGATAGTACACCTGACCGTTGAATACATGCTCAGAGAAACCTGGTACTGCGCCAGGCTCAACAATGCCTTGGCTTAATTGTGTCGTTACGCCATCGAGATCAGTAACGAAGGTGTCTCCATAAAGGCTATCTTCAAATTCAAAGTCGGTATCGGCGTAGTTATAACCAAGCTTCACGCCCACACCAATATCCCAACGATAGGCGAAAGAAGCTTCAATACCAGCGAGATCACTTTCTTCATCAGTTGTTACTGAATTGGTAATGGGAAGGGATACATCCACTCCGTCAACGACAAAGTTCTCTAAGACGGTTTGTTGTTGAAAACCGCCGTTAAATTGCTTGTAGTAAAAACCTAGTGCAACAATAGAATCTTCGTTTGGATACCACTCAAAAGAAACATCGTAGTTCCAAGACATCAACGGTTTAGTATCAGGATTTCCTGAGCCATTTACGCCAACAAATAAATCTTCAATCGATTCTGGTGCGGCATCATCGTCGGTCTGGAATGTACGGCTGTAGCTGAGGTCTGATGGGTCTGCACGAGACATACCTCGGTAAATACCTGCTCTGAGTAATATGTCATCGCTATAATCAACAACTAAGTTGAAGCTTGGTAGTACTTCGGTGTAATCGCCACCACCTACAATTTGTTCAATGGTATCGTTTGGAACCAGCGACAAAATACCTAACTCATTGGTGACAACGTCAAAGCCCTGTCTAAAACCAATGGAGGTGACGTCAGTATCAACAACTCGCACACCAAAATTACCGCGAATAAATTTATCGAACATTTCGCTATCGTAGTTGGCCATGACATAGGCTGAGTTGGTTTTTTCAGTAACATCGATGGTACCTGAGTTTTCATATTCCAACTCAGGGTAAGCAAATTCACCGCCTTGTGAGGCGACAATGGCTTGAGAGAAACATGTATTATCGTAAGTTGCCCAAGAAGAGCCGGTGCCACTGGCTATTACATTGCCTTCACTATCGACGTTGGTGATTAAGTCACCATCAGATACATTTGATAAAAAGCCGGACTCTGGGAAGTCGATTTGGCAGCCTTCTAATACATCAATAGCCGAGCTTACGCCTTCGTTTAATACGAACTCGTTACGCGAACCGTTTCCTTGACTACCACCGAGTTGCACATAGCTCAATTCAGATACGCGAACCCCACCTTGGATACTGGTAAAGACTTCGCCCTCAAGTAAATACTCAAAATCCACTCGACCTGCAGTGATCTCGTTCTCTCGGGTATTTTCGCGGTCAATACGCGTGCGTAAACTGTCTGTGAAGTTTGAAATGTCGGTGACATCAAAATCTGTTACGGTAAAATTAGGGATATAATCACCTAACTCCCAAGACAAGGCTGGACGGCCTGCAGTGCGGCTGCGGTTAGATATCTGCAACTCTTCGCGGTTGGTTTTAGAGTAAGAAAAATCAGCACTGATGGTTAATTTGTCGTTAAAGAAGTGCTCTACGCTTAAACCGCCACCACGATAATTTTCTTCTCTTGAGAACTGCTCACCTGATGATTCGATGCGCTCATTCCCTGCCCACTGCAAAATACCACCAACACTATTGGTGACCAAGCTTTGGCCGGTTACACCCGGGGTTGCGCGTTTTTGTAGGAATAATAAATCGTGTCGAGCTTCTTGCTGTGTGCGATCAGATACTTGAACATCTAGGTTTATATCCCATGCATCTGAAGGGCGAAACTGAAGGCCTAAAAATAATGCATCTCGTTCATCTGAGGTTTCATTTTGACGGAAACTGCGGCTTGAGCCTGTCCACGCATATGGTGTGCCCGCGCTGATTGCTTCGCCGGTATCTGGATCAATTGCGGTTTGATATCCTTGGTTTCGGTCACCCACGACTTGGTCTTCACAATCGCCTGCAGCGCTTCTGAAGAAACCTTCGTTTGTATTGCTTGGATCATTTAAGCAAGCCCACAATGATGAACCTGAGGGACTTGAACTGCGATACTCGCCTTCTGGTTGACTAATGTCTTGGCGCTGCCAACCTACGGTAATACCGAGTGCTTGTCCGTTATCAAATTCAAATTGGTCAACATAGCTCAAGGTGCCACGATAGCCCAGGTCTCCTTGCAGAGAATTATCAACGTCTGCTTGGTCAGGGTTATAGTTTGCTTTTACCTCGGCCTGAAATCGTTGTTTACCAAAGTCTAGAGGCTGTAAAGTCTCAAGGGTAATGACACCGGCTACTCCACCCTCAATCATTGAGGCATCTTGAGTTTTATATATAGCAACTTTTCTCATTAGCTCAGACGGAAACTGCGAGAAGTTTACCGAGCGGTCACCACTGCCGTTTGTAGCCTCCCGTCCGTTAATATGTGTCGCACTTAAAAATGGACCAAGGCCACGAATAGTGATTTCTGTTGCACCACCGTTTTCGCGGTGAGAGGCTGCACCAGTAATCGATTCTAATGCCTCTCCAATAGATAATGCAGGTAAATCGCCAATATCTTCAGCCGATAGGCCGTCTACTACCGTTGTAGCCTCGCGTTTTATTGCAATTTGGTCTTGAATGGTTCTGCGGCTTCCCGTTACATCGATAACTTCCACGCCGGTTTCAGCGTTTGTAGCTGGCTCTGTAGGCGCTTCTTGTGCATGGGCAGAAAAAGCAAATGAACTTGTTATTCCGGCCACTACTGCTACTTTCACCCATTTTGCAACGGGTGAAAGATTAAATCGCTCACCTTGAATGTAAGATGTTTTGTGTTTCCCTGATATCGACGACATATCGAGTTCTCCGATGTTTTTAAATGCGATCATATGATTGCGATCGCTTGTTATATTTATGTAATAGTATTGTTATGACCAATATAACTATTTAAAAACCTTTTATCAACCAATAAGTATACCAAAGTTTATTAATTGGCCTTACCAAACGGCTTGAGTGTTGGGAGCGCTGTGTATTAGGATAGGTGAATGCCGTGTAAGCTAGTATCTATAGCCTTTATGAGAGTTTTGGATGTGATAAAAGGTGGCTTGCACATAATCGCCATCTGCGCCGGCATTGTTTTGATTGTAGACGCCTGCTTTGAAGTACATGTATTGGTTACCTGCGCTGTAACCGCTATCTTTCATATCGTAGGATTGGGTGATATTTGGCTTACCTTCTCTGATGATAGTGACAAATAAGACTTCGTCGATTACGGTAATTTTGTAGGAAAACTTCTCGTTCAAAGCGATCCCGTCTTCTGGATTAGCTAAGGTATGGGAGCGAGAGCCAATCATATTTATCCATATATCGTCACCACCGTTAATTTCGTGGGCAAAGTAAACCGCGCCTTTATCGTTATTAGGCAGTTTGCGATAGTACAAGCGAATAGGCTCGTCGTCGGTAGCGTGGATTTGACCAATGATGACCCGACCTACCATTTTCTCATCCCCGGTCGTTGACACTCGATTTACTGCCACTGTTGCTTCAAGGGAGCCTTCGATACCGCCCGCCTTTCTTTTCATTGAGCCGTGCGCGCCACCAAACACCCAGTTGTTTTCTGTAATACCACGAACTTTTATTCGAGTGTCTCCTCTGCGCAGCATTTCACGTAGCTCAGTTCTAGCGTATTTAGTATTTTTTGATGTTTTGGCACCAACATTAGGGCAGGCAAAGACCAAACCACCATCTGTTGCGGTATAAAACAAGGGTTTTAGTTCAAAGCCATCATGTAAGGATTTTTCGTAAATCGTGTCGGCTTTGAGGTCTTCATTGAGGTCGGTAGGTAAGGTTAATGACCAGTCGAGTAAATCAAAGTTTTCACCAGGTTTTTTATTGGGATCCAACGTAGAAAAATCCCCCAGCAAGACGCCCTCAGGAAGCTCGCTATGGCTGCTAGGCAATACAATTTTTTTTCCGTCTTGGAAGGCATATGCTGATAAGTGTATGCCTACATTGCAGACTATCATCAATGCAAGAACAAAGGGGGTAGCAAAACGAGAGGACATATGTAACGACGCCTTAGACAAAAAAATAGACTGCATGGTGCTGATTTCCTGAGTGGAAGCGAAATATATCGTACGCATGCTGCTAAATATTGCTCTTTGTAGAGTGACTTGTATGATAACAATGTAACCAATGTGTAATATAATTGTCAACCAATTAAGGGTTTATGGTTGACAATGTGGTGCTAAGTTACTATTTTCCTTTGGCTATACAATTTGCTTATTCACAAAGAGAATGTCGAGTGCAGCGTTTTACATTGGTTCTATCATTGCTACCGCTTTTAATCGCCTGTGGTGGTTCATCATCAAGTTCTGACACGCCGGTAGTTGCTCCTCCAACCGCTGTTGTTCCGCCTGTTACCCCCGATATTGCTGATCCTATTTTTCCACCTGATTTGTCGGTAACAACCTGTAATGGTAATGATTTTATTAATATATTGAGTGTTGAAAGTGACTCAAGTGCAGCAGCGGGTTTCAGTGCCCAGAACGCTATTGATAATAATCTAAGCGCAGAGGGGCGCTGGGAGTCTTCACAGAGCACTGCGCAAATCACCATGGACTTAGGGTATCGTCATTTTGTAAGAGAAGTGGGAACGGCTTGGTTTAATGGTGACCAAGAGAGAACTAGCTTTGATATCCTCACCTCAGAAGATGGCGTCATATATACGCCTATGCTTACGAATGAAACAAGCAGTGGTAATAGTAAGCAGTTTGAACGCTTCGATTTAAGCGGCAGTGTGGCAAGGTTTGTGCGTTTAATTAGTAATGGGAGCAGCGATACGGGCATTACTTCCTTAAGTGAGTTTGCGGTCTTTGGATGCCCATTAGATGTGAGTGTTGCTCCTATTGAAACACAAATCGTTGACATTGGTCAGTATCAGCTCAATCCAAATGTGGCACCCGGTAGCAATTTTGATTTACTAACCTGGGCGCTCGACACGCCGAGAACTGACCCTGATGATGGGTTCTCATTACGTGCCAGTGAGCGCGAATTAGATAATGGTTTTGTTGACGATGAGTATTTTTATACGGCTGACGATGGTGGCATGGTGTTTAGAGCTACTATCTTTGGTGCAAAAACCTCAGCGAATACGAGCTTTACCCGCAGCGAGTTACGCGAGATGCTGCGTCGCGGAAACACAGGTGTCAGTACTCAAGGCGTAAATCGCAACAACTGGATTCTAGGCTATCAACCTACCCCCCCTCGTGCAGTTGGTGGGCGAGGAGGTTTGTTAAGAGCAACGTTAAAAGTAGACCAAGTGACCTCTTCTGGGAGTTTATCCCATACTGGGCGCGTAGTGATTGGTCAGATACATGCGGATGATGATGAGCCTATTCGTTTGTACTATAAAAAATTCCCCGATAACGAGAGAGGGTATTTATATTTTGCACACGAAATAAAAAACGGGGATGACATTTGGAAGATGCTACTTGGTCCCCGGTATACCAACGAAGATAATCAACCTATATTTCGCGATAACCCTGAGCAGGGGATTGCTTTAGATGAATTATTTTCTTACGAAATTGACCAGCAAGGCTCTCGAATTGACGTCATCATACGCCGTGGCGATTTAAATGGCCCCATCATTGCACATCAGTATGTTGATATGCGCGTGGAAAATAGCGGTTATGATGTTGAAGAAGAATGGAATTATTTTAAAGCGGGCGCTTACTCACAAAACAATACTGGCGAGAGTGGCGACGCCAATGGCGTTGGTTCTGATTACGATCAGGTGACGTTTTATTATTTGGAAAATACACACGGTGATGTGGAATAGAGGACTGAGTAACGCTAACCTTAGTTGCAAGACTTTGACATTATCAGCAAAACTAATTGCATCAATACTATTTCTTGGGCAAAGTTATTTCCTGTTTATGTGAACGATGAGGGGTCAATGAATGTTTATTGACTGACCTATCATTCGCGTATTTTCAAAAAGGAAACAAGTGAAATGAGCTGTGATGCACCCGGTTTGATGCCGATTGAAAGCGCCAAAACAATTATTCAAAACATAATCCAGCCTATTAATGACAAAAGTGTCTGCGACCTAGCTCAAGCTCTCGATAGAGTGTTGTACGAAGATATTGTTTCGCCAATTAACGTGCCTGCATACGACAACTCGGCAATGGACGGATATGCCCTTCGCGCTGCTGATATTAAAAATAGTAAAACATTGACTCAAATTGGCAAAAGTTTTGCCGGTAATCCATTTACTCAAAAACTAGGCGTTGCCGAGTGTGTGCGAATTATGACAGGCGCACAAATTCCAGAAGGTGCTGATACAGTCGTAATGCAAGAAAATACCATTGCCAAGGGAGATCAGATAACCTTTACACAACCAGTAACAAGTGGAGATTCGATTCGCCCTTGTGGCAATGATATCGCTAAAGGCTCTACAGTGCTTGCAAAGGGCAAGCGTATAACGGCAATTGATATTGGATTGTTAGCATCCCTTGGTATCGCAAATGTTCCGGTTTACCGACAGTTGGTTGTTGCGGTGTTTTCGACTGGCGACGAATTGTTGAGAGCTGGGCAATCCGCACAGGTTGACCGCATTTTTGACAGTAATGTGCCGATGCTAAGTGCGATGTTGCAGCGCCAAGGAGTAAAAGTGATTGATTTGGGCATTGTTGCAGACAACAAAGCCGAAATTCGCAAAGCTTTTGAGCGGGCCAACTCCCAAGCGGATTGCGTTATTACTAGCGGTGGTGTATCGGTTGGTGAGGCCGACTTTACCCGCGAAATACTCGAAGAATACGGTAATATAGATTTTTGGAAGTTAGCCATTAAGCCAGGCAAACCCCTTGCTTTCGGGCGTTTAAGTGACAGTATTTTCTTCGGTTTACCCGGCAACCCAGTTTCGTCTGCGGTTACCTTTGACCAAATTGCCGCACCAGCTTTATCGTACTTAGCGGGCGAGCGAGTGAGTGATGTTCCGCAGCTAACGGCTATTGCTAAAAGCCCTATGAGAAAACGCCCTGGACGCACCGACTATCAGCGTGCTCATTATTATGTTAATGCTGCGGGTGAGCTTTGTGTCGAAGTTCTAGTATCACAAAGTTCAGGTGTCCTTTCAGGTTTTAGCCGTAGCAATTGCTATGCTGTACTTGAAAGTGAGCGAGCTTCGGTGAAAGAGGGGGAGCGCGTGACTATACTGCCATTTACAGCACGTATGATGTAATAGTTGTAGCGCTCACGTACTTTTTGTTTGACTAAAACTTTGCTGTCACCATCGCCCACACTTTATTGGTATCTACCGAGAAGTCATCAGCACTGTAGTTTGCATATTTTACTAGCAGGCCTACTTTGTCCGCGAGGGGATACTTTGCAACAAGGTTTAACTCGTTGCCATAATCAATAGAATCAACATCTGACTCTAGTTGATGATAAATCGCGGTAAGGGCTACTTTGCCCACTTTGCCAGAGACTTTTACGTATAAATCATTGATACCTTCAGCGGGTGTATTTAAGAATTTATCAGCAAAACCTTGGAATTTGTGTAAGGTCGCAAGTGGTGTGCTAAAACCAACACCGTTGTCGCTGCCAAGGGATTCATAACCAATGCCGAATTTTACCACCGATACGGGTATGGTAGCCTCAAGGTTTAAGTATTGCGCCGAGTAATCGTTAGGATTATCGCCGGTTTCGGTTTGGGTAGCGAACGCAGCATGAATGTTGACGATAGATACTTTTCCGTCGTAGCTCAAGCCCAAAGTACGGGTAGATATCGCTAGTGCAGTATCAAAATCTAACTCATAAGCGTAGGCTGCAAATTTATGGTTTTGATTGACCTTATAAGTAGTATTCAACAGGTGTAAATTACCCTGCAAATCACCTCTAGGGCTATCTGGGCCGAATATACGGTTTACGTTATACACATAACTATAGTCAAAGCTAAAGGCATCGGCACTGCCATATTGCACGCGGTAAGCGTCAAAAGTTTGCTCATTTTGACGCCAAGCCACCCCGCCAATAAAACGCTGGTTGTTATGATTAATACGCTGGCGCCCAAAAGATATATTTAGCTCACCACTTCGATAGCCAACAAAAGCTTGGTTGACCTCGGTAAGCGTTGGGTCTGCAACGACTGGATATTGCGTATTCCCATTTACCGTACTGTTATAATTTTCATTGCCGATGGAGGTGATATTATCTACCTCAAACACCGAATAAAAGCCATTGAAGTCAGCGCTTTTAAAGCTTAACCGTGTGAGTAAGGTTGAGGCATTTGCGTTTTTTTCGAAATTGTCTTGGTCAACTCTTTCGTAACGGTAGCGCATCATTATGTCGGTGTTGCCTTCGGTGATTGCGTTTTTTAATCCGCTTAGGCGTGACTCTTGTGCAAAGGCCTGAGTGCCCAGTGCAGAGCCTGCCATGATGGCAATAGCTGTCAAGCTTGTGAAACGTGCTCTCATGATTGTTTCCTTAAGAATATGATTGTAGCAATAGCCCTTAAACACCATACAAAATTTAGTTAAGACGAGCTTTTCAGGTTATTGGCGGGCGACGCATATATTTACGTTGTCGGCATTAAGCGCTAAGCCATTAGCTTTTTTAAGCTAAAGGGTTTATTTTGGTGAGAGTAATTGAACCTGGCGCAAGCAAGCCAAAAAACCAATGAACGAAATGAAAGATAAAGTCATTACTACCGAACAAGCAATGCGTTATAGTCGGCAAATCTTATTGCCGGGATTTGATTTAGATAGGCAAGAGCTTTTGATAAACGCTCGAGTACTCATTATTGGTGTTGGTGGCTTAGGTTGTGCGGCAGCCCAATATTTGGTAGCGGCAGGTGTTGGAGAACTCACGATTGTCGATGATGACAAAGTTGAGGCAACAAATCTTCAACGTCAAATTCTGCATTTTGAAAGCAGCGTTGGTGCAAAAAAAGTCGACTCTGCTAAACAAACACTGAATAAAATTAATCAGCATTGCACAGTAAACACTATAGACAAGAGAGTAGGGGCAGCAGAGCTACAAAGCTTAATTGAGCAGCATGAGCTCGTTCTAGACTGTTGCGATAACTTGGCCACACGTAACGATATTAATGATATTTGCTATCAAGCTAGGGTGCCTCTAGTGTCTGGCGCCGCCATTCGCATGGAAGGACAAGTATTTTGCGTGCTACCGCAAAAAAACAGTGCCTGTTATCGTTGTGTAAGTCGTTTCTTTGGAGAGCAAAATCTCAGTTGTGTTGAGTCAGGGGTTATGTCGCCATTGGTAGGAATTATTGGGGCAACACAGGCGTGTGAGGCGATAAAAATCATAAGTAATTATGGCGAAGTACCTGTCAATTCCCTGCAAATGTATGATGGGCTTAGTTCTCAATGGGAAAGGTTTGCGGTTGACCCTTGTTCCAATTGTGTGACATGTTCGCGCGAAGCATCAGCATAATCTCAGTATTGTCTGCACAT
>CAZUON010000027.1:11565-42684 GCA_964621345.1 uncultured Glaciecola sp. | reverse complement strand
ACGCGCTGAATTTAAAGCAAGTAGACTTCCATCGGGAATAAAGCTCTCACCATTTGCTTTGTATTGGCAAGACAGTGAAATGACCGGCACGCTTAATATCTTAAGTAAAGATAAAATCTGGGATGTGGCGGGCTCATTAGTCATTAACAATCTTGATGTAGATAAACTAGCTGAGCTTTTTCAGCGCAACAATCCACAAGATGCTGTTCAAAATGGCGAGGATTTGTTTTCAGACAATGCTATTGATTGGGCATGGCTGAATTCCGGTAATGCAGATATTAATGCGCAATTGTCGAACATAAGTTTTAGCAAAATACAGCTGCAAAATGCTCAGGCTCAGCTTGTGTTAAGTGATGGCGTTTTAAACCTTGAGCCCTTTAGCGTGAGTTTAACAAAAGGCAAGGCAGACGGGTATTTGCGCATTGAGCAAAGTAAGGCAAATCAAAGCGACGCGATTATAGATACTCAACTCCATGTTTCTGACTTACAGCCTGGAGAGATTGGCCTGCTAAATGACACACTTTTAGATGGGGGCGAAACCAGCATCAACGCTAAATTTACGGCAAACGGAGACAGTCCTAAAGCGCTGGCCTCAAGTTTGGATGGGGAAATAGCGGTTGAGGTTCAACAAGCAACAATAAGGAACAAAACCCTTCAGCTTATTGGCTCCTCAGTATTGCTGCAAACCATTAATGCCATTAATCCCTTTGCCAAGAGCGACGATACTACCCTGCTTGAGTGCGCTGCCTTTTATTTTGTGGCAAAAGAAGGCGTGCTGACTAGCCCGAATAAACTGCTCGTTGAAACGGAGAAAATGCAAATAAGTGGCAGTGGCATGGTCAATTTAAATGATGACAGTTTATTGATTGATTTTATGCCGACCGTGCGTAAAGGTATGGGTATTAATATGAATCAGCTTACCTCTCTTGTGCGCGTTGGTGGAACCTTAAGAGACCCGCAGCCAGTTGCTGACCCGTCAGGTATTCTTAAAACAGGCGCTAATATTACTGCAGCCTTCGCTACTGGGGGCTTAACGATTTTGGGCAGTAAATTGTTGAATGGATTAGGCGAGTCAAACACTCAGTGTGGCAAAATATTTGAGAGTGTGGCTGAATAAAAAATGGTGGCCCGACCCTGACTTGAACAGGGGACCTGCCGATTATGAGTCGGATGCTCTAACCAACTGAGCTATCGGGCCATTGCATTTAAGCGGGGCGAAGTATAATGATTTTTTCCATTTATGTCACCCAAGCCTCCACTTTTTTTGCAAAAATATTGCTAACTCATTGCATTTGCTAAAGTTTGCGAGCAATCTGCCGTCAACTATGTGCAATATATCAGAATTTTTGCTATGTTTAACTCATAGCACCGCGCATTAAAACTGGAGAGTGCGAATGAAAGAGACACCGTATTTGCTCAGCGGACGCAATACAGTTATTCACAAACAACGTAAGGTCGACCTGTTAATTGTTAACAGCCGTCAGGACCCTGTTTTAATGGTGATGTATAACGGTATTGAGGAATATTCAGGCAAGGTGCCTGAAAACAAACTCGACGCCAAACGAATGGATGTGGCTAAGGTCGATGTATCATCTCCTGAAAATTTCGGCGATTATCGTAGCCTGCTATTTGTTCAAACCTTAAATAACAAAGAGTATAAAATTGACTACTCCAAAAAAGGCACCGACTATTTCATCACCGTCCATCAAGAGAGCACCTTCTAAAATATTAATAGGGGTCCAATTTTTATTGGGCCTTGTGTTGCTTATCGGTATATTCATACTGAGCGAGTATCTGATTCTTTATTTTCATTTAGATTTTCCACCCGCACTTCTGGGTATTGGTATTGCTTTGCTTGCTTTAATCCTCCTAAAACGTGTTCCCGCGCCTATTCAAGTTGTTACCCAGCCCTTACTAACGCACATGGTGCTGTTTTTCATTCCTGCGATTGTTGGCATTGTCGCTTATTTTTCATTGATTATTGAGTTTCCGGTTGCGCTTTTTATGGCAATTGTTGTTTCTACGTTTGTTAGTTTGTTACTTACGGCGTGGCTGAGTCAGTATCTCCTTGGTGATAGCGCAATCGGTAACAAATCAACACACAAAAAACACTCGGCAAACCCTGATGAGTAATATGTTACAAATAGAGTATGCTGAAAGCCTTTTGTGGATAGGCATTACCCTAATCGCATATTGGTTTAGTTTAACGGTTTATAAAAAAGCGAAGCGCCATCCTGCTCTTCATCCTCTAATTGGAAGTGCTACTATTGTTGTTAGCTGTGTTTTGCTCTTTGAAGTACCAATAGAGGAATATCAACAACATGTATGGCTAATCGCTTTTATGCTTGGGCCAGCAACGGTTGCATTAGCTATTCCTTTGTTTAATCAGTTAAAAGTGCTTATTCGTATGGGATGGCGCTTAGTACTGCCTATTTGTTTAGGGGGTGTTTTAGCACCCCTGCTAGCATGGGTGAGTATTTACTTTTTTGACACTCCTGTTCATTTTCAAATGACGATGCTCGTTAAATCAATCACCACACCTTTAGCCATGGGCACATCGCAAGCGATAGGAGGTATCGCTTCTTTGGCTGCGGTATTTGTCATTGTAACGGGCATTGTGGGCGCTGTTTTTGCACCTTTAGTATTTACACTTGCTCGCACGCACTCACATATGGCGCAAGGGGTTGCGCTAGGCACAGTTGCGCATGCGGTAGGTACATCAAAAGCAATAACGACTTCTGAGACCTGCGCCGCTTTTGCTACATTGTCGGTATGTTTAAACGGCATTGTTACCGCTATTGTATTGCCTCTACTTTTCGCTTGAACACAAAGCGAATGTCAAAAACGCCTCACTGGTTTGAATATTAATAAAGAATCCTGAGAATTGTCCGATGTTATGAGAAGGAAATAATTAACTCATATCACCGGATATACTTTTATGCTTTCAGTGCTAATTTGCGACGATTCTATGGTAGCTCGCAAACAAGTCGCAAAATGTTTGCCGCAAGACTTAGAAACCAGCATTCACTTTGCTAAACATGGAGAAGAAGCCTTAGATGCGATTTGTGACAATAAAGGCGAGTTGCTTCTACTTGATTTGAATATGCCGGTGATGGACGGTTACGAAACCCTACTTCATATCAAACAGCAAGAGCTCGGAACCAAAACGATTGTCATCTCTGGCGATATTCAGCCCGAAGCACGCCAGCGCGTATTAAATCTTGGCGCATTAGACTTTATTAAAAAGCCAGTTAATGCTGAAGAGTTACGTAAAACGCTTGAAAAGCATAACATTCTAGGCGCATCGCTCGACTTACCTGATGAGCCTGAAATGATCGACGAGCTAACTCGCGACTGCTATCAAGAAGTGGCAAACGTTGCTATGGGCCAAGCTGGGGATCACCTTGCACGGACCATGAATGTATTTGTGCGCTTGCCCATTCCAAACGTTAATCTCATTGAAGTGTCTGAACTGCACATGATGCTGTCGGACGTAGACGCTAATGAAAGCACCTCAGGCGTATGCCAGGGCTTTTTGGGTGACGGTATTAGTGGTGAGGCTCTATGCGTGCTCAGTGATTCTAGCTTTGACGACATGGCGAGAATCATGCAAGTAGACGGTAAAATGGATGATCAAATGCAATTGGAACTGCTAATGGATGTAGCAAGCGTACTGATCGGAACCTGTTTACGCGGTATTGCGGGCCAGTTAGATATGCAGTTTCGCCAAGGACACCCAGTGGTTCTGGGCCAGCATCAAAGCGTACAGGAACTCATTAATGCGAATAAAAGTGCTTGGCGAAAAACCCTTGCCATTGAGCTAAGTTATGGTCTTGAAGGCTTTAATGTGCAGTGCGACTTAATACTATTATTTACCGAAGAGTCGATGGAAATGATGAACGCAAAACTTGCTCATTTGATGGAGGATTAAGCATGTCTACTAACAATGGTATTGCAAAAGAAGCACTTGATGAGTTACTCGAAATGCATTGGATGATGGACATGATCCAAACGGTAGACGTTGGCATTGTGGTATTTAATCGAAACTTTGAGCTAAAAGTATGGAATGGCTTTATGGAGGCGCATTCAGGCATGTTGCCCTCAGATGTGCGCGACAAATCTTTATTTTCGTTATTTGCGGATATATCGCAGCCCTGGTTTGAGCAAAAAGTAAAAAGTGTATTTGAGTTACGTACTCGGGCCTTTATCACGTGGGAGCAGCGTCCTTACCTTTTTAAATTCAGAAATTACCGACCTATCACTAGTTCAGCCCCCTACATGTATCAAAATATTGTATTTTCGCCTTTGGTGTCGGCAACCGGTGCGGTGGAGCATGTATGCATGATGATTTATGACATGACCGATGCCGCTTCTGCTAAAAAGCAGTTATTGTCATTGCAAGTGCAAGAAGCCGAGTTAAACGAACAGAAGAAATAAATTTGCCAGCGCTTTGCTGCTTTGGTCTGTGTTTTGCTTTTAGACGCACAAGTGTTCTAAATAATGACGTCGTTTATGCCTACAAAAAGCTTTTTCCTTATCTGTTGCCTATGTTTAATATCAGCATGCGGCGGCTCTGGTGGTTCTGATACTCCAAGCAGCAGCCCTGTGCTCGTTAATGCTGGGGCAGATTTTAGCTTACTGGAAGGCGAAACCTCAGATCTAGCCGGGGTCGCCAGCGGTGGCGATGGCAACTATAGCTATGCTTGGAATGCTCCTGACAACATTCAGATTAATCATCCTGATACGAGCGCAGCCGCGGCTAGCATTATTGCCCCTGCGGTAACTACTGACACTAGCTACACCTTAAGCTTGAGAGCCACCGATGGCGAGGGAAAATCAGGTTCAAAAACCATTGTGATGTCAGTCTCGCCCATAAACATATTACCTGAGGCGACTATACAAACCAACGCGCTTGAAAACTACCCTGAAAATAGCTATCCGGTGAACGCGACAATCATACTAGATGCTAGTGCCAGCTCAGATGCAGACCCACAAACTGATGCGCCGGAAGTTGCCACATACTTATGGCAGCAAGTTGCCGGAGAGGATGTATTAGGTGATGTTCCTACGGATCAATCCACCTTAACACTTATCAGCCCAATGCATCTTGAGCCGCGTGAAATCGACTTTATGCTCACGGTCACCGACCAAGAAGGGGGGCAGGCAAACGCTCGAGTAACAATCAAGCTAGTAGGTGAGCAAGGAACTTTGCCCGATGTAGATGCAGGCAAAGCAATTACGGTATTTTCTGGCGAGCTACTACTGCTGTATGGCGAAAGTGCTACACAAGCGCCAAATGCTAGACCTTTAGTTAATCTATGGCGACACGACTTTAGTGGCGAACTGACTATAGCCAATGAACAACAATTGCGTGCACATGTTATTGCACCGCAGGTAACAACGAGCACAAGCATTGCTTTTGAACTAACGAGTACTGACCGCTTTGGCAATCAGTTTTCAGATACTGTGACTTACAATGTACATCCGCCAAATAATGCAAAAATTAACGACACAGGTGTTACCCAAAACACCAACGACACCAGTATTCAAAGTGCATTTTTACATGAATATCCGGGGCAAGATGGTCATTATGGAAGCGATCGGATTGACGTGTCGGGTGAGCTTAAAAAGGCAGGGCGCGGCGACAAAGGCTTTGACTTTACGCGCTTAAATAAGAATGGAGATCCAATAGATGATACCTCGCTTGTGGGCGCTTGCGTCAGAGACAATACAACAGGTCTTGTATGGGAATCTAAAAGCGCCGACGAAGACAGCATCCATTACGTGGACAATCTCTATACTTGGTATCAAGAGGAAGGAAGCATTGGCAACTTTGAAGGTGTAATCAATGCCAATAGTACGAGCTGCACTATTGCTAATGGTCAGTGCAATACGCAAGCATTACTTGAGCAGGTGAATCAAGATGGTTTGTGTGGTTTTTTTGATTGGCGCATTCCTACTTTGCAAGAACTGCAATCGATACAGCATTTTGGCAAATTTTCAGCGCCTCTTGCCGATACTGAGTATTTTCCGCTTTGGGGAAGCCCCATTAATCAAAGTCTATGGTATTGGACTAACCAAACGAGCGCCGACGGCATTAGCGATGACACCGCACGCAACGCTTGGGCAATTGATTTTGCCTCGGGGGTCGACAACTTTTTGAACAAGGCAACGGAGCAAAAAGTAAGGTTAGTGCGAGCGGGGAGGGTCAAATTATGAAAGCTTCAGTATTAAAAGGCACGGCAACAAAGCAATTTTCAGTAAAACCGCTGATGTTTAAACGTTGTTTGTTGGTTGGTGCGTGGGCTGTCTTGGCGCTAAGCAGTCAGTTTGTAGAGGCTGAAGCCCTGTGTAATGGGGAGATTCCTGAAACAACAGCTATTGAAGTGTTTGAGCCCGCGGGCGACGGTGAAATATTACATGCACCCAGTGGCCTTATATTTATGCGCTGTGCTATCGGGCAAACTTGGGAGAACGAAACCTGTGAGGGCAACGCTCAACTTTTTACTTGGCAGCAAGCCCTTAAATTGAGCTACGGTTATGAATATAACGATTCACGCAATTGGCGCTTGCCGAATATCAAAGAGCTAGTGGTAATCGCAGAGCGGTCGTGTGTGCGCCCAGCGGTAAATGAACAAGCTTTTCCAGAAACGCCTCCCGACGACTTCTGGACATCCACACCTTCTATGTTTGATACTCAACGAGCTTGGTCAGTTGGCTTTTTTAATGGCACAAGCTCTATCAAGGCAAAAGACCGTAGTATCCACATTCGTTTGGTCAGAAGTCGTTTAGACGATGAGTAGGCCGGCAGAGCAGATTACAAGGTTTCTTTTGCAATCTGGTCACTGAGCTTGGTCAATAAACGGCGCATTTCAGCAACCGAGCCTTGGTAACCATCGTTTTGAATTTCACCGCTTAGGTTAAAACGGCGCTTAATGGTTTCTCTTTCGTCATTCTGATATTGGAAATAGCCGCTTAAATAGACCTGTCCGTCAGCGCTCGGGTAAAAGCGCTCTATAGAAAGTCCAATTTTGTGGCAACGTTCACAGCGCTGACTTTCAGGAGTTGCTGTTATCCGTTTGTTGTACTCATGCTCTACTACGCGGGCAATACTATCGTTAAGCCCATCTGCCCAGGTATGATATTGCGCAATATTTAATTTATGATTATCGACCATCATCACCAACGAGTTTTGATTTAGATAGTCTGGAATGGATATCACGCGAACCTCAGCAATTTGCGCAGTTGCATTATCATCAATGCGCTCCGTTGTATTGTCTAACACATAGCGGTGTACCTCAGGGGCAGGGCCTGAATTACTGCAAGCACCTAGTAACATGACAAACGCAAGTAAACTTAATCGATTATGCATTATTGGTTTTTCCGTGTTGGCTCTTGGTCAGGCGCAGCCTGCTCACTAAAGATTAATAAGTTTGGCTTAGCGCTCACCTTCTCAATAAAAGGTTGCAGGCTGTCTAGCAGTCTTTGTAACTCATTTAAGTTACCTTGCAATTCTTGATACATGGGAGAGGAAGGTTGCAGACCTTTCATCATCTCTTCACCCTCAAGGAGCGTGTCTTCCATTTTGGTAAACATCGCTTGGCTCGCCAAAAAGGTTTCGTTCGCGATATCAAAGCTTTCTTCGGCGCTTTGCATCGCACTATTTGCATTAGCAATCATTCCTTCAACATTTAGATTGTTGAGTTTCGCTAGCAATAAATCGGTCTTTTCAAGAATGCCGGCAAAACCACTTTCACCGATAGGAATGACGATGTAGTCACCAAACATAGTAATTTCATCGGCCGTTTTAGGTGTCATATCTAAACTGATTTTCATTGAGCCAGTGAGGTAGTTGGCATTTTCTAATGTGGCAACTAAGCCATTTTTTATCCACTCTTTAAACTGTTTATCGAACCACTCTAAGGTATAACTGTTTTCTTGCGACAATCTTGCTGGCTCAATATGAATCACAACAGCAATACGTTCTTCGCTAGGGTCGATAAGATTCGTCTGGTGAAAACCTAAATAAGGTTTAGCGACTCGGCCAATGCGGATGCCGCGATATTCTACAGGCGTACCTTTTTGAATACCGGCGATTGAGTCTTCAACTAATAACACATATTCTAAATATTCATAAGCACGCTCTTCTGTGACTTTGCTTTTGTTGCCGTAAAGTTTAAAGCTTGTCGTTTCAGTAATGCGCTCCCCTAATGGCAAGTCTTCTGGGATATCGAATTCTATGCCGCCGGCGATAATAGTTTCTATTGAAGCAAAATCAATACTAAAGCCATCTCCGGTGGTACTAAACTCATACCCTCCTGCATTCCAAAAGAAGGTATTGGTGGTAATGAGGTTATGAAAAGGGGCATTTACAAAAACATCGTAGGTAATTTCTCTACTTTCCACATCAAAATCTACAGCCTCAATTGCACCGACTTCAAAGCCTCGATATATCACAGGGTTACCTTGGTTTAGCGCTTTGCCACCAGTTGAAACTAAGTTAACTTTTAGGCCTTCATCGTTTGGCGATGAAACAGGAGGAGACTCTAAACCCTCAAAACGTGTGCCTAACGCTTGGTCCTTACCTGGCTCCATGGTGATATATGCCCCTGAGAACAAAGTGCCAATCCCACTTATGCCAGAGGAGCCAACTCTTGGTCTTACGACCCAAAATTGACTATCGGTGCGCAAGAACTTAGTCATGTCGCGCTCAATGACCACCTTAGCCAAAACGCCATTGCCTTCTTCGTTGAACTCGATTGAATCTAAAATACCAATATCTACACTTTTATATTTCACTTTGGTTTTCTTGATTTCGAGTCCTTCAGCACTTTCAAAGCCAATAATGATGCTCTGCCCACGGTCTTGCCACTCTTTGTAGACCATGCCAATACCTACAAGGGCGGCGATAATGGGCAAAATCCAGATGCCAGAAATACGTGATTTATTTTTTATCACTGGCGCATTATTTGTTACTTCATCTGTCATCTACTCATTCTCTTTGTGAGGGCTTTTACTGTTTGTTCTGACATTGTCCCATATTAATCGTATATCAAACTGTTGCGCAGACAGCATTGTCAGTATTACTACCGTGGCAAATGCAGTAGCCGCAATGCCAGGGTCTATTGCCATAATACCAGTGATTTGGACTAAGGCGACTAAAATTGCCACAACAAACACATCAATCATTGACCATTTACCAATAAATTCAGTAATTTGATACAGTTTTGTAAGTTCAGCTTGTTTAATATCTCGTTTGCTGACGACGCTATAGCATAGCCACAATATCGCCATCATCTTGGCAATAGGAATAATCACACTAGCAATAAAAATGACGCTGGCAACAAAATAAGAACCCATTTGAAAAAATAAAACGACCCCGCCCAGTATTGTTGAACCCTCTTTGTATCCCAGTAAGGTGGTCGTCATAATGGGGTATAAATTAGCGGGTACGTAAAATATCATTGCGGTAAATACCAACGCTAAGGTACGTTGAATGCTATGGGGGTGGCGTACATGCAGTTTTTTATTACACAACCGACAATGTTTAGCACTTGCAGGGGTAATGGCCAAACAACGAGGGCAGCTGGCAATATCTAAGTCGGCCGCGCTTATGTCTTTATCTGACTGCTTATTTACCATGGGCAACCCAAAACCATAACTGGCGTTTGCTGCAAATATTAGTCACAGTTAAAAACAAGAATGCAAAGGCCAGATAAGCCCAAAATGCAGGGCCAAGCACAATATCCACCATATGCATCAATTTGATTAACGCTACTAACACTCCAAGCACAAACACATCCGCCATTGCCCATGGGATCAAACCGCTTATCGCTTTTGCACAAAATAAGGAAGCTGCCTCAGCACTACCAAGGTACAGCGGTATGAGCATCGTTAGCAACAATATCAGGTAAATACCCGGTAACAAAATAACGCCCGCTAGTACGATAAAGGCGAGCATGCTGTAACCATCTTCCGCTAATACCAATGGAGCTTGTAGCAGGGCAATACTATTGCCTGCACCATTGCTAGAGATGGCCATAAAAGGAAAACTGATAGATATTACTAACAGAACCAAAGCACTTAATGTGTATGCGATAGTTTTGTCTAGAGGGTCTTTACGAACAGTAAACAACTCACCACCACAGCGAGGGCAGCAAACTTTTTGGTGTTCGATGAGTTGCTCAGGTAAACGAATTAGCAAATCACAATCATGACATGCAATGTGTTTGTTGAGTTCTTCGGTATCCAGTTTCGGACTTCCCTATAGAATGGCTATCATTGTGTGACATCGTTACATTATCGTAACGAAAATATCATTGTAGCGAAAATAACGCGGATGACAAATAGTGCCGCGCACTTGACGCAGTCTTCCTATCCTATGGCGTGATTTAAAATAACAGGTTAGTATATTGGTGATATCTAAGCACAAAAATTGATTAGTTAAAAAGGAAACGTCATGAAAAAAACAATGTTAGCGGTAACACTGACTTTATTATTATCTGCTTGCTCTAGCGGTCCAAATTGGCATGGAATGAGTGAATCGGACATTGCTACATGGAAAGACGCCGGTTTTACGGCTAAAACAGCGGAAAGCTGGAAAGAAATGGGCGTGTCGGCAAGGGATGCAAAAGCATGGATTGATGCTGGGTTTAATGACGACTCGGCTGAAGATTGGATTGAAAAAAAGTTTGCATCCGACGAAGCAGAAAGTTGGAAAAAAGCAGGGTTTAGTTTGTCTGAAGCTGTACGCGATCGTAAAAAAGGCTTACAACCTATTCGCTAGGCCCAATGGTGTTAAACAAACTCTGATAAAAGGCTGTTGAGATAGCGGCGGCCAGTGTCGGTGACTTGCCAGTGCGTAGCGCTTTGAGTCAGTAAACCTTTGTCGCTAACTTTTAACAGCTGCTCTTTCTCCTTCGCGGATAAACTAGAAGATGTTAATTCTTCGAAGGAGTCTATTGGGCAAGACTCAAGTAAGCGAAAGCGATTCATAAAAAACTCAAACGCCAGGTCGTCAGGCCCTACGTTATGCTGTTTATAAAGATACGGCGTCGATAAATTCATATAGCCCTTAGGGTGTTTAACTTTTTCTCCCCGAACAATCTTTCCGGTCTCTAAGTCAGTAATCTTGCTGTGAGCACCGCAGCCTATTCCTAAATAATCACCAAACCGCCAATAATTTAAGTTGTGCTGACATTGATGTCCGTCTTTACTGTATGCAGAAATTTCATATTGATGATATCCCTCAGATTGCAATAAGCGTTGTCCTTGTTGCTGAATTTCCCAAAGGATCTCATCATCTGGCAATTCAGGTGGTTTTGAATAAAACAAGGTGTTCGGCTCTATGGTGAGCTGATACCACGAGATATGTGGGGCATTTTGTAAAATGCTTTGCTTCACATCGCTCAATGCGTTTTCTAAACTTTGCTCAGGTAAGCCATGCATGAGATCAGTATTAAATGACCGTAACGATAAATCTTTGGCAAAGCCAATCGCATTCATTGCTTGGGCATCGTCATGGATGCGACCTAAACGTTTGAGATGCTCAGTTTGAAAACTCTGTACGCCAATCGATATTCGATTTATGCCTGCTTGTTTGAACCCTTCGAATCGTTGTGCCTCCACTGTTCCAGGATTGGCTTCCATTGTGATTTCGGCGCCTATTGCTAGCGGTACCCGCTGCGCAATACCCTTGAGTAATCGATGCATCCCATCAACACTAAGCAAACTAGGCGTACCGCCACCGATAAAAATAGTACTGACTTCACGGACCTCACCGCGATGTCTGATACTTTCAATATCTTGGCTTAAATCGTCTAAAAGGTGCCCGATGTATTCATTTTCTGGGATCCTACCCTTCATTTGATGTGAGTTAAAATCACAGTAGGGACATTTTTGTACACACCATGGGATATGCACGTATAAAGATAATGGAATGACTTTCAATACTTGCTCACATACTTACAATACGATGCTGTGACAAACAAGGTAGGGGCAAAGTCCTTACGCACCTTAGAGCAGACCTTGAATATCTTGCATCAATTGTTTTAATGCCTTACCTCGATGGCTTTCTGCATTTTTTATGGCTTTATCTAATTGCGCGGCGGTGCAGTCATGCTCGGGTAGATAAAAGATAGGGTCATAACCAAAGCCGCCATCGCCGCTTGGAGCCTTAGTAATACTTCCTTCCCACTCGCCCTGACAAATAATGGGCGTAGGGTCGTTTGCATGACGCATAAATACTAGTACACACAAAAAGCGTGCACTACGACGGTGTTCATCACCAAGTTCGTGCAAAACCTTTTCGTAATTACCTTTGTCGTTGCCGTGTTGCCCGCAATATCGTGCGCTATAGATGCCTGGTGCGCCCTTTAATGCATCAATTACCAAGCCGCTGTCATCTGCAATTGCAGGTAAGTTGGTAATACGTGCAGCATGACGAGCTTTTATAATAGCGTTTTCCACAAAAGTGGAACCGGTTTCGGCAACATCGCTAACAAGGTACTCAGACTGTGGACTGACTTGAATTTTATATTGCTCAAACAAAGCACTAAATTCTGCGACCTTGCCCTTGTTTCCCGTTGCTAACACGATGTGTTGCATCTTTAAGGATAAACTCATGATTATTTGCGCTTTTTATTACTAGAGGACTTATTCTTACGTTTGACTTTGCTTTTGGGTTTTCTCTTTTTCACCAATGTAGGGGCTTTGTGTTTAGGCTTTAAGCCTTCTATCACTCGCGCTTTAAAACTCTCTTGAGTATAGCGTTCTACTTTACCTACCCAAACAAAGTCATGCGCTTCAATCAGTGATATTGCGGTTCCTTTTGCGCCAGCGCGGCCAGTACGACCAATCCGATGCAAATAAATGTCTGCACCTCGAGGCATATCGTAATTAATAACATGGCTCACATTGGCAACATCAATCCCGCGTGCAGCGACGTCAGTACAAAGCATAATTTTAGCTTCGCCTGATTTGAATTTTGCTAAAGCGGCATTGCGCCTATCTTGTGGCATATCCCCTTGCAAGTACACTAAGGGATATTGATTCATGAGCTTGTCTTTTAAAATGTGTAAACGCTCTCGCGTTTTAATAAACACAATACAAGACTCTATGCTATGGCTCAGATGGTATTCAAGTAGGGCATTTTTGTGTGCTATATCGTCGCATAAATGATACCACTGCTGGGTTTTAGCTTTTTCTTTACGAGATGGGGTAGCGTTAAATTCTTTTGGTTCGCTGAGCAGTTCCTCAGCGAAAATGCGGACTCCGCGGCTAGATAGCGTCGCGGAAAATAACATACTTTGCTTTCGCCAACGAGCCTCACCCGCAATTTGATGCACAATAGATGAAAAGCCCATATCGAGCATTCTGTCTGCTTCGTCTAAGACCAATGACTCTATGTCTCTGCAATCACAGGTTTCTTTTTCTATATGCTCAAATAATCGGCCCGGAGTGGCAATTAGGACATCGGGTCGTGATTCAAGTACTTCACGGTCTGTGCCATAGTTAATACCACCGGTAATCACGCCACATGAAAGGTCAGTATATTTCATAATGGCTCTGGCTTGTTCAGCAACTTGATTGGCTAGCTCTCGAGTAGGCACTAATACCAAGGCACGGGTACTTCCTTCAGTGCGCTTGGGGTTGTCGAGTAAATATTGGCAAACAGGCAACAAAAATGCAGCCGTTTTTCCTGTGCCGGTAGGTGCGCAGGCCAAAATATCATGCCCTTCCATGGCATCAGGGATAACCAGTTGCTGAATGCTAGTGGCTTGTGTAAAGCCCATTTCTGCGACTGCACGACATAGTTCATCGTCCAATTCTAAATCTGCAAACATGATATTGTCCTATTTTGGGGTAGCTCTGATTGAGTAAGACTGCATTTATGCCGTAATTGCTTAAGTAGCATCCTAACGCGGCGGCGAAGTTTACACTAAATTCTGTCGCAATGCTTAAAAACTGTGTGAAAATCCCGCGTTTAACGAGGCCCGTGATAAACCTTCGTGCCCACGCTCGTTTATTTAAGTTGGACTAATATCATCCAAAAACCCTTGTATGATTGTTAATCGCTCCATTTGCACAGCCTCTTTAATGGCAGGGCCTTTAAGACCTCGCCTCACAATGGCTTTAACATCTACCGAATTTAGCTGTTGCAGTAAGTTTTGCCATTGTTCAAATTGCGGGTAGGGGCGTTGTGCAAAGTTCTTTCTACCTAAAAAATCACATTTACATACCAATAGCATTTGTTCAAAACGCTCTGGGCGTCTCCATGCATCGGCGCGATCAAATACATGTAAAATATCCTCGGGTGATTTTTCAGCAATCCGATGCACCGCACTATGATGCATGCTGACCAATAGTGACAACTCGTGGGGATAATTAGGTACACCTAAACGGTCGCAAAAACGATTAATCGCAGTACAGCCTAAATCGTCATGGCCATGATGTGCGGGCCATTGCGTAGTATCGGTAAGCGCTTTGCCTAAGTCATGAACAAGCGCGGCAAATCTCACCGCAAGCTCAGAGGAGCTTGCGACCGCTTGTTGTAACACCAACATGGTATGCACGCCAGTGTCGATTTCAGGGTGCCAATTACTTGGGTTCGGGATCCCCCAAAGCTTATCCAGCTCAACAAACCAAAACTTTAGCGCCTCTACTGATTTTAAGGTACTAAAAAAGATATCAGGATGAGCTTCAGTTAAACTCTTTGCGGTTTCTTGCCATACTCTAGTTGAGCTTAAATCCTCAAGCTCTCTGCTCAGTGATATCTCGCGCATTAAGGCTAGGGTATCGCGGTGAATATGAAATCCATAATGATGATACCGAGCAGCAAACCTTGCGACCCTAAGCACACGCAAAGGATCTTCAACAAAAGCGTCGCTCACATGCCTCAGTACTCGGTTTTGTATGTCCTGTTGACCATTAAAAGGGTCGATAATAGTGCCTTGCTCGTCCATCGCCATCGCGTTTACGGTTAGGTCTCTGCGCAATAAATCTTGTTCTAGAGTGATATCAGGTGAGGCATCGCATTCAAAACCTGTGTAGCCACGACCTTTTTTTCGTTCAGTTCGGGCGAGGGCATATTCTTCTTTTGTTTTTGGATGTAAAAATACCGGAAAGTCTTTACCCACTTGCGTATAGCCCTGAGAAAGCATGTGCTCGGGTGTAGCGCCTACTACCACGTAGTCACGCTCGGTAACTTCTCTGTTAAGTAAGCTGTCGCGGACAGCGCCGCCAACTAAATAGGTACGCATATAATGTAAAGCTATCGCTGGTTGATTAATGTTTAGCGACTATGCATAGCTAAATTGGCTTAGGCATAATCGGCGTATTTGAATATCTAAAATATCACAAGATAATCATGCTTAGGTAAAAAATTCATAGCACAAACACAAACAAGCCATGCCGTATATTGACTCGTTCTACTTTCGTGATACCGTACTGCGTATAGATGTTTCATATTAAGAAAATGCTGTGTACTTGAGTTACTTTGGATTAACGGATAATCCATTTTCTATTGCGCCTAACCCTGATTATTTGTTCATGAGTACGCGCCACAAGCAAGCGCTTGCTCATCTGAGCTTTGGCTTACAAGAGTCGGGTGGTTTTGTAATGTTAACTGGCGAAGTCGGTACCGGCAAAACGACAGTGTCGCGTAAATTAATGCAGGACTTGTCCGACGATACACAAACCGCGCTAATATTAAACCCATCCCTGTCTGCATTAGAGTTGTTGGCGACCGTTTGCGATGAACTTAGCATATCCTATGACCAAAGCAGCGCGACTCTAAAAACGTTTACCGACAAAATATTAAGTAAACTCGCAAGCAATCATCAATCAGGCATAAATACTGTGTTGATCATTGACGAAGCACAACATTTGTTGCCAGAGGTGCTTGAACAACTTCGCCTATTGACAAATTTAGAGACAAACCGAGAAAAGCTATTAAAAGTGGTGCTTATTGGCCAGCCTGAGTTGCAACAACTGCTACGGCGCAATGAGTTGAGACAGTTAGCTCAGCGTATTACTGCTCGTTATCATTTACTCCCCTTAACCCAAGACGAAGTCGCATTATATGTTGAGCACCGGCTGAAAGTGGCAAATTTAGAGCAAAGTCCTTTTACCAAGTCTGCCATTACGCTTTTGTTTTCTATTTCTGGAGGGATTCCACGAGTAATAAACTTATTGTGTGACCGTGCAATGAGTCTAGGTTATTCATTACAGCGCCCCTTTATTGATTATCAGACGATGGTTTCAGCTAGCTTTCAAGTGTTGGGTGAGGATATTGTCATGCAAGGTCAGCGAAATGTATGGCGCCGAATGTATATCATTGGTTTCTTATTAGCTTTAGCCGCTGGTATCGCCGCAGGAGCTTTTTATGCTTAAACAGGTGGTTATAGCTCAACTCAAACCAGGTATGATGGTGACGCGTGTTGTTGAGCAAAACGGACCCGTGAAAATACGACGCGTTGGCATGGTAAAATCTTTTGCGATGGTAAAAGGGTTGACCGAAATGGGCGTCAGTTTAGTGGAGGTTGATGAAGCGCAAAGTGTCAGTCTTGAAGATGATGTTGTTGTAAATTCAGCAGCTTTTGCGCAGGCTAGTCCAAGTCATCAAGAGATTAATGAGTCTGCTACAACACTGACGCCAACTCAGCGCTTAATGGAAAAAGATAAACAAAGTGCGATGGCCGACAGGCAATTATCACAACAATTTCATCGGTCATTGTTTATGCCTGCGATTGATGAAATGCCATCAAAGTGGCGCTTGTTTGTGCAGCCGTATGTCATATTGCTAGTGGTGCTAATTTCTGGTTTTGGAATTGGGCTAGGGGTAATGAGCGCGGCGAATTGGGTGCAAACAGCATCACTGCAAAGCGCAAAAGTTCCAATCGTTATATCAGAACAAGAGCAAGCATTGGCGAGCCCCCCTAACGAAGGTACAAGTCAATCTCTAAACCCTCAGCAAATAAGGCAAACTCCTGCACTTAACCGCGATATTCCTGCTACAAATGGCCAAGACTCACAGGCAAATGGGCAGCTAAATCAGTCAGCGGATGAGCTGATATCGGAACCTGAGGTAAATGCTACGCAGAATGCCGAACCTGCTCCGGTAAGGAGTTTCGAGAGCATTAACGGGGTTGTGTTAAATGAGGGTGAGACAGTATTAGGTTATGGGGCAGGTCTTCCTAGCCAGCCGAGTAATTCTTCTGCTTCTAATGGCTCAAATGAGCTCTCACAACCGGCGGACACGCAACAACAAAATGCTCAGCAAAATAGCTCAGCGCAAGCTAGCGGGAGTATATCTTCCGATTTGTTGCGTCGTGTTAATCAAGCAGCTGCCCAAATTGAGGCTGAGGATGACGTTGATACCTTTGTGCCGGCTCCTAATTTTGAAGAAAATATTCTTAGCCAAACCCAAGCTGCGCCCCAAGGTAGAGTATTTGATTTAACGCGTGAGCCAAAAACAATGCCACGTATTGACCAACTTCCCTCTGGCACACTCATCGATATGCCCGCAATGAGTTTTAGTGCGCATATGTATGCTTCAAACCCAATGGATAGATGGGTAAGAGTAAACGGCAAACGTCTATCTGAAGGTGATCTCATTGCGGATGGTCTATCAATTGTTGAAATTGAATCTGAGCGAATCATTTTGTCGTTTAGAGGCGAAACATTTTCGATGAACGCGTTGTCTGATTGGTAGAATATGTACTGCTTACTACCTTAGCTTCATTGTGACAAAACGGACTTGAAAAATGAGGATAGGTTAAGGTCAAACTCTTCTGGTCGTACGGCGCCCAATATTTTGTCACTAGATTTTGCCAAATCTATCATTTTTACTTCAGTGTGATGTTTATTCCGCATGCTATAGAAGCTCATTACACGAGGCTTTAATGGGTTGGTTTTGTGTTTTTGCACCACAATGGCAAGTTTTTCGCTACGTAAATGAACCAGAGAACCTACTGGATAAAGCCCAATAGCCTCAATAAACACCTCTACTAACTGAGAGTCAAAAGAGGGGTCTGCCAAAAGTGTTTCTAATACATCTTGAGCCGACATTGACGAGCGGTAACCACGGTCGCTGATCATTGAATCGTAACAATCAACAATACCTGCCATTTGTACATACTGAGGTAATTCAGAAGCATCTTTTTGTTTAGGATAACCGCTTGTATCAATACGTTCATGATGATTTTGAATAATTTCATACACCATAGGCGGTACATCAGAAAACCTTTCGACTACCTCGATACCAATATCGACATGGGTTTGCATCAATAGTTTATCGGAGGCGGAGAATTCGTCGGTTCTCCTACCTAAATCCTTAGGTAACAAGGTCATGCCGACATCCATCAATAACCCTGCTAACGTGACATCCTCTAAATCCGATTGACTAAATTGCAGATGCTTAGCAAATATGCTCATCAAAATGGCGCAATTCAAAGAATGTTCAACTAAATAATCGTTGGTATCTTTGAGCATAACCAAACAGCTTAATGCCTCGTGATTATCAAACACTGAATCGATAATGTCTTGGCAGGTCGAATTAAGCACATCAAAATCAGGTGCCTCTGAACTGCGTAACTGTTTGACGAAACGAGCTTGAGCCCCACGAGCTTGTGTGTAGAGTTTGTCTGCTTTGGCTAAATCCACTTGCTGTTGCTCAAAGCTAATAGTAGAAAAAGTTTTTTTAGTCATTGGTGTGGGGGTAACGCTTGGTTCATGACCTGCATCAGCCTTTTGAGCGAGACCTTCACCTTCATTAGATGCCGATGAATGAGCGTGAACACTTTTTTCAAGGTCTACCTCGATAGACCGCACACCACGGCGTTGAAGGCTTGCAATAGTGCTTGACGACTTAATTAAGCCCTGGCTTTTAACCTCTAGTTTGCTTTCACATTCATGGAGGCGCAGCAGGTACATGCCTACTTTAACATCTTCAATGGCAACAATTTGATTCATATAGAAAAAGAAAGGCTGATAAGCTAGACACTTACCAGCGATTTTTGTTTTAGTGGTTCATAGAAAGATTATCGACAGTATTGGTTTTTTTTAAAGCCAAACTTCGCGATTTGCTTCAAATTTACTAATTTTTTGATCAAGCTCAAGAGTAATGCCGATGGCGTCTAAGCCCTTCAGCAGATTTGTTTTGTGATGTTCGGCAATATCAAAGTGATATGACTTGTCGCCCGCGCTAACGGTTTGAGCGGGTAAGTCGATGTTGATTTCAGCATCAGGAGAACGATTTAATAAAGCGAATAAATCGTCCATTTGCGCAGAACTTAAGGCAATAGGCAGTAATTGATTGTTAATACAGTTGCCATAAAAAATATCCGCAAAACTTACCCCAATAATGGCGGCAAATCCGAAATCTGCAAGCGCCCATGGAGCATGCTCTCGGCTTGAACCACAACCGAAGTTTTCACGGGTTAGCAGAATATTGGCGCCTTTATACATCCCCTGATTTAAACTGAAATCAGGATTAGGTACGCTTTCGTGTTGGTCTAAATAGCGCCAATCATGGAACAAGTGCTTACCATAACCGCTGCGGGTAACCCCGGTTAAAAACTGTTTGGGGATAATTTGGTCCGTATCCACATTGGCTTGGTCAAGTGGGGCAGCGCGTCCGCTTATTGTAGTGATACCGCTCATTGTTTACTCCAATTCGATGATTTAGTGTGAAGCATTGCCAAAGGCTCTTACATCGGCAAAACTGCCGGTAATCGCCGCTGCTGCTGCCATTTCAGGGCTAACCAAATGCGTGCGTGCACCGCGCCCTTGGCGTCCTTCAAAGTTACGGTTGCTGGTTGATGCACAACGGTCACCTTCTTTAAGGACATCGTCGTTCATGCCTAAGCACATAGAGCAGCCGGGTAAGCGCCATTCAAAGCCCGCTTGGGTGAATATGTCGTGCAAACTCTCAGCTTCAGCCTGTGCTTTTACCGCTACAGAGCCTGGTACTACAATCGCGGTAACACCATCTTTCACTTTACCTTGTTTGGCAACTTCTGCAGCTGCACGTAAATCTTCTATTCGACTATTGGTGCACGAGCCTATAAATACGTGAGAAACACTTACGTCAGTAAGAGATTGCCCAGGTTCTAGTGCCATATATTTCAACGCTTTAATCGCAGAAGCTTTTACAATTGGGTCGTCAAAATCATCGGGAGAAGGTACGGCTTTATTCACCGCAACAACTTGTCCTGGGTTGGTGCCCCACGTTATTTGCGGAGCGATATCGTCGGCGTTAAGCTCAACAACTGTGTCAAACTGAGCGTCTGCGTCTGATTTTAAACTTTCCCAATGCGCTAAGGCGCTGTCCCAATCTGCTGCTTTGGGCGCAAATTCTTTTCCTTTAATATACTCATAGGTTTTTGCATCAGGGGCGATTAAACCGGCTTTTGCACCCGCTTCAATGCTCATATTACACACGGTCATACGTTGCTCCATCGATAATGCACTAATAGCTGTTCCTGCATATTCAATGACGTGACCGGTGGCGCCGGCGTGACCTATTTTCCCAATAATAGCTAATATAATATCTTTGGCCGTGACACCTAGACCGAGCTGCCCATCTACTTTCACTAACATGCTTTTAGCGCGAGACTGTTTGAGTGTTTGCGTAGCCAGTACATGCTCAACCTGAGAAGTACCAATGCCGAAGGCAAGTGCGCCAAAGGCACCATGGGTTGCGGTATGTGAATCACCACACACTACGGTCATGCCAGGCTGTATTAGTCCGAGTTGCGGGCCAATAACGTGCACAATACCTTGGTTTTTATGCCCTACTGGATAGAGCTCAATACCATATTTTGCGCAATTGGTGGCAAGGGTATTAAGCTGTAATTCGTTTTGAGGGCCACAGGCATCTAAGGCTAAAGAGCGGGTTGAAATACTGTGATCCATGGTACCAAAAGTCAAATCAGGGCGACGTACTTTACGATTTTTCTCAGCCAAGCCAGCAAAGGCCTGCGGTGTGGTTACCTCATGAATTAAATGGCGGTCAATATACAGCAGTAAATCCTCACCAATGCTGTCCACTAGGTGTGCATCTACAATTTTTTGATAAAGTGTTTTAGCCATTTATTTTCCCTCAATAATAGATACTATGTAGTCGCCCACCTGTGAGGTGGTTTTGGCATGCTCGCGCTTATCGCTAGGCAATAGCTCGCCGGTAAGTATACCGTCTCTGAGTGTTTGCGTCACTGCGTCCTCAATCATGTTGGCCGCGTTCTCTTCGTTCAATGAAAACTTCAACATCATGGCTGCTGAGAGCACTTGTGCAATTGGGTTGGCTATTCCTTTACCGGCGATATCGGGAGCTGAGCCGCCTGCTGGTTCGTACATACCAAAGCCATCGGCATTGATTGATGCAGAAGGTAATAGCCCCATAGAGCCGGTGATAATTGCGCACTCATCTGAGACAATGTCGCCGAATAAATTCGAACACAACATTACGTCAAACTGCGAAGGGTTCGCAATCAGCTGCATGGTCGCATTATCGATATAAATGTGCTCAAGGCGCACATCTGGGTATTCACTGGCAACCTCTTCAACGATTTCTCGCCACAAGCGACTGGAGACAAGTACGTTGGCTTTGTCTACAGAAGTCACTTTGCCCTTGCGCTTAACGGCAGCTTGAAAAGCAGAGTGGGCTATTCGGCGTATTTCACGGCGGGAATAGCGCATGGTATCAAAGGCGTTTTGTTCTTCTCCGTCACCTTCTAAGCCTTTTGGTTGCCCAAAGTAAATACCGGAGGTAAGCTCGCGCACCACTAATACATCTACGCCACTTTTTGCGATATCGCTACGCAATGGCGATAAGGCCTCTAGCCCCTCGTAAATACGAGCAGGACGTAGGTTGCTAAATAAATCAAAATGTCCTCTGAGGGCCAGAAGAGCAGCACGCTCTGGGCGTTTTTCGAGAGGCAGGTTATCCCATTTAGGCCCACCAATTGAGCCGAAGAGTATCGCATCGGCTTGTTCACAACCTTTAAGGGTTTCATCCGGTAGCGCTTCGCCATGATGGTCGATAGCATATCCGCCTACTGCAAACGCGGTTCGCTTAAGGCTAAAACCACACTTTGTAGCAACAGCGTCGAGTACTTTATTTGCTTCTACCATTACTTCGGGGCCTATACCATCTCCGGCCAGTACTGCAATATTATGGCTTGCCATTTTATACTCCTGCTATTTTTTCTTGTTTTTGTTGATCGATTTGGTCGGCTAAATACGTGTTATTCAATACAAAAATTAACGATTTAACGCCCGCCTCAACAATATCGGTGGCTAAACCAATGCCATTAAAGCGTCTGTTTTTATATTCTACTATTACGCTAACTTGGGCTAATGCATCTGCTCCTTCACCTTTTGAGTCTAGTTTGAAGTCAACGATTTCAAGGTCATGGCCTTTTATGGCTTGAATAATAGCATTAAATGCAGCATCTACAGGGCCGTTGCCAGTCGCTGATTCGGTAATTTTATCCTCACCAGCTTCGATGGTAACCGTAGCCGAAGGGATAATATTATGGCCGGAAGTCGCTTGTAAATAATGCAGTTTATAGAAAGCATGTTCATGTTTTTGTTGATTAAAAAACAACAGGGCTTCTAAGTCGTAATCAAATACTTGCCCTTTTTTATCAGCTAAGCGCAGGAACGAGGCATAAACTTCATCTAAGTCATATTCACCCGGACCGTAGCCGAGCTCACCTAAGCGATGTTTGATCACATGGCGGCCTGAGCGCGAGGTAAGGTTTAACACATTTTTATTTATACCAACGCTTTCTGGAGTCATGATTTCGTAAGTATTCTGACCTTTCAATACGCCGTCTTGATGAATGCCCGATGAATGACTAAAGGCATTCGCACCCACAATTGCTTTGTTTGCTTGCACTGGCATATTACATAACTGGCTTACCAGTTTAGAGGCTTTGCTAATTTCTTGACTGTTGATACCTGTTTTTAAATCGAGAATTTGCTCGCGTGTTTTAAGGGCCATAACAATTTCTTCCAAAGAGCAGTTACCCGCACGCTCTCCAATTCCATTAATTGTACACTCGACTTGTCTGGCTCCTTGTTGAACAGCGCTAAGTGAATTAGCAACAGCCAATCCTAAATCATTATGGCAATGCACTGAAATAATTGCTTGGTCGATATTTGGAACTCGATTAAATAGGTTTTCAATAATGCCACCGAACTCAGAAGGGATGGTATAGCCTACAGTGTCTGGAATATTGACCGTAGTTGCACCAGCTTTTATTGCAGCTTCTACCATGCGGCATAAATAATCGATGTGAGTACGCCCAGCATCTTCGCAAGAAAACTCAACGTCAGAGGTGTAACGTTTCGCGTGAGTAATGGCTTTTACAGCCATTTCGACGACCTCATCTTGTGATTTTCTGAGTTTGGTATCGACATGAATGTCGGATGTGGCAATAAATGTGTGAATACGAAATTGCTCGGCTACCGATAACGCTTCACCACAGGCATCAATGTCTTTGGCAAGTGCGCGCGAAAGTCCGCAAATTGTTGAGTTTTTGACTTCTTGGGCAATCAATTGTACCGATTTAAAATCCCCCGGAGATGACACCGGAAAGCCAGCCTCAATAACATCAACACCTAAACGTTCGAGCATGAGTGCAATTTGCAGTTTTTCTCGGCCGCTTAAACTTGCCGGCAGTGCCTGCTCACCATCACGTAGTGTGGTGTCAAAAATAATCACTCGATTGTCCATTTGTCCGTCCTTATTTGTTGATGTAACTTACTAAACGCCTAATGTATGCAATAGTTTAGTATTGAAGTTGCTAGTTAAGCGAACATAAAAAAACCCGCGCGATGCACGGGTTTTTGATATTTTTTCACAGGCTACCCGTGCGCCTAATCTGCCAGACCGAGTAGTAATAGAATAAAGCTTTCTGTTGTTTGCTTGATTTTATGTTGATGTAAGCCGTTGTCATTCAACGTACTGTTAGCAATCAAAGTCATGCTCCTGTGTGTTATAAACACTGAATATGCTTAGAATGTAATCTGCTTTGTTACTTGGGTCAACCGTTTACGATAAATTTCTACGTGGTCAGAGTTGCCCCAAGCTTTTCAGCTCACACTTTCTAAGCTTTACTTTTGCTTAAGATACTCTTTCATCTCTTTGCGGCGTTGATGAAGCAGAGGCTCCGTATAGCCATTTGGTTGTTCTTTTGCTAAAAAGATTAAGTCTTTTGCTGCCTGAAACCCAATACACTCCTCCAAATTAGGTAACATCGGAATATATTCTGAATCATCTTTGTTTTGTTCATCCACTAGCTTTGCCATGCGCGTTAGCGATTCGTTGATCATCTCTTCGCTTAATAAGTCATGCTCTAACCAGTTTGCAATGTGCTGGCTCGAAATACGCAGGGTTGCTCTATCTTCCATTAAACCAACGTTGTTAATGTCAGGTACTTTGGAGCAACCAATGCCTTGATGCACCCAGCGCACAACATAACCTAAAATCCCTTGTACGTTGTTATCAAGCTCCCGTTGTATCTCATCGGCGCTTAATGTGACTTCCTTATCCATCAGTGGAATATCTAAAATAGTATCGACCGCATCAATATTATGTTTTTCTAAATGCGCTTGAACATCAAAAATATTTACCTGATGGTAATGCAAGGCATGCAAAGTTGCGGCAGTAGGCGAGGGTACCCATGCGGTGCTTGCACCTGCTTTGGGATGCGCAATTTTTGCTTGCATCATATCAGCCATATTCTCGGGAATAGGCCACATGCCTTTACCTATTTGTGCTTTACCCGACAAACCACACTGTAAGCCTGTGATCACATTTGACATCTCATAAGCGGCTAACCAAGGTTTGTTTTTAATGTCAGCTTTAGAGGCAAAGGCTCCCTTGAGCATAGATGTATGGATTTCGTCACCGGTTCTATCTAAAAAGCCGGTATTGATGAAGACAACGCGTTCACTTGCTTGCGCAATACATGCACTTAAATTAATACTGGTTCTGCGCTCCTCATCCATAATGCCAATTTTTAAAGTGTTTGGCGCTAAATTAAGAATTTTCTCTATTTGCGCAAACATGTCGTTGGTAAATGCGACTTCTTCTGGTCCATGCATTTTTGGCTTAACGATATACACACTGCCTTTTTTACTGTTTTGATAAGGTGATTTTTTTAATAAGTCGTGTTTAGCAATTAAACTGGTGATTACGCCATCCATGATGCCTTCGTAAATCGGCTTACCATCTAGTAATATCGCGTCGTTTTGCATTAAATGCCCAACATTACGCACAAACATTAAGCTTCTACCTGAGAGTGTTAAGCTCTCGTCATTGTTTTCTCCGAATTTTTTATATAAACGGTCAGCATGCATTTTACGCACGGAGCTTTTGCCGTTCTTGTTTATTTCTACCTGCAGTTTACCTTGCATTAATCCCAGCCAGTTTCGATATACGAGGGTTTTATCCTCTGCATCAACGGCGGCGACTGAATCTTCGCAATCCATGATGGTGGTGATCGCCGACTCTACTAATAGGTCTTTTATGTGAGCGGGGTCAGTTTTTGCAATGGGATGTTGCGAGTCAATCTGAATCTCAACGTGCAGTCCGTTATGTTTTAACAAAAGCGCATCCGGTGCGTTGATGCTACCTTGGAAAGCAACAAACTGCGCAGGCTCTTTTAGGTAAACATGGTTACCATCGGTCAAGGTGATTTTTAATTGCTGCTGCTCAATACTGTATTGAGCGCTGTTTACGTGACTTGCACCTTCTAGAGGGGCGATGACGTCTAGCCATTCCCTAGCTTTTTTGATGACTTGTGCTCCTCGTGCGGGATTGTAAGCGCCTTTATTTGTGGTATCGGCAGTAATCTCAAGGGCATCGGTACCATAAAAGGCATCATACAAACTTCCCCATCGCGCATTGACTGCGTTTAGGGCATATCGTGCATTATTGATAGGGACAACGAGTTGTGGTCCTGCCATGTTCGCTATTTCTTCGTCTACGTTTTCCGTCGTTATATTAACTGACTGTTGTGCAGGGGATAGGTAACCGATGTCTTTTAAAAAGGCTTTGTATTCGCTAAAACTCCCTTCTTTGTTGTTCGTGTGAAAGTTATTTATCGCGCTTTGTAATTCTGCTCGTTTATCTAGAAGAGTACTGTTTTGCGGTGTACATTTTGCCAACACCGCCTCAAAACCCGTCCAAAAGTCATCCTCGCTGATATCGAGACCCACTAAGGCCTCTTGCGTTATAAAGTGGTAAAGGGTCGGCGCTATATGTAAACGCCCTTTTGTAATTGTTGATGACATTATACTCTCCAATTTGCCGCTTGATGCTCAGTGTAAGAGACTCACTCGCCAATGTTTAGTATATGCTTTATATACTTGCCATAAATATTGTGAATGGCTGTGACCCGTTTTATTGCTTGTCTCTTTTTTATCTGCAGGCTTATGCCAACTGCGCCATTTCTGCAGCGACTTCATTAATCAAACGACGCAACCATACGTGGCCTGCATCATGGTGTAGCAAAGCACTCCATGCCATCTTTAATGCAATGGGCGGTATATCAAAGGGAGGTGGCACAACCGTAATAGAAGGGTCGTCTTTAAATATTTTTGCTGCTTTGCTTGGAAGCGTCGCGATTAAGTTTTGTGTTTTTGCTAACTGCAGAGCTGCATGGTAGTGGCGGGTGAACACTCGGATATCACGTTTTTTACCGATTTTAATCAGCTCTGCATCAACCCATCCGAGTTTTTGTACCTCTGTGGGGTCAATACCTACGCCTACACCAAAGCCAGTTTTACTCACCCATATGTGCTGTCCTTGCAGGTATGCGTCAAGGTCGAAGTTGTCGCGTGCAACGTGATCAGAGCCAATTACACAGGAAAAGCTATCGTACCAAATCACCTTTTGATGGAAGGATAAAGGTAGCTCGTCAAAGCGGTTAATTGCCATATCGACTTTACCCTGTTCAACATCATGAAAGGTAACGTCACTGGGGGTGATTAGGTCAAGAGTAATGTTCGGCGCAAGTGAGGAAAGTTTACCAATCAATTCTAACAGTAAGGTCGACTCAGCATAGTCACTGGTCATAATTCTAAAAGTACGTTTGCTGGTTGCTGGGTCAAACTCAGCCTCTGGTTGAATCGACGACTCTAAACGGCTCAATACATCACGAATAACAGGTCGAAGCTCTAATGCGCGCTTGGTAGGTGTCATGCCATCGCTGGTGCGCACTAATAATGGGTCTTTAAATAAATCGCGTAAACGTTTAAGGCCATTACTCATTGCCGGTTGTGTAATACTTAGTTGATTAGCGGCTTTGGTAACGCTTCCTTCTCTGAGGAGTACATCAAGATAGACGAGTAAGTTAAGATCAACCTTTGCAATATTCAATGACATGTCCCTAATGGTTGGTTGCGCTAAATAGCGTATGTGCGGTCAGTATATAATGTACTAGGATATCTTATCGATACTTCATTGGTAGTATGAATAATGTCTTTTTAGTTAAGTTTATGTTTTTTATGATTAAATTATTTTATGTGTTGTTATATATTGCTATGAGTGGCGTGTTTCCATAGTTTTGCTGAATAATTGGCTAAGCGCTTTAACGCTTGAATAAATAAAAAAACGCCCCGAAGGGCGCTGAACAAGAGTCTCAATTACGAAACTAAACTATGTTGATGTGCTGAGTATTAAGCAACCACATCAAATTGGTTCATGGTGTTATCTTCACCTGAAGCTTTAAGTGCTTGCTCACCCGAGAAGTACTCTTTGTGAGTGTCACCTAAATCAGAACCTGCCATCGCTTGGTGTTTAACGCAAGCTAAGCCTTGGCGAATTTCTTGGCGTTGTACACCACGTACATAAGCGAGCATGCCGTCATCACCGAAGTATCCTTTCGCTAGGTTGTCAGTCGACAATGCCGCAGTATGATAAGTTGGTAGTGTAATTAAGTGATGGAAAATACCTGCCTCACGTGCTGCATCAGCTTGGAAAGTACGAATTTTATTATCCGCTTCTTGTGCCAATTCAGAGTCATCATAGACAGACGACATCAGTGCTGCTCGGTCGTACCCAGCAGTTTCTTTGCCTTGTTCTGCCCAAGTATCAAACACTTGCTGACGGAAGTTAAGTGTCCAGTTGAACGACGGACTATTGTTATAAACAAGCTTGGCGTTTGGTACAACTTCACGAATAGCATTAACCATTTCAGCGATTTGCCCAACGTGAGGCTTCTCAGTTTCTATCCATAATAGGTCTGCGCCGTTTTGTAGGCTTACGATGCAGTCTAGTACTACTCGATCAACGCCTGTATCTTCTTTAAATTTGTATAAACCGTTTGGTAAACGTACAGGTTTTACCAACTTACCGTCAAGTTTCATCACGGTGTCGCCTTCGCCTAGTTCATCGACACTGTTTACTTCAGTCGTCTCTAAAAAGGCATTGTATTGCGCGGCCAAATCACCCTCGCTTTGCGATACCGGAATCTTCTGAGTTAAACCCGCACCTAATGAGTCTGTACGAGCAACAATAACGCCGTCATCTACCCCAAGTTCTAAAAAGGCATAACGGACTGCGTTAATTTTTGCTAAAAAGTCTTCATGTGGAACGGTTACTTTACCGTCTTGGTGACCACATTGTTTTGCATCCGATACCTGGTTTTCAATTTGGATGCAGCATGCACCCGCCTCAATCATTTGCTTGGCGAGTAAATAGGTTGCTTCTTCGTTACCAAAACCGGCGTCGATATCTGCAATGATAGGTACTACGTGAGTTTCAAAATTATCAATTTTGGCTTGCACTGCTGCTACGTCGCCGCCATTTCCTTTTGCCGCATCAAGTTCGTCAAACAAGTTACCTAGTTCACGCGCATCTGCTTGGCGTAAGAAAGTGTATAGTTCTTCAATTAACGATGGAACAGACGTTTTCTCATGCATTGATTGGTCAGGTAAGGGTCCAAATTCTGAGCGAAGCGCCGCAACCATCCAGCCAGACAAATATAGATAACTCTTACTAGTTGTGCCTTGATGCTTTTTAACCGCCAACATTTTTTGTTGACCAATAAAGCCGTGCCAGCAACCAAGTGATTGTGTGTATTGAGCACTGTCTGCATCATATTCAGCCATGTCTTGACGCATAATACCTGCAGTATATTTTGCAATATCGAGTCCGGTCGCAAATCTATTTTGCGTTTTCATGCGCGCGGCGTATTCTGGGCTGATTGCATTCCAAGCACTGCCTTGAGCTGCTTTAAGCTCAGTGAATTTTTGAATATCTTGTTCGTAATTTGACATGTTGCTTTCCTCTTATCCGTTAACTTGTTTCTCTCATCTTTTATTGCATATTGTTAAGTGCATGCCGTAAAAGGTGATTTGAAATGGTTTTGATACACCCTAGCTATAAAGTAAATTTTTGTGCGGCGTGTTTTTGACCTGCCCCTATCCTAAAAGAGTCTTTTTAATAAAAGAAATATATAATTTTCATTATCAACATTCATTGCGTGAATGTTTTAAGGTGGTTTTTAAGGGGGAACAGCTTTTTTTGTTCACAAGGTAAACAGGCCCCACAAAGCCATGTATAATAGTGCGCTATTTTTAGCTGGCATCATCTCACTTGCCTGCAACGTTGATAATTCATATTACGAGATTCATATGAACCTAAGAATGAAGCATAAATCTTCTCTGTTTAGTTTGACCGCACTTGCCACCGCGTTTTTGTTTAGCACTTGCGTGAGTGCCGATAGCGTGAGTTCACCACAATCGCCTATCGATAGTTCCCAAGGCGTTGTAGAGAGGGGCGCTGATAGCGGGCAACCACAAAACATTATTATGGTGATTGCAGATGGAATGGGCCCAGCTTATGTTTCCGCTTACCGTTATTATAACGACGACCCAATGACACCTGAGGTCGAAACCACCGTATTTGACGATATGCTAGTGGGTAGTGCGCGTACCTATCCACATTTAGAGTCTGGTTACGTGACAGACTCTGCTGCAAGCGCAACTGCGCTCTCTACGGGTATAAAAACTTACAATGGCGCAATTGGCGTTGATATCAACAAACAAGCGCTTGAGACGGTGCTGCACCGTGCTCGCAAGTTAGGCATGAAAACAGGTCTTGCGGTAACATCAACCATTGTTCACGCTACGCCAGCTTCATACATGGTGGCAAATGAATTAAGACGTAACTATGAGCAAATTGCAGATAGTTTTTTTGATGATCGTATTGAAGGTAAATTTTTAGCCGACGTCATGCTCGGCGCGGGTACTGATCACTTTATTCGTGAAGACCGCAATATAATAGATGAGTTTGTGGCGAACGGTTTTCAATATATTTCAGAATACAGCGAGCTGAATAACATCAATCGTGAGCAACCACTCATTGGTCTTTTTGGTAAACAAAGCTTGCCTTGGTCGTTAGACGACAGTGAACCTTTGCGGTTAAGTAAATTAACCGATGCCGCTTTAAAACAGCTGAACAATGACAAAGGTTTCTTTTTGCTAGTTGAAGCTAGTCAGGTGGATTGGGCAGGTCACGGCAATGAGATTGCGTCGGCGATGGCTGAAATGCGGGATTTAGTGGCGACCATGGAAGTGATTAAAAGCTTTACCCAAAATAATCCAAATACGCTTGTTATTCTCACCGCTGACCATAGCACTGGCGGCTTAACTGTGGCGGGCAAAGATGGCTATCGCTGGGACCCAAAATGGATAAAGGCATTTAAAGCATCGATTTCAGAAATTGCAAAAGGGATTATGCAAGCTAAAGACAGAGGTGCTTACGTGAGCGAGATGTTTGGATTTGAGCTGACCGAGGAAGAAGCTGAAAGCTTGATGACCATTGAAGCTAGCATGTCATCTAGAGACATTGAAAATGTGTTGAAAAAAATCGTTAATGAACGAACAAATACTGGCTGGACAACAAACGGACACACTGCCGTAGATGTTAATATATATGGCTATGGACCGGGTATTGAACATTTCACCGGGAACTTGAACAACACCGATATTGCCAAAGGCACTTTCAAACTACTTGAGGCCAGATAGGCCTCAATTACTAAGTTATTAATTAGATTGAATTAAGCGCTCTTATTTATCGGTTGAGGGTTATCGGTTGAG
>CAZUON010000027.1:0-11465 GCA_964621345.1 uncultured Glaciecola sp. | reverse complement strand
TTATCGGTTGAGGGTTATCGGTTGAGCGACTACTGATCAAGAAACTATTGGTTTAGGAATGTTTCGATGGGCTCACCGGTGCAGCGTGATATTTGCTTGAACAAGTAAATTAATGCAGTGATTAACAAAATCATACTGGGGATCACGATTACCGGATAACTCAGTGCGGTCATACGCCCCAATTCCTCTGTGTAAGCCGTTGTGCCAGGCTCCGACACCAAAATGTACTTCGCTAAGCCATAGTTTAATGCAGATGATAAAAAGAAAGAGCTCGCGACAATATATGAGCTTACCGCAATTTTTTTGTTAAATTGTGGAGTAGCATCGTTTTCTTGTAAACTTGCATTGAGTTTGTCCCAATCAATGATTTGGTCGTTAAGTATGAGCATCTTTACTAAAGGTTTATGGCCAAATTGAGTGATAAGAACGGCAACCCCTATTATAGCTGGGATGGCGGCCTCTTTTATTGCCATGTATTCTGCGGGAAGTTTGAGCAAACTAATGCCCCCTGTTAACAACACACTTATAATGCCCAAGATTGAAAACCCGTTGACCTTTTTAGTCTTTTTTAAATCATACAGGCCAAACCCCAGAGGAAACGCTAATGCGACTATGACACTCCATGCAGGTCCGAGATACTCGTCAGAACTCAAGTAGCTCATTACTAAAACGGGAATAACAATGTTAAAAACTAAGTTTCCAAAAAAGCCTGATTGCTGCTGCGGCTTTTGTTTCGTGCTGTCTTCGGTCATTTACGGTTTACTCAATGATTGGTGTTTCTCAATGGATGAAGTTCAATTGTGTGGCGCTTAACAGTACCTATTACTAATACCTAGGGTATATTTTGTTTAAGTAAACTCTGCCCATACAATACTATTAATACGTTTATCGGCGATATAAAAAACCTTATCTCCGGCCTCTAACTCTGCGTCTAAGGCTGGATTGACCTTTATATTATGAAAATCCTTACGGTGCGCATAGCCGATAAAAGTCGCGTCATAACGCTTCTTAAGTGCCATAAATAACAGCTCTACTTTTATCTTGTTTGTGCCTTCGGGGATGGTATCGGAGAATTGGGCTTGACCTTCATATACATCGAGTAGGTCGTGATGTAACAAACTAGAACCCGGATCAAAAGCCGATTTTGCTAACATTTCAACGGCAACACTAGGCGTACATTCAATTTCTGGGCAGTGTTTTTGTAACAAACCAACTAGGGTCTCATCATCAAAATATGCAACTTTGTGTGCGTCAGCATTGCGCTTTGAGCAATATAACGCAGTTGTCATGGTCATGTCGTCTTGAGGGTTATCAATAATAATCGTCGCAGCCCTATCGATACATGCTCTGTCCATATCTTCATCTTTATTAAATGAATCGACTTTAACAAAGTCGATTTTTGACGGCATTGGGTTCTCTATATTGGCTCTCACACATAACACGATATCTGGGTTGTGGGCGCTATTTGCTTTTTCTATAAGAAGCAGATGCAGCAACTGCATGGTACGTTTGCCATTCCAACCAATAATTAAAACGTGCTTTTCTACATTTAAAGCGTTCAATCCTTTTGCTCCTTTTTGCCATTGTTTGCCAACCCAATTTGCGATTCTACCTAACAACAATGCAAAAATACTTAAGCCGACAGGGATAATATATAGAGCAACTGCCCATCTACCCGCTTCGGAGCTTGGTGACATGTCGCCGTAGCCCACAGTAGAACTCGTTACTACTAACCAGTAAGCAAAATTATGCGTATGTAATAGCTCATCTTCACCTACCGCATATAAAAGTAGCCAACAGGAGACTACATACATAAAAGTAAAGCTTAGTATTACGTACCACCGCATTTCGCTGAGGTATCGAGCCATTATCTTTTTGGTTTTTATCCAGATTGTCATGCAGATAGATTCATTTAGCTTTGTTTATTGGGAGTGTACATAAATAAAGTTACCATAAAATGCCGGAGGAGTTCGCTCAAAAAATCATAAAGCTGTAAAAAAAAGAAAACCCAGCGATTGAGCTGGGCAAAAAAGTGACGACAGTTTGGGAGGTGTCTAAATAATGAACAGAAATAATAGGGGAATCGGGTATAATACGCGACAGTTTTAGGGTATGTAATGCTAGATACAGGTATTGAAATTAATACCACTGTCTTTCGCGCCTTCCACCAGCAAAATTTAGTGAGTAAAGAAGTATATGAAGATAAGTGATTTCGATTTTGAATTGCCAGAAGAACTCATTGCAAAGTATCCCGCAAAGGAACGCAGCGCAAGCAGGATGCTTCGCTTAGATGGAAATAGTGGGAATGTTGTAGATGGGCAGTTCACTGATATTCTTGATATTTTACATCCAGGCGATTTGCTCATTTTCAATAATACGAGAGTGATCCCCGCACGACTATTTGGACAAAAGGCTTCCGGTGGGAAAGTCGAAGTCATGCTTGAAAGAGTATTGAGCGACAACACTGCCCTGGCGCATATTAGGGCAAGCAAATCACCTAAAGCCGGTGCCCATTTGGAAATGGAGGGTGGCCTAAAAATTGAGGTGCTAGGAAGACAAGATGCGCTATTTCATATCAACTTTGGCGGCACCCAAAACGTCTTTGATTTACTAGAAAAACACGGTCACATGCCACTACCACCTTACATTGACCGTCCCGATGAAGATAGCGATAAAGAGAGATATCAAACGGTATATAACGAAAAACCTGGCGCAGTGGCCGCACCAACGGCTGGTCTTCATTTTGACGAAGATTTGCTCGCTAAGTTAGATAAAAAAGGCGTACAGTCTGCCTTTGTGACGCTTCATGTTGGCGCTGGTACTTTCCAACCAGTGCGTGTTGAAAATATTGAAGAGCATCATATGCACGCCGAATATGCAGAGGTGAGTGAAGACGTTGTTGCAAAAATATTGGCAACTAAAGCAGCGGGCAATCGGGTTATTGCGGTGGGGACAACGTCTGTTCGTTCAGTCGAATCAGCCGCGCACCAAGATGGCGTTGAGCTGATTGCGCCATTTTTATCTGATACCAGCATTTTTATCTATCCGGGTTTCTCGTTCAAAGTTATTGACGCGATGATCACCAATTTCCACTTACCGCAGTCGACCCTAATGATGTTAATAAGTGCGTTTGCCGGAAGGGATGAAGTGATGGCAGCCTATGCAACAGCGATTGAAAAGCAGTATCGATTCTTCAGCTATGGTGATGCAATGTTTATAGAGAAAAAAAGCTGAGGAAACCGCTTACGTAATATCGTTGATGGGCTAATACAATGCGTATGACTTCGTCAAAATTACAGAAATAGAGCGATAATAGCTAATGCCATTAGTATAGAGTTTTTGCTATACTCTCGGTCAATTTTTACCACGACATAACTGCCGTAAAATCATGAGCGTGCTGGTTACTGTTTTTGCTTAGAGTATTGAATGAAATTTAATTTACTTAACACTGATGGAATGGCGCGTCGCGGCCAGTTGGTGTTTGAACGAGGCGTTGTTGAAACTCCCGCCTTTATGCCTGTTGGCACCTATGGCACTGTAAAAGGTATGACCCCCGAAGAGCTAGATGATTCTGGTGCACATATATGCTTGGGCAATACCTTTCACCTTATGTTAAGGCCTGGCACTGATATTATTAAAGCGCACGGCGATTTGCATGATTTCATGCATTGGGATAAACCTATTTTGACCGATTCTGGCGGTTTTCAGGTCTTTTCTTTAGGTGATTTACGCAAAATTACCGAAGAAGGTGTGACCTTTCGCTCTCCGATTAACGGCGAAAAAATTCTACTCACCCCAGAAAAATCGATGCAGGTTCAGCGAGATCTTGGCTCAGATATTGTCATGATATTCGACGAATGCACGCCTTTCCCTGCTACTGAAAAAGAAGCTAAAGTGTCTATGGAGCTCTCGTTGCGCTGGGCTAAACGCAGCAAAGATGAGCACGGCGATAATCCTTCTGCGCTATTTGGTATCATCCAAGGCGGTATGTACGAAGGTTTACGTGACACCTCTTTAGCCGGTCTTGAAGAAATAGACTTCGACGGTTATGCCATCGGCGGTTTGTCGGTAGGTGAGCCTAAAGAAGATATGATGCGCATAGTAAAACATACTGCGCCTAAAATACCTGAACACAAGCCTCGCTATTTGATGGGCGTGGGTAAGCCAGAGGATATTGTAGAAGCCGTTCGTCGTGGTATCGATATGTTCGATTGCGTCATGCCAACCCGAAATGCACGTAATGGGCATTTATTTGTAAGTGACGGCATCGTCAAAATTCGTAATGCCAAGCATAAAACGGATACCGCACCGTTAGATGAAAATTGTGACTGTTACACTTGTAAAAATTATTCTCGGTCATACTTACACCACTTAGACAAGTGCAATGAGATACTAGGTGCACGCTTAAATACTATCCATAACCTTCGCTATTATCAGACGGTAATGGAAGGATTGCGTAACGCGATTAGCAATAATGAGCTTGATGCTTTTGTTGCCGATTTTTATGCAAAGAAAGGTAAAGAGGTTCCAGCAATTTAATGCGGTTGCGAAGCATCAATTAGCATAAAGAAATTGAAACAGGTGACGTGCGAGTAAATCGGCGTCATTTTTATAATAAAAACGATAAAGAATTATCAATTAAGAAGGAAATACTATGAGCTTTTTCATTTCAAGTGCACACGCACAAGAAGCCGGTGGCGCTGCTCCAGGCTTTGGTTTCGAACCTTTAATCATGCTAGCTGTGTTTGGTCTGATTTTTTACTTTTTACTATATCGCCCTCAGGCAAAACGAGTTAAAGAGCATAAGAACTTAGTATCGTCACTTGGAAAAGGTGATGAGGTACTTACGCAAGGCGGCGTGGTCGGAAAAATCACTAAAGTTGCGGATGATAAAGACTTCATTGAGATTGCCCTGAATGAAACGAATCATATCATGGTACAGAAGTCGGCCGTTAGCGCAGTGTTACCTAAAGGTACGCTCAAGTCATTGTAATTAATCAATAAAGCCGCGACTTGTAAATGGTTGCGGCGCCGTAGGATGTTATTGTGTTAAACCAAACACCCATTTGGAAATATGTGCTTGTTGTTTTTATGCTCGCACTTTGTGGCTTGTATGCGCTTCCCAATATTTATGGTGAAGACCATGCCGTACAAATCTCTTCTGGTCGCGACGCTGTTGTGACCATGAAACTAGCCGACGATGTCGAGGCCTCTCTTGGCAATGCAAACATTCAAATCAAATCAATTGAATTTGAAGATGAGAGGATTTTGGTTCGTTTGCCCGATTCAGATACCCAACTTCTTGCCCGAGAAACCCTCGAAAAACAATTAGGCGATGACTATTTTGTGGCAATGAACCTTGCCCCCGATACACCTGATTGGTTAGATAATTTAGGCGGCACGCCTATGAAACTTGGCCTTGATTTACGTGGTGGCGTCCATTTTATGATGGAAGTCGACATGAAAAGTGCCATTGATACCGCCGTTGGTGGGGTAGTTGATGAGTTCCGTACGCGTTTGCGCGAGGAAAAAATCCGTTATCGAACGGTTCGAGCCGTAGGCGATTCGGTTGAGATTGTCTTTAGAGATGCAGACGTGCTTGAAAGCGCACAGTTCTTTTTACGCAACAACTACCAAGATATGACCATCGATGAACGCGATGCACTTACCTTACGAGCGAACTTTACCGAAGCGCGCTTAACCCAAATTCGGGATTACGCAGTCAAGCAGAACATCACTATTATTCGTAACCGTGTTAACCAGCTTGGCGTGGCTGAGCCTCTGGTTCAAAAGCAAGGCCAAGATCGCATCGTTGTGCAGTTACCCGGTATTCAGGACACCGCAAAAGCAAAAGAAATATTGAATGCCACTGCTACGTTGAATTTCCGTTTAGTAGATAATGACGGCGATGTTCGTGATGCCATGAATGGGCGTATTCCAGCGGGCTCTGAGTTACTCTATAGACGCGACGGTCAGCCAGTGTTGCTGAAAAAGCAAATCATGCTAGAGGGCAGTCATATTATTGATGCAAGCAACAGCATGGACGAAAATGGCTTTCCGCAAGTCAACATCGACCTTGACTCCAAAGGCGGCACAAAAATCTCAAAAGTCAGTAGAGACAATATTGGAAAGCCGATGGCTACCGTTTTCATTGAATTCAAAGCCACTGACGAGCGTGACGCTAATGGTAAATTGATATTTGAAAAGTCTGAAGAAGTCATCAATGTTGCAACTATTCAAAGCCAACTAGGCAACTCATTTAGGATCACCGGTATAGATTCAGCTGGCGAGGCCCGAGACCTAGCATTACTGCTGCGTGCAGGTGCGCTTATTGCGCCGATTCAAATTGTTGAAGAGCGCACGGTAGGTCCAAGCCTAGGTAAAGAAAATATTGCCTTGGGTATGCAGGCAATAGTATATGGCTTAATCGCAGTGTTGGTCTTTATGCTTATTTACTATCAAGCGTTTGGTATTGTCGCCAATATCGCGCTCATTACCAATGTGGTTATGATTGTTGGCGTTATGTCGATGATCCCTGGCGCTACGCTGACTCTGCCCGGTATGGCAGGTATTGTACTGACAGTTGGTATGGCCGTAGATGCAAATGTATTGATCTTTGAGCGAATACGAGAAGAGCTCAGAGAGGGACGTAGTCCTCAACAAGCCATTCATTTTGGTTACGACAATGCATTCTCAACTATTTTGGATGCCAATATCACCACCTTCATCGTGGGCATGATCTTGTTTGCAGTGGGAACTGGGCCGATTAAGGGCTTTTCAATCACACTAATGATTGGAATTCTCACCTCCATGTTCACGGCAATTATTGTCACGCGTGTGTTTGTTAACCTGTTCTGGGGTGGTAAACGCATTTCGAAGTTAGCGATTTAAGGAACGAGACTATGCAAATTCAAATATTGAAGCTCGAAAACACCGTTAACTTCATGAAATATCGCTTTGTTGCGATGATATTTTCAAGTGTGTTAATTATTGGTTCTATTGTCTCTTTGGCGACAAATCAGCTTAATTGGGGATTAGATTTTACCGGTGGTACGGTTATTCAGGTGAATTATCCTGACGGCGCGAATCTAGAACTTATCCGAGAGGAGTTGAGTAACGCTAACTTCCCTGATGCGGTTGTACAAAATTTTGGTAGTAGCCAAGAGGTGCTCATACGCGTTGCACCTAGAGACGATCTTCAAGCTGAGACGATTGGCGATATGGTGATGTTGGCACTAAAAGAAGGCTCATCGAACGTCGAAATGCAGCGTATAGAGTTTGTCGGCCCCAATGTAGGCGAGGAGCTTACAGAGCAAGGCGGGCTCGCTATGCTTGTAGCGCTGCTTTGTATACTGATGTACGTTGCTATGCGCTTTGAATATCGCTTTGCTTTAGGTTCAGTTGGCGCACTTGCTCACGATGTGATCTTAACCTTAGGCCTGTTTAGTGTTTTACAGTTAGAGTTTGACCTAACGGTATTGGCCGCGTTACTCGCCGTAATTGGTTATTCGCTTAATGATACCATTGTTGTGAGTGACCGAATTCGTGAAAACTTTAGGAAGGTTCGTAAGAGTGAGCCAGACGAAATCATTAATATTTCGTTAACGCAAACCCTAAACCGCACAATCGTAACCTCCGTGACCACAATATTAGTATTGGTTGCGTTGTTTTATAAAGGTGGCGCGTTGATACACGGTTTTGCTACAGCGTTGCTATTTGGTGTGTTCATTGGAACTTACTCCTCTGTATATATTGCTTCATCTGTCGCATTATTTTTAGGAGTGAGTAAAGAAGACCTGATGCCACCTGAGATTGATAAAGAAGGTGAAGATTTAGAGCCGCTATAGCGGCTCTTTTTTCAAACGCAAAACAACTAGGTTTTATTCCTGTTTAGTTAGCTCTGAGATCAAACGTTTAGAATGTTGGCTTTTCGGATTAATAACAATATAGGTGGGAACAGATACCAACTTCTCTTCAGTGTAATCGCTTGTGTTATTCATAAAGCTATTGTTGCTAACGATGTCGGCGAAATAAAATTCAAATGGCCTACGATAGCTAATCAAGCCATCTGTACCGCCTCTCAAAAAAGTTACAATCGCCTCTTTACTATTCGCTTGGTCGATTATTGTGCGACCCTCAAGAATCAATTGGTTTCTGATACCATGGTAACTGAAACGTCGGATTGCCGATATGGTTGATAATTTCTTACCGTTTCTGGAATACAACATAACATCTAATATTTGCACTGGGTCTTCGGAGAAAAAGGCCTCTTTCGGTAAGCTTTGGGTAGTTTTGATATTAATCGTCATATCAATCTTAGCGTGTTCGAAATCCGAATAGACTCGGGCCGGCGTTGCACAATAAACGTGAAGCTTATAGCGCGTCTCAGGAAAGGTCTCATGTAAGGTATCAACAGCAGAGCCGAAACACTCATTACCTGCACTTTGTTGAATGTTTGGTGGGAAAAGTACTAGGCCAACGTTTATGTCAATTAAGGTATGGCTATTATTTGCTGTTGAGCTTTCGACTCCATCGCTTAGTGATACAAATGCCATACACGTTAGAATCAAACATACGCCAGCCTTGGCAACTAAAAATCCTTTTGTGCTTTTGTTATCGCGTACACACATATTCATGTCTACATTTATCCACATCAAGAATCTGCGATCAACATAACCTAAATAAATGTTCAGATAAATGTTCTATGCATAAAAACTGTGCAAAATATCGAATTATTCGTTGAATAATTCGTGATGGCTGAAAAAACTTTTCTTCCGGCATCCTGTATTAATTAGGAGAAAGCATTAGTAAGTCATATGGGGAATAGTTATGGATTTATCAAAATTAGTGGGTGGTTTGAGCAAATCGGGTGCACTAAGCGGCTTTATGGGAGGCGTTGCTGGTGGTGGCTTAACAAGTATGATGACCAGCAAAAAAGGCCGGAAAGTTGGGAAAAGTGCGCTCAAAGTTGGCGCATTAGCTGCGGTTGGTGGTATTGCATGGAAAGCCTATCAAAGCTACTCAAGCAACAAAACACAAGTGCAACCACAACAAGCACCACACTCGGCTTCGCAGGCATCACAATATGCCGCACAAGCGCAAAGCGTGGCTGCTCCAAGTACATATAATGCCTCCGGGCGTATGCCAGGACATCAACAACCTGCCGATTTTGATTTTAGGCCCGCTGCTTTACCTCAACAAGCCTTTGAGGAAGTGGTGAATGAAGAAAATGAAGAAGGCCAAATGCTCTTAATGAGGGCGATGATAGCAGCGGCCTATGCCGATGGGCATATCGATGAAATGGAGCGCCAACGTATATTCCAACAAGTTGAAAACATGGAGCTCAGCGTGCAAGAAAAGGCTATGTTATTTGATGAACTGCGCAAACCTTTGAGCTTACAGGCACTCGTGCAACAAGTCCCAAATGCTCAGTCCGGTATTGAGGTTTATGCTGCCAGTGCCAGTGCAATCGATACTAATCAAGAAGCGTCACAACAGTTCCTACACTCCCTTTCTCAGCAGTTGTGTATTCCCAGTGAGTTGGTAGAGAGCATCCACCAGCAGCTATCGCAATATCAGGCTTAAGGGCCACTGCAACAAAACGGCATGAACGTTTTTGAACAGAAAGCGTACCCATGATACACCCCTGTAACAACGCTAGACTATTTGGAGTCCTAAATGAAAATGCGAAGCATGAAATCTATAAAACTACTGACTGTTGCACTCACCTTGATTCTAGCAAGTTGTGTGTCATGGGTATTCGCAAAAAGTCCGTTTAACGACATGCCAAAGGGAGAGTACTCGCTAGATTTATCTCATGCTAGTGTAGTGTGGAAGGTATCCCACCTTGGGTTGTCAGATTACGTTGCCCGCTTTGCTAATTTTGATGCGAGCATCGAGTTTGACCCGAATGACATTGAAAGTAGCGTGGTTACCGCGTCTATTGACCCTACATCAATTCAAACTGCTTACCCAAATGCGGCAGAGAAAGACTTCAACGAAATTCTCGCAACTGACAAAGGGTGGTTTAATGCGGGTGAATATGCCTCTATTGACTTTGCTTCAACTGACATTGAAATGACAGGTGAAAACACCGCTGTTATGCAAGGTGAGCTCACCTTTTTGGGAACCACTTTACCGGTAAGTATGGACGTGACTTTTAATGGAGCCATGCAGCGCCAGCCTTTTTCCGGTAAGCCGACCATGGGGTTTTCGGCAGTAACCACAATTGAGCGCTCACAGTGGGGGATGACCAAGTACGTTCCAAATATTGGCGATTCGGTAGAAGTCATGATTGAGGGAGAGTTTTTTAAAGCAGATTAATATGACCTCACTGATAATAAAAACAGATATCCTTGAACATCGAATAAGCTCATGACGCGATATCATAGCCTAAGTATTGTTTTGCATTGGCTTATTGCGTTGGGCCTCGTGTTTATGCTCGGCTCTGGCCTTTTCATGGTGAACGCTGAAATCCCAAAGGCTGAGCAATATAAGCTCTTTCAAATTCACAAAGCCGCAGGTGTTGTGATGCTGTGGGCGATATTACTGAGAGTGCTCACTCGTTGGCTGACCAATCAGCCAAGCTTACCTGAGGTGATGACAGAAAAAGAAAAGGCATTGGCAAAACTTGGGCATATATTTTTGTATGTTGGGCTTTTGATTATGCCTCTTAGTGGTTGGTTAATGGTGTCGGCTAGTCCTTTTGGTCTGCCTACCTTTGTTTTTGTAGATTGGATAAAATGGCCCCATATTCCCTATGTTGAGCGGAATAAAGCGATTGAATCAGTTGCTCGTGATATACATTGGTGGATGGCCTGTACCTTAGTGATATTGATAGTAGGTCATATTGCAGCGGTTATTAAGCACAAGCGACAGCAAAAATTATCCTTAATAAAACGAATGTGGTGGAGCAAAACGAATTGAAACAATATAAGAGTTTAATTTTTGTATCATGGTTAATGTTAGGGCATTTTGGCTTTGTAAATGTTGCAAGCGCTGAATATCAAGTTAACTCTTCAAATGCCACCGTTACGTTTAGCGGTGAGCACGCAGGTATGCGTTTTGAAGGGAAGTTTGAAACGTGGTCTGCCCGTATTTCTTTGGGTGATGACAGTAACAACGATGAGCGAAGCATTCATGCCGATTTTGATTTACGCAGCGCTAAAACAGGCGACAGTATATACGATGAAACTTTGCCTGAAGGTGATTGGTTTGATGTCGATAATCATCCCGAAGGCAGTTTTGTTAGCGAACAAATACTCATAAACGATAAAGGTTATGCAGTATCGGGCACCTTAACTCTGCGCGGCAAAATGCTACCTAGCAACTTCAATCTAGTGAGAGAGGGAGAGCGCCTTAAGGCTCAGTTGCCTATTAATCGGCTGGATTATGGTATTGGGGTAGAGTCAGACCCAGAAGCAGAATGGGTCAGCGAGTTTATTCAGCTTAGTATTGATATTCCA
>CAZUON010000026.1:2491-43686 GCA_964621345.1 uncultured Glaciecola sp. | reverse complement strand
ACTACTCCGCAAAATCCCGATAAGAATCCAAATCCGGACAAGAACAAATCAAGTTCCTATCACCAAACACATCATCTATACGGTTTACCGTTGGCCAGAACTTGTCTTTGGCTACTGCCGCTACTGGGTAGGCGGCAAGTTCGCGGCTGTAACTGCGGTTCCAACTTGGGTCTATCATATCGGCAAGGGTGTGCGGTGCGTTGTGCAGTGGGTTGTCTGTTGCGTCCCATTCACCCGATTGTACTTTGTCTATTTCGCCACGGATGCAAATCATCGCTTCAATAAAGCGGTCTAACTCTGCTTTAGCTTCTGACTCGGTTGGCTCAATCATAAGCGTACCCGCTACTGGGAAGCTCATAGTTGGCGCATGGAAACCATAGTCGTTTAAGCGTTTTGCTACGTCCATTTCGGTAACGCCACTGGCTTCTTTTAATGGACGCAGGTCAATAATACACTCGTGTGCTATGCGGCCATTCATGCCTTTGTACAAAATAGGGTAATGACCCTCGAGCTTTTTCGCTACATAATTGGCGTTGAGTATGGCAACTTCGGTCGCTTTACGCAGGCCTTCGCTACCCATCATTTTAATGTACATATAGCTAATAGGCAGTATCGATGCACTGCCCCAAGGCGCGGCCGACACTGCTCCGTTTGAGCCTAAGTCGTCGTTTGTACCTGCAGCATTTAAACTTACCAAAGTATGGCTCGGTAAAAACGGTGCCAAGTGCGATTTAACGCCTATTGGTCCCATACCTGGGCCGCCGCCACCGTGAGGAATACAAAAGGTTTTATGCAAGTTTAGGTGCGATACATCCGAGCCAATTAAGCCCGGTGAGGTCACGCCTACTTGTGCATTCATGTTTGCGCCATCCATGTATACCTGTCCACCAAACTCGTGCACTATTTCGCAAATTTCTTTTACATCTTGCTCATATACACCGTGGGTCGACGGATAGGTAATCATCGCACAGCTTAAGTTATCTTTTACTTCTTCGGCTTTAGCGCGCAAGTCGTCTAAATCTACGTTACCTTTGGCATCGCAATCTACCACTACCACTTTTAAGCTCACCATTTGTGCAGATGCAGGGTTAGTACCGTGCGCAGACTGCGGTATTAAACATACGTTTCTGTGTCCTTCACCGCGGCTTTGATGATAGCGCTGAATGGCTAACAAGCCAGCATATTCACCTTGTGCACCTGAGTTGGGCTGCATCGAGAGAGCATCGTAACCGGTAATATCAATTAACCAGTTGCTTAGCTCGTCAATCATGTGCTTGTAACCTTGCGCCTGGTTCAGCGGAGCAAAAGGATGCAGCTGACCAAACTCTGGCCAAGTAACGGGGATCATTTCAGCTACTGCGTTAAGTTTCATAGTGCATGAGCCTAACGAAATCATTGAATGATTAAGGGCTAAGTCTTTGTTCTCAAGTGATTTTATATAGCGTAGCATTTCTGTTTCGCTATGATAGCGATTGAATACTTCGTGGGTTAAAAACTCTGTCGTGCGGGCAAGCTCTGCGGGAATCGACTCGCTGCCGTTTTCAATAATGTTTGCGTCTAGGTCTGCCACATTTAAACCGTGACCTTCGCCTAAAATCACATCAAACAAATCAGCAATATCGGTGCGAGAGGTGCTTTCGTCTAGCGATACGCCTATAGCTCCGTCAATATCAGTGCGTAAGTTCATGCCTTTAGTAAGAGCTGCGGCAATGACTTCATCTTTGTTTGCGACTTCAACGGTGAGTGTGTCAAACCATGTATCGTTTTTAAGTTTCACACCTTTTGCGGTAAGGCCTGCAGCTAAAATATCGGTAAAACGGTGCACTCTGTGTGCAATGGCTGCCAAGCCCTGTGGGCCATGGTACACGGCATAAAAACTTGCCATATTGGCGAGCAATACTTGCGCGGTACATATGTTTGAGTTAGCTTTTTCGCGGCGAATATGTTGTTCACGAGTCTGCAACGCCATGCGCAATGCTGGGCGGCCACGGGTGTCTTTGCTTACACCAATTATTCGACCCGGTAATGAGCGTTTGTAAGAATCGCGGGTTGCAAAAAAGGCTGCGTGTGGGCCACCATAGCCCATAGGTACACCAAAACGCTGTGCGCTACCTAGCGCAACATCCGCACCTAGCTCACCTGGAGGCGTGATCATGGTAAGTGCGAGCATATCGGTTGCGACCGCTACAATGCCCTTTTTCGCCTGAACTGCGCTAATTATCTCACGAATATCAACTAACTCACCTTGAGTACCTGGGTACTGTAATAACGCGCCAAATACGTCATGATTGCCTGCATCTGCAAGCTCGCCTACCACTATCTCAAAACCAAACATACCTGCACGAGTTTTAAGTACGTCAATAGTTTGTGGATGAACATTGCTGGATATAAAAAAGCTGTTTGATTTTTTATTTTTAGACACACGCTTTGCAAGGGCCATGGCTTCGGCAGCGGCGGTGGCTTCATCGAGTAGAGAGGCTGAGGCAAGGGGTAAACCCGTTAAATCAATGGTAGCTTGTTGAAAATTCAATATTGCTTGCAAACGGCCTTGCGCTATCTCTGGCTGATACGGCGTATAGGCAGTATACCAACCTGGGTTTTCAAGCACGTTACGTAAAATTACATTGGGTGTTAGGGTATTGCTGTAACCCATACCAATAAATGAACGGTTGATCACGTTTTTAGACGCGACCGCTTTAAGTTCTTGCAGCGCATCTACTTCGCGCTGGGCTTCGCCTACGTTAAGGCCATCTGAACGAATGCCAGCAGGTACGGTTTGTTGCATTAAATCATCGAGTGAGTTTGCACCCACTTCTGCCAACATATCCGCAATCTCTTGTTTACCCGGGCCAATATGACGACGAATAAATTCGTTTTGGTTTTCTAGCTCCGCTAAGCTCGCGCCCGACAAAGCAACATTAGGATTCGTAGCAACATTCATTTCACATGACCTTTCAGTTATTAGTTAACGTCTCTTTTGCTGCCAAAAGAGATAAAACGTCTGCAAACGCATATTTATTAATAGCGCTTTTGTATCTTTCAAATCACTCGCCTTACTTATGCAAGGCTAAGTTTTACTCGTCGTCTATTGAGTTTCCATAAGCCTCTGCATCTAACAAAGACTCTACTTCAGACTCATCTTCTGCTTTAATTTTAAACATCCAACCTTCGCCATATGGGTCGCTGTTTACAAGCTCTGGAGAGTCTTCTAACTGTTCGTTTACTTCAACTATTTCGCCAGTGATGGGAGCGTAAATATCTGAGGCTGCTTTTACCGATTCTGCAACTGCACAATCGTCGGCTTGGGCTACTGCGTCGCCTGCATCAGGCAAATCAACAAATACCATATCACCAAGTAAGTCTTGGGCATGCTCACTAATGCCAACCGTGTAAACACCGTCGCCTTCGGCGCGGATCCATTCGTGGGTAGTGGCGTAACGTAATTCGTTTGGGATATTGCTCATAAGTTATCCTAATGTTTTGATTGTTGTGATTACTAAATACTCAAACAAACCAGACTATTTATACTGGTTCGGTCAATAAATTATTATAAAACGCTTTTGCCATTTCTCACGAAACTCGGCTTGACGACTTCAACGTCTACAAGTTTTTTACGCATTTCAACTTGCACTGTTGCGCCAGGCTTAACAGCTTCGCTAGCAGGTACACGAGCCATCGCAATGCTATGACCAAGCGTAGGTGAGAAAGTGCCAGAAGTGATTTTGCCATCGCCGTTCGGCGTTTTGACCACAAGGCCAGCGCGCAATACGCCTTTGTCTTTGAAGACTAAACCGATTAGCTTTTCAGTACCTTCTGCCTTTTGCTGTTCTAGCGCGCTACGGCCAACAAAATCTCGCTCGCTTGGCTCCCAAGTAATGGTCCAACCCATGTTAGCCGCTAGAGGCGATACAGTTTCGTCCATATCTTGGCCATATAAATTCATGCCAGCTTCTAAGCGAAGGGTATCGCGAGCTCCCAAACCACAAGGTTTAACGCCAGCTTTTAATAGCTCATTCCAAAAGTCGTGGGCGCGGGCAACAGGTACCATAATTTCATAGCCCGCCTCACCTGTGTAACCGGTTGTTGCAATGAATAAGTCTTCAGCCTGAACACCAAAAAACGGCTTCATGCCGGCAACGGCCTCTTGTTGCGCTGCACTAAACAAAGTGCCAGCCTTTTCTTTAGCATTTGGCCCTTGCACTGCAATCATTGCAAATTCATTACGCTCTAGCACTTTTACGTTAAAGGGCTCTGCAATTTTGTTTAGCCAGTTTAAATCTTTTTCTTTAGTGGCCGAATTCACCACTAAACGATAATTAGTAGCATCAAAATGATACACAATAAGATCGTCTACCACACCACCGTCTTCGTTTATCATCCCGCTATACAACGCTTTGCCTTTGTTTTGAAGCTTGGCAACATCGTTTGCTAACAAATATTGAAGATAAGCCTTGGCGTCAGCCCCGGTTACATCAACAATGGTCATGTGAGAAACGTCAAACATACCTGCGTCTTGGCGCACCGCATGATGCTCTTCAATTTGTGAACCGTAGTTGATTGGCATATCCCAGCCAAAAAAATCAACCATTTTTGCGCCCGATTCCAGGTGTGCAGCGTGCAAGGGGGTTTTGTTCATAAAGCTCTCTTTATATGCAATCTTTAATACAGCAATAAATGTGTATACCAATATGCAAATTATAAAAAGACACCGCCTTTGGAACAAATTAAAAGTTTTAATCTATACATAAGTAATTTAAATGTTTAATATTCGCTAGATTAAAATTTATTATACTTATTGTTTTACAAGCAGATGATGTATATCGCCAACTTTAGAAGGGGCGTGGTATGAAACAACTGTCACTCGATAATCTTCGGACCTTTGTCAGCATTATAGATTTAGGCAGCTTTCGCCGCGCTGGTGAAGCGGTAGGGCGATCTCAGCCAGCTATAAGCCTGCAAATAAAAAAACTCGAAGAGCAACTAGGCAAAACATTGTTCAGCAAAATTGGGCAAAGCTATCAAGCCAACAAAGATGGTGAATACCTGTATCGGCAAGCAAAGCAAATGCTCGCTATCAACGATGAAGTATTGCGCTCGTTAAGCACACAACAAACGCTAAGAGGACGTTTACGCTTAGGGATTCCGAGTGAGTTCGCATCTACTCTGCTGCCCAGTATTATTGGCGAATTCTCGCAGCGCTACCCCGATGTATCGCTTGATGTTACCTCATCTTTGTCTCGCAATCTGCTTAGTAAAAACGCACTTAAAGATTTTGATTTGGTGCTGGCACTGTCTGACCAAGCGCCCGAAGAGCATGGCGAAGTGCTCTTAGAAGACGAACTGGTGTGGGTGGGCGACGCAAACCACAAACCGAGTAAAGACAGTCTTGCGTTGGTGCTTGCACCCGAAGGTTGCATGTACAGAAGCCGCGTTATTGAGCAACTAAAACAGCAAACTCATGTATGGAAAATCACCTATACTAACGCCGATTTATATGGGCTGATGGCGGCTATCAAACAAGGCTTAGGTATTACCGCGTTAGCAAAGAGCAGTGTGCCACCTGAACTAGATCTGATAAAAGATCCACGGTTACCGGAATTGGGAAACATTAAAGTCTGTTTGTTTAATCAAGACACGCAGCACCCTCAAGTTAGTCAAACTTTGTCACACTACATCCGTGCACGCATCAAATAATAGCCTGGAGTGGCACTCAGTACTTAACCATTTTATTTACTTGCCGTTATTACTTATATAGAAGAAATTTATATGAGCTTAACGCGGGAAATCATTTTGAAAAAATACATATTGCAGGCTGTGCTAGCAGCCATTTGTGCCGTCCTTAGCTTCTTTTTTATTGAAGCAACCTGGCTCGCAAGTCTTGTAACTGCGTTAGCACTCAGCGCTAATCTTGTTTTATCAACCAACTTACAAGACCTACCTAAAAAGCAAATTGACGATCAACAAAGCACCGTTCACCTACATATGCGCAATGCAGCCAATGACATCTCACAGCAATCGAGTAGGGTCGCTATTGGTAGTGCAAATGTGTCGTACTTTGTCGACAAACTATCTGAACTATTTAATCAGCAGGTGTTAAGCGCAAAGGAAATATCGGAGCGAGTGGAAGTCTTAGAAAACGCAAACCAACAACTTGTGTCTTTAAGTAGCGCCGCACTTGATAATATCGAGCAGTCTCGCACCGATTCTTCAGAATCAAGCACCTTGCTAGCTCAAGTCAACACACAACAACATAGTCTCAAATCGCAAATTAGCACAACCAATAGCATGTTACTGCAGTTGCGTGAAAGTGCCTCAGATATAGCAACCATAGTCGACACCATTAATCAGTTAGCAGACCAAACCAATATGCTCGCTTTGAACGCAGCAATTGAAGCTGCGAGAGCTGGCGAGCAAGGTCGAGGCTTTGCGGTAGTTGCCGATGAAGTCAGAAATCTGGCTAAGCGTACAACCGATGCAACATCGGGTATAGAGACTGTACTTGCACAAATCACAACACGAAGCGATGAATCGGTTAAAGCCATTGATAACGTATCTACCGCAAGCGAACAAATGAGTGAATTAGTTAACAAAGCCGATCAAAGTGCTCAGCAGTCGTCTAAAAGTGCGGAACTAGCCAAGCATAGCATGGACGAGTTAAGTCAGAGTGTTGCTCAAGCCAAAGAGGTAAACTCCGGCATTTCTGACAATGCAAAGCATTTGTTTGTGTCTACCGATGGTTTAAAAGCTGAATTGTCGGAGGTTTCTCACAAAGTATTGGAATTATCTGAACATACAGAAGGTATTTTTAGGTCTTTACAAGCTTTAGAAGTCGACGACAGAAACGCACACGTAGCGAAAGTTGCAATTAAAAAAGCAGCCGAAATAGGCCGTTTATTTGAACAATCTATTAAAAATGGAACAATTTCACAAACAGCATTATTTAGCCAAGTATATAACGAGATCCCCAATACCAATCCACAAAAACACTCAACCGATTTTGATGACTTTACCGATCAATGTCTGCCAGCAATACAAGAGCCTGTTTTACAAGAAAATGACTTTATAATTTATGCTGGAGCGGTCAATACAAAGGGCTATTTTCCAACGCACAATCGATGCTTTTCAAAACCCTTGAGCGGCGACTATGAAAAAGACCTAGCAGGAAATCGCACAAAACGTATTTTCGACGATCCGACCGGCTCTCGATGTGGAACGAACACCGAAAGTTTCTTATTACAAACATATAAACGCGATACCGGCGAAATCATGCACGATTTGTCGGCGCCTATTTACGTCAATGGAAAACACTGGGGCGGATTTAGAATAGGTTACAAAGCACTTGCCTAGCACTTACATAGTGAGTACTTAGCGCACTTTAGACCTAACTCTGCAAAGTAAGTAAGAGTATGATAAATTAAAGAAAAACATAATTTGATTTGCTATGTTATCCAAACTTTCAATGGCCTTTTCCCTCATTCCCGTTGCATTCATGCATGTTGTTACCTTCTTCGCGACAATTATCTCAGGTATTAAACAAAAACTCATCGCTATCGGAAAAACCCTAAAAGGGCCGAGTTTCCTTGCATGGGCAAAGCAATATACACCATCACAGTGGTGTTATTTTGTTTCGGGCTTTCTTTTAATAATATCAATTTTTACGCCATACGAATTTTTTACCTTTACTGCCCTCTTGGCATTTGTTGGCCTACTCAGAGAGCTAACAAACATTTTTCATAAAATATGGGATAGCAATGTCGGCAAGGGTTTCATCATTCTTATTTACGCAAGCACCGCTAACCTCGCACTTGCCTTTGCTGCCCTTAAAATTAACATTATTACTGGCATTGAGCCTGGCCCTTTTATATTTACTTTAGGCTTTACCACCTTAGTTTTGATGCCATTTTGGATTGCTTTATCGAGTATTGTGGTATTTTTATTCGTACTGATATTGGCAAACATTTGGTTATTCATTAGCGTATTTTTACGGGTAATTGGTTTTAAAGTAAAAGTGCATTGGGAAGACAAAAACCGCGCATTTTTAACTATGATCCTCCGGATTGTTCTAATTCCGATCGTATTGGTGCATTTGGTCACTATAATGATCCCCTATGCAAGTGGAGATTTAGCCAGAAATATTGGTGTAAATGGCGAAGGGATTTGGATAAATTTTGAACCCGAGCTGGAACCTAAACTTGAACTTGAATTGAATAATCTAGAACAAGAAAGCGACAGCACCGAACTACAGTTAGAACAAACTCAAACATCGCTTAACAGCGAGTTAACAGAGCAAGAAATAGCGCAACTCCCGTCTTCCGATGAGCAAGAACTTGTCGACAGCATTCAGCAAAAACAAAAGCTAATAGAATCGATGATTGCCCACTTTATTTTCTACTTAGAGTCTTACTCCAAAAGTGCCTGTGTTAAAGCAGAAGATCAACACTCTGTTGTGATTGATGAGAATATGATTCTGCTGATTAGAAAGAACGAAGAAAACCCTATCGGGTATGATTATGAGGTAAAGGCGTGCCAACCTCGATATCAAGACACTCAGCAGGATGTTAGTAATTAAGTTTACACTGCCCCATGCAAACTAAAATGCAGGTTAACAAACACTACTTTACCCAGTAGTATCCATACAAGCGTAAATAACCACATAAGAATGAAAACTATGCGACCTAATCACAACTCTTTTTATTATTTTATTGGCATCTATTTAACAAGCGTTTTGTTGTTTTTCACCTTAAGTTTTTCGGCAACGGCCGCACCTGGGGCTTCTGCTCCAAACAAAAGCGACAATGAAGGTGTTGGCCCTTATAAACGTTTAATATTGCGCGGTGTCAACTTAATCAATGGTGAAGGCGCGCCAATGCGAGGGCCGCTCGATATTATTATTGAGGGAAATCGTATCACCAATATTGTGAGCGTAGGTCACCCCGGTGTACCCATTAAACCAGTAGGTCGCCCTGTAGCAAACCCCGATGATAAAGAAATGGATTTAAGTGGCCATTATGTATTACCTGGCTTTGTTGACATGCACGGGCATATTGGCGGCTCTGCCGACAACATTCCTGCCGAATATGTATTCAAACTATGGCTAGCACATGGCATCACTACGGTACGTGAACCCGGCAGTTTTAATGGCCTAGACTGGGTACTCGACCACGTTGAGCGCAGTGAAAGTAATGAAATTGTCGCACCGCGCATCATCCCTTATTTAGGCTTTGGTATGGGCGCAGACAAGCCCATTTTTACGCCCAAACAAGCGCGCAAATGGGTCAAGCAAGCGGCAAAAGACGGCGCAAAAGGCATAAAGTTTTTTGGGGCAACGCCCAAAGTCATGGAAGCTGCGCTCGACGAGGCAAAACAACAAGGTCTTGGCACTATGATGCATCATGCACAACTTAATGTAATGAGCATGAATGTACTCGACTCTGCGCGCCTAGGGCTAACGACAATGGAACATTGGTATGGTCTACCCGAAGCCATGTTCGACAACGAAGTAATTCAAGACTACCCCGCAACCTATAACTACAACAATGAACAAGACCGCTTTAGTGAAGCAGGGAAATTATGGGCGCAAGCCGCTCCGTTAGGCAGTGATAAATGGAACAGTGTGCGCGATGAGCTTATCTCTTTAGATTTCACCATTAACCCCACTATGACGATTTACCAAGCTAGCCGTGATTTAATGCGCGAACGAAATGCCGATTGGCATGAGCAATATACGCTGCCAACTCTGTGGGAATTCTTTAAACCAAGCCGCTATGCTCATGGTTCTTATTGGTTTGATTGGACCACGAGCGAAGAAATTGCATGGAAAGAAAACTTCAAACTATGGATGCAGTTTTTGAACGATTATAAAAATCACGGCGGTAGAGTTACCACAGGCTCTGACTCTGGCTATATTTATAAAATTTATGGCTTTGGTTACATAAGCGAGCTTGAACTGTTGCAAGAGGCGGGTTTTAATCCTTACGAAGTGATTCAATCGGCAACCTTAAACGGCGCACAAGCCTTGGGCATGGATGACGATATTGGCTCAATTAGTATTGGTAAACTTGCCGATATGGTCATTGTTGATCAAAACCCGCTACAGAACTTTAAAGTGCTATACGGCACAGGGCATTATCGCTTAAATGATGATAACGAACCCACTCGTGTAGGCGGGGTAAAATACACCATCAAAGATGGTATTGTGTATGATGCTAAAGCGCTATTAGAAGATGTTAGAGTGATGGTTGAAGAGGCGAAATCTTTACCGTAATCGCTGTTCAGATTGCGCACATGAACGGGCCCAACATGGCCCGTTTTTTGTTATTTATCCTCTGTGCACTTCGTGAGTATCGGGTAATCTTCCGCGTTTACGCTATGATCAAGGATCATCGTCATCAACATGCCTTCATCTCGCTGCGACCACCAAATCAATCCATCTTCAGCATTGAGTCCTTGCTCGGTGGCATATTTTGCGCCTGAAGCTGCTCGGGTGGAATACATATCAAAGCTTTTACCGTCGTAAGTCAGCCTTGCTGACCGACTTGTTTGCGAGTTGATATACTCAGCTTGTAGGCTTTTACCATTGTCGCAGCTATAGGTGACGATGTTGCCTGCGCTTTGGCCATTACCAGATTCCAGCGCCGCTTTTACTGAGTCTACCGTTTGCGTAACGGCATTATTCGACGCTTGGTTTTGGTCGACCTCTCTTTGTTCATTATTTACATCAGAACACGCAGTAAGACCAATAAGCACAGCCAGAAACGTCATCATGTGAGCTTTTGTAGTTTGCATATTACTTCCTTTGTACCTTTGCATAAAAATCGAGAGTTTGATCTACCCTTCAGCTTGCTGAATAAAAAACTGCTTCACTGGGTTTATCTTATTCGCCGCACTTAGACCGATGTTGCGTACAAACTTTTTGATGGGGTCATTGCCACTAAAAAGCTGTTTAAAGCCCTCCATACTTGCAATGACCTTTTGCGCCTCAGCTTTACGATGGCGTTCGTATTTTCTAAGAGACTGCTTGCTATTAAAGGGCTTATTGTCAGCAAGGCTCTGCTCAATGTTTTGTGCCAAGGCCATGGCATCGCCAATACCCAAATTCGCGCCTTGCCCAGCCAGTGGATGAATAGTGTGCGCCGCATCCCCAATAAGGGCTACCGACTCGTCTACCCATTGTTTGGCATAACGCATACGAAGCGGATAACTAAAGCGCTGAGTGGTCAGTTCACAAGGTCCTAGCTGCATATCAATAGCAACGCCGAGGGCTTTACAAAAATCGCCATCTGGCATCGCTAACAAAGTCTTGGCAGCTTCGGTATCTTGCGACCATACAATGGAGCATTGCTGCTGGTCACTAAGCGGTAGAAAGGCTAATGGCCCTGCGGGCGTAAAGGCTTGGCGGGCTGTTTGCTCATGCGCATTTTGGGTATGCACATTCGCGACAATGGCGGTGTGGTCGTAATCCCAGAAAGTTTGAGCAAAGCCAAGCTGGGCTTTCACAAATGAATTTGCGCCATCGGCACCCACTAAGAGCTTTGCAATGACTATACTGCCGTTTTCAAGTTGCAATTGATAGGAGTTGTCGATGTACTGCATTTGCTCAATGGCACTGCCAAGCAAGACCTGAATATTTTCGTGAGCTTTTGTGGCCTGATACAAGCCATGAGTAATTTGATTGTTTTCGATAATATGACCAAGCGCGGCCAAATGAATTTCCTCAGCACTAAAGTCTATTGCGCCAAAACCATCTTGCTCCCACACCTGCATGCTAGAGTACGGCTGCATACGTTCAATATGTTCCCACGCGCCAACACTCTCAAACGCCGACTGACTCGCTGCGCTAATCGCACTAACTCGTGGCGAGAATACATCAGCCTCAGTTGATTCCAGTTCGAGGGAGCTTTGTGCGTCTATCACTGCCACTTTTAAAGCCTTTGTATTGACTTGTTGTGCCAACGCTAACGCCAAGGTTTGTCCTACAATGCCAGCGCCAACAATAACAACATCGGCTTGGGTAATTAATGACTTTTTATGTGTTGGTGTTGCCACGCGTTATCGCTTCCCCATCGCAAATTTAGCAAATTGTGCCTTAAGTGGTGCCAATGCATTTAGCGCAACAAGCGCTTTGCTGCGCCCCAAAACCATAGGCGCATAATGATTTGAAAAGGTCCTAACCAACATATCAGTTGCGCCAATGGTGGCTTGTTTATCTTGTATACGCGCTTTTTTATAAGCTTGATTAATAGCAAAGCTACCTGCGTCCTTTTTCTCTGCAGCCGGCGTGTTTGTAAAGTCTGTTTTAATTGTTTGCAACAAGTCTTGAATATCGCGCACACCTAAATTAAAGCCCTGACCCGCAATAGGATGCAGGCTTTGCGCCGCATTGCCAATGCAAATGCATCGGTGCGAGGTAAATTGTTCGCTTTGTTTCAATATTAGCGGATAAGCAAAACGTGGCTTTATCGACTCAATTCGCCCTAAGCGACTACCAAAGAGGGGCTGTAGCTTATCTATAAACGCCTGCTCAGATAAAGCAAGCAAAGCGGGTGCGTCTTCGCTTCTGCACGTCCATACGAGCGACATAAGCTTCCCTGCATCGGTCTTATCGCCACTTGCCATAGGTAAAAGTGCAATGGGGCCATATTTACTAAAGCGCTCAAAGGCACAATTTTGGTGCGGGAGCTGCATACTCACATTGGTGATAATAGCGCTTTGTTCATAGTCTTCGTGTTCAGTATTGATATGCACCAATTGCTTGGTTGTTGAATCAGCTCCCTCCGCAATTACCAGAAGCTGGGCGCGAAGCTCTCGCTCTTGGGTATTTACTACAACATGCTCTTGTGTGCGAGTGACCGACTGCACTGCTTCTGGCGTGAAGTAGTCGACGGATGTGTGTTTTAAGGCTTTATATAAATTTAAGCCTAAGCTCTCTAGGCGCACTACCTTACCAAGCTCTGAAACCTTTACATCAGAAGCGTTCAGTATCACTTGGCCAAGGTGCTTGCGATCAGACACATGAATTTGTTCAATACTTCCGCCCGGCAACGCATCAATGTCAAAATGCCACGAGCGCAAGTGAGCTAAAGATTCATGGGCAAGCGCAATTACTCGGGCGTCAAAGCTAGGATGAATATCGCTCTGCTCTGGCGGGTGACTTTCGATGACCGCAACATTAAGACCCTCGATATTTGAAAGCGCAAGCGCCGCCGCGCAGCCAACCACGCCACCGCCAGCAATTACCACGTCATAGGCTGTTGCCACCGGCCATCCACTCCTCAATTTCCTCAATGGTTTTTGGTACGCCATGGGTTAAGATGTCGTGACCTGATTCTGTGATCACAATATCATCTTCTATGCGAATCCCTATACCGCGATACTTCTTTGGCGCGTCGCTAGCTTCGCTGATGTATAAACCCGGCTCAACGGTTATCACCACGCCAGGCTCAAGCGCAATATCTTGTCCATCGACTTTGTAAATGCCTACGTCGTGTACATCGAGCCCTAAATAATGACCTAGCCCATGCATGAAGTAAGGGCGCCACGCTTCTTGCTCAATTAACTCCTCTAACTCACCTTGCAATATTCCTAGCTCTATTAAGCCAGCAACTATTACTTTCACACAAGCTTGCATACCATCGGCAATAGTATTGCCGGGAGTCAATTGAGCTAATGCCGCGAGTTGTGAATCTAATACAAGCTGATACAAGGCTTTTTGGGCGGGCGAAAAACGACCATTTGAAGGGAAAGTGCGGGTAATATCAGCCGCATATCCTTCAAGTTCGCAGCCAGCATCGATTAACACTAAGTCACCGTCTTCAATCTGGTCGCTATTTTCAGTGTAATGGAGAATGCAGGCGTTATTCCCACTACCTACTATGGTGCCGTAGGCCGGGTATTTTGCGCCGCGCATGGCGAATTCATGATGCAATTGGGCCTCTAACTGATACTCAAATACCCCCGGGCGCACAAAGCGCATAGCACGTTTATGTGCATCTGCCGAAATACTTGCTGCCTCTGCCATGACCTGTAATTCGTCTGATGATTTTATTCGGCGCATCTCGTGCACCATCGGAGAAACATCAATAAGCGTAGGTGGAGCAATCATCGCTTGTTTTGGCGCGGCTTTGCAATTTGCTATGGCAGTTTGCACAATGCCATCGGCTTCTGGGTATTTCCCTAAGCAAAAATATAAGTTGTCGTGGCCGTTGAGTAAATCGGGCAATAAGTCTTCAATACTTTCTATGCTGTAGGCTTCATCAATACTCAATTTACTTGGCGCAGCCTCTTCCCCTAAGCGGCGGCCGTGCCATACTTCAGCGTGCGGGTCTTTGGGCTGCAAAAACAAAATAGAGACGTTTTCAGAGTTTGGCTTTGGGTTATTACTCACAATGGCGTTAGACAAAATCAAAAACGCTTCTGGCTCATTAAAACCCGTTAAATACCAAAAGTCACTGTCTTGTCTAAATGGGTATTCGGTGTCGTTGCTGCGCGTAACTTGGCTTGCTGCCGGCAAAATAACAATACTGGAGGGTGCGCACTGCGCCATCAGTTGTTGCCTGCGCGCTTCAAAGGTGGTGGGTGTCATTAATGAACCACCGGCGGTTGTTGTCTGCTATCTAGTAACGACTTACCGAGCTCGTTAAAACAAAGCATGGCGCTAATACGCACATATTCAACCACTTCAAAAAAGGCCTGCTCTGATTCCTCGTCTTCGGTCATTTGTTCGTCCATGCGCGCAATTTGAGAAAAGTCCTCAAGGGCTTCTTTTACATCATCTGAGCACTTTGTTAAGTCCGCTTGATGCAAACCAAAACCAAGCATAAACCCTTGTACCCATTGCATCAGGGCAAGTCCACGCTCGTTTATAGGAGAGGCGTCGTCGGGCAAACACATTTTAAGGGCAAAGTCGGCTTCAATATATTGCTGACACACTTGGTTATAGACCTTTACTATGACGTCTTTTAACTCAGCACCAAACTCATCGCCTTGATTAACCATATCAGCTAAGGCTTCCAACCAACTTTGGTCGTCTACACTCATACCACCTGCCAGCATTCCGCAAATCATACCGTGGATTTCGGCGGCATCTACCACCACTTTATGTTGGTTTAAAACATTGGAAAATTGTTCATATAGCACTTGCTCTTCAGACACGCGTTTATCCCTTTAGTTTAATGCGCTAACTCTAGCAAAAGCGGGCTATAATTAAAACTGACTTGGCTTTTGGGTCACCACAATAGTTGTGCTTTCGTGTTTAGTTAATGTAAACAACATACGAAGTGGCTTCATCCAAGGCAGTGATAAAAGCGAAGTATTCTTGCAATAATAGACGTTAAATCATAATCTCCAAGGAACATTTTACAAAAGTTATGCGTGTGTCTATCAAAAATTGGTTAACAGACCTGCTACGCGAGGTTAAGCTCGACAATAACGCAAACAGTAAACCGCTTATGCATTTTCAGTTGGCAATGTTTAAGCGGGTGGTTGTTTGCGTCAGTTTGTGTATTTTATTACTGATTGGTTATTTCACCAGCACACAGACAATCACCACTGTGATCTCCTTATGCATTGGTTTGGTGTTATTTATCGGTTGTTACCTCCTTGCCAAACACAAAGACACTAAATTAGGCACCTCGGCCTTTTTGATTACCGCGACTGTCATGACCTGCTATTTTATGTGGCGCTACGAAGGTCTGTTTGACGAAGCCGTTCTCGCCTTTCCTGGTTTTTTAATTTTTGCCGTGCTTATTTCAAGTGTAAGGTTAGCTATTGGCTTGTTTGTTTTTGTGGCAATAAATATGCTCTGTATAGGATTAGTGAATGAGTATGGGTTGCATACACACGCGGTGGGAGTCTCAAATTTAAACTCGGCTATTGTTCTTATAATCATATTGCTCATGGTCACATTGAGTGTTTATTTAGCGGCGGTAAGCATACACAAGTTGCTTGCAGAATTAGGCTCAGAAAACTACAAAGTAAAACAGTCTAAAAAAGAAATTATAAGGCTACAAAACCATGACCCGCTAACGGGTCTTCCAAACCGCGTATTAGCGCAAAGCTTGTTTGCTGATCGTATCAAAATTGGCGCAAGAGAAGGCTTTGAGACCTCATTACTTTTTGTTGATTTAGATAATTTTAAAACTGTAAACGACACCTACGGTCATGCAGCAGGTGACGAAGTGTTAAAATGTGTGGCAAAGCGTCTGTCACGTTCACTTCGAGAGACCGATGCCGCCTTTAGACTAGGCGGGGACGAATTTGTTGTACTTGCTATGCATGAGCATAACACCTCAAAACCAAATCATTCAGCGCTCGCAGAAAAGCTACTGAACGTTATTTCACAACCCATTTCCTTAGAGAATCATCAAGTTGTATTGACTGTTTCCATTGGTATTTCAATCGCGCCAAGGGATGCCAGCAATTTCTCTCAACTTTATCAAAAAGCCGATTTAGCGATGTATGCTACCAAAGAAGCTGGCAGAAATAGCTATCACTATTTTACCGAGAGCATGAACAGCGACAGCTCGCGACAACTGACGATATTACAAGCATTGCGCCGTGCATTAGCAAATGATGAATTTAAGCTTCATTTTCAAAGTACGCAAAATATGAAAACTGGTGAAATATGCTCGGCTGAAGCCTTGTTGCGATGGGAACATCCAGAGCTAGGCAGTATTGGTCCTGCTGAATTTATCCCTATCGCGGAACAATCTGGCAATATAGAAGCGATTGGAAATTGGGTATTAGATGAAGCGGTAAAAGCCTGTAAACACTGGCACAAAATGGGATTTTCTGGTCTGCGTGTAGCGGTAAATGTATCGGCTATTCAATTCAATAGAGGAAATTTTGTTGAGAAAGTAAAAAGAGCATTGGATAAACACCAACTAGAGGGCAAGTTTTTAGTCCTTGAGCTTACCGAGTCAATGCTGTTTGATATGCAAAACAAATTACACGATAACATTGCAGCCATAACCAATTTGAACGTTAAACTTGCGCTCGATGATTTTGGCACAGGTTTTTCTAACTTAGCCTACCTGCACAAAAGCCGAATCGATATTTTAAAAATCGACCGCAGCTTTGTGAGTCAAATTGAGCAGTCTTCTGAAGACCTTGCAATTGTTGAAACCATTATTGCCATGGCAAAGAATCTGAACATGGAAGTCATTGCTGAGGGCGTTGAATCTGACACTATTGCCAATAGCTTATGCGCTATGAACTGCCAGCTAGGTCAAGGTTTTTTGTGGAGTAAAGCCCTCAACAATGAGGACTTTATCAAGCTACTTTCACGTAACAATAATGAATGAGAGCGTGCTTACCAAAACTATCAGTTTTAAGGTTATTGCCTTAGAACTTGGTGCTTACCCATAGCCATACTTTTTCAGTATCAACTTTAAAATCATCAGCTGAATAATCTGCATATTTGACGGCAACTTCATAATGCTTTGCCACGGTAGTCACATATTGTATATTGATCTCAGTTCCGTACTTATCCAGTGTTTCGGTGCTCTCATCTGCTTTAAAATCATGATAAACAGCCAACCACTTTCCACCGAAAACCTTTCCTGACAACGAAAAGCTAGTATCGACTAAACCTGTCGCGGGAGTCGCTAGGAATTGATCTGACCAACCATTAAATTTATGCAAGGTCGCCAAAGGTGTTGAAAAACCGTATTGTCCATCATCTGAACCAAGTACCTCGTAGCCAAGCTTGGCCGTAATTCCTGAGAAAGTTGCTCCAACCTCAGCTAATATATAGTCCGCGTCGAAATCACTCGCACCAGTTTGTGAACTCTGTGTCGCATACTCAAGATTATAAATAAGCTTGGTCGCATCAAATGCTTTTGCACCTTTAAAGCTCACGCCATAGGTATCGAGACCATTATCTATTTCGTTGTCGGTTTCGAGTAAATAGGCATAGGCAACAAGCTTACCCAAGTCAGTTTGATATGCTGCGTTGAATAAATGGTCTTTAGAGTCAATATCAGCATCTTCACCAAAGATACGATTGCGCTGGTCTATGTAACTATATTGCAATTTTAAGTCTTTATTGACGCTATACATTAACGTAGCGGCATCAAAGGTTTGCCTATCTTGTCGCCAACCAACGTGACCTACAAATCGATGATTATCCAGTGCAATCACCTGACGACCTAACTTCGCAGTTAAGCCGTCTTTTCTATATTGCAAAAAGCCTTGGTCTAACTCCGTGAACTCTGGGTCAGCGATAACCGAATAAATACCCGGGTTATATCCACTTGGACCTACCGAATAATCCCCTACTCCCATCGCGATGCGATTGTCCTCTAGCTCAACGGTAAAAGAAAACCCTTCTAAATCAGCAGAGGTGTAACCAAGGCGCGTTCTAAAAGTAAGCGCATTTGCATCCTTTAGATTATTGTCTTGAGATACGCCCTCATAACGCAATCTAAAGTTTGCAAATACCTTACCAGAGCTTATCGCATCGTATACTTTGCTGCTTTGTGCAAACGCATTTGGCACAAATAAAGCAGACGTAGTCAGAGCGCTTATCACGCAGACTGAACTCATGGTTCGGCATAGTTTTTTGTGATGTATTGCTTTCATAGTGTTCCCTTAACATGGCAGTAATAACGAAATTTTGAATATAAAGCGCCCTACCCGGTAAAATGGGCATAGCGACATTTAACAAATTAATGAAAAGTGACGTGCTTATGCAGCGTTTATTTTGTGTGCTTGGTCTTTTGAGCTCTCGCTTAAGGCTTTAGGCTTTTTTACCGATTCAACCTTTCTTTGTTTTTCATACAAGAATCGCAGTACATCGTGGCGATACGCATTATACTGAGGGTTATCGGCAAGTTGTAAGCGGTCTCTGGGTCTTTCAAGATCAATATTTAAGATTTCACCTACGGTCGCTTCTGGACCATTTGTCATCATCACAATACGGTCAGAAAGCAATACAGCCTCATCAACATCATGCGTGATCATAATGACGGTATTGCCAAGTGACGCATGGATTTCCATCACCGAATCTTGCAAGTGAGCACGAGTGAGAGCATCGAGTGCACCAAAAGGCTCATCCATTAACAACACTTTTGGCTCCATCGAGAGTGCTCTTGCGATACCCACACGCTGCTTCATACCACCCGATATTTCTGAAGGCAACTTGTCACGTGCATGGGTCATTTGCACTAAATCTAAGTTATGCTCCACCCATTGTTTGATTTCGGCTTTATTGCGGCTACCGCGAGTTTGTTTAACCGCAAGCTCTACATTTTTGTATACCGATAGCCACGGCAACAAAGAGTGGTTTTGAAATACCACGGCTCGTTCGGGACCGGGCTCATTCACTTCTTGGTTTTCAAGTAAAACACCACCAAGTGTAGCCTGATATAAGCCCGCAACAATGTTTAAAACGGTTGATTTGCCGCAACCTGAGTGACCAATCAATGAGACAAACTCACCTTTATTTATGCACAAATTCACATTTTTAAGGGCAGTAAAGGGGCCTTTAGGTGTAGGGAAATCAATGCCTATCTGCGACAATTCCAAATATTTTTTAGGTGTCATGTTATGTATCCTTTTTATACACAATGAAAACAAGAACTAACGTACATTCTGTGATTTATCCCAACTCACTGATTTTTGTAGTGCTAGCATCAATTGGTCCAAAAACAAGCCAATGACACCAATCGTGATGACCGCAACCATAATTCGCGCCAATGATTGCGAACTTCCGTTTTGAAACTCATCCCACACAAACTTACCAAGGCCCGGGTTTTGCGCCAGCATTTCAGCGGCGATCAACACCATCCAACCAATACCTAAGCTAAGCCTTAGGCCAGTGAATATCATTGGAATGCTTGAAGGAAGCACAATTTTAGTAATGTGCTTTAAAGTACTTAAACGCAGTACTTTGCTCACATTTATCAGGTCATTGTTGATACTCGATACGCCCACGGCAGTGTTAATTAACGTGGGCCATAAGCAGCATAAAGACACTGTGAATGCCGAGATGACAAAAGACTTTGCAAACATCGGGTCGTCGCTAATGTATACCGCGCTAACCACCATGGTGACTAAGGGTAACCATGCAAGCGGTGAAATGGGCTTAAATAGTTGCACAAGAGGATTTATCGCGGCATAAGCGCTGCGGCTCAAGCCACATACAATGCCTAAGGGCACAGCAACAACTGCGGCTAATAAGAAACCAATCGTTACGGTATAAAGGCTAGTCCAAATTTGTTCAAAAAATGTGGGGGCACCCGTAAAATCGCGAATTTTTGCCACATAATTGGGATCCTTTGCGATTCGTTCAGCGTTACGTTGGTGCTGGCGTTCGTAAAAGGCTTCTGCTTTATCTTGTTGGGCTTGATGTTCGTCATACAATGCCACCGATTGTTCCCACACTTGCGCAGGTCCTGGAAACTTGCCTAGAGAGGTATCTATGCGGCTAGCGACTGCCGACCAAAGCATTAAAAACAACACTAGGCCTAAAATCGGCAGCAATATATTTGCTGCCTCTTGTGCTTTTACAAAGTCACTTATCTTAGAGATGACATTCATCGCAAAGCCTTTCTTTGTATATCCGTGCAGGGATTTTGTCGTACTCGCCTGTGTCATTTGCTTCTCCTAGTCTAGGTTTTGCTCAGCTTAAAGGACTTGCTCAGCTTTTAAGCCAATATCAAATTTTTCTAAATATTCGTTAGGCTTTGTACCGTCGTAAGTAATATTGTCGATAAATTCACTTTGCGGTGCTTTAAAGCCGGTTTCAGTAGCAAAGTCAGGAAACTGAGAGGCTTGCACTTTACCTTCTTCAATAAGTGCCATGGCAGCTTGTGCATAAACGTCTGGTCGATACACCTTTTTAGCGGTCTCAATAAACCAATCATCACTTTTTGGCTCGGCGATTTGTCCCCACCTGCGCATTTGCGTTAAGTACCAAATTGCGTCGCTGTAAAAGGGATAAGTCGCATGATGGCGAAAGAACACATTAAAATCAGGAACTTCTCTAACATCCCCTTTTTCATATTCAAAGGTGCCAGTCATGGAATTTGCAATAACCTCCACATCAGCTCCTACATAATTACTCTGAGCAAGAATTTTTACTGCCTCGGGACGATTCGCATTGTTGTTTTCATCGAGCCAAATTGCCGCACGTATCATCGCTTTCACCACGCGAATATGGGTATTTGGATTAGTCTGTGCCCACTCATTACTCACACCGAATACTTTTTCTGGGTTGTTTTTCCAAATTTCATAGTCAGTAATAACCGGAACACCAATTCCTTTGAATACCGCCTGCTGATTCCAAGGTTCACCCACGCAATAGCCCTCTATAGTGCCTGCTTCCATGGTTGCTGGCATTTGTGGTGGCGGCGTAACAGATAGTTGCGCTTGTGCATCGATCTGGCCGCTTGTATCCCCTTTATGAGGCGCATAAAAACCCGGGTGAATCCCTCCTGAGGCCAACCAATAGCGTAATTCATAATTGTGAGTCGACACCGGAAATACCATACCCATTTTAAAGGCTTTACCCTCAGCGATACGTTTATCCACAACAGGCTTCAAATAATCAGCTTTTATTGGCAACACGGCTTTTCCATTTTCTCTGGGGACATACTCTTGCATCTCGTCCCAAAGTTGATTCGACACGGTAATGCCGTTGCCATTTAAATCCATGCTAAAAGCGGTGATTATGTGCGCTTTTGTGCCATAACCAATAGTTGCACCAAGCGGCTGCCCAGCAAGCATGTGCGCACCGTCCAATTGACCGTCAATTACTCTGTCGAGTAAGACCTTCCAATTCGCTTGCGCCTCTAACGTGACGTATAAACCTTCGTCCTCGAAATAGCCCTTTTCATAAGCAATTGCCAAAGGCGCCATATCGGTTAGCTTAATAAAACCGAATTTCAACTCTTCTTTCTCAGCATACCCGACCTCGGCCATCGCCATTGAAGGTGGCCCCATTAGCACAACGCTTGTTATCGCAATCATTGATGCTCTTTTCATTAAAAGAACGATGTTAGTAAGGCCGCTTGTTTTCATTTTGATGCTCCGTTTTCCAAAAAAAAACCCACACTCTTACGATTTATAGTCGTAATTGCATGGGCTACTTTGCCGAATTCATGCGCCAGTGCATGAAAAACTATCTAATTGTGTGTAAAAACTATTATTTTATAATTAGTGATTTCTTTATCACTTACTGTCTTCTTAGCATTTTCAATGCCATGTTTGTTTTATTATAAAAATCAGAAGCTTAACTTTATTTTAACGTAATTATTTAAGGTAGAATGAGTACAAAAAGTGCAATATTGAAACGACGTGCACCTAACATGTGCATTGTATTGGCTATCGTTGTTGTTGTCGTAGCATTAAAACCTGAGCAAAAATATCGCTCCTAAATGCGCTCTGCGCTACTTCTTCTGATTGAGATTTGCTTAATTGGGGAAATTGATCGTAAGTGCACATTTTGGTTAGCAGCCATTGGGCCTGTTCTTGAGTCGGGTTGTTTACTGCATATCGCCCCTCACTGTGACTTGAAAACAATGACGAAAAGCGATTGTAGTGAGGAATATGTCGTGGCTCTCCATGGCAAAATGTCAAACAACTACCAAGTAAAGAGGGTGCAATTACATCGAGCCTTTGATTCAGGACATCAGGTTGCGCTAGATAACGAGCAGCTTCAAAACGGTTGGGGATATTACGTAACCACTCACACGCGTCAAGAATGCTCGCACAAAGCGACAATACGGTATCTGAATGTTTGTGATAAAAACCGTGTGTCACGCCAAGTACTTTTTCCAGTTTATCTTCCCAAATATCGAAGGAGGTAAGCACGGTTTGCCCTCGCTTTTCGCGAACCGATTTAGCATTATATGGACCACCAGCACAAAAACCATCTATCACGCCAGACTCTAAGCTTTCAGCCATCATCGCAGGGGGCGTTATCACTAAACAAATATCACCAAGTGCGACCCCGCCTTCAGACAACCAGTCCAATACTTGATATCGATGACAACTATAATGAAAGACACTGGCGAGAGTCAGTGGTTTTAATCCTTTAGCTTTCCGCTGAGCAATAACGGCCTTTAAAAAAGAGGCCGATAAAGGAAAGTCTATTTGGCTTAATCCGTTGCAGGTTTTAATTTCTTCTATCAAGGCATTAGAGAGCGTTAAGCCATTGCCATTTTGACTCAGAATGATAGGAGCCAACAGCGCTTGCTGAGACCCGCTTAGTCCTAGCTGATTAGCTAAAGGCATCGGGGCTAGTAGTTGTGCTGCGTCGAGTATTCCTGCGTCAAGGCGGTCCCGTAGAGTCGACCATGAGGGTTGCGGATGCAAACATACATCTAATCCGTAGCGTTCAAAAAAACCGAGTTTTTTTGCCATTAACAACGGTGCTGAATCAGTAAGTTGTACATACCCCAGGTTAATCGTTCGAGAAAGCATCGTTTGAGTCATAACATAACCTAAGGTAAATTTTTAAGAATATTGATAAGTGAGGCTGCAATCTGATCAAGCTTTTGTCCTGAGTCCATGGCCATTTTTCGCATGGATGAAAACGCTGCTTCTTCACTCAGTTTTTGTTTTTGCATGAGTAAGCGCTTTGCCTGATCGATGACTTTCCGAGACGCTAACGCTTGTTGGGTGCTTTGTAATTCAGACTTAACCGCCTGAAACTCTTCAAATCTTGCAACTGCTGCATCCAGAATAGAGCGCACGCGGATCGGGTCAATCTCACCAGTCACATATGCGCTAACGCCAGATTTTACCGAGCGGGTAATGGTAGCGGAGTCTTGAGTCTCAGCAAACATAACAATGGGTTTGGGGTTAACACTCGACAACAGGTGCAAACTGTCAAGTACATCCCGATCGGGAGATTCAATATCCATGACAATCATATCGGGTTTGAGCTCATCCACTTGTTTGAGCAAAGAAGTACCAGAACTCACTAAGTGAGCAACGCGATAGCGTGACAAATCAAGCGCAGCCGATATCGCTTGAGCGCGCTCGGTATTGTCGTCAATAAGCAGTATGTTTAGTATTGTTTGTTCAGATGCGTTTGGCATATGCTGTTAGGAGCAAAGAGCAAGCCAATAGTCAGCAGGACTCATAATTTTTTGCCTAAACAAAGAAGAGATTCGGTTTACGCCCATCCCACATGGCTTTAGCAGTGTTAGTAGCAGATTCAGGCGATGCTTCTTTCATTAAAATTAGAATGAGCGCTAAAGTACCTACCACCGCACTTTCACCATAAGGGTGCAGGGCTGTGCCTTTAAAGAGCTTTTTCATACTGTTAATGTCAAACTCTCGGTCTTTTAGCGGCCATCTCGCCACGCTTTGGATGTGCAGCGCTTTTGTCTCGCCCAAGCGATTGATACAAAGTTGAGTATCGGCGTTTGCTTTGTATTCAGGCTCGCCGCCCTCTCCTCTAAAGCATAAGGTATTTGTGTCAAGTAAACGCTGTGAAACCAGCATATGTCTTTGGTCAACATGTTTATGGTGGACTCCCTGTAGTGAATATTCTGCCGCACTGGGATTTAACAGCCGAGCTAAAGTATTCGCACAACTTCGTAAACCAAATACCTCTCTTAACTGAATAAGTCGATGTAACTTAGGATGCAAAGTCGATAAATCCATGAAACAGAAATTTGTTCGCTTTAGCCTTTGCTTAGCATCTGCGAAATCTGTAGAGGGGTATACGTCAAATTGCGAAAGTGCATGTTCAGCATAAAGTCTTTTTGACTGAGGCTCTTGGCTGCTATGCAACATGATTTTTACCCCAAGTTGCGCCAATGTTGCCAACGCCAGCAAAAACCAAGGTAACTGCCTGCGTTTACCGGCGTATGCCCCCACATCTAAATCGACCGATAAATCTCTGACTCCAGAGGGGAGTGTCTCTCTGCACGCTTGAGTAAAACCAGCGATTTCATCCACGCTTTCTTCACGAACTCGTAGCAACATCAAAAAAGCACCCTCTTGCTCAGGACGTATCTGTTGATTCAACAACAGTTGCATAGCCCGGTGCGCTTGCGCTTGTGTTAGGGTTTTCCCTGTATTTTGGCCACGCCCTACAATTTGCAAATAGCTAGCAAACTCAAGCACATCAGAATGGACAAATTCACCCATAGCACTTGTGATCTGTATGGGCATTAAGGGAAGCAATATTTGCATGTTGAAAATCGACAACCTTTGCCCGCTTATTTACAACCTCTCCTACGATAATTAGAGCAGGGCCAGCAAGTGAAGCCTTTTTTACTTTGTCGTGAATGCTTGATAAACATCCCTGCAAAACAATTTGATCAGGATTAGTTGCATTGTCGATAAGTGCAATGGGTGTGTCTTTTGCTGCGCCATGGGCAATCAACTGTTCAGTGATCATATTTAAACGCCCCAAGCCCATATAAAAAACCAATGTTTGATACGAAAGTGACTGCGCTAAATTTTGCCAGTGTGGCTGTTCTTGTGAGGATTTCATTGTTGCGGTAACAAAGCGCAACGAGTTTGCACATTCTCGATGCGTCAGAGGGATACCACTGGTGGCAGATGCACCACTTGCAGCGGTAATGCCTGGAATAATGCTGCACGGAATATTATGCGCTGCAAGGGCATCGGTTTCTTCTGCGGTGCGCGCAAACACGGCTGGGTCACCACCTTTGAGGCGCACAACGTAATTTCCCTGTTGGGCTAATTCGACCATACGTGCACAAATTTGGTTTTGAGGCACGGAGTGTTTACCTGCTCGTTTACCCACAAACTCTATTTTGGTCGTTTTAGGAATTAGCGCCAATACGTCTTTACTCACTAACCAATCAAACAAAACAACATCGGCTCGGCCAAGCGCTTTTAACCCTTTGATAGTAAGCAATTCTGGATCGCCTGGGCCGGCACCTACTAATACAACATAACCTTGCTTCGAAGGCGCTTGGGCACTGTCTTTTCCGGTATCTAAAAGAGCATCGTAAATCCTCGTGGCTTTTTTAAGCGGCGAAAGCTTGGAAGTAATGCGCCTAAAAGTAGTGTTGAAACTTTTTATTATGTTTGATGAGGCATTTAATCTTTCGAAAAACAGTATGCTCATACACTTACATCTCCACGGTGATTTCAATGCTTTCGCTATTGAATGTTTGAGTGCGGTGTTGAGTAATCAATTGGCTCAACTCCGATTTACACGATCCGCATTTAGTACCACATTTTAAGCGTTCACCTAAACGCTGAACGCTGTCTATCCCTTCTTTTATAGCTTCAATGATGGGGCTTTCGTGTACCTGATAACAACTGCATATGCGCTTGCCTTGGGCAAAACTACTATCGACTTCACCATGCATTAATTTATGGAGGTCGCTATTGTCTATACAGTCTTGCTTAAAGAGGTGGTTCAGCCAATCGTCTTGGCTTGTAGGTAAAGCTGTGGCTAGTTGCCAAAAATAATCTACTTTTGCTTGTTTTAATGCTAAACAGCTAAGTGTAAAACTGCTTTGTTTTGAATATGGCGGCTTTTGAGCGTGATTATCGCCAGTATAAATTTCATGTTGCAGTAGCAGTTTATTGCTAAGAGTTGCCTGCCACTGATGTATGTTTTCGATTCCTTTTTCTATAGCCCAGACGCTTTGCTGAAATATAGCGAGACGATACACCCACGCATTTTCTAGCATCATTTCCACATAGTAGTCGCACACTTCATTCAATAACTGCGGCGATATTTGGTCTTTTGAAAATAGCGTTCCTTGCATATTTGGCGTTAATGGAGATACCGACACTGCAGCATGTTTTAATTCAGGTTGCCCCGATATTGGGTCTACAGCATTGGTAAACAAAGCCGCCAAATTTACATGCGAGCTGGCCGTTTTACTCCAATGAATCGGACAAAAGAGCTCACCTGGGCGCTGCTTGTTGTCAATTTTTACAGGTAAAATAATGGGTCGTGCTAAAGTAGCAGGATTAACACTGCTTGCGAGCGCCACTAAATCGTCATCGCCTACCTTGTTTGCAGCAGCATCAAAAGGATTCATATACACATAGGCTTGCTGCGTATGTTGATGCAGCTTCGCAGCCTTGCCTGTGCGGGTCATCGTATGCCATTGGTCGCGCATTCGCCCGGTATTTAATACAAGCGGATATTGCTCACTTGTGATTTGCAGTGCCTGGCGAGGAATAATAGGAATAAAGTTTGCCCTGCCCGATGCAGTAAAAAATTTAGCATCTGTGAACATCCTCTTTGTGCCCATGGGCGACTGCTCAGTGACCGGCCATTGTATTGGAGCCATGGCATCGTATTGTGCCTTTGTAAGCGATGCTAAAGCACTTAAATCTAAATCTCGACGGCCTTGGTTTTTAAAACCGGTTAGTGCAGCGTGTTCACAAAAGATTTCTGCTGCATCTTCATATGCGAAAGCCTCAGCAAATCCTAAGCGTTTAGCCACTTCACTTATTATTTTCCAATCTGGCATCGCGGCTTTATGCGGGCTTATTAATGCTCTTTGTCGTGATATTGTGCGCTCAGAATTTGTTACAGTGCCGTCTTTTTCAGACCAACCACATGCCGGCAACGTAATATTGGCAAAAGGGAGTGTATCGTTGTTGTTGACAACTTCACTTATCACAACGGTTGGACATACAGCCAATGCTTTTTCTATTGCATTGCGGTTTGGCATACTCACAACGGGGTTAGTGCCCATAATCCAAATAAATTTAATTGTGCCATTGGTAATCTGCTCAAACATATCTACCGCTTTGTAACCGGCTTGAGTGACCATATTCGGAGCCTGCCAAAACTCCTTTACAATATTACGGTGCTCTGGGTTTTCGATATCCATGTGCGCCGCCAACATATTCGCAAGGCCGCCCACTTCCCTGCCGCCCATAGCGTTTGGTTGCCCGGTAATTGAAAAAGGCCCGCTGCCTAATTTACCGATTTTTCCTGTGGCCAAATGACAGTTAATTATGCTGTTCGCTTTGTCTACGCCTGAACTCGATTGATTAATGCCCATTGAATAAAAAGAAATTGCGGATTCCGCATTGGCAAATAATGCGTAAAAGCGCTTAAGAAGAGCTTCTGAGACATCACATTGCTTAGCCACACTCGCTACATCAGCATTCGAAGTATTTTGCAAAGCCTCTGCAAAACCTTGTGTATGCACATCAATATAACGGTGATTAAGTGCATCATTGTTCGCCAAAAAATGCAGCAAGCCATTAAATAAGTATGCATCACTGCCTGGGCGAATAGACAAGTGGATATCACTTTCGCCTGCGGTAGCAGTGTTGCGGGGATCAATGCATACCGTTTGCATCTTGGTGTTTTGTTTTTTCGCATCTTTTATTTGTTGATACAAAACCGGGTGCGTCCAAGCCGCATTTGAACCGACAAACACAATTAAATCGCTGTGTGATAAATCTTCGTAGCAACAAGGCACTGTATCTGCCCCGAATGCACGTTTGTAGGCTGCCACCGCCGATGACATACAAAGACGTGAATTAGTATCCACGTTTGCGCTACCCACAAAGCCTTTTAAGAGCTTGTTTGCTACATAATAGTCTTCGGTAAGTAGTTGGCCAGATAGGTAAAATGCTATCGAATCTGGACCATGTTCATCAATCGCCGCGCGCATGCTAGTTGCGACTTCATCTAAGGCCTTGTTCCAACTGACTCTTTCTCCGTTAATGTGTGGGTATTCAAGTCGGCCTTGTGGGCCATTGGTTTCTAATAAATGCGTACCCTTTACACATAACTTACCGCTGTTGGCAGGATGATTTATATCACCTATTAGGGTGCTGAGCTGCTCTTGGGAGACGGTTTCAGATACTGTGCCTTCATTCGTCAAATCGGCGCTAACACGTATTTGTTTGTCTACCGTTATTCCGCAACCAACACCGCAGTATGGACATGTAGTCTTAATCTGTGTATCGGTAACTTGCAACTTGCTAACACTGGTATGCGTCATGTATTTAGCTTTTTTGCGATATTGCGCTGGTAAGCGCGGAGTCTGGCAAGGCTACATATACATCGCTTTGATCACATCGAATTTGGTAGGTCATTAATGACACTTCCGGCATTTGTACACATTGCCCAGAGTTCAACTTAAAATGATGTTTATAAAGCGGTGAGGCAACGACAGCCTCTTGTTCTATAGAACCAAGTATTCCTCTGGACATCACATTAGCTTTGCCGATAGGGTCAAAATTATTCACGGCAAAAAGTGTTGGGAACTGAGCATCAGAGTATTCAAGTGCGAAAATGGCAATCTGGATATTATTAACCAAAGCGCATACCCCAGAATTCATTACTAAATCTGACACCTCACACACCCGGTGCCATTGCGTCGGGTCAACATGCATATTGTTTGAGCTATCATCACTGCGGTCAAGCGCATAAGTATTTGACATGATTTTCTCCTAAACCAATTCTTTTACGGCAATTCTTTCAGCTTTTTCTTCTTGTGTTGCAGGGCGCATTTGCCCTCTTTCTTCAACAAAGAGTTGATAATCGTCTCCCTTCTCGCTATTTACAAATTGTCGAAAACGTTTGCGTGCGCTAGGAGACTCAAGCACCGATTTCCACTCGCACTGATAAGCATCAACCAAAGTTTGCATATGAGCTTCAAGAGATTTGTTGAGGCCCAGAGAGTCATTTATGATCACATCTTGAAGGTAACTTAAGCCCCCTTCTAGGTTATCCATCCATACAGACGTTCGCTGCAGCCGATCAGCAGTTTGCACGTAAAAAGCTAAAATCCGGTCGATATAGGTAATTAAGGTTGTATAATCAAGGTCGGTAGCAAATAAGTCGGCGTGGCGAGGTTTCATACCACCGTTTCCACATACATAAAGGTTATACCCTTTATCCGTAGCGATGATGCCTATATCTTTGCTTTGCGCTTCTGCACACTCTCGGGTGCAACCAGATACCGCCATTTTTAGTTTATGGGGAGACCTAACGCCCTTATAGCGATTTTCAATATCAATCGCTGCTCCCACCGAATCTTGCACACCATAACGACACCAAGTGCTACCAACACACGATTTTACCGTTCTTAGGCCTTTTGCATATGCATGACCGGTTTCAAAACCTCCCTCAAGCAGAGCTTCCCAAATTTTAGGTAAATCTTGTACCCGAGCACCAAACAAATCGATGCGCTGCCCCCCAGTAACTTTTGTATATAGGCTGTATTGCTTAGCCACGTTACCTATAAGAATCAGTTGATCAGGCGTGACTTCACCAGCAGGAATTCTAGGAACTACTGAGTAAGTACCATCTTTTTGCATGTTCGCCAAAAAGGTATCGTTAGTATCTTGCAAGCCAACGTGTTGCGCTTCTAGAATAAAGTCGTTGTACAATGAGGCAAATATCGAGGCTGCTGTAGGCTTGCAAATGTCGCAACCTAAGCCCTTTCCGTGCTTTTGAACTAAGGTATCAAAATCTTTGATTTGCTCAACTTGTACAATATGAAAAAGTTGTTGTCTTGAATAAGCAAAGTGTTCACAAATATCGTTAGAAACCTCTACCCCCCTACTCTCAAGCTCGCTATCAACAAGTTGTTTTAGTAACGATGCACAACCACCGCAACCGGTACTGGCTTTGGTGCAGGATTTGACTTCACCAACACTGCAATTGCCAGCCTCTATGGAATCAATCACGTCCGCTTTGCTTACATTATGGCAAGAACAAACAATCGCCGTATCAGGCAGTGCGCTTGCGCCTAGCTGAACACTTTCACCGCTACTGGGTAAAATTAGACTCTCAGGGTATTGAGGTAACTCAATGCCATTAAGTGCATACTGCAAAAGCGTATCGTAGTCGGATGTATCACCCACTAAAACTGCACCAATTAGCTTGTTTTGACTGGGCTCAATCACAATTTTTTTGTAAATGCCTTGAGGTTGATTTTCGTAGGTGTATACCTGTGCACCTGAAGTGTTTGCATGCGCATCGCCTATAGAACCAACTTCCAGTCCCATCAATTTTAACTTAGTACTCATATCTGCGCCGCTAAAGCGCCCGCCTTCACCTAAAATATGACCCACAGCGGCTCTAGCCATAGTGTAGCCCGGTGCAACCAAGCCAAAAATTCTGTTTTGCCACAAGGCACATTCACCAATGGCATAAATATTGGAGTCTGAGGTCATGCAATGATCGTCAATAACAATACCGCCGCGCTCGCCAACGGCAATATCGAATTCTCTGGCAAGCGTATCCGAAGGCCGGATGCCCGCTGAAAACAAAATCATGTCTGTTTCTAGGTGGGTGCCGTCATTAAATACCATACGGTATCGGCTAGTTTCACCACTCTCAATTGAGGTAGTGGCTTTGTTACAGTGCACGCTCACGCCCAAATCACGTATTTTATTTTGAAGAAGTGAAGAGCCTGCAGGGTCTAATTGTACCGCCATTAATTGCGGCGCAAACTCAACTACATGAGTATCAAGGCCCGCCTCTTTTAATGCATTCGCTGCCTCTAAGCCTAATAAACCGCCGCCAACCACAACGCCAATTTTGCTCAGAGAAGCTGAGGCTTCTATTGCTCGTAAATCTTCGATTGTACGATACACTAAGCAGTGCGGCTGATCATTTCCAGGAATTGGAGGAACAAAGGGATAGGAACCCGTAGCCAATACTAACTTTTTATAGCGGTGCTGAGCGCCGTTTTTTGTCGTGACAATTTGATTTTCTTTATCAATGGCGACTACCCAAGCATTTAAATCAACATCAATATTGAGTGCTTTGTAGTGGGCAAGTGAGGTAAGAGCTAAATCTTCGGGTGTTTTGCCTTGGAAAAACTCAGATAAATGCACTCGGTCATAGGCCAAATTTGCTTCACCACACAGCACCCGAATGCTTAGCGCTTTATTTTGTTCTCGCAATTGTTCTACAAAGTGATGTCCCACCATGCCATTGCCAATTACCAAGATGTCACATTGCACTGTTTCACTGCTCATACTTGCCTCATTTGTGTCAATTTGCTTATTTAGTTGCAAAAATTTTGCAAAAAAAAACCCACACGCACCGGAGTGTGTGTGGGCATCTTTGCCTTAAGTCCTGCTCCCTGCGTTGGGAACAAAAACTAAAATGTCATATTGTTTACTGCCATAAATGCGAAGTCTATTTTGGTGCTGCTTTACAAACTTAGAAACGCATTAGTGTCGAGATGATTCACCATTTTTTGGTTTCCATCTCGTCGCTGGTGTTTTCTAATGTTTTATATCCAATTATAGTGCCAGTATTTTTAAACCAATTAAAACATAAGCTTACAATTAATATCTCGCTTAACACAGTCAACATCTGCACCAATTAAGAGCACTCATGTACCGTAGTTGAGCAACACACTTGGAAAATTAATTACTTGCAAAGTGCTTAATGTGACTTACCATCATTAGTTATTAAACAATCAAATTGAACAGATATGGAAGGTTTGGAAAGCTTCAGCGCACTGATCTTGGCCGGCGGTCAATCTTCCCGTATGCGCAAAGATAAATATAAACTACAGTATCAAGGGAAAAGCTTTTTAAGCCTCACACAAGACAAACTTGCAGCACTATCACCCTCGCGAGTGTTTATAAGTGGTGGGGCAATTGAAGGGGGCTTAAGTGACCTTGTTGAAGGCATTGGCCCTATAGCCGGTATTCATGCAGCATCGAAACACACGAGTGAATCTTTACTCGTAGTCCCAATTGATATGCCAATGTTAACAATAAACAACTATAAAGCGCTTATTCATGCGGGAATGACTCACTGCAGAACTACCTTATTTGAGGGTAGTCCGCTGCCAGTTTTTCTGCATTGTAATAGTCACTATGCGCAGATAGTAGAAAATACGATTGACTCGTATTCGTGCAAAAAAGACCTGTCCCTTTATTCACTAAGCCAAAAGCTAGAAGCCTTGGCACTTGATGCTAATAACATAAACCTCAATAATATAAATACACCTTCCGAGTATAATAGCTTAACTAAAAGATAATTAATTAAATCACCCTGTGCTTTGCTTTTAACTTAAGCTGCTTTGCGATAATATATACGGCTCAGTCAGATGTTGAGACTGACGCATAAGCGATGTTTTAAATCGATTTAAAAACAATGCTTCCTGAAATGTTTGCCAGTATGCTTCATGTTCCTGGCCGATGCTTTAAACCCAGGGGGTTGCCTCCGTTACTATTGTGCAGGCTCGGCTTGTACCGAGAAGCCTACGGTAACGATAATACCTCCACCGTGTCCTATCGGCACACGGGCGAAAAGTATACAGCGGCATTTTGGGTGGCTCCCAAAACTCTAGCGTATAAGTATTTTTGCGTATATAGCAAGCAACACACACGGAGCCGCAAAAACGGCATCCCTCCAATGGAAAAGCTATGGCTGTTTTTAATTTTGGCTCAATTAATATTGACCACGTATATTCAGTACCGCATTTTGTGGCACCGGGCGAAACCCTCTCATCAATATCTTACGAAGCCATTTTAGGTGGAAAAGGAGCAAATCAGTCTGTAGCTTGCGCAAAAGCAGGTATCAAGACCTTTCATGTGGGCAGTATTCATAGCAACGATGCCACAATGCTCGACCCTATGCTCGATGCGGGCGTTGACATGCAGTTTGTTAGTCAGCAAAACAAAAACGCTTCTGGGCACGCCATTATTCAGGTAAGCGACAGCGGTGAAAACTCAATCATTCTGTACCCGGGTGCTAATCATCTACTGAACAAAGACAAAATAAACAAAGTGCTCAAACAAGCTAAGCCCAGTGATTGGGTATTGCTGCAAAATGAAACGAACGAGATTGATAGTATTATTGATTTAGCTCACGACGCTGGCATACCTGTAGCATTCAACCCCGCGCCAATGACCGAACACGTTGCAAACTTAAACCTACATAAACTTGGCTTGCTCATAGTAAACGAAATAGAAGCGATGCAGTTAACGCAAACGGCTACAGTTGAGCTAGCACAAAAAGCACTGACAACACTTGCGCAAGATATTAAAGTGGTACTAACCCTCGGTAAGCAAGGCGTGCGTTATTTACACAAGAATGAACTCATTAGCGTAGATGCATTTGCAGTCGACGCGGTGGATACCACCGCTGCTGGTGATACCTTTATTGGCTTCTTTTTGGCTCATTTTGCCAAAGCACAAGATATTGAAGCGACCCTAAAACTAGCTTGCGCCGCCTCTGCCATAAGCGTTACCCGCAAAGGCGCATCGCCCTCTGTCCCTTCGTTAGAAGAAGTAGAGCTTTTTTTAGACAGTAACTCCTAAACGAGTAATTCGCATAAACGGAAATTAAGTAAGACTCTATGAATCATAAAATAATTTTGGATACCGACCCGGGTATCGACGATACCATGGCCATCTTTTTTGCCTTTCAGTCACCGAATATTGAAGTACTCGGTCTAACCACCGTATTTGGCAATGTGCCGGTGGAGATGTCGGCAAAAAATGCCCTTAGCTTAGTAGAGCTGGCTGAGTTAGATATTCCAGTATGCAAGGGTGTTGGCATGCCTCATGTGGGTCCTGAGTCTAGCTATGCATATTTTGTTCATGGTGACGACGGCCTCGGTAACATTAATCACCCGGCGCCCAAAGGCAAGTTAGATGAGCGTAGTTCGGCGCAGTTTATTGTCGAAATGGCGCACAAATATCCTGGTGAAATCACCTTGGTTGCGGTTGGCCCTTTAGGTAATTTAGCGCTAGCACTAAAATTAGAACCCAAGCTGCCACAGCTAATAAAAGCTGTAAATATCATGGGTGGTGCGGCGTTTGTGCCCGGGAATGTGACCCCTGTTGCCGAAGCTAATATTTGGAATGACGCATACGCAGCAGAAATCGTATTTTCCGCTGGCTGGGAAGTTAATATGTTTGGCTTAGATGTGACCTACGACTTACCCTTTGCCCCAGACTTTACAAGCAAACTCGCCGCACAAAACCCCAAGCTGGGCGGTTTTGTGAAGAAGACTGCCGAGTTTTACACTGAATTCTATTCGCAAGGAAAAGACGAACCGGTGTGCTATTTTCACGATGCTTTTCCTCTTGCCTATATGCTTGATGAAAGCTTATTTACTATGACCGAAGGTAATATTCGTATTGGTACAGATCCGTTGCATAAAGGGCAAACTAGTTTTGCACCTATCGGCTCAACAACTAGCGAATTATGGTTACATACCCCCTTAGTTAAAGTCGCAACCACGGTGGATCATCCACGCTTGACTCAGCTCTTTATTGACGTGTATGGAAACTGATCAAGGCGACTTTGAAACAACCGCCTTGCGTAATACGTTAAGGCAGACCTTTAGAGAGCGGCGCAAGTCGCTCTCGGTCTCGGAGCAAAAACAAGCCGCTGCGCAGCTTGTTAATCAATGCCAACAGCTATCTTTATTTGCAGGCTGTAAGCGCGTCGCAATATATATGACCAACGACGGCGAACTCGATACCCAGCCATTAATAAACTATTTATGGGAACTTGATATTGAGGTGTATTTGCCCGTCATTCATCCTTTTTGCGATGGACATTTATTGTTCTTAAAGTACGATGAAAATACCCATATGCGGGCAAATCATTTTGGCATTTTAGAGCCAAAGTTAAATTGCAGTACTTTATGCCCCACCAATGAGTTGGACATTTTATTTACCCCGTTAGTCGCCTTTGATGAAGACGGCAATCGCTTAGGTATGGGCGGGGGCTTTTATGATCGCACTCTTGCGTCTTTGACTAACAAAATACCACAAACCGCACGCGTTATTGGTCTAGCGTTAGATATTCAAAAAACACTAACGCTGCCTATTCAAGCGTGGGACATTCCACTACCCTTTATTCTTACCCCTAGCCAAATGTATATTTGTAATCCTCAAGGAGCCAGCAGTGACACAAGATGATAAAAAACGAGCCGCAGCCTTAGCCGCTATCGAATATGTTAAGCCAGATACTATTGTAGGCGTAGGAACAGGCTCTACGGTTAACTTTTTTATTGACGCTCTGGCACAAAAAAGCGATGAAATACAAGGTGCAGTTTCTAGCTCAGACGCCTCTACCGAGCGGTTAAAAAAGCACGGCATTGAAGTTTTTGACTTAAACGAAGTCGGCAGCTTCGACATATATGTAGATGGCGCAGACGAGATCACCGAACACAAGCACATGATCAAAGGCGGCGGTGCAGCCCTTACCCGCGAGAAAATAGTCGCGGCAGTGGCAAAAAAGTTCATTTGTATAATCGATGACACAAAAACCGTTGGCATGCTGGGTAAATTCCCTCTTCCGGTTGAAGTCATTCCTCTTGCCCGCTCTTACGTGGCGCGTCAAATTGTGGCACTTGGCGGCGACCCTGTTTATCGCCAGGGCGTGATAACCGATAACGGCAATGTGATTTTAGATGTGCATAATCTTGAAATATTGAACCCGGTAGAGCTTGAGTCAACACTCAATCAAATTGTAGGTGTTGTGACAAACGGGATATTTGCGCACCGCGCAGCAGATATTGTCATTATTGGAAATGAACAAGGGGTTGAGACTAAAGCGTAAATTATGCTTTGCCTGAGACTAAAAGTTTGATATCTTCCGAAAGCCTTATAGACGTCTAGATGTCCTGAACGTTAAGTATGTATGTTTTAGCAATCGTTGTTAATTAAAAAGTAAAGAGCAGGGAATTATGAGCAAAAAATCGTTAGCTAAAGATAAAATTAAAATTTTGCTACTAGAGGGCCTGCATAACAGTGCGCTAGAGACATTCGAAAATGCTGGCTATAGCAATATTGAGTCACTAAAAACCTCCTTACCTGAAGATGAGCTGATTGAAAAAATCAAAGATGCGCACTTTGTTGGTATTCGTTCGCGCACCCAACTGACAGAGAATGTTGTGGCACATGCACACAAATTAGTCGCGGTGGGTTGCTTTTGTATTGGAACGAATCAGGTTGACCTGCAAGCGAACCTATTAAAAGGTGTACCGGTATTTAACGCGCCCTTTTCAAACACCCGTTCGGTGGCAGAGCTCGTACTAGGTCAGCTTATTGTATTACTGCGAGGTATTCCGCAAAAAAATGCAAAGGCGCACCGCGGTGAGTGGGAAAAAAGTGCAGTAGATTCCTATGAGGCACGCGGAAAGACCTTAGGTATTATTGGTTATGGTCATATTGGAACGCAACTGAGCATTTTAGCCGAGCATTTAGGCATGCGCGTGCAGTTTTACGACATTGAAGATAAGCTAGTACTAGGCAATTCTATGCAGGTAAAATCACTTAAGCAGCTATTAAACACCTCAGATGTAGTGAGCTTGCATGTACCTGAAACCACCCATACACAAAATATGATTGGTAAAGCTGAGCTTGACGAAATGAAGCAAGGCGCGATTTTAATTAACGCAGCCCGCGGCACCGTTATCGATATTGACGCTTTATGTGATGCACTCGACAAAGGCAAACTAAACGGAGCAGCAATTGACGTATTCCCGGTAGAGCCGAAATCAAACAGCGAAGAATTTGAATCACCCTTACGCAAATACGACAACGTTATTCTAACTCCGCATGTCGGCGGTAGCACTCAAGAAGCGCAACAGAATATTGGTATTGAAGTAGCTGGTAAACTGATTAAGTACTCAGACAACGGCTCTACCCTTTCAGCTGTAAACTTCCCAGAGGTATCGCTCCCTGCTCATGTTGACCGCTCCCGTTTATTGCATATTCACAATAACCGCCCGGGTGTGCTGACACAAATCAACCAAGCATTTGCAGACAAAGGCATCAACATAGCCGCACAATACTTACAAACTAATGAAGATATTGGTTATGTAGTGGTAGATGTAGACGCTGAAAACGCCGACGAAGCCTTTGAACACCTGACGCAAATTGAAGGTACGATTAAAACCAGAATGTTGCATTGGTAGGAATAAAGTCGAAAAAGAAAAAAGGGGTCAGTGTTAATTAACACTGACCCCTTTTTTTTGAACTCTTTTTCTTGCTTAGAAGAAGCTATAAACCAAGGTTGCGGCTGTTTCGGTATCAAGTTTCTCTCGATCGTCAGCAACGTTGCTGTTATGGTCAAATTTGATTGAAACCTTAAGTGAAAGGCCACCCGCTATTTGAGCAGTTAAAGCGCTTTCAACACGTGATTTTGTATTATTGGCACCATATTCGGTTGCTACTGTTTGCGTAAAACGCGCCGTCTCAGAAATGTTCCAATTGTAGTTAACCGCGCCACGAACGATGAAGCCGTTGGCACTTTCGCCGTTTAAGTCCTCAGCAAAAGTGTAACCAGGACCAATACTGTAATCAAAAGAGGATACTTCATCTTCCCAAACCAAGTGGTTCCAACCGCCGGCCACTGTGCCTTGATATTCAAACGCACCAAAACGATTGTCTTCGTATGATGCGAAGCCGAATAAACGGTGATTAGGATTTTCTAGCTTGTAGTTACCTTGGGCGGAAGCAAAGAATTTTTGCTCGGTCGTGCGGTCTACGTCTTCCCCATTAACTTCCACGGTATCGGCTTTATATAAACCCTCTATCAGATATACATTACTCCATCCATCGAACTCTTGGGTGGCATTTAAGCCTACCGCAACAGATGTAGTTTCCGTATTACCAGTGGTCACAATAAAACCGAACTCACCATCCAAGGTAAACGGTTTCTTTTCTTCTTCTTGAGCAAATACTGCAGAAGAGGCTAAGCCGAGTATTACAGCAATTGAAAGAGGTTTAATATTCATAATGCATCCATTTATTAAGAGAGATTTACATAGCCAAATGACAAAAGCACAAGCCTAAAATAATGAGGCGCGTATGGTATACAAATTGAGCAAAAAAACCAATCAAAAAAACTGGTAGACCATAGAAACACTGGTTTGCGTAGTAAAATTGTCTATGTTTTGCGACACATTCTCGTCTAAGGACATTTCAAAGCTAAACTTCATTGCCAATTGTTCGTAAATCTTTGCGCTGATGGAGGTCAGTGAACGTGCTTTATTATTCATTTCTCCAATTTCAGCCGTAATCGTTTGACGAAACCGAGCGTCATTTTTGAATCTATAAGCGTAATTCGCCGTTGCCTTAACAATGAACTCATTAATTTCAAGCCCAGTATCTTCCTGTTCAGAATGAGCCCACCCCGGCCCAAGACTATACCTAAACTCAGTATGATCATGCTTCCAGGCGACATGGCTCCATCCCACTACGCCCGATATTTGATGTCGAAGCTCTAAAAACTGGTTATCGTCGTATTCTGCATAGGCAAATAAACGATATTTCGGATTTAGTAATTTATAATCAAATTGCGAGGAAACCTGAACGCGATTATTGTCAATATTTTTAACCCCGTCGACTTCAGTTTGTTGACGCAATACCTGCATAAAATACTGATTACTCCAACTTTCAAATTCATGGTCTGAATCAAAAGCAAGCTTGAGCATGCGGCTATTCGTATTACCCGTTGTCATCAGAATACCGAACTCACCATCTAACTCAAACGATGGATAAGTGACAGCTTCTTCATCTTCTTCAATATCAAAGGGGTGAGTGCTTAATAGCTTTATAAGGTTGCGTTTACTGTTGGGGTTTTTGAAAAAGTCTGAGGCTTTTTGCTGGAGTCGAGCGTTCGCATCAGCAAATGCTGATGTGGTGAACAATACCAGTAATATACATAACGTAAATTTCATTTAGCGCGAACTTTTTAATTAAATTTAGGTTCGCACTAGTGGTCACTCAAACCCCATTGATGTTTCACATAAGGCTTAAAAGCGCTTTATTATTTTAGGCTTGCAGCAATTTTAAATGACTCTGCGAGCGCGAACTGGACAATAATATCATAATCATCTTCACTTAATCCAATTGCGTCGAAGGGCCTAGTATCAATGTGAGGGTGCTTAATTGCTGTATGCCCTTGCTCTAAAAATGACATCGCTTGGGCTACATATAACAGGTTTGCATCAAAGCCTTGATTTGCAATATCAGATAAGGTTAGGGACATAAGCGGTGCGCTGAGTGCATCAGGTAATTGCCACGATTCTAAAATGCGCCCGCTGCATTGTGAGAAGGTAAAACCAAACACTTCTTTTTGCGCTTTCAGGGGCAGTTTTTCAGCTTGAAGCTCGCAGTATTTTGCGTACTTTTCGGGCACACGCGTTGCACATACTAACTCGCTTAAATTTTGCAATATGCCTAATACAAAAAAGCGCTCACTACCTCTAATTTGTTTTTGCTGCGCAAGTGCCTTAGCCACTAAACCGTTAAGGACCGCTTTATGCCAAAACTCGTCAAAATCAATTTGCGAGCTATCAAACGACTTAAAGGCCAAATTTGCAGTTTCGGCCATCGATATATTATAAGCCGCTTCTCCACCAATAATACTTAAGGCTTTTGGAACCGTAGACACTTGTGAGGGAAAACGGAACAAAGCACTGTTGGCTAACTTAAGCACCTTCGCGCTCAAAGATGGGTCTAAAGACATCACACGAGCCATATCTTCAATGTCGCAAGCCGGATCATCTAATATGCCTCTTAAACGTACGCAGGTACTAGGCAAGGTAAAGGATTTAGATGCAAACTTAACAATTGGAGCAATAGACATGAGACACTCATTTCTAGAAAAAGATGACCAAGTGTAATCGATTAAGCAGTGAAAGAGATTGCTAGGATTAATACCTAAGGCTTGTGAATAATACCCAAAATTGCTTGATATTAACGGGTGTGTTGAGCTTGTGTGAATACTGCAAAGCGGAACTTAACTTAAGAAAGAGACGTTTAGAAAAGCGAACCTTGATTAAAGTGGGTATCACTCTCTGCGTTTTTGTTTTTACGCGCCAGATAAGCTCGTTTGCGGCGGTTACAGGCCTGCACAATAATTCGCTTAGTACCATCATCAACCGATAACCAATGCAAACGTTCTTCTCGACTTCTGAAACACCCCATGCAATAACCACGCGGACCTGACTCGCATACGCCGATACAAGGACTGGGGATATCAAAAAATTCAAGCTGATGCATAAGCACCTATCAATTTTTAAGGGGCGAGTATTATAAAGCGAGATTGTACAAATACTATCCTGCGTTTTTGTACAGCGTTTTTCTCAATATTCAGTACCTGCGTTCAGTTGTGGTGCGCCATCTTCTATTGAACAATGAAGATGACCGAATGAACGACACACCACCCCGTCATGTTGACCCAACCCCGTCATGTTGGCCCAACCCCGTCATGCCGGCGAAGGCCGGTACCTCCCTCAAACAACCGAGGTCGAATTAAGAGGTTCCTGCCT
>CAZUON010000026.1:0-2391 GCA_964621345.1 uncultured Glaciecola sp. | reverse complement strand
CGCAGGAATGACGGTGGCAGGCGCAGGAATGACGGTGGCAGGCGCAGGAATGCCGGTGGAGCGTAGGCATGGTGTTTTTTTGGTCGTTTGTTGTTCCACGGGAGGATTTGTGATTTACTTAAAATAAAAAAGATAGAAAAGTTAACTCGCATTTCCTTAAACACGTTAACTTAAACTACGATGAGAGAACAAAATGTCGATTGGGCATATACGTACCACAGAGTACTTCGATAAGAAGCGCACACCGGAAAATAAAGCGCTCATCAAGGATGAATGGATAGAAGAAACTTACCACTCCCCTGAGTATCGCTTACAACAAAAAGACGGCCGCTATAGCCACTACAGCAAAATTGAAGAAATGAAAAATCAATATTTGCGTTTGGTGCTTTTAAGAGATGGCAAAACCTTGAGAGAGGCTTACTTTGTGAAGAGCTTTTCGCGTCGTCAAGGCGCCGGAAGTTGGCAAAAGTCGCCTGAACTTAAAGTACAAGGGCAACGCTACCGCTTTATATAGAAGACCCAATTCCAGTTATGAAAACTTAAGCAAAAAAAAGAGTAGAACCAAGCGATATGCTTTTGTTCTACTCTTTAGTGCTACGTTTTAGCTGATAAAAGACAGCCTGAGCGATAACGCTCTTACTTCTTCTTCGCTTTAGGGTTTGGCATATCAGTAATGCTACCTTCGAATATTTCAGCCGCTAAGCCAATTGATTCATTTAAGGTTGGGTGAGCATGAATGGTCAATGCAAGGTCTTCAGCATCGGCACCCATTTCAATGGCTAAGCCAATTTCGCCTAGCATTTCACCAGCATTAGTACCAATGATAGCACCACCAATAACACGGCCGTTATCTTTGTCGAACAAGATTTTAGTCAAACCGTCGGTTGCCGCAGAGGCAATTGCACGACCTGATGCTGCCCATGGGAAAGTAGCGGCTTCGTATTTAACGCCCTGCTCTTTCGCTTCTTTTTCAGTTAAACCAACCCAAGCTACTTCTGGCTCAGTGTACGCAACTGAAGGAATACCTCTTGGGTCAAAGTAATGCTTAAGGCCAGAAATAACCTCAGCTGCAACATGCCCTTCATGAACGGCTTTGTGTGCAAGCATAGGCTGACCCACTAAGTCGCCAATAGCGAAGATATTTTGCACGTTGGTACGCATTTGCTTATCTACACTAATAAAGCCGCGCTCGTCTACCTTAACGCCTGCTTTTTCAGCCGCGACTAGAGAACCATTTGGTTTACGACCCACCGCAACTAACACGCGATCATATTTTACTGGCTCTTTAGGTGCATTTTTACCTTCAAAGGTCACATACACGCCGTCTTTCTTGGCATCTACTGCGGTCACTTTGGTTTCGAGCATTACGTTAAACTTATTCTTAATGGTCTTCATGTAGACCTTAACAACGTCTTTATCTGCTGCTGGCATTAACTGGTCTAAAAACTCAACCACATCAATTTTAGAGCCCAATGCATGATAAACCGTACCCATTTCTAGGCCGATAATACCACCGCCAAGCACTAGCATTTTTTCTGGAATGTCTTTCATTTCCAGTGCGCCAGTTGAGTCGATAATGCGATCATCGTCTTTAGGAATAAAAGGTAAAGCTACTGGCTCTGAGCCTGCTGCGATAATTGCGTTGTCAAAAGTGATGGTTGTTTTACCGTCTGCACCTTCAACTTCTAGGGTGTTAGGGCCAGTAAATTTACCATAACCTTGCACATGTTTAACTTTGCGCATCTTAGACATGCCGCCTAAGCCTTTAGTTAGCTGACCTACAACAGAGTCTTTCCAAGCGCGAATTTTGTCTAAATCAAATTTCGGCTCACCAAAAGTAACGCCGTGGCTCGAAAGATGCTTCGCTTCTTCAATCACTTTTGCGACGTGCAATAGCGCTTTTGAAGGGATACAACCAACGTTTAAACATACACCACCTAAGGTGTCTCTCGCATCCACAATTACGGTGTCGATGCCTAAATCAGCAGCTCTAAAAGCGGCTGAATATCCGCCAGGACCTGCACCAAGTACCACTAATTGCGTTTTAATATCGCTCATTATGACCTCAAATTACTGTTTGAAAGTTTACCGCGTATGTATTGCGCACGCTTTACTAAAATTGACAGCGCAATTGTACGGCAATCTAGTATGAAGTTTGAACCCTTATTCTAACAATTCAAACTTCTTTTATGCATTTTCTTGCTTTTATACACTTTTAAAGCTGTTTTCTTTGCGCAAATACTCGTCGTGTGTACAAATACTCGCCTTACCGTCTCCAACCCTCCGTCATGCCGGCGAAGGCCGGTACCTCCCTCAAACAACTGCGGTCGAATGGGGAGATTCCTGCCTTCGCAGGAATGACAGTGCACTCTCATTAAGAGATTCCTGCCT
>CAZUON010000025.1:39810-45912 GCA_964621345.1 uncultured Glaciecola sp. | reverse complement strand
AGCAAGGTGTTTTAAGTTGTGCAGACTTAAAAACTTTAGACCATTACTACTTCTTAATTGGGGCGAGCACCATGATCATCTGTCTGCCTTCTACCCTTCTAGGGAAAGACTCGCAGTTAGCAATGTCTTCTAATTCCGCTTTTACACGATTTAAAAGTTCAATGCCAATCTCTTGGTGCGCCATTTCACGACCGCGGAAGCGGATCGTAACTTTGGCTTTATCACCACCTTCTAGAAAGCGACGCAGGTTGCGCAGTTTTACCTGGTAATCGCCTTCATCAGTGCCAGGGCGAAATTTAATCTCCTTGACCTGAATTATTTTCTGTTTCTTCTTCTGCTCTTTTAGGGACTTGCTCTTTTCGAACAAAAACTTCCCGTAGTCCATGATTTTACAGACCGGAGGACTTGCATTTGGGCTGATTTCAACTAGGTCCACGCCAGCAGATTCTGATTGCTGTAGTGCTTCAGCGAGAGACACTATACCGGCTTGTGAGCCGTCCAGTGCTATCAATCTTACTTCATTTACCGTGATTTCTTCGTTAATCCGAGCTTTATCGCTCTGAGCTTTGTTTGCAGCGCCTTTAATTTGCTATTCCTCCAAGAACATTAATATATGTCGTTTACGCACAACGCTAAGTCGTTGTGCACAACGAATCGCCGTATTATACCTATTCTTTCGCACAGTGCTATTGAATTTTTTTAGATTTAATATCTTCTAGCACATGTTGTGTAAAATCGGCGCTTGTCATTGTGCCTAAATCGACACCTTTGCGTGTGCGCACGGCCACTTCACCAGACTCTTTTTCTTTATCGCCCACTACCAATAAATACGGTACTTTTTTAAGGGTATGTTCGCGAATTTTAAAGCCAATCTTTTCGTTTCGAACATCTTGTTTAACTCGCACACCGGCTGCTTTGAGCTCTTTTACCACGCTGGCGACATAATCCGATTGACTGTCGGTAATATTAGCCACCACAACTTGCGTCGGTGCCAACCACGTTGGAAAAGCGCCTGCATATTCTTCAGTTAAAATCCCGATAAAGCGCTCTAATGAGCCCAAAATTGCACGGTGTATCATTACCGGCACTTTACGTTCGCCGTCTTCTGCAACATACGTTGAACCTAAACGCCCGGGCATCGAAAAGTCTAATTGTACCGTACCGCACTGCCATGCTCTGTCTAGGCAGTCATGCAAGGTGAATTCTATTTTAGGACCATAAAATGCGCCTTCACCGGGCAAGTAAGTAAAGTCGATATCAGCCGCATGCAATGCATCAGCAAGGGCTTTTTCTGATTTATCCCAAATTTCGTCATCGCCAACACGTTTTTCAGGGCGCGTTGAAAGTTTTACGGCAATTTTATCAAAACCAAAGGTTGCATAAGTGTCATACACCATCTTGATGCAATCGCTGACTTCATCGAGTATTTGTTCTTCAGTACAAAAAACGTGGGCGTCGTCTTGCGTAAATCCGCGAACGCGCATTAACCCGTGCAAGGCACCAGAAGGCTCATTCCTGTGACAACAACCAAACTCCGCCATTTTAAGCGGTAAATCACGATAAGATTTTAAGCCCTGATTAAAGATTTGCACATGACCGGGGCAATTCATAGGTTTAATGGCGTACTCACGTTTTTCAGACTCAGTGGTAAACATGTTTTCTGCATATTTGTCCCAGTGACCTGACTTTTCCCATAAAGAGCGGTCCATCATCAATGGGCCCTTTACTTCGTCGTAGTCGTATTCATGCAATTTGCCGCGAATGAACTGTTCTAGCTCGGTATAAATTGTCCAGCCGTCGTTATGCCAAAACACCATGCCTGGAGCTTCTTCTTGCCAATGGAATAAATCGAGCGTTTTCCCAATTTTACGGTGATCGCGTTTTTCAGCTTCTTCCAAACGATTTAAGTAAGCTTTCAGTTGCTTTTTATCGCCCCAAGCGGTGCCATAAATACGCTGTAACATTTTATTGTCTGAGTCGCCACGCCAGTATGCACCGGCTACTTTCATCAACTTAAAGTGCTGACAAAAACGCATATTAGGTACATGGGGGCCGCGGCACATATCGACATATTCTTGGTGATGATATAAACCCGGTTTGTCGTCTTGTGCGATATTTTCATCTAAGATTTGGATTTTATAACTTTCACCGCGTTCAACAAATGCGGCTCTAGCCTCTTCCCAACTTACCGTCTTTTTGACCACATCGTAATTTGTTTTAGCCAATTCAAGCATGCGTTTTTCGATTTTCGTCAGAGCTTCTTCATTTAGCGGCTCATCTAAATCCACGTCGTAATAAAAACCGTTATCTATAGTTGGCCCAATGGCCATTTTCACATCGGGATATAACTGCTTAATAGCATGGCCAATCAAATGGGCACAGCTATGACGGATAATTTCTAAGCCCTCTTCGTCTCGTGCGGTGATGATTTGCAGACTGGCATCGTCGTTAATCATGTCAACCGCATCGGCGAGTTCACCATTGATTTTGCCAGCGATGGTGGCTTTAGCAAGACCAGGGCCGATGTCGTTAGCCACGTCTAATATGCTAACTGGGTTATCGAATGAGCGTTGACTACCGTCGGGGAGTGTAATTACAGGCATGTTATTCCTTAGTTCAGTGGTGACGCAAACCAAGCGCCACTTGATAGTTTTTTGAAATTTCTACGTAGATTAAAACACTTAGCAATTATTGGTTTGTACACCTTAAAAATGCTAAGCCATTTATTTAAGAGGCGAATTATACCGACATGCACCAAGTACTTGCAATGCCAAAGACCTTCGTAAGTAAGATATATGGCGCTTATTTATCTATTTTTTATCTTATTAGCACCCGTACACCGAATGACCGATTAATAAGGAGCATAAAATGAATGCTAAACAGTCTTCGTATATGATTGCTCTAATTTTGTGTTTGCTAATAAGCGCTTGTTCGCGACAAGATAAAATAAAATCAGACCTACAAGCAATGTCTGAAAGGCTCGAGAGCTTTACAGGTCTAGAAATTGAAGCTCACCAAGAAAATTATCGACTTATTGCGCCTGCAAAACACATGCTTGAACAAAGCGTTACGCCGATGCAAATTGCGTTTCGGGAATTTTATGCTATTGATGATTGCCCACTGGGTAAATTTATAGCCGAGCGCAACACCGCCCTGGGTAAAACACAACTTCCTTCCACTCGCTTTATATACGAGAAAAGCTTATTAACCACACTCGAAGCTTGCAAACAGCAACTGGCAGCATATGCGCTTGAGCAAGAGCGAACATCCCCTATGCTTGAGCAATTAGAGCGGTGGATTGTCCAAAAGCAAAGCAATCTCCCCTTAGTATGGGCAAATATGCTAACGCAGTCAGATGAAAGCTATTTAGCCTTTACAACCGCAGGAGACTTTGTTTCAGGGGAAAGTGAGGACGGCCTACAAGCAACAAAATTGGCACTTAATTACCTGCTCACATCTCTTGAGAGCAATGTAATTGACGCTAAAACCTTAGAGTTGCATTTAAGGGACTTGCAAACCTCTCGCTTACCCGCACGAATGTGGCGTACCCAACGATTGTTTCAACAATCCTTACCGCCAATAAGTGACATGCTGCGCCGTTACATTGCGGTAAATAAAGAAAACTGCAGCTTGGCCAAACAAAAAGAAGAACTCAAAATAATGCGCAACATTTTTACCCTATTTTTTGCAGAGCGCATTCAAGCTCTAGCCAGCCAACTTAATCACTATCAATATCAATTGGATGATAGCTTTGTTGCCTTAAGCACCCATAAAAACATGCCTGTGGAATGGCAAACCTACATAAAGGCGCAATATGTGGACTCTGCACAACAATACAAAGCAGAAATGAAAACGCATATAGAATTGTGGCAGGATATTTTTAAACTCTGTGAGTGAGTGTAGTTACTCAGTTGTCGCTTTTCCCTAAGCGTAATTGAACGATTCTATTAATCACGGTCGTAAAACTGCTATGATTAAAACCATAGTTGCAAAAGAAATAGGAAGTCATGTACAGCATCCCCACTCTCAATTTAAAAAACCAAGTCAGCGACGCTGAATGGCATACTCGTGTTGAATTAGCGGCGGCTTATCGTTTAATGGTCATGCATGGTTGGGATGACCTGATTCATACCCATATCTCTGCGCGTATTCCGGGCACAGAAGATTTGCTAATCAACGCTTTTGGCCTCGCGTTTGAAGAAATTACCGCCTCCAACCTTGTTAAAATCGACGTTAAGGGCAATATCATCCAAGAAGATTGTCCTTTTGACATTAACCCTGCGGGGTTCACTATTCACAGCGCTGTTCACATCGCTAGACATGAGGCACAGTGTGCCATGCATTTGCATCATCCTGACGCGATTGCAGTGGCAAGTTGTGAGCAAGGCTTACAACCTTACAGTCAATATTCCGCTTTTGCTCTGGCGAGTATGAGCTATCACAGCTACGAAGGTTTAGCGGTGAACGATGATGAGATTGCTCGCTTACAAACTGACTTAGGCGACGCCAATTTTATGCTGCTTAGAAACCACGGAGCGTTAACAATGGGCAATACTATTGGCGATGCCTTTATGCACATGTATGACTTACTCAGAGCCTGCGAAATACAAGTAAAAATGCAGCACGCTAACGACACCCTCGTTAAGGTGGAGCAAAGCGTAATTGATGGCATTAAAGCGCAAGCTAACATCGTACATACGGGGCAAACTGGCGGCGAGAAAGCTTGGCCGGCAATGATGCGACGTGTTAAACGCAGCTACCCTGACTTCGATAAGTAAATATTCATTATCCTAAATTAAAGAGCCCAATCCCTTATGAAAATTACCCATGTAGAAATTTTTGATATACATTGCCCAGAGCGCCCACCTTGGAACCCTATCTTTGTTCGCATTCATACCGACGAAGGCATTCATGGTGTAGGCGAAGCGGGACTTGCTTATGACTGGGGGCACAGTGCGGCGGCGGCAATGATTAAAGAAATTGCCGAGGCAGTACTGATAGGTTTTGACCCCTTTAAAACTGAATTACTATGGTCTCGAATGTTACGAGAGAGCTTTTGGGGCTTAGGCGGCGGGCCGGTTTTATATGCGGCAATGAGTGCCATCGACACCGCACTATGGGATATAAAAGGTAAAGCATTGAATGTGCCGGTATATCAGTTGTTAGGCGGCAAGACCAACGATAGCTTGCGCACCTATGCAAGTCAGTTGCAGTTTGATTGGAGTCAAGATTGCGTGAAAATGCTTACTCCCGACGACTACGCGCGCTCTGCGGCAAAAGCCATGGCTGAAGGTTATGATGCGGTAAAAGTGGATCCCATTGTATATGATGAAAACGGCGACTCAAGCTTTGACCGCACCAAGTTATTCACACCAATACAAATGAAGCTCTTTGGTGACCGTTTGCGGGCTATTCGCAAAGAGGTTGGTGATGAAGTCGATATTATTTTTGAGGCCCACTCATTAATGGGATGTGCATCGGCCATTCAGATGGGCGCGATTGTGGAAGAAGTTGGCTGCATGATGTTTGAAGAGCCAGTAAATTACTTAAATTCTGCCGTGCATAAGAAAGTGTCCGATAGAGTTAATGTCCCCATTGCTGGCGGCGAACGATTGTATCATCGCTGGGATGTACGCCCCTACTTTGAAGATCAAAGCATTGATATTTTACAGCCCGACGTAGGTTTATGCGGTGGGTTTACTGAGGCGAAGAAGGTATGTGATTATGCCGATGTATACGACATCCGCATTCAAGCGCACGTATGCGGTGGGCCTGTGGCAACTGCCGCATCATTGCAGCTCGAAGCCGCAATTCCTAACTTTTTGATTCACGAGCATCATACTTACGCAATCAAATCTTGGAACCGGGAGCTTTGTATCCAAGATTACCAACCTGAAAACGGAAAGTTCAAAGTGCCAGACCTACCGGGTATTGGTATTGAACTAAACGACGACGTAGTGAAACGCTCACCTCACGTGACCGTAAAGTAGCCTAAGCTAGCATGCAAGCTGGCTCTTGTGTAAACTTCCACAAGAGCCAGTTTTGTTAGCCCACTTTCTGCTGTTCAGCGATTTGATCCTTTGCATAAAAATAAGCAAACCA
>CAZUON010000025.1:0-39710 GCA_964621345.1 uncultured Glaciecola sp. | reverse complement strand
AGCCCACTTTCTGCTGTTCAGCGATTTGATCCTTTGCATAAAAATAAGCAAACCACCAGCAACAGCAGCTGAACCTACAACAGCAATGCTAGCACCAGCAGCGGCGGCTCCTGCGCCGCCAGCAAAACCTCCCAAACTTACGCCTTCAGTAAACGACACGCCACCTGAAGTTTTTCTATATCCATATTGTTTAGTTCTTTCATTTTTATCCTCATAAATACTGTAGGAGGCTATACTTTACCTGCTCGCGCTTGAGCAGGTAACTGTACTTGGTGTCAGATTATGGAAAACACCTAAAAACGATAAATTCTACGCGCATTTTCAAAACATACCTGCTCTGGCGCTATTCCAATGTTAGTGGCGAGCTTTACCATATTTTCCCAATATTGCTGATAGCTTACGCAGTACAACACTAGAGGGAAATTACTGGCAAACATTAGGCGTTTGGTTCCAAAAGTTTGTACTAAATGTTCAATACAAGGACTTATGGTAGAAAAACTGTATGTCTCATCAAGCATTTCCCAACCTGAGCATTTAAGCGAAACGTTCGCGAATTGGCTTAGGGTTTTCGTGTGCTCTTGCCACTGATGATATGTATTTACTTCGTACGATAAGTTTTGCGCTTTATTGTTAGACTTATTTATCGGTGCAAAGCCCGCATGATTGACCACTAGCTTTAAATCCGGCACTTGCGCGACAAGCTCAACTAAAGCAGAAATAGTCTGTGCATTATGCAAAGGCATATGTAATTCAAAAATCAATCCTAAGCTTGCTAGATACCGCAGGTTTTGAAGGGTATTTACATGCCTAAGCACTTCTATCGCATCTTCATTGAGAATGTGACGTACACCAATACAAGACGCGCAAGCACGCTGTGCATCCAGTAGCTTTATAAAGTCAGCATACTCAAGCCTTAAATCGACGCTACCAGCGGTTTTTGCAAGCAGCGGTTTAGAAAAGTCTGTACATGTGCCCTGCACATCAAGCTGCTTTTCAATATTTAAAATTTCCAAGCTCGGCTTAGCATTATTAAACCCCGCCTCAATATGCACAAAGCCTGCTAAGCTTAAATCGCCCTTAAGCTTCAAATCTTGCAAGCAAAAGTTCTTAGCAATTTTACTTTTTTGATGTGGTTTAAGGCTGTTGAGCCACTCATACTGACCGCGCTGCAAATCAAATAGATGCACGTGCGGGTCGATAATATTAATCGTCATGCACCTGTCCCATTACGCAAAAGCAAAGTCACTAGTATCATTGTGCGCAATAGCCACCGTCGATAACTTGTAGGCTACCGGTAATAAAACTGGCCTCTTTTGTGCACAAAAAACCGACCATGGCGGCTACTTCTTCTGGTTGCCCGATTCTGCCAAGCGGTTGAAGTTTTGCTTCATCATGATGCACTGCCGCTTTATCTGCACCAGATTTAGCGCAATATTGATCGATGGCCTTGTGGTAAAGCGGGGTTTCAATCGTGCCCGGACACACTGCATTTGCCCGAATATTATATGAGGCATAATCAAGTGCAGTGGTTTTCGCCATCGACGCTAATGCATGTTTAGTGAGGTTATAAGCAAATGAATTTTGCTTAGCAACAATCGCTTGCTCGGAAGCAATGTAGACAATGCTGCCGCCCTTTTCTTTCATAAAAGGGAGGGCCGAACGCGTGGCAGAATATGCACCCTTTACATTTAAATTAAAGAGATGGGTGAATGTGGCTTCATCAGTTTGTTCAATATTCGCCGAAACATGAATGCCAGCATTGCATATAAGCGCATCAATGCCATTATTTTTTTGCGACAATGCTATGTGTTCAATCGTATTTTTTACAGCAATATGGTCGGTCATGTCACATTGTTTAAAGATGCCGTGTTGACTGGGCTCAATGTCTAAATTAAATACCTTATCACCACTGTTTAAAAAGTATTTTACGATGGCCAGACCAATCCCAGAACTCCCGCCTGTGACAATAATAGTTTTATGCATAAGCTCATATCAGTAATGGTTTTTATACTTAGTATGGTGAAAGTTTCTTTAGATTAAAACCTTTAACAATAAATTAAAGTGCTTTACTACTTTTCGATAAAGGCTTGCTCAATCACGTACTCTCCTAGCGACCTTGAATTCGCTTTATTAAAGCCGTGTTCATCTAAAATCGTCATTAAGTCTTGCAACATGTCGTTATTACCACAAATCATAAATCTATCGACTTCGGGATCAATCTCAGGCAAGCCAAGGTCCTTAGTAAGTTGACCTGAGGTTAACAAGGTTGTGATGCGTGTATGGTGGCTACTTTCATTTTCTAGCTCATTGGCGCTTTGGTAATGGAATTCCTCACGAGTGACGGTGGGGTAATAAAGCAGTTTATTTTTTACTTCTTCACCAAAATATTCATTGGCGGGCAAGTCATTTTCAATCTCTTGTTTATACGCGAGCTCAGATACATAGCGTACGCTGTGCACTAAAATGACTTTTTCATAAGCATCATAAATAAAAGGGTCTTTTATAATGCTCATAAATGGCGCTAACCCTGTGCCTGAACTAAGTAGATACAAATGTTTACCTGGTTTTAAATAACCCGGTACCAGTGTGCCAGTGGCTTTAGTAGTGAGGATAACTTTATCGCCTACCTCAATTTTTTGTAGGCGTGACGTAAGCGCACCATCGGGCACTTTAATACTAAAAAACTCGAGTTCTTCTTCATAATTAGCACTGGCGATACTGTATGCGCGCAGCAGTGGACGGCCATCTACTTCTAAACCAATCATCACAAATTGACCATTTTCAAAAGTAAAGCTATTGCCACGTGTCGTGTTAAAGCTAAATAAGGTATCGTTCCAATGATGAACTTTAGTCACGGTTTCGGTAATAGTGTTACGCATTTCTTTCCCTTTTAGTACTATGAACTTTACTGCACGAATCAAAATGTAAACACTTCTGCTTAGTTTATGTAAGAAGTATTTAAATGTAGTGTTTACAAAGCAAGCACGAATATATTTACTATAAAAAATACGAAATCAGATACGTAAAATTCGGCGAATGCGATTAAGTAAATTATAATCAAATAAGCACTAATTGTTAAGCTAGGTGAATCTCTCATACCACATTTAATATTCTATTATTGGTAGATGCATGGGCGTATCACTATGCTAACATTCGTATATAGTCATTCATTTTTAATAGAGAGTTTTATATGACTCGTAAGCCCTCCATCAACACCTTGAGTATTAATGCTGGTGCGCCGCCTACTGAAAATGGCAATCCCTTTCGTAAGGGGCCTGAGTTTGCTAGTACCTTTCATCTATCTGGTGATGTCGATACTAACACCTATCAATATGGGCGCTTTGGACAACCTACGTGGAGCGCACTTGAACAGGCTATTGCAGATTTAGAGGGTGGTGAAACCATCATATTTCCATCGGGTATGTCGGCAGCCGCCGCTATTTTAACGAGTTTATCCAAACCCGGCCAAACTATTCTATTGCCCAATGATGGCTATGCACCTGTTAGGCATTATACGGAACAATACTTAGTCAAATTTGGCGTTAACCTCGTCACCATTGCCACCGCAGAAGTAGATACCTTTGACTTTGCGGGCATCGATTTGGCGCTACTAGAAACCCCCAGCAATCCTATGCTTGATACTTTTGACATTCGTGCTGCGGCCAATAAAATTCATCGCAATGGCGGTATACTTGCAATTGACAACACCACACTCACTTTTTTAGGTCAACAAGTCCTTGCTTTGGGCGCCGATATTACTATGAGTGCGGATACTAAAGCCCTTAACGGACACAGCGATGTAGTATTTGGGCATGTATCGTCAAACAGTACTGCGCTGTGCAATAGCATAAGAGATTGGAGAAAGTACTCTGGAAACATTCCAGGTCCGATGGAAACGTGGTTAGTTCATCGCAGTTTATCAACACTCGATGTACGCCTTGAACGCATGTGTAATAACGCTCAAATTGTAGCGCAAGCACTTAGCGAGCATCCTAAAGTAAAAGCCTTACGCTACCCAGGCCTCACCTGTGACCCATCTCACAAAATTGCAAAATTACAACAAACGCTGTTTGGATTTATTATTAGTTTCGAATTAAACAGCAAACACGCAGCAGAAACATTCTTAAACGCCTGCGAATTGGTCCACGAAGCAACAAGCTTTGGTGGTGTGCATAGCACTGCTGAGCGACGCGCGCGCTGGGGTGCCGATAACATACCCGATAGTGTAATTAGGTTCAGTGTTGGCTGCGAGCGGCCCGAAGATTTATTGGCAGATATACATCAGGCACTAGAGCAAATATAGATATGGCAAGTGAACACAAAAGCACTCATTCCCCCCTTCACTCAAAAGTCGCCCTGCTGACAAAACATGGCAAAGCAACATGTATTGAGCCGGTATTAAAAATGGCCTTTGATGTTAATATTGTGTCTACAGATGCGTTTGATACCGATACGCTCGGCACCTTTGATAACGTAGTTGCACGTCGCTTATCGCCTGCCAATACTGCCATAAAGAAAGCTCACCTAGCCTGCGAATTAACAGGCTTGCAACAAGGTATAGGTAGCGAAGGTAGTTTTAATAGCATGATTACAGGGGCAACGATAAATCATGAGATACTCGCCTTTGTTGATACTGAGCAGGATTTGGAAGTAGTGGCATTTGCCGAACAATTTATTGGGCTAAAAGGTATTCAGGCAAATGAACAACACGAGTTAGCTGAAAAAATGCAGCCCTACATTACGAATTTTGGCACTGATCAAAAGTGGATGCTCGAACAGGGCCATGTTTGGCTCAAAGGCTTAGCGTATAATGAATTGCTGGAAAATGTAAAAGCATGGCCTTGCACTATTGAACCCGATTTTAGAGCCATGAACTGCCCTACTCGGCAAACAACTATCGCCATGGCAGCAAAAGACCTAGTGCGTCGACTTGCAAGCACCTGTCCTGAATGCCATATGGTAAATTTTGTTGAAAAACTCGATCCACATAACATCCAGTATTTAGCGTGTGAACTTTGTGGCTCTAAAACGACTCAACGCGCTCCGCTGTCGATTAAGTGTGATGCGTGTGGGTATATTGAAGCACAAGAAGCTGAGCTTAGAACTGCGTCTGCGATGTACTGCACGATTTGTAATCCATGAAGACCGAGAACGACTTAGTGGTTGTTTGCTAATATGCCAAACTGGGATTATGTTTGTGTTTTGTTTGCGTTGAGAGCAAAGGCGTGAAAAAGTTAGTGGGCAATTACGCTGCAAGCCTTTAAAAATGGTGCGCCTAACTAGATTCGAACTAGTGACCTCTACCATGTCAAGGTAGCGCTCTAACCAACTGAGCTATAGGCGCAAATAATGCTGGGCTGCGATAACTGAAGCATTACAGCGGCGTGCATAATAGCGATGCCAAAATCATTTCGCAAGCCCTTTTTCATGCTTTAGCGCTGTAAGCGTATTGCTTGTACAATTTTTGATGGGTTTGGGCTATCAATCCAGTTTAAAAAGGCCTCTGCCAAGCGTTCTGATTCAGCCATCGTTTTGTGCCAATAAGCAATGCGTTGTTCCGCTGGCATCTCGGTAAAGTCCTTACGGTCTGGAATTTTTTGATAAGGCAAGCTGGCAATAAATTCATCACTTGGTACCACCATTAGCACATTGTCGTAGCTCGATGGATGACATTGACGCTTTTTAAGCGCTTTATCAAACCAGCCGGGGATGGGCGTTTTACTAAAATGTGGATAAAGCACCAAGCCTGGCGTTTTGATTTGTATATCAAAGTGATAATCAATAATGCCGCCGTCTCGATATACACCAGGCCCCGCTCCCGGAATATCGGGTACGCCTTGTATCACCATGGGAATAGACCCAGTCGCCATTAACGACATTAATATATTGTCAGGTCGCAGACGAACGTGTTCGGTATTAAACGGAATTTGCTCTGAAAATGGAAACAAGGATTCGGTGTTTGAGAATACGATACGAGTAAAGCTCTTTTGTAGCTTTGCTCGGCCAATGGCATTGCGCGCCGCGGCCAGTCCTAAAGCCGGTCCTTGTTGCCAGCGCAGTTCTTTTGCCGCCAAACCTCGGCTTTTTGCTACCACAATGTGCAAGCGCTTTTTCTCTTGTTCTAGCACCTCACTAATGCCATTTTCGCCCATTAGATGATGCAACAAAGCCACGCCTTTTTCGGTAATTTCCGCCACGCTCGGCTTTTCAGAATATACGGTATTACTGTATCTATCAGCAAGACGCTCAATTGCTGCTTTGGTATCGTTATGTGCAAAGCACGCACCACGAAAAGCGCCGATAGACGACCCGATAATATCAACAGGCGCAGATGACTTGTCCATGAATTCGCTAAAAATGACCTTATCCAGACCATATAAAACGAACCATTTAGGCCCCCCCGATGCACCTAAAACCGCAGTAAACATCTCGGGGCTAATCCCCTGCTCCTGTATCGTTTTTAACGCGCGTGGACCTGCATATACTGATAATGCCTGCATGGCTGAAGCTTTCCTTTTTTGTTTTATTATGCGGTTTTTTAAACAATTTGAACAATAATTATTCCTGATTTAGGCTAATAATTATACCTTGTGTGTATTCTGAACAGATAATTTTTGTTATAGTTTTCATAGCGTTAATGACTAACCCCAATGTACTACACAAACTTATCCACAGATACGGTGGATAAACTTAAATAAGGTGAACCTGTGGCTAAACAAACACTCCAAGTACTTGATGATACCTTTGCTATACACAGCCTCGACGTGACGCAAGCGATCCCTTCACAAGTATTGCAATGCGATGTGTATTTTATTGGCAAAACTTTTGATGAATTATCGTTAGTGGTACCACAAAAGCTGACAATTGAGGCCGAAGAAACCGATCACGATTGGCGTGTATTGGAAGTTCTCGGTCCTCTGAATTTATCTATGGTGGGTATTATGGCCGAAATTGGCGGCGTACTCGCAAAGGCGAAAGTCAGTATATTTGTTGTATCGACTTTTGAAACCGACTATGTATTAGTAAAGCAAGGCAGCTTAGACACGGCGATTGACGCGCTCAAAGCTGCAGGCTATAAATTTAAGTAACATAAAAAATAATGAAAAGGCTTACAATCACATGACCATTATGTATGGAATTAGTAACTGCGATACGATTAAAAAAGCAAAAAAATGGCTAGAGAGCCACAATATTGAATATCAGTTTTACGACTATAAAAAGCAAGCAGTACAAGCCACCTTTTTACAAACTATGATTGCCAAACACGGCTTAGACACCGTAGTCAACAAACGCGGTACGACCTATAGAAAGCTCACCCAAGAAGTCAAAGATAGCTTATCTGAGGATAACGCGGTTGCTTTATTGCAAGAAAACCCGTCGATGATAAAGCGCCCAATTATAAGCCACGGTCAAGATTCTTATATTGGCTTTAAGGCTGAAGACTACGCAGAGGTCTTTGGCGTTTGAGCACGCTTAATGACTTAGGCTATGGCAAGGTCGTTTTATGATTAGCCAAACTGCAATTATGGGCGTAAGTGATGCTCACATTTGTGCCGTGGACGAGCGGCATTTTTTGCAAGCTGAGGTGCGCGATGCGTTTTCACAGATGCAAAATGATGCCCGTGAACAGGGCCTAGACTTGAAGATATGCAGCAGTTTTAGAAGCTTCGATAAACAACTGTCGATCTGGAATCGTAAATGGTTGGGTGAACTGCCCCTATACACCCTTAGCGGAGACTCTTTGACTGCGGAGCAGTTGAGTCCTGAAGAGAAAATCCACGCAATTATGTTATGGTCTGCCCTACCTGGCGCGAGTCGCCACCACTGGGGAACTGATTTTGATTTTTTCGACAAACGCAGCATAGATGAACAAAATCACGACTTTCAGCTGGTGAGCGATGAATATGAAAACAATGGCCCCTGTGCAAAACTGAGTGATTGGGTACACGCCAATGCAAGCCACTATGGTTTTTACCATCCTTATGCGCACTACGTTGGCGGCGTGGCTCAAGAGCCTTGGCATATTAGCTACCAAGCGATTGCTAAACAAATTGAATCAAATTTTGATATCAAGGCCCTATCTACACAATTGCGTAACAGCAATATACTGGGTAAAGAAACAATTTTGCCGCTATTAGAATACTTAGTTGAACGCTACACCTATAATAGAGGTGTTAGATAGCATTAAAGGTTGGATTTGGTCCCAATGGAGCCGTATATATGAGTACATTCTGGATAATTGTAATAGTGGTCTTTGTATTTGGGATTATTGTTGGCAACTTACTGCTCGTAAAATACAGCAACAAGTTTGTTATTCCTAAAGACTTTAAAAAACGCCCAGATTCTGATTATGATGGCGATGACAAAAAAGACGATTGGTAAGCCAGCGCATCATATTATTTCAGAGCAAAAATTCCGTTTAAGGGGGCTAAAGCGCCCCTTTTACTTACCTAACTAATTACCTAACTAGCCAAGTGTTGTGAGAAAAACGCTAAAGTGCGCTCCCACGATAACTTGGCATCTTCTGGACTGTAGCGACTCGTCGAATCATTATGAAAACCGTGTTGCGCATCTGCATATGTAAAGGCCTGATAGTTTGCGTTATTGGCTTTAAGTACAGCTTCATACGCCGGCCATGAGGCGTTTACGCGTTTGTCTTGCTCGGCAAAATGTATCATCAAAGGTCCTTTCACATTTTGCTGTAAATCGGCAGATGCCGGAGTTCCGTAGTAAGGCACGGCGGCATCCACTTGCTCTGGCATAGTCGCTGCAAGTAAATTACTAATGTAGCCGCCAAAGCAAAAGCCAACGACACCTAATTTACCGCTGGTTTTCTCATGGTTCTTTAACCACGCTGCACCAGCCATAAAATCCTGTTCTATTTTCGCTCTATCGAGGCTGCGCTGCATCGCGCGTCCTTCGTCATCATTGCCCGGATAACCGCCTAATGGGTGCAATGCATCAGGAGCAAAAGCAATAAAGCCAGCGCTCGCTAATCGTCTAGCGACGTCTTTTATGTAAGGGTTTAGGCCTCTGTTTTCATGAACAACTAAAACCGCAGGCGCTTTATCAGATAAGTTCGTGGGGGTTACCAAGTAGCCTCTACCTTCTGAGTGGCCATTAGGTGAATCAAAGCTCGCATAGGTTGCTTTAATGGCAGGGTCGTTAAAGGATACTTGTTCTGCTTTTGCATAATTAGGCAGTAAGGCGCTGCTTATTACGCCCATCGACAAACCGGCCACCGACAATGACGCAAGGCGCGTCATAAAGGTACGACGATTGATATCTCCGTGGGCATATTCATCGTACCAATCAAATGCTTGCTGGGGGATATCAATCTGCTTATCGGTATGTGACTTTGTTGTTGTTTTTATTTGTGTCATGACTTACTCCAATTAAAGACTTAGTCATGATACGAACAACATTGCAATAAAGATTTATCCTAACGTTACCGCGGTACCGCTAATGCTTACCATCAACATGCTGCCATTTTGTCCTACGACTTCGTAATCTAAATCAACACCAACCACAGCATCAGCACCTAACATGTGTGCTTCGCGCTCTAGCTCCTGAAAAGCCACTTGCCGCGCTTTTGTTAACTCTGCCTCATAAGCACCAGAACGACCGCCTACAATATCTCGGATAGAGGCAAATAAATCTTTAAATACGTTCGCGCCCATAATTGCCTCACCTATCACAACACCGCAGTATTGGTTGATAGATTTTCCTTCAATGGAATTAGTGGTAGTAATAATCATAGTATGTCCTTATTTTCATCAGTTAAATTGCTTATCAAATGTTGTATTAATGCTTATTTTGCATATGTGTTAAACATTCACTCAAAACACCTATTCGTGCTTGTAATTGCGTGTCCTCGTAAGACAGCAACGGGGCAAACCCCCAAACAGGCTTTGGCCAAGCAATATCAGCTTTGTACCTAGCGATATGATGCACATGCAGTTGCGGCACGACATTACCAATGGCAGCAACATTTAATTTGTCTGGTGAGAAACATTGTTCTATGGCTTGCGATAAAAGTCGACTTTCATTTGTAAGCAATTGTTGCTCATCTTCATTTAACTGATGCAGCTCTGCTAAGTTAGGACGCCGAGGTATCAGCAAAAACCAAGGGTAATTTGCATCATCGATGATCCGCACATCGGATAAGTTAAGTCGATACACGAAGCGACTGTCTTTCTCTAGCTGAGGGTGTAACGCAAAATCAGAGTTCACAAGGCACCACCGTGAGTAAAGCGCGCTGACCAATGGCAACATTTGCATTTGGAAATACAATTGCTTCACCGTCTTGCTCGGCTCTATATTCAGTGTCACCTTCGCTAGCCAGCAATACACCTTTAGCAAAATCTTGGAAGTTAACGGCATCATCTGAAAAATGCAATACAAAGTTGTCTTGATGCTTATTAATTACCTGATTGACCTCATATATGCTTAAAGGACATTCTTCGAACGGCGTCAAACTCAGGGTTTTATGCTGTATTAAACGGCGCAACATTTTACTCACCGCATCAAAACGACTCATGTCATTTTCGCCAAAAGGCTTTACTTTACCCAGTTCTACCGTGAACGAATGTGCGTTGTGATAATACGAGGAATAATAACTAAATGTCGTGGTCGCCGATTGTGAGAGTAAAACAGTATTGACCCCGCAATCTGACATAAACTGTAGTTCTGATTTGCTGTGCGCCTTTCCATGCAAGTAAGGGTAGACCGCAAACTTTTCGTTTTTTGAACCTCGTATTGCGGTATGTAAGTCATAGTGATGGCGCTCCCCTTTTGCCCCATCAAAGAATGCAGAAAGCGCTTGCATAAGGGCTTTGGCTCTTGGCACTTCGAGGCTATCGCCCTCAATGTCAGGGGCAAAAAGTCGGTTTAGGTTTTCTTCTATAAAACGGGTTTGCTTTACAATCGCGGGAATGTTTCCAAATATGAACATAACGGAATGGGCGAGGCCTAAGTCGCCATTTGCAATGTCTTTAATCAGTTGATTGCAAATTTCTATCGGTGCGGTCTCGTTGCCGTGTATAGCGCTCGATAGCACAATGTGTTTGTCGGCATCTTGAGGCTGCTGAGGTCTAAAAATTAAAACACCCGGGATAGGAGATGTAGCATGAATATTGGCATTGATATCTGCAGAAAAAGTGGGCCAGTCTGCTTCGTGTTTAATGCTGAACGATAGAAAGTCTTGCAAAGATGTGAGCACTGGATTTACCTATTTAGTGAAACCGTGCTGATGTTATCAATCCCTACCCTGTATTTCGAGCGTCAAACTCAACTATTTGCACAAAATCATTTGTGGTCATTAAATCAAGGAACTGATTGAGCGGCACTGCTTGGGAGAATAGAAAGCCCTGTCCCTTTGAAATCCCCATCTCTTTGAGCATCGCTAGCTGCTCTGTATTTTCGATACCCTCGGCGTAAGTTTCACAGCCTTTGGCATCACAAATAATTTTTGTTGCCCGTACAATCGCAGAATTTACCGGAGACTCATCGAGGGCCAGTACAAAGGCTTTATCGATTTTTATTGCCGAGAGCTCTAAGTCGCGAATAAAACTTAAATTAGAATAGCCTTTACCAAAATCATCCATCGAAATTGCTATTCCCATTTTCTTCATCTCGTCTAACTGGCGTTTCACTAACAAAGAATTGGTAAGGGCAACGTCTTCTGTTAACTCAATTTCAATTAAACTTGGATTGATATCGTATTTGCTGACCAGCTTTCGAATTTTGGGCAGCAATTTAGGGTCGTATAGCTGAGTCGGTGAAATATTGACTGAAACAGGAATATCAAAGCCATGGGCACTGATGGTAGCAATTGCACTAAAGGCGCTTTCTAAGGTCCAGTAGCCTAACTCATTCATCATATTGTATGACTCTGCGGCTTTAAGTAAGGTACCCGGGAACACCACGCCATCCAAAGGGTGATTCCAGCGCAACAAGCATTCACCACCAATAATTTCACATGTGTTTAAATCAACCTTTGGCTGAAAATAAAGCTCCAACTCATGATTGTTAAGCGCACGAGTTAAATCCGCTTTTAATGCTAAGCCTTTACCTGTGACTTCTTGATTATCATCGCTCAGCAAGGAGAAATTAACGTGGCGATTAGACTTTGACTTTTTAAGTGCGCTCTCTGCCAGCGAAATTACCGTATTTGAATCGGTGTCTTTATGCTTACAAATTGCCGCTCCCACATTAAAGTCTGCAATAAAGGCAGTATCGTTGACCATCAGTGGCGCTTTGAAATGAGAAATCAAATCGGCGTTTTTCTCTCGCATCGCAGCAGGTGTAATTGCATCAATGAAAACAACGCCAAAAATGTCGCCACTTAATCGCCCAATGGCTTCTGCTCCCTCAAAGATTGAACAGATATGATTAGCAATTTGTAATAATACCAAGTCGCCAGATTTATGATCAAAGGCAGCAGATACATCTGAAAAACGCATCACATCCATAAGCATTAAGCTGTAACGCTGATGCGTTTTGGCAATGCCCTCCACTATCTCGATAAAATGATATCGATTCGGGATGTTGTTTAAATGAATGTGTTGCTCTAAAGTCATAACTTAAAGTGGGATCCTAATTAAGTGCAGTCCGATTATTATTTTGCTGCTATAACAAAACGGTCAATCAGCCAATACTTAATGTATCGTTAATCTAGAGAATTTCTTGACTAAAAAGCCACTTTAATTACAAAAAAGCCAGCTTTTATGCTGGCTTTTTGAACAGATGCGTACTTTGCACTAACTGACTTGGCATTTCTCCAACTTCCAAATCTTGTCAACATAGTCTTGTATAGAGCGGTCAGAGGTAAATTTACCCATTTTTGCGCAATTCAAAATTGCCATTTTCGCCCAACGAGTCTTATCTTTATATGCCTCATCTAAGGCTACATTCGCTTGCGAGTATGATTCAAAGTCAGCTAGAACCAAATATGGGTCTCCGCCATCTAGCATGCTTTGTTTAAGCGAAGACAATGCTCCAGGATTACCTGGAGTGAAGTAATCACTGTCTAGCCAATCTAAAATCGCTTTAATTTCATTATTTTTGTAATAATAATCATAAGGATTGTAGCCTTTAGCGACTGTCTCATTAACTTCTTCAACGGTTTTACCAAAAATGAAAATATTGTCCTCGCCGACTTCTTCAGCGATTTCAATGTTCGCGCCATCAAGTGTACCAATGGTCACCGCTCCGTTTAACGCGAGCTTCATGTTACCGGTTCCGGATGCCTCTTTACCTGCCGTTGAAATTTGCTGCGATACATCTGCCGCAGGAATCATTTTTTCAGCAAGAGACACGCGATAATTCGGTAAAAATACCACCTTCAATTTACTATTAACGCGATTATCGCTGTTAATTTTCTCGGCAACCTTGTTAATCGCGTAAATAATGGTTTTTGCTAACTTGTAACCTGGGGCTGCTTTTGCGCCAAAAATAAATACGCGTGGGTGAATGTCATAATCTGGGTTCTCAAGCAAACGACGATACAACGCCAATATATGCAATAAATTAAGGTGCTGACGTTTATATTCATGCAAACGTTTAATCTGGATATCAAAGATAGCTTTCGTATCTACGGAAATCCCTGTCAGCGCTTTGATTTCTTTTGCCAACGCGTCTTTGTTTTTTTGCTTAACGCGCATAAACGAGTTTTGAAAGGTTTTATTGTCTGCAAGTTCCGATAAATCATCAAGCTTACTCAGATGTAGGGGCCAATCATTCCCAATTTTTTTCGAGATCAAATCTGACAACAACGGATTACACGCTTTTAGCCAGCGTCGTGGAGTAATTCCGTTGGTAACGTTAGTCAGCTTTTCTGGATAAAGCTGATCAAATTCTGGGAACAAATCTTGTTTAACCAAGCGTGAGTGAATTTCAGCCACACCGTTTACCGCAAAGGCTCCAATAACACTCAAATTACCCATACGCACCATCTTGTCGTTGCTTTCTTCAATAATAGACAACTTGGCTTTCATTGCATTGTCACCCGGCCATTGCTGTTCAACTAAGGCCATGAAGCGATGGTTAATCTCGTAAATAATTTCGAGGTGACGCGGTAAGATTTTCTCAATCATACGAGCCGGCCATTTTTCAAGGGCCTCAGGTAACAAGGTATGGTTAGTATAGGCGAAGGTGTTTTGACATATGTCCCATGCACTGTCCCAATCAAGCTCGGCTCTGTCGACTAAAATACGCATTAACTCTGGAATAGCAATCGCCGGATGTGTGTCGTTAAGTTGAATAACAACTTGCTCAGTAAATCTTGACCAATCATCTCCGTGTGCGCGTTTATAACGGCGAATAATATCTTTTAAAGAGCAGGCACTGAAAAAGTACTGTTGAATGAGTCTAAGCTCTTTACCAGCCTCTGTTTCATCATTTGGATAAAGCACTTTTGAAATCGTCTCTGACTCTACATTCTCGCGCTGAGCATCAACATAACCACCGGCATTAAATACATCCCAGTTGAAATAACCTGAAGCCTGACTCTCCCATAAACGCAAGACATTGACCGTTTTACCGCCATATCCAACTACAGGAATGTCCCAAGGAAGTCCTTTTACAATCGCTCCCGGATGCCATTCCTTCTGGATTTGACCGTTTTTACCATATTTGGTCTCAACATAGCCGTATAAAGATATTTCTTGAATAGACTCTGGTCGGCAGATCTCCCATGGATTGCCATAATCTCGCCAGCTATCAGGACGCTCAATTTGAGCACCATGTTTAATTTCTTGACGAAACAAACCGTGCTCATAGTGAATGCCATAACCAATTGCAGGGTATTCCATGGTTGCTAGAGAATCGATGAAACACGCAGCGAGGCGCCCTAGCCCACCATTACCAAGAGCCATATCCGGCTCTTCTTCTAATACGTCAGTTAAGCTAATGCCCAGCTCTTGTAGCGCTGAGTCTGCGGTTTCAAACAAACCAAAGTTATGCATGTTATTCGAAAGTAAGCGCCCCATTAAAAATTCTGCAGAAAAATAATGTACCGCGCGAGTATCGTTGATGTAGTGACTTTTTTGCGTGGTTCTTAAACGTTCTAGTACCAATTCCTGAATAGCAGCACTTACCGCTTTAAACCATGCATGATTGTTTGCTTTATTTTCGTCAGTACCAAGGGTGCTGTGCAGATGACGAACCACTGCTTCTTTAAATGCTTTTTTCGATAAGTCTAGGGCGGGAATAGCAGATACCGCATTGTTTGAGTCAGCAGCGCTTTTTGTGCCTGCTTTCTTCCTTGGTGAAGGCTTTGCTTTTTTTACTGTAGTCATAATACTCTCTCAATCATCAAAATGAGTCTAGTGACGCATCGATTTAAGTTGCTCACTTTGATGGAAAAAATGACCAACTCAGACAAATCTGCGTCATAGTTAACGAAAATTAATGACGTTAAAGGTATCAAACCTAATGTACATAACCTAATAAATACGTATGCATGTTAAATTAATGTAAATTTTACAAGTGAAAAGTCATTAAATCACAAAACAACCCCCGCTAATTTACACTTTTAACACTTACATTTTACATAAATGCAACATATGGCGTTTTTTACAGAACACTATCCACTAACTCCTCTGCATCTTTAATGATATTTTTTAAGTGGGCCTCATCCGTAAAACTTTCAGCGTAAATCTTATACACATTTTCGGTTCCCGATGGGCGTGCAGCAAACCAGCCATTTTCAGTGCTGACTTTTACACCACCAATAGCGGCTCCGTTGCCGGGGGCTTCAGTTTGAATATTGGTAATAGCCTCTCCTGCCATAGTATTCGCTTGAATATCTGAAGCACTTAAGCCTGCTAGAGCCGCTTTTTGCTCAAGTGTTGCCGCTACATCAATGCGGGTGTACTGAGGAGTACCGAAGGTATCGGTCAATGTTTTGTAGTGTTCGCCGGGGTCTTTGCTGGTTACTGCGGTCATTTCGGCTGCAAGTAAGCTCATAATAAAGCCGTCTTTATCGGTTGCCCATGTTTGTGCATCGCGTTGTAAAAAGATACCTCCAGCTGATTCCTCACCTGCAAACGCGATGTCTTTGTCGCACAAGCCTTGTACAAACCATTTGAAACCCACCGGCATCTCTAACAAATTTCGTCCTAACTTGTTAGCGACTCGGTCTATCATACTGCTCGATACAAGCGTTTTACCAATCGCCTGGGACGCTTGCCATTGTGGGCGATGTTGATACAAATAATCAATCGCCACAGCCAAATAATGATTAGGATTCATTAGGCCTGAAGACCGACATACAATTCCGTGACGGTCAAAGTCAGGATCATTACCAAAGGCAATATCAAACTTATCCTTTAGCGCAACGAGCCCCGACATCGCAAAGGCTGAGGAGCAATCCATTCTTATTTTACCGTCTCGGTCACAGTGCATAAACGCAAAGCGTTGGTCAATTTTCTTGTTAACCACCTCTATATTGAGCGCATATGTTTCAGCAATTTTGTCCCAATACGCAATGCCTGAACCGCCCAACGGGTCGGTACCGAGTTTAAGTCCAGATGCGCTAATCGCTTGCATATCGACCACGTCAGACAAGGCATTGATATAATCTTGTGCAAAATCAACTTGTGTCAAATGACTACTATTCATTGCCTTGGATATAGACATACGCTTTATGTCGCCGCAGCCCTGTTTGATTATTTCATTAGCACGATTTTGAATCGCGGTAGTTGCGCTGCTATCAGCGGGACCACCATGTGTCTGATTATATTTAAAGCCACCATCGCTCGGTGGATTGTGTGAGGGCGTGATCACCACCCCGTCAGCAAGATGCTCAGTACGGCCGCGGTTATAGCTAACAATACGCTGCGAAATAACCGGCGTAGGGGTATATTCATTGTTTTGCTGGATGACTACTTGCACGTCATTGGCAAGCAATACTTCAATAGCAGTGATTAAAGCAGGCTCTGAAAGCGCATGGGTATCTTTCCCAATAAACATTGGACCATCGATATGGTTTGAAACTCTATACTCAGCAAGAGCTTGGCAAATTGCCGCAATGTGCATGTCATTAAACGACAATAATGCAGCAGAACCGCGATGCCCTGATGTGCCAAAACTCACTGCTTGTTCCGCTATATCAACATTTGGTGAAAGTGCGTAGTAATCCGCTGTGAGCTTTGCAACGTTTATAAGTTGGTTTTGTAAGGGCGCTTTACCTGCTTGCGGGTGGTTTGCCATGCTAAATCCTTTGCTACTGCTGTTAAATAAGTCAATATCGGATATGTAAGTGTTTATTTCGCTTTATTTCATGTGAAATAAACAACTATTTTTGAGATATTTACCGTATGTATAAATCAGTGTAGAGAATTTTTGCTACGATTAACATACCAAGGTATTTAAAACGATAATTTATGCTATGTGCATATGCTCTATCATCGAATACTAAAAAACAAAGACGAATACCATGCGAAAAGATGTACAAGATTGTATTAGCCAAATAAGCCACGTTATTCGTGGAAAAGAGCAACAAATTGAGCTTTCTTTGATTTGCTTGCTCGCTCGCGGTCATCTGTTACTAGAAGACCTACCAGGTATGGGCAAAACCACCCTGTCCCAATCATTGTCACAAGTCCTTGGTTTGGATTTTGCGCGTATTCAATTTACCTCAGATTTACTGCCCGCAGATATGCTAGGTATCAATATCTATGATCAAAAGGCTGGCGAATTTAATTTTCATCCTGGCCCAATCTTCAAACAAGTTATTTTAGCGGATGAAATTAATCGCGCGAGCCCTAAAACTCAAAGTGCGTTGCTAGAGGCAATGGCAGAGCGTCAGGTAACGATTGATGGAACGACCCGAGACTTACCCAATCCATTTTTTGTGATTGCTACGCAAAACCCTTTGCATCAATCGGGTACGCATCCTCTGCCAGAGTCGCAGTTAGACCGTTTTAACATGCAACTTTCTCTTGGTTTTCCTGATTACGAATCTGAAAAAGCCATGTTATTGAACACTGACCGCACTCATCAGTTAAGTACGGTAATGCAATTACACGAATTAGAAGCACTTCAAGCAAGCGCACAAAAAGTCTTGGTGAGTGATGCGGTAGTTAATTACGTACTTAATTTAGTTAACCACACCCGAAGTTCATCTGATTTTCCTAACGCCCTCTCCCCGCGTGCAGCAAAAGCGTTGCTGAGCACGGCAAAAGCAGCAGCCTTTATCCACGAGCGTAATTATGTTACTCCTGAAGATGTCCAATTTGTGCTGGCGGGCGTGTGCGAACATCGATTGAGAGGACACGCGCTGACTAAAACGGCATCGTCCTACAGTGAGCATTTATTGCAACAGGTGGACCCACTGGCCGCCTAATGAAACGCTCACTTAACGCCTTTAGAAAAACGTGGCTAACGCGCAGAAATCATTGGCTAGACAAACGCATCCCTGCAGAAGATAAGTGCCGCTTCAATCTCAACAACACCTTCATTTTACCCTCTAGTTTTGGATGGGCGATGATTGCGATGGTAATGTTCTTATTTATATTAGGTACCAATTACCAAAATAACATTGTGTTGAGCATGAGCTACTTTGTTTCTGCGCTGTTGCTTCTGTCGTTGTTCCATAGTTATCAATATTTTACCCAGCACGAGCTCACGTTCTTACCCTTCCAACCGGAGTTTGAGCAGCGAGATGTACAACTTCAATGTGAAATTAGCAGCACAAAGCGTTATCCAGGAGGTGAGTTTTTGCTTGTCGCTAACGGCAGGACTGCTAAATTTGGCCTTGAGGCTAATTATAAAAGTCACAAGATGCAGCTCGCGCTCCCAGCCATGAAAAGAGGTCTACACATGTGCTCACGCATAAAAGTGGAATGTTTCTATGGCTTTGGTTTGTTTCGTTGTTGGAGCTATTTACAGCCCAAACATAAGGTACTGATTTACCCGAGCGCATTAAAAGCCACTGTCCACTTGCATCAGAGTCAACAAGACAATGACGCTAGGCCAACACAAACGAGCAACAAAATACAGTCAGATAGCCTGCAAGGTATTCGCAGTTTTGTTGAAACAGACCCTATTCATCATGTCTCTTGGAAACATGTCGCAAAAGGACAAGGTTTAGTGACAAAAGACTTCTCTGATGATGCCGGTGTGAGCGGCTGGTTAAAGCTAAAAGATGTCTCACACCCTGACTTAGAGGCAGGCCTGAGGATGCTGAGCTATCAAGTGCAATCATTGTCTCAAGACCAAGTAGAATTTGGCCTTGATTTAGGTGCCACTAAAATACTCCCGCAAAGTGGTCATGCGCACTTAGAGAACTGCTTATTTCAACTGGCCACTTATGGTCAAAAACATCACCAAGACAGGCGACAAAATGATGCGTAAGCTAAGTCAAGCGCATTTAAAATCACCAGGCTTACTGATTGGCGGATGTTTCGCGCTTTCGGTGTTTCCCTTAGCATCAACTGTCATGAGTTGGGTATGGATTTTATTTGCCTGTGCGCTTGGGGTGATGTGGGCCAAAGTAAGGCGTAAGGTAAAAGCCTTAAGTACGTTTACGCTTAATTTGCTCGCGGTATTTTGCATGTTGTTGCTTGTGTTTTTCTCAGGGCAATTTGGGCTTTTATCAACAATGATTAATTTGTTAATTGTCGCAGGTTGCTTAAAGCTCATTACCATGCGCTCCTTTGCTGATTTTTATTTGATTATTGTTGTCATTGTTTTTTTAGTCGCCTGCGGCTTTATTTACCACCAAGATTTATTATTGACCATTTACTATGCCCTCGTTCTGTTTGCGACCTTTGCCGGTACTTTTCTGTTAAATAAAGGAAAAATCAGTAATAAAGAAGGTATAAAGCAGGCTGCAAAACTGCTTGCGCAAACGCTACCAATTACGGTGATACTGTTTATTATGGTGCCACGCCTCCCCCCCCTGTGGGAGGCCGCATCAAACAAATCCTCCAGCACCGGACTTTCGGAGACCATTGCGCCTGGCGACATTGCCAATTTAGCCCAATCTGGCGAACTGGCATTTAGAGCTGAATTCACAGGCTCTATACCCGAAGCACAAGAGCGTTATTGGCGGGCAATTGTATTAGATTATTTTGACGGCAATACGTGGGCGATGTCAGATGAGCTCGCAAACTTTGATGATACCGTTAATCTTGAGCCCGTTGGCGAAGCGACGCGATACTTAATTATAGCTGAGCCTAACGATATGAGATGGCAGTACTCTCTTGACTACCCTATTGTTGAAGAGGTTATAAGTGATCGCAGTATAAAGCGTAACAATGCCTATCAACTATTCACCGACAAAGAAAACACCAAAGCGAGCTTGTATGTCGTCAACTCATATTTGTCGATGCCACTTAATCACTATATGAGCAACTACGAACGCCAACGCCATCTGCAAACACCGCGAGATAACAACCAACGTACGCAAGATTTTGTTGAGCAGAATATCAACCCGCAAATGAATGAGCGCGAGAGGGTCAGCGCTATCATGCAGATATTTTATGAAAACGAGTTTAGCTACACCCTGCAACCCCCGTTTATGAGGGTTAACCCAATTGATCAATTCTTGTTTGAATATCGCCGTGGGTTTTGTTCACACTATGCCAGCGCCTTAACATATATGCTGCGACTAGCAAATATCCCTGCGCGATTAGTCGCTGGTTATCAAGGGGGAGAATTACAGAACCAGAATATTTTAACCGTACGCCAGTATGACGCTCACGCGTGGGTAGAGTATTGGATTGAAGGCGATGGCTGGATACGCATCGACCCAACTGCAATCGTGGCCCCTAATCGCTTAATGAGTGGTTTGCTATCGAGTATTAGCCAAGAAGAAAGTGAATTAGTTGAACGCCCGTTTAACCTATCTGAATTTGAAGACGTTGCACTAATAAGACGCTTACACGACTTTTTAGTATTAATTGATCACCAATGGACGCAATCAGTATTGCGTTTTGACCAAGATTCACAGCGCGACTTAATCGAACAATGGTTTGGTGTTTTTAATGCTAAAAACATGACAACCTTTATGTTTTTGGCCTTAGGTGCGATTGCGCTATTTATCATGTTACTGTTCTTGCCCTACCGTGACTGGTTTGCGCGCGAGGCCCAAGACCCGCTTTCTAAGCTATTAAGGCTGTTGGGCAAGCATGGATGGCACAAACATGCACAGGAAACCCTTAAGCAGTTCAGTGAACGCATTGCACCACAACTCACAAACCCGCAACAGCAGAATATCAATCAATTTGTTGAGCATTATTATCGAGCGGAATACGCAGATGCTGACATGGCTCGTAACAAATTGGATAAGCTTATTGCAGCCTTACATCAGAACTTTAAAAAGCCTTAATCACCAAGGTAATTAAACCAAGCACGATATACATCCCACTGCTTAGACCAATAAAAAAGCCGGCGTATTTGCATACGCCGGCTTTGTTCTATTTAGCAGTTAACTAAAGCTTACTTCTTCTCAGCTTTACGCGCTCTTACTTCTTCAATGACTTTCTCAGACACGTTGTTAGGACAAGGTGTGTAGTGTGAGAATTCCATTGAGAACTGACCACGACCTGAAGTCATAGTACGTAACGAACCGATGTAACCAAACATCTCTGAAAGTGGCACGTCAGCCTTTACACGTACGCCAGTTGCGCCCGCTTCTTGGTCTTTAATCATACCGCGACGACGGTTTAAGTCACCGATAACATCACCTACGTGATCGTCTGGCGTGAACACGTCAACTTTCATGATAGGCTCAATTAACTGTGGGCCTGCTTTTGGAATTGACTGACGGAATGCACCTTTAGCTGCAATTTCAAAGGCAATAGCAGATGAATCCACGGCGTGGAAACCACCATCATAAAGCTCTACTTCAACGTCAAGTACTGGGAAACCAGCAAGTACACCCTCAGCCATCATGCTCTTAAAGCCTTTTTCAATCGCTGGGAAGAATTCCTTAGGAACGTTACCACCAACAACAATTGAGCTAAATGTGAAGCCTGAGTTTGGCTCACCTGGACGAATGCGGTAATCGATTTTACCAAATTGACCAGAACCACCAGATTGCTTCTTATGCGTGTATGAATCTTCAATTGGTTGCGTGATCGTCTCACGGTATGCAACTTGTGGTTGACCCACTTGTAGCTCTACGCCATAAGTACGCTTCAAGATATCTACTTTAATATCTAAGTGAAGCTCACCCATCCCTTTGAGGATAGTCTCACCTGAGTCTTCGTCAGTCTCTACTTGGAAAGTTGGATCTTCTGCAACCATTTTACCAATCGCAATACCCATTTTCTCAGTGGAACCTTTATCTTTTGGTGCTACCGCAATAGAGATTACTGGCTCAGGGAAAATCATTGGCTCTAATGTACATTCGTGCTTAGGATCGCACAGCGTATGACCCGTTTTCACGTTTTTCATACCCACGATTGCAAGGATGTCACCGGCTTGCGCTTTAGAAAGCTCAGTACGGTCATCTGCGTTCATCTCAACCATGCGGCCAACACGTTCTGTTTTGCCTGTAGCAGAGTTAAGAATAGTATCGCCTTTGTTCAAGGTACCCGAGTAAACACGGATAAACGTTAATGCGCCAAAGCGGTCATCCATAATTTTAAACGCTAGAGCACGGAAAGGTTCATCAACAGTAACGAGTGCTTTTTCACCAGTTGCTTCGCCTGTTTCAGGGTCGCATAGGTCTTGTGGCTCAACTTCAGTAGGACTAGGCAAGTAGTCAACAACCGCGTCTAGTACGTTTTGAACGCCTTTGTTCTTAAATGCAGAACCACAGTAAGTTGGGAAGAAGTCTAATTTACGCGTACCTTCACGGATACAACGCTTAAGATCGTCAATAGACGGCTCTTCGCCATCCATGTAAGCCATCATAAGGTCGTCGTCTTGCTCAACAGCAGTTTCGATTAGCATTTCACGATATTCAGCGGCTTTTTCAACCATATCTGCTGGGATGTCACCCACGGTGTAGTTTTCTGGAAGACCTGTGTCGTCCCAGATGTAAGCTTTTTGTTCAAGTAAGTCTACAACACCAGAGAATTCGTCTTCGATACCAATGGGTAAAACCATTACCAATGGATTCGCGCCAAGTACTTTCTTAACTTGGTCTACAACACGGTAAAAATCTGCACCCATGCGGTCAAGTTTGTTTACGAAGATGATTCGAGATACTTCTGAGTCGTTTGCATAACGCCAGTTAGTTTCTGATTGTGGCTCAACACCACCAGAACCACAGAATACACCTACGCCACCGTCTAGTACTTTAAGTGAACGATATACTTCAACTGTGAAGTCAACGTGTCCTGGAGTATCGATAACGTTAAAACGATGTCCTTTCCAGAAACAGGTTACAGCAGCAGACTGGATAGTAATTCCGCGCTCAGCTTCTTGTTCCATGAAGTCGGTGGTAGATTCGCCGTCATGTACTTCACCAGTTTTATGGATTTTACCGGTAAGTTTTAAAATTCGTTCTGTTGTGGTCGTTTTGCCCGCATCAACGTGAGCAAAAATACCTATATTTCTGTAATGTGATAAATCTGACATATTTCCACTTCATAGGTTTGATAAAAATTTGCGGCGGATTATATAGATTATTGAGCAGAAATTACACCACTTTCATGCTTATTTTTTAAATAAGTGCATTTGCAGTGTTAACGGAAGAATAAAAACGCGTTATATGCCTAAAAAACCGCTCGCATTTGACTGTTTTTTATCATTATAAAAGTTACCTCATCACGATTGTGATAAAGGTGCTTTGCCTGTAGGTAAACATCCTCTTCTTCGTCGTTTAAGGCATCAAAAAAACTTTCAATGATCGGAGCTAATGTTAAGTAGCGTTTTTTCATTGGCAACTTAAGATTAAAAATAGCCGCGCTTGCCATACGTGTTTTTAGCCAATGCACCATTAATTTAGCGACCCTGTCGGGTTGTTCAATCATGTCGCAAACCAACCAATCAACATGCTTATCTTTTGGTACATAGGTAAACCCATCCGCTGGCATGTACGTTACCAAGCCGGTTTGCATGAGCTTGTCGTCCATCGCGCCGTTATCTACCGCCTCTACGTGTATACCACGGCTGACCAACTGATACGTCCAACCACCTGGGCATGCCCCTAAGTCAACGGCCGACATACCCGCTTGAAATAACTGTGCTTGCTGCGCTTTATTACAAAATAAGTGAATCGCTTCTTCTAGTTTCAGTGTTGAGCGAGATGGGGCATCAGACGGAAACTTCAGCCTTCGAACGCCAAGACTATCTTCGCTTCTGTCGTGGGCAAATGATACAGAGAGGATGCACGCCTCACCTCGTTCAAAAAACACGTGCAAATACGGTAAGTGACTTTGCGCTTTTTGACTTAAAAAACCATATTTTCGTAAGGTATTTCGAAGGGGTACAGTGTATTTTTTGCAAAACTTTGCAATTTGCTTACCTTCTTCGGTATCTGGATACTCCACTCTTACATCACCGAATAAGGGCTTAGTTAGCGCAGCTTCATCATGCAGTGCGCCAAGTGCAACAAGCACCGGGTTTACTCTATCTTGCAAATCATCAAAATATACTTCGTTGATGATGAGCGTTTTTTGCCGAGCGAAAATGAGAGTATTAAGTGCAGGCATAGAATTATATGTTAAAAGCATGTCTTTTAAATGCTTAGATACCGCCTCTAGTGATTTTGTGTCTTGTTCAGTGCGCTCTGCGGAAAACATCTTATGTGTTTTCGGTACGCTGAGGGTATAACGTAAAAATGCACTGTCTTTGACAAAACGGGCATAACCAAATGCATTATGTTTTGCTAATTTGTCATCAATCTCAGCGAGCAAGTCTGCCTCATAACCACTGCGACAATACATTAGAAACTCACTGGTCATTGTGATGCCCCATCCCGTGTTCATAAATGCTTGGCGCAACTAGCGTACGATAAGATTGATAGATAAACGCTGACCATGCTAACAAAAATAAAACACCACCGATGGGCGTAATAAAACCTATAGCCGCCAAATCTAATAAGGCGATAGCATACAAACTGCCACTAAAAAAGATGACCCCTGCGCAAAAACACGTGCTGATCAAACTAAGTGAAAAATACTGGAAATTAGCCGCGCACAATGCGCTCAAGATGAGTGCAAGTCCATGATACATTTGATATCTGGCTCCCGTTTCAATAATACCCAACTGATAAACATCTAGCGTATTTTTGAGTCCGTGAGCGGCGAATGCGCCAATACACACACTTAACAATGCGAACAAAGCACCAGCAATTAGAGTAAAGCGAATCAGTCGTTGAGAGTTCACGTTTTTGTCCTTCATGTTTTTTACTTCATAGTGCTAACGGGTGTTACGAAAAAAAGCCAAGACTGAAACCTATATAAAAAGCTAATCAGTACTTTCATCCACTTGGCTTAACATCCAATCCCGAAATACTTGGATTTTGCTCTTATCTGCTTGAGATTCACGGCACACCAAGTAATAACTGAGTTTACTTTCGATCTTTTCGGCAAAAGGACATACCAAGCGTCCGCTGTCGATATCGGGTTTTGCCAACACCGTATCAGACAGCGCAATCCCCTGACCAATGGCTGCAGCTTGAAGCACTAACATAGTATGACTGAAGATTGGTCCCTGATTAACATTTACCCCTTTAACAGAAAACGCCTGCAGCCAGTTTTTCCAAGCGCTACGCGTATTATCATGCAATAGCGTATGCTGTCCTAAATCCTGTAAGCTATCGAGGCCTTTGCCACGCTGCAATAATAGCGGCGAACACATCGGCGTTAGATACTCGGCAAGAAGCTTTGTAGCGTGTAAACCAGGCCAGTTACCTTTGCCGTAATACACGGCAATATCTACCGAGTCATCTAAAAAACCCTCGTCTAAATCAACTGCCTTGATGCGCACATCAATATCATTGTGTTTTGCCGAAAACTGGTAAATCTTAGGCACCAACCATTGGCTGGCAAAGCTTGGTGGTGTTGCAACCGTAATTGCGCCTTTTGCCCCCATCGCTAACAAGCGATCGGTAGCCTCTTGTACCTGAGTAAAAATATCGCGCAAGTCTTGAAAATACGCCTGCCCTTCCTCGGTTAGTAACAGCGAGCGGTTTTTTCGATGAAATAATTTTGTCGACAAATAATTTTCTAATGACTTTATTTGATGGCTAACCGCTGCCTGGGTCACAAACAATTCATCAGCGGCCTTGGTAAAGCTTAAATGGCGAGCAGCAGACTCGAAGGCCTTTAATGCATTTAGAGGAGGAAGTCGTTTAGGCATAAATTCTCATAAGTTTGAGTCTCAATTTATACATTAGTTTATCTAATGATGAACCACAATTAATATTGTTTATCTTTTGTTCAATTCAGCCGTAATATACATCATGAAAAGAAACAGAAAGTTTATTTATTTCATACGTTTAACACTGTAAATAACTTGTTATAAAATTGTCGCTTTTCACCACAAACATTACATAAAATTAATTTAGGAAAAACACATGAAATTGTTAACACTTGCAGTTCTATCTGCAAACATTTTTACTCAAACTCAAGCGGCTGAGCCGATTGGCGTTCAGTCACCTGCTATAACTAAAGCTGAAATAAGGGCTATATTAGATCAGGAAACCAAACAAACTATTGATACTAACCTAGTGATCACCAACCCGTTTGTCGCTCCTGTTCAACATGAGTTACTCGCTCGCGAAACAAAACGCTCACGCAACAACCGATTTAGCTCTTTAAAAATCGCTGGTGATGAGTAAGGGTAACGTGGCAAGGCCAAATCAAGCCAAACTATGCAATTAAGCTTGGCCTTGCCATATCTTTTCGTCAGTTGACAACTTATACACCATATCCGCTTTTTCATCTAATATCTTCGCAAAGGCCAGTTGTTCTCGGTCCGGCGTCTCACTTCTACGAATATTTTCAGCCTGCATCTGCCAGGAGTAAGAAAAACGTTTCATCGCTTCACGAGCTGTTTGAGCCGCTTCTAAAGGCACAGCATCGGCAGGTAAATCACCACTGATTACCCAAAACGACTTTTTGTCTTGCGCTCGAATGCGCCATACAGCTGCGTAAGGCGCTAGATAACGACTCTCCTCGGTCACGACTGATTCAAACAAAATACCTTTTTCGGCTAAATGTTTATTTGCTCGTTGAAACTGCTCTCTTACCCAAGCGGAGAGTGATTCTTGGTCGTTAACATCTGTCATATTATTTCCGTTTTTGTCTAATTGATAATGTAATTGATTGTCTAATTAATTGACTCTTTAAGCACTTCGATAGGATGCCTCGGCCTAAATTCCGATAGGCGTTTTACCTGACTACGGCATGAATAGCCAGTCGCTAATACCTGATGAGGCTCAAACTGAGATAATTTTTGTGGCCAGCTTAAGTTATAAATGCCAATGGAGTTTTCTAGATGTTCGGTTTCATGCCCATAAGTCCCTGCCATGCCACAACAACCCACCGGTATTATATTAAGCTTAAGCCCCAAACGCGAAAATATACGCTGCCAATCTTTCTCTGAGCTTGGTAAGCCTGTTTTTTCTGTGCAATGAGCAAACAAATGATAGGGTTTGCCTTGCACTGTAGTAGTTTTGCGGGCTTTAAAATGCTCTTCTGGCACACCTATTAGCCATTCACTTAGGCTTTTCACTTGAAAACTCCCACGCTTTTCACCGAGCATCTTTTTATACTCATCGCGATAACATAAGACAAGGGAAGCATCTACGCCGAGCATGGGAATGTCCAGTTGGCTGACTTTATTTAAAAATGCAGCAGTAGAGCGCGCAGTTTTCTCAAACTCATTGAGAAAACCTTTAACGTGTTGCGGCTTGCCATTAGGAGCAAAGGGTAACAATATTGGTTGATAACCCAGTGCTTTGATAAAAGATAGGCTGTTATCGACAGAATCTGCGTCATAAAAGCTGGTAAAGGGGTCTTGCACTACAATTACATGTCTTTGTTTTTCAGCCTTACTAAGCATACTTAGCGCATCAAAACTATAATCGCAATCTATCGCAGAGGGCCGATTCACAAGGGCTGGAAAACTCAACAGGGGCGCATCAACATATCCTACCCAATGCTTTAGTGCGTACTTAATGACCCTATTGTTTAAAAACACATTCGCCAGTCGCGGGATTTTTGCCAGAATGGGCGCAAGTCGCTCAACGTTGGCAACAAAGTAATCTTTTAAAGGCCGCGCGTATTTTGTGTGATAAATCGATAAAAACTTAGCTCTAAAATCAGGCACATCAACATTAACCGGACATTGATTTGTACATGATTTACACGCTAAACAACCGTTCATTGCGTCAAAGACTTCATGCGAAAAATCTTCATCGCCGCTTGCTTTGCGTTTTGGCAGCCAGAAGCCCGAACGAAAGGTTTTATGGTTAAGTTCTTGCGCTGCAACACCATGCTTGCTTAATTGCAACAACCACTCCCTAATCAAGCCTGCTCTCCCCTTCGGACTTTGGCGTCGGTCTCGACTTATCTTACTCGACGGGCACATTGGAGAGCTGGTGTCATAGTTAAAACATAAACCGTTTCCATTGCAGCTCATTGCCGGTGCAAAAGACTCTCTAAACTCAACAGGGATTTGACGGTCAAACGTCGCTCTTTTTACGGCGTCAACCCTCACTAATTCAGCATCAGATTTAAAAGGCGTACAAATTTTTCCAGGATTCATTTTGTTAAGAGGGTCAAAAGCCGCCTTAACTTTACATATTTCATCAAAAAGCTGTTCACCAAAAAATGCAGGGGCATACTCACTGCGGTAGCCTTTGCCATGCTCACCCCACATCAGTCCACCGTACTTAGCGACTAAAGCGACGACTTGATCCGATATTGTTTTGAGTAGTTTTTCTTGTTCTTCATCGTACAAGTTTAATGCAGGACGAACGTGTAATACGCCAGCGTCAACGTGGCCAAACATACCGTATTGCAAGCCATGGTTGTCGAGTAGGGCTCTAAATTCCATAATAAAGTCGGCGAGTTTTTCGGGGGGAACCGCGGTATCCTCGGCAAACGCGATAGGCTTTTTATCCCCTTTTGTTTTACCTAATAGCCCAACGGCTTTTTTACGCATGCCGTAAATTTTTTGAATATCTGTTTTATCGAAGGTGATTTGATAACCAATAACACCGGATTGTTCATTCAAAATTTGAGCATCTAAAGTGTCACTCAGCTGCTGAATTTTTTGCGCAATATCTTGCTGATCATCGCTGTTGTATTCCACCATGTTCAAACCGTCCATGGTCTTCCCTTCAACATCTTCGATAAGCGTCGATACGCTATGCCATACAATATCGGCTCGCGCTAAGTTGAGCACCGTGCTATCGACCGTTTCCACCGAGGTTGCCTGTGCTGCAATCATCGAAGGCGCATGCCGCAGTGCTGACTCAAAGTTATTGTATTTTATATTCACCAAAGCGGTGTGCTTTGGAATTTTGGTAATATTAAGCTTTGCTTCACCAATAAATGCTAGAGAACCTTCAGAGCCTGCCAGTATACGACTGACATCAATCATATTGTTAGTTTGGTCATAGGCATGCTCCAAATCGTAACCGGTCAAAAAGCGATTTAGGCGTGGAAATTTATCGAGAATTTGTTGACGTTTATCAACACAGGTCAACAATACTTGCTGCAAAATTTTTGCGTAATCGGTACCTTGGGTCGCGAGGCTTTTCGCTTTTTCCATCGATATGGGAAGTGTGTGAAGAACCTCTCCAGTCGCGGTTACCGATGTAAGTCCTAGTACATGATCGCTGGTTTTGCCGTAAACCAGAGAGCCTTGCCCCGACGCATCAGTGTTAATCATGCCACCTATTGTCGCGCGATTACTGGTAGACAAATCGGGAGAGAAAAAATAACCGTGGGGTCTGAGGTAGTCATTAAGCGCATCTTTTATCACACCGCACTGCACTTTTACCCATTGCTCATCCAAATTGAGCTCTAAAATCTCTCGCATGTGCTTGGACGTATCGACGACGACACCAGGTGTTAACGATTGACCGTTAGTACCAGTGCCGCCCCCTCTTGCACTAAAGCTTACATCGGGAAATTGGGCCCCTACACTTGCAGCGAGCGATAAATCATGTACTGATTTTGGAAAAATGACTGCTTGAGGGATGCACTGATAAATCGAGTTGTCAGTAGCAACTGCCATGCGGCTAGCATAAGATACTTCTATCTCACCGCTAAAATCACTGTGCTTGAGTGCATCTATATATCGCTGTGTAACGGCATTAACGGTGTCACTTGGTGCAAGTTTTGGTAAAGCGCTCAATTTACCCTCCTATGGCTGAGGGTTGAGTATACTGATTTCGCCCTCAGCGCTCTAGATATAATCGATATAAATAGTAACAAAGCGAATATTAACTGCATATTTATGGATAAAAGACTTGCCACTGCAAGTGTAAATTACAAAATTTCGTTCATGTTTTTTTATATGCCGCCGAGTAATAAGTGTAGAGTTTTTACTTTTATGCTTATATTTGTTAGACTTACAACGAAATGGAGGATTTATGAGTAAGTTTTTAAAGAAAATATTTAAATCAAAGCACCCTTATGCACCTGCTGCATATTTAGGTCGCAAGACTGTTGAACGCTCACTTGATTGCAATATCAAAAAGCGTAAAGTGCTAGAGAAAGAAATGCGCGATAGCGCCGCTTAATTTAAGCAGTTACCTAGCAAAAATATTATTTTCAGAAATACAAAAAAGGCGTCTAATCAGACGCCTTTTCCCTATGTAAAACATACGCTTATGCTTTGTTATTCTCAGCTAGGTACAACCATGTTTCCACCACCGTATCTGGGTTCAACGATACACTATCAATCCCTTGCTCTACCAACCACGCTGCAAAGTCTTCGTGGTCGGAAGGACCTTGACCGCAAATACCTACATATTTGCCACGTGCTTTAGCCGCTTTAATTGCCATCGACAATAGTGCTTTAACTGCATCATTGCGTTCATCAAACAAATGCGCAATTAATCCTGAGTCTCTGTCTAAACCAAGGGTCAATTGAGTAAGGTCATTAGAGCCAATAGAGAAACCATCAAATATATCTAAGAACTGATCCGCGAGTAAGGCATTAGACGGCAATTCGCACATCATAATCACGCGCAAGCCATTTTCACCTTGCACCAAACCTTCTTCTTTTAGCAACTCAATGACCTGTCTACCCTCATCAACGGTTCGAATGAAGGGGATCATGATTTCAACGTTAGTTAAACCCATATCATTTCGAACTCGCTTAATTGCCTCACACTCTAGCGCAAAACAATCACGAAAGTCTTCTGATATGTAGCGACTCGCACCTCTAAAACCCAACATAGGGTTTTCTTCATGAGGTTCGTACTGATGTCCACCAACTAGATTGTAGTACTCATTAGATTTGAAGTCAGACATACGCACAATCACTTTCTTCGGTGAGAACGCGGCACCAATGCTAGAAATACCCTCTACCAGCTTTTGAATATAAAATTCTACTGGAGATTCATAGCCTGCCATCATGTCATTGATTTCATCTTTGAGCTCATCTGATTGCTGGTCAAAGTTCAACAGTGCTTTGGGATGCACACCAATCATTCGGTTAATGATGAATTCTAATCGTGCGAGCCCTACACCTTCGTGCGGTAAGCGCGCAAAATCGAATGCTCGGTCAGGGTTTCCAACGTTCATCATTACTTTAAGTGGCAAATCTGGCATAGAGTCAATGCGTGATGTGGTAACGTCGAAATCAAGCACTTTGTTATAAATGTAACCGGTGTCACCTTCCGCACAAGACACTGTCACTTCATCACCTGTTGCAATACTGTCAGTCGCATTTCCGCATCCAACTACTGCTGGAATTCCCATTTCGCGAGCGATTATTGCAGCATGACATGTACGGCCACCACGATTAGTTACAATCGCAGAGGCTTTTTTCATGATCGGCTCCCAATCTGGGTCGGTCATGTCAGTCACTAACACATCACCTTGCTCTATTTTATCCATTTCGTTAATAGAGCCGAGTACTTTTGCTTTACCTGCACCGATTTTATGGCCAATTGCTCGCCCTTCACATATTAGCTGTGCACTGTCTTTTAACTGAAAACGCTCAATAACTTGAATATCTTCTCGACTGCGTACGGTTTCAGGGCGAGCCTGCACGATATATAATTTGCCATCAAGTCCGTCTTTTGCCCACTCAATATCCATGGGACGTTTGTAATGCTGCTCAATGATCATGGCTTGTTTTGCCAATTCCATGACTTCTTCATCAGTAATCGAGAAGCATTTTGAATCTGACTCAGGGATATCAACAATTTCAACTTGTTTACCATGCTCTAAGTCTGAAGAATAAATCATCTTGGTCATTTTGCTGCCGATATTACGACGCAATACACAGGGCTTACCCGACGCTAATGTAGGCTTGTGAACATAAAACTCATCTGGGTTAACTGCTCCCTGCACTACCATTTCGCCAAGGCCATAAGAACTGGTAATGAACACAACGTCTTCAAAACCTGATTCTGTATCAATCGTAAACATAACACCAGAGGCAGACATATCACTGCGTACCATGCGCTGAATACCTGCAGAGAGCGCAACGCCTTTATGGTCATAACCTTGGTGAACTCGATAAGATATCGCTCGGTCGTTAAAAAGTGATGCAAAAACGTGTTTTATAGCAACAAGAACAGATTCATAACCTTTCACATTTAAGAAAGTTTCTTGCTGCCCTGCAAAAGAAGCGTCTGGCATATCTTCAGCGGTTGCAGAAGAACGCACAGCAAACGAAGCCTCATCACCTGCATCTGCGCACAAAGTTGCGAATGCGGTTTTAATTTCGTTTTCTAACTCCGCCTGAAACGGCGTGTCTAAAATCCACTGCCGAATCTGCTCACCGGCTTTTGCAAGCGCATTTACATCATCAACATCTAAGCTGTCTAAAATCTCGTGTATTTTGGCCTCGACACCGCTTTGTACGAGAAACTCGTTAAAAGCATATGCAGTGGTCGCAAATCCGCCTGGGACTTGCACGCCCGCGTTTGACAAGTTTGATATCATTTCACCTAGTGATGCATTTTTACCGCCTACGCGATTTACATCGTCCATACCCAAATCTTGATACCAAAGAATGTATTCCTGCACTATTGTGGCCTCCAGCTAACGACTAAAAACATGATAAGAAGATGAATCTTTTCATCCTCTATTACAAAACGAAAAAAACGTGCTAGCGTTAAGCACCCAGTGATTTTAAATTGGGTTTTATATCAAAGTAAAATTTAATTTTTTTCGTAATAAAATTACACCAATGTTAAGGAGATGTTGTGCGCGCTGCATTTTATATATCTGACGGTACAGCTATAACAGCAGAGGTTTTCGGCCATGCTCTGCTGTCTTTGTTTCCCATTCAATTTGATCATATCACCGTGCCATTTGTTGAAACCGAACAACATGCCAAAGAGGTGTTAAGTCAGATTGAACAATCATTTAAGACAACAGGTGAACGACCCTTAGTTTTTTATACGATGGTTAACATGGAAGTAAACAAACTTATTAGTCAATCGGTGGGCATTAATTATAATTTTTTAGACCAATTTGTTGCACCGCTTGAGAAAGTCATTGGCGTACCGACAAAACCGGTTAAACATCGAACGCACAGCATGCATGAGCAGACCTATGATATTAGAATTGAGGCGGTAAACTATGCGCTAGCAAACGACGATGGTTCGAACTTAAAGGATTATGAGGAGGCCGATATTATTTTAGTAGGGGTATCGCGTTCAGGGAAAACTCCTACCAGCTTGTATTTGGCACTTCAATACGGCATTAAAGCGGCAAATTACCCATTTACCGAAGAAGACATGGGCGACATTTTAAAACTCCCTCCCATCTTGAGGCGCTTTAAACAAAAACTGTTTGGATTAACCATAAGTGCCGACCGCCTATCTGCGATTCGCTCAGAACGCCGCGCGAACAGTAAGTATGCATCTATGCAGCAGTGTCGAATGGAGCTTCGTGAAGTGGAGAACTTATACCGCAAAGAAAATATCCCCTTTCTTAACAGTACAAAGTTTTCGGTGGAAGAAATTTCTGCAAAAATTCTTGCTCAAACCGGACTTAAACGCAGAAAGTATTAAGCAACTTGGGCTAGCGTTTATGTATTATGCCGCTAGCTCTGTTTTGAGCCTGTAATTTTATTTGCCCGCCCCTCTTCTTTTGCTTTTTGGGCTCTTAGCTTTCGAATTTCTTTTGGATCAGCAATTAAGGGACGATAGATTTCAATACGGTCGCCGTTTTTTAACTCTTGCTCTAACTTGCAGGTGCGATTCCAAATACCCACTTTATTTTTTGTCAGGTCAATATCGCTGTATAAACTGAGTATGCCCGATTGCAGAATCGCCTGCTCAACGCTCGTATTCGGCTTAACAGACAAGCTTATTAACGATTGTCGTTGCGGCAAACCATAGGTAATTTCAATTGATAGCTGATCAGGCATTAGCCATACACTCGCTTAGCACGCTCAGAAAAGGCCTTTACCATATTATTAGTAAGCGCTTTAAATACCTTTCCAAATGCAAATTCGACTAAACGGCTAGAGAAGGTAAAATCGAGTTCTAATTCTATTTTACAAGCATCGTCCGACAATGGTGTGAATCGCCAGCCTCCATCAAGTGATTTAAACGGACCATCTGCGAGTTTCATGTCAATTCTTCTTCCCGGGGTTAAGGTGTTGGCGGTAATTAACTCTTGCTCTACACCCGCCTTATTTAACAGCATCTTAGCTCGCATAAAGCTATCGTTTTGCTCAAGCACTTCACTGCGCCGGCAACCCGGTAAAAATTTATCATATGAATCGACGTCGTTGACTAAATCATACATCTGCTGCGCGCTATATGCGACTAAGGCGCTTTTATTGATTTTAGGCATTGGTTTCAATTAAAACAAAGTATTATTTACCAATTATTGGCTTGATTTTATTCAATTTCAACCTAATAAAGACAATTCTTGCAACATAGGTATAATGCTTCCCATGAAAAAGAATAAATCCAAAGATAACACCATTGCCTTAAACAAGAAGGCACGCCATGAATATAGCTTACTCGATAAATTTGAAGCGGGTATGCAGTTGCAAGGGTGGGAAGTAAAATCCATTAGAGCCGGCAAAGTCAATTTGACCGATGCTTACGTCTTTATCAAAGACGGTGAAGCATTTGTGACCAATATTGGTATTACGCCGCTAAACCAAGCATCAAGTCATGTCATTTGTGACCCTACTCGCACCCGAAAGCTGCTGTTGCATCAACGCGAAATCGACCACCTCATGGGGGGACTTGACCGCCAAGGGCTGACCATCGTAGCCACTGCGATGTATTGGAAGCTGAGCTGGGTCAAGCTAGAAATGTGGTTGGCAAAAGGTAAGCAAGAGCACGACAAGCGCGACACAATAAAAGACCGTGATTGGGCGCGACAAAAAGAGCGTATGATGAAGCATAGCTAGCAGTACCTAGTCTACGCCAATCCATTTTCGATACTTTTTGGTCAAGCCTTTGATGCGGACTTGATCCAATATCAAAGATACAAGCGGACTTGAGCTTGTCGATGCGCTCTTGCCAGCACCTAATCTACGTAATTGCCTTTTTACTAAAGCCATAGTCGCCAGACCCGACATGGCCTTATCTTTCCATGAAACTTGTGGCACGTATCCCTCATGTTTAGTGCTTTGTTGCCATCTTTTGACCAATTCTGGCTCATAAGCTAAAGCACTTGCCATGCCGACTAAATCAACGCCATTGGCAAGAACACGTTCGGCAGTCGCAAACGCTTTAATTCCGCCGGTTGTCATAACCGGCATCGACGCATGAGTGGCAATTTGCTCCGCAAACTCTAAAAAATAAGCCTCGCGCGCAAGGCTGCGTTGATCGCCCGATTTCCCCTGCATCGCAGGTGCCTCGTAAGAGCCCCCTGATAATTCAATAAAATCTAGGCCTAGCGTATTGAGATGCTTCACCACTTCAATTGCATCGCCGACATCAAAACCACCTCGCTGAAAATCAGCAGAATTCATTTTTATGGAGACAATCTTATCTATCCCTACCGCAGCACGCACTTTCTCAACGATTTGGTAGACAATACGTGCGCGTTTTTCAGGAGAGCCACCCCAATCATCTTCTCGTTTATTAGTTAAGGGTGATAAGAATTGAGACAACAAATAACCGTGAGCTGCATGAATTTGAACACCATCAAAACCCGCCTCTACTGCTTTTACAGAAGTATCAACAAAGCGCTGGATTAAATCTTTGACTTCCACTTGGCTCATCGCGCGAGGTTTAGCGAGTAAATTAGAATGTTTTCCAATATCCACAGCGATATCAGAGGGGGAAATGTTGTTACCTCCCATGGCTTTCATTACTTGTCGGCCTGGGTGGTTAATTTGTAGAATTGCTTTAGCGTTGTTTTGTTTCGCAGTCGTCGCCCAGTCGCTAAACTCATCAAGCGGAGTGTCTTTTTCAAGCACAACGCCACCAGGACCGGTCATCGCCATTTTATCTACCATTACATTGCCTGAAATGATCAGTCCTACGTCACCGAGCGCCCATGCCTGATAAAGCCGCTTTAATTCAGCAGAAGGATAATGATTGGCATCGGCCATATTTTCTTCCATAGCGGCTTTTACTGCACGATTTTTAATGGTTTGTCCGCAAGGAAGAGTGATAGGTTCAAATAGCATAATAAGATTTTCATTAGACAAAATAATTAGAAACAGAGGCGAATTGCACCACGATGTGTGTATGCTTGCAAATTTCTTTACTAAAACAGTGTAAATTACACTTTTATATTAAAACTGCCCAGCCCTAGCAACTAAATAATTCACTGAATTGGCTGGGCATTTATCCTTTAAAACTGATATTGCATATACAACCCGATATTGCGTCCAGCACCAGGTACTTTTTCTCCCCTAGCCACTTCTGAATCATTCACTCTGTTTATACCGGACAGGTGATCGGCATAAGCTTTATCAAAGAGGTTCTCAATAATTAGGCTTAGCTCAAACTGTGGACTGAACGAATAAACAAGGTCGGAGTTGACTAAAGCATAACCTGAAGTTGGGCTTTCGTTTTGCTGCTCGGCCACTTTATTTTGCGCAGCGACTAAACGTGAAGACAAGCGCCATTGCCACGCATCTTTTGCATACTCAATTTCAACAAATGCTGAGAAAGGCGCAATTCGATATAAGTCTTGTTCAATAGGCGATGTTTGTTTTCCTCGCACATACTCAAAACTAGCTCGAAGTTGCCAGGCATCATTTAAGCGCTGTAAAGCGTAAAGCTCTACCCCGCTTAGTTTAGCGTCGGTATTGTTCCATTGCAGCGGTATTGCAATACCATTCATGAACGCAATGTTATTTGCGGCCTGATTGCTAGAAGGCGTACCCAAAATGTAATCGTCGACTTTACTGTAAAAAATGCTCGCTGTAACCCGCGTATTGTCTTGATTATATTGCAGACCAATATCTGCCTGATTTGCAGTTTCTTTTTCTAAGTCTAGATTACCAATATAATTTCGACCGTCTGCAAGCCCTGCCGATACTCCCAATGGAAACCACGTATACAGTTCATTGTAACTGGGAGCACGTTCTTTTATTCCCGCCGAAAATGTTGCCGATAACGTTTCACTGAGTGGGACGTTTAGCTTCGCAACTACGTCAAACAAACTGAAATCTTTGTCTCTTTGCGCACTATTAAAATCATTTTGAAGTACCGCTACATTTGGATTCATCATAGCCATGTTGGTAGACACCCGCCCCGCATCTGTGGAAACCTCAGATACACGAGCGCCCAATTGCCATTTAAGATACTGTAAATCTTGCGTATATTCGCTGAAAAAAGAAATTCGGTCACGTTCCACATCATTAAAATTATCTATAAAAAACATAGCGTTATTAGGGTTACTGATAAACGACTGATGCTCTCGCTGATAAAGCTCTGCACCGACCTCAAATACGGTATTTTGCTGCGTGTAAATAGCCTTTGAATTAAATCCACTCGCTTCACTCTCTACGCTATTTAAGCGGTGCATAGCAGGCATAGGCGGCGTTCTTAAATCAAAGTTATTCATATCATGTTGGTTTTGATTACCGAATAGCTGCGTTTGAATTTGCCAAGTGCTTGATGCATCAAAGCGATGATTTAAGCGATACCAAAGCGCATCCACAAAAATGATATCCATTGCCAAGGTGGGTGTTCCCGATTCATTGGTATTGCGTTTTGCAATAGAAACGTCCAAACGGTGCTTACCCGATTGCATACCGGCTTTAAGTTTGAGTGCGGAACGTTCGTAAAATGTAGAAGGCACCTCGCGCCCTGCTCCATCTTCATAGTTATCTCCCTCTTGTACATCTGAACTGATGCCAAAGTACATATTATTTGCTGAGCTAAATAACAAGGCACTGAGCGCTCGATTATCGTTGGCGAAATAACTCGCCGTTGCCCCACCTTGATGCAGCCAGTTTGATGACTGATTGATATCAAAATCGTATTCATCAATTTCGATAGCGCCGCCAAGCGTCTCAGCTCCTGCTGATACTGGCGCAATACCTTGGTGCAGAGTGACGTTTTGGTATAATGAGCCAATCACATGCGATAAGGGGCTATCCATCGCATTCGGCCCAGCGCCTGCGACTTCTGCACCGTCAATATTGACACGCACTCGATCGCCAAATAAACCGCGATACTGCACCACGCCTGACACAGCCCCATTTCCATTAACGTTGAGTCCTGGCAGTAATTGTAATTGACTACGCAAATCGGGAGAGCTTGCCTGGTTCAAGGCTAACTCAGACTGACTAGCAAAACTGTCGAGCTTCCCAATAATATTAATACGTTCAACATTTTGCTCGTTTTGTGCATCTTGATTCGTTTGTGCAGCAGCAAGTTGCACGCCAGCCGCAGTTAAAGCCACCGGTAAAAAGTAGTGTGATAATTTCATTGTAATATCTCTTGGACAAGGTATTGACCTTGTTTAATTCATTTATAATTATGCGTCCCAAAATTTACGGTTTTACTCGCAGTGGGTGCAAAAGCTGTAAATAATTTAGTATTCAGAGATAAAAGGCGGTGCTCTTAAAAGCGGCAGTAAGAAGCTTGCTTGGGAAAGGGTGATATGAGCAAATGCAGGCAGCATTTGTTCTTGCAAAGGTTTGAAACTAACAAGGAGTTTGGCAACAATATCGTGAGCGGCATTGTGCTCAAACAAAATGGAGTTGTAACATGCTAAGTTCATATCAATATTTGATATTTCGCTTGGCTGCTCAACTTCGACTATTTGACCTGTTTCAAAATAGTGCTCACTATCTATCCATTTTGTACTTGTCCCTGTGCAAATCACCAACACGTTTTGCTGCTGTTGCGCATTGAGCATACGCAAATTATGACCCGACACGACATTAGACAATGCCGATTGTAGGGCCAATAGCAGACACATAAATGTAAGCAGTTTGGTTTTCATGATTATCCTTAAAATCAATCGCTTACTAAACTAGCAAACAAATATGAAACTTGTCTATTAATAAAACTAACAAGGGTTATATTTACTGAGTTAAATCAACTGGACGCATTGATAATTAGCAAAACAGTCCTATATTTGAGGTCTGAGGATGTGTTATCATCACAAAACATTTCGGGGCTGCTCTGGATTCGACAGGATTCAATGATGCCGGAGGTGCATGCA
>CAZUON010000024.1:0-46749 GCA_964621345.1 uncultured Glaciecola sp. | reverse complement strand
ACAATGGAGTAAAGATGAGTGTAGCGTCTGACACATTAATAGTTGGCAAAATCGGTGCACCTTATGGTGTCAAAGGTTGGGTCAAAATTAACAGCTTTACCCAAAATGCAGAAAATATTTTTGATTATGAGCCTTGGAAACTTGGTGCAAATCAAAAGCTGCAGAATGTTCAAGTAGATCAATGGCGTTTTCATGGTAAAGCCCTTGTGGCTAAGTTAGTTAATGTCGATACACGTGAAGATGCGGACCTGATAAAGAATCTCGATATCAGTGTTGCCTCATCAACATTACCCGAACTTGAGAACGATTTTTACTGGAAAGACTTAATTGGGATGCAGGTTATAACCGACAAAGGTTACAACTTGGGAACACTTAAGGAATTGTTCGAAACAGGTTCAAACGATGTGATGATGGTAAAAGCCAAACCGAACGATGCATTTGGTCAAAAAGAACGTTTATTACCTTTTATATACGACCAAGTCGTTTTGGAAGTTGATAAACAAGGAAACACTATTACAGTGGACTGGGACCCAGCCTTTTAGATGTTGGGAGAGCAAAGTCAGTCGGTAAAACGATTTAGCGTAGTAACGCTTTTTCCTGAAATGTTTAGCTCTTTTATAGAACAAGGGGTTATAGGCAGGGCAGTAAAAAAAGGCCTTATCGAAGTTAATTTGTTTAATCCGAGAGATTTCACTCACGATAAACATCGTACCGTAGATGATAGACCATACGGCGGTGGCCCAGGTATGCTGATGATGGTGCAACCACTAGCAGACGCAATTGCAAAGGCGAAACAGCCTTTAGCACAAAACAGTAAAGTGATTTATTTGTCCCCACAAGGGCAAACCCTTAATTACGAAGGGGTTAAATCAATTGGGCAGCATTCAGACTTAGTGTTAATTGCTGGCCGATACGAAGGCATAGATGAGCGCGTGATACACACTTTAGTCGACGAAGAATGGTCGATTGGAGATTATGTATTAAGCGGCGGGGAGTTACCGGCGATGGTTCTTATGGATGCTGTAGCAAGGTTGGTTCCCGATGTGTTAGGGCATAATTTATCAGCTGAGGAAGATTCGTTTTCCAATGGCTTGTTAGATTACCCTCACTACACACGACCTGAAACCTTTAATGATTTAACCGTACCGTCGGTATTATTAAGTGGTGATCACGAAAAAATTAGACAGTGGCGGCTTAAAGCGTCTTTAACAAGAACCTTAGAGCGACGCCCTGATATGTTAAATAACCTAGCTCTGACTGAGGAGCAAACAGCTTTGCTTACACAAATTAAGCAAGCTGATGCGGCAAACGACAGTTAACTCTAGGAAGTGAGGATTCGATGGCTAAAGTCAATCAAGATATCATTAAGAAAATTGAGCAAGCACAGCTCAAGACTGATCTACCAGAGTTCGGCCCTGGTGATACAGTTGTAGTAAAAGTAAAAGTAAAGGAAGGCGATAAAGAGCGTCTTCAGGCATATGAAGGTGTGGTTATTGCTAAGCGTAACCGCGGTTTACATTCTGCTTTTACAGTGCGTAAGATTTCAAGCGGTGAAGGTGTAGAGCGTGTGTTTCAAACTCATAGCCCTGCGATTGATTCCATTGAAGTGAAACGTCGCGGTGCAGTTCGCAGAGCTAAATTGTACTATCTTCGTGAGCGTTCAGGTAAATCTGCACGTATCAGAGAAAAACTTAACTAAATTTAATTTGCTGTTACCGTTAACATTCAAGAAACCCGCCAACTGGCGGGTTTTTTATTGCTTGGTTGAGCGCGATATAACCGCTAGATTACTCAGGTATAGATGCTACCGCAGTTCCACGTAATTTACTTTCTTTTACAAAGCGGGGTAGGGGTTTACCATTGCAACGAATGTAGTCTTTATTGATGCGATATTTAGTCACGGTTTTTTCCATTCCTTGGGTTAAGGCCTCTATGCATATTTTCGACTCAATATCGTTATTACTTGCGACTAATTCTACACTAGGGCGAGCCTCTTTATTCTTATTACGCTGCGCGTATTCTCTAGCAAAACTTGTTAGGTCAGAACCATTACACGTTACGCTCTTTTTAAAGGTTCTAAACAAAAGCCCCTTACTTTCAACAAGAGTCTTTGCACCTTCAAGGCCTTCAGTCGCCGCAACATAACAAATTTGCGTTTCAAAATTATCGTTGGTTTTCTTAAAGTCTGACGCACTCGCAACTACGCTTGATACGCTCAATGCCATAACAATGGTGCTATTTAATAAAATATTCTTCATGGTAATTTCCAATTCGCCAGTTGGCGCTAATAAAGTAAAAGACAATATAGATTAACGGTGCGAGTGTATTAATATCATAGCGCTTTTTGGTGTTGGAGAATATACCCGTGTATGTTTTGCTCGTTGTTATATATCGAGCAAATGCAAAATCGCATACTAAAAATAAGGGGCTAGCGACGAGGAGTGGAAGAAATCCTTAAAAAGTATTCATCAAAATTTCTCTATAGACGATACCTATACAGTGAGCTGCTTTGATGTTTGGACCTCGGGTTGACTGCAGCGTTTTTAAAGTGTGTAACAGTATTTAAAATAAGGTGTATCGTGAAAGGATATTCAAATGAATAGACGTGTGAGCACGTTGGTTCAAGGGCTAATTGCGGTTTGCGCTAGCCTTGCGCTTATAGGTACTAATGCGTACGCAAATGATGATGAAAAAGCTGAGTTCTCAGGCTTTGCTCGCATTGTAGCTGGCTACCTAAATAACGACACTGCCAGTTATGGCGGCTATGAAAACAGCCTCAACTTCTCTCCTGAGAGTCTCTTGGGCTTACGGGCAGATATACCGCTTAACGATTCATTCAGCTTTGTTGGCCAAGCCATCCTCAGGAGCAGTGATGAAAAAGACAGTGAAATACAGTGGCTGTATGCCGATTATCGACCAACAAACAATTTATCTTTTAAGTTAGGTCGCCAGCGCATCCCATTGTTTCAATTTAGCGAAGTTATTGACGTTGGTTTCGCATACCCTTGGATTACCCTACCGGTAGAGGTATATAACCCTTTTATTTTTACCGATTATGATGGTGTACTTGCCAGCTATGAATTTTCACGCCCATTGTTTTCAGGGAATATTGATGCGTATTACGGTATTTTTGATGATGAGATAGCGTTTGGTGATAATACCGTTGATGCCAAAGTGGACGACTTGATGGGCTTTGTTGCACAAGTTTACGTTGAGCAATTTAACTTTAGAGCTTCCTTTCATCGGGGAAATACGAATGTTTACGTTGATGAGTTAGCCGATTTTAGTCAAACACTAAACTTTTTAGGGTTTTCTGAATCAGCTAGAGCGCTTGAGATTAATAACGAGGTGAGATACTTCCAGTTAAGCGGTGGATGGGAAAATCTAGATTATTTTGCAAGACTGGAATTCTCTCGCTTTGATTCAGCCGCTTATTTTGTTGCACAGACAGATAGTTACTATGCTACCGCCGGATATAATTTTTATCCTTTTACAGCGCATATAACAGTGGCTGAAACTCGCGCTGATTATGGTGAACAGCCAAACGAAATTCCGATCGGAATCGATCCTCAACTTGACTTTTTAGCACAACAATACGCCTTTGCACTGCAATCTATACCGATTAGTGATATTCAAAGCACAACCCTAGGGCTACGTTACGATCTCAGAACAAACCTTGCCATAAAAGCCGATATCAGCTTTATTAAGGGTGAAGAACAACCTGATATCGAGGCAGTTAATACTCGTCCATTCACCGTTGCTGAAGACTCTGAACTGTTTCAGCTTGCACTAGAGTGGGTGTTCTAATGAAAAATTTCATTCACACTTTTCTCTTTTTAATTTGCGTAAGCGTTTGCCAATCGGCCTATGCGCGACAGGAAGTAGTTGTCGTTGCCAATATTGATTATGACGTTGAGTTATCAAAGCAAGAAATTCGTAATGTGTTTATGGGCGGGACAATCAACTATGATTTAACGGCTATCGAATTGCCTCCAAATAATAGCCTGAGAATCTTATTCAACACTAAGGTAGTGGGGCTTACAGAGGCAAGAATACAGTCATACTGGGCGCAGATGCGTTTTTCTGGAAGAAAAAAACAGCCTAAGCAGCTGCAAAACACAAATTCAGTGATTGAGTATTTACTCAACAATAAAGGCGCGATTGCTTATTTGCCTGCAAACTCTAATATTCCGTCTGAGCTTACTGTTGTATATAGCGTTGAATAAATACTATTGACCTGCTTCTACCTTAGGGAAAAAGACTCGATGTTATTATGTGCACTTCAAAGGTGAATTTGCATGTAAATTAGTTGTTAACAAATGTAACATATTTGTATAAACTATGCTCATCTCATCCGATGACCCGATAAGTTCATGCGCAATTTACATTGGTTTTTATTCGCTATTAGTCTCGTTATAACTGGCGCTACCGTAATTTGGTATTTTGCTAATACAGAAATAAGTGACCAAGAAAATGACGTTGTTCTAATCCAACAACAAGTTAATACTAGCACCAATAATCAACTTAAAAACATCGCATCCAGCAGCATGTTGACTGCTGTAGGCCCACAACAATCTGAACAAGCCGTAGTGACTTTAGCAAAGCAAATTGAAGATATTGCTACCGCTTACAGTCAAAGCGCAAAATACCCACGTGGATCGCAACCTATTTTTAATCCAGAGCAAGTATTTGTGTTTTCTCCTTTTGAAGAGAACGCGACATCGTTTGCATTAAATTCTAACTTACATGGGCAGCTTCAGTTATCGGTGGCGACCGAGAAATATCAACATTTCAGTGGCGATGATATTTCTGTGTTAGTGACTATCGGTAAAGTACCTTCCACATCATCTGTTGGCGCAACTGCAACCCTTAGCGATATAGCGGGAGATGAACTTTTATCGCTAAACCTAGAGGCTAATTTTGCTCAGGGCTGGCAACTAACCGGCATCATTGAAGCATCCACACTTGCTAATTTAGATCTTCCACCTGAGCTTTCAGTATTGGCAAATGTTGACGTTGACGGAGAAAGCTATTTTTCAACTACCACAATAAAGTATAACCAACCATCAGCCACCATCAAGGGCTTAGGTAACGCTAATCCTAATGCAGAGTACTTAGAGCTCCCCTTAAAAGTAGATGTGCATAACGCTGGCTACTATTTTTTGAGCGCGGTGCTCTTTGATGCGGCCGGTAAGATACCTCTTGTGCAACTACAGGCTGAGGCTCGACTACCAGAGGGGGACCAAGAACTGTTATTGAAAGCGCATGTGCAGGCACTCAAAGTCAGTGCAAACGAAGGGCCTTACTTATTGAAAAATTTTGTATTAACAAGAGGGGCTGATGACACAGAAGTATTCGACAGTGCTGGCAATAGCAAGGTAGACAAACTTAACGTTGAGGCGTTTTCATTTGACCGGTATGAAGATAAGCCTTATGAAAATCCTCTGGCACAAGAACGAGTCGCCTTTTTAAGGAACTTAAGTAAGGCAAATGGAAAATGACGCGTTAGGTAGCAGCATGCGCCGTCATTACGCTAGCGACAACCATGTATAACAAACCAAAAAAACATAAGCAGTAACACATTTAAGGAAAGCATATGAAACTACTACGATTGTTTATTTTAAGCCTGGTGTGCATATCCGCATCGGCTACCGCCTCTATTGCTGGTAAGCCACTGATATTAGTGCACGGATTTAATTTTACCGATTTACAAAACACGCCACCGAACGAACAATTCTTACTTCAACAATCAAGAGAGTATTTTGGTGACTTTTGGACAGCGCGAGCTGACCGGCATCATTACTACTCAAGTGCTGACAGGGTCAGTGGTGGGGTCAAGGATCAGTTCCGTCGTCATTTCCAAGAGCTTGAATCTAGCGGCCTATGCATAAACGGTTGTGTGTTTGTGACCCACTCCACGGGTGACTTAGTGTTACGAGATGCTTTGAATCGGCTCGGTCAATGGGGAATTGATAGAAATCGCGTTAAGGTTTTAACCGTTATTGATTTTGCAGGCGCCGGTGGCGGTACAGAACTAGCCGACCTTGCTGCAAATGTGGCAACAGGGGGCGGATTTGTTGATTTTACGGTTCGCCAAGTTGTGCGTGCCTTTTTAGGTGTAGACCCAACAAGCACCGGCTTAGGTGTGGTTAACGACTTGCGGCCTGTGAATGCACGCAACATTGCGCAAGGTAATCAGGGCGTACCTCGTTTACGTTTTGTGGGTACGGGGACAGAGTTTTTAGGCATTACTAAACCGTTCATGCCTGGCAAAGACGATAGCGTGGTGCCCCTGCACAGTGCATGTGGTTCAAATCGGGCAGCAAGTTACGACTCTTGCTCTTCTGGTATTCGTAATAATGGCGTACTTCGCTCTGCAAGTGCTCCTAGCGCGCTTCTTGCTAGTCATTATCCTATTTTGATGGGCGAAAAGGTCAATCACAGCCAGCATATTAACAACGACAGAGTCGGTGGTATTTATGCACCTATTACAAACAATGTATCGGCAAATGGGATCGTAGTTGATTTTGATGAAAGTACAGGACGAAAATGGTGGAGTTGGGGAGCAAAAGTACGTTCAGTAGATAACAGTCAACGTAAAAGTATGTCTGAGAACGTATTCGATACGCTGAATAACTAAGGTTTACATCAGTTTGGTGGTCGAATTTTAGCAATGCAGTGCTTGAGCAGCCCTGTATTGCTAATCCGCCGCTTTATTCATCGCTAATTTATTGCGAATTAAGGTCTCTAGCGGCTGCGGTTTGGCAAACAAATACCCTTGAAGTTGTTCACAATCTAGCGCTATCAAGAAGGCTTTTTGTTCTTGTGTTTCTACGCCCTCTGCACACACCCTTAAATTTAGGTTCTTTGCCATTTCCACGATTGTTTTTGTAATTAGCATAGTCCGTTTTGACACAGTAATCCCATCGATAAACTGTTTGTCTATTTTCAGGGTATTGAGTTTGATTTTGGTCAAATAACTTAAAGACGAATACCCAGTGCCAAAGTCATCTAAAGCAACCGAGCAACCCATGCTGGTGAGTTGATCGAAGAAATAATTTGCTTGTTCAAAATTCTCTAAGAAGGCGGATTCTGTGACTTCAAATTCAATTGAGCTTGGGTTTACATTATTTTGTGTAAAACATTGATGAATATTAACAAGTAAATCGGTTTCTTTTAAATCGTTTGCCGACAAATTAAGCGCGACCACAATATTTTGACCAAAATTATCTTTTAATGTTTGTATATCCTGACTAACTTGATTTATTACCCATTGCGTAATCATGCTAACCCGGCCCGACTGTTCCGCAATCGCAATAAATTCGGCAGGGGATATAACACCCAGCTCTAAACTGTTCCATCGAATTAAGGCTTCAAAACCAACAATTTGGTCATAGCGATTTACTTTTTGTTGATAGTGTAAGCTAAATTCGTTTTGTCTGAGCGCAATAGGGATTGCATTAGCGATGTCTAACTTACGCTTATTTGCGCTCATCATCCCTTCTTCAAATATTGCGAAAGTATTCTTACCACTCATTTTCGAGTTGTACATAGCAATATCAGCGTTGGCAATCAGTCTATCGCTATCGTAATCGGCTTGTTGAGCACTCGAAATACCAATACTGATACTAATTTGTACTTCCCAACCATTGATCATAAAGGGTTCGCTTAGGGCATTCACAATGTTTTGTGCGAGCTGAATTAGCTTAGGTTTTTCAATTGGATCTTGCAGTAACATAAGAAACTCATCACCACCAAGGCGAGCGACGATATCGTTATTACGCACTTGATTGCTCAAACGTTTGCTCACTTCTACAAGTAGTTTGTCGCCCACTTCATGACCATGTAAATCGTTTACGCCTTTAAAGCCGTCTAAATCACAGTAAAAGAGAATTGAGTTACTGTTTGTAGATTGATTGTGTGCAAGCGCTTTGTTCACTGTATTGAGGAAGTTAGGACGGTTTGGCAGTGCGGTAAGCGAATCATAGTTAGCCATGTGCTCCATAGCCTCTTGTTGTTGCTTCAACTGCTGGGTATAGGCTTTATTCTTTCCGGTTTCATTGTTGATGGTTGTCATCATGTCACCGATTTCATCCGACAAGTCTTTTACTTCTCGCTTTCCGTCAATCCGCAATTTGATCGAATAGTCGTTGGTCTGTTTGATTTTACGGGCAAGCTCTGCAAGCTTTTTTAGGGGGGACAGCATTTTATAGTTCTGCCACGCTGAGAGCAAAATACCAATGGCAATGATAATAACAGTGAGAGGAAGAACTCGTTGTAGCAGCGTTTTTTTGCTTTGTGCTAGCTGCACAGAGGCATCGTTAATGATTAACAAATAGCCCTGTGGGAGAGACCGTTCGCCAATATGCTTAAAGGCGATGAGTTCGCCGTTTACAAAGTTTACGCCCAAACCTAGAGTGGCTATGTTTTCTGGTTGAAGTCTAGCGTCCATTTCTTCGCGTGACGTGAAAGACTTCCCGCCGTAGAGTTCTATTGGTTTTAGCTGACTATCTAAAATAGTGGCAAATTTGACATTGTCGTAACGGTCTAAGCGCAACAACGCGGTTGTGAGTTCAAAAGAATCAGGCTCAGTACTCGAAATCAGGGGGAGTAAGTCGTTTGCTAGGTTTGAGCTAAGGCCGTCGAGGTCTCTTTTTACAGAGTCAATGTATAGCTCTTCGTATACCGAGACCGATACGATGATAACCGCTGCACAGGCAAGGGTAATGGCCATGCTTGTAAGAGCCGCAAGAGAAGAGCGTATAGTCTTAAAAAACATCAAATCGCAAGGTTATAAAATAAGGCTATTATGGTAACAATTATTTTCGAATTGTTGATTATCGCTTGTATTACTTGGTTATCTTTTCACATACATATTTACTGGCTTTTAGAGCTAAAGTCCTTAATTTGGCGCATTTTTAGTCGAAAGGGTTAATGCCGTCGCACTAATTTAAATACTTATTTATTTGTTCTGGGGGCAGCGGCTTGCCTAATAAAAAACCCTGTATGCGATCAATTTTATATTTGCGGCAAAGCGCTAGTTGTTCTTGAGTTTCGACGCCTTCAGCGACCGTTTTGAAGTTAAGTTTACTTAGCATAAGTGCCAATGCTTCAAACATCGCTTCATTTGCTGGGGAAGAGCCTGGTAAAGACTGCAGACTCTTGTCAATTTTCACAATGTTGATGGGGTATGCTGTCAAATGCGAAATAGACGAATAGCCCATGCCAAAATCGTCGAGGGCGATATTGACACCATATATTGCAAGGCTTTGTAAACATTCTTTTATTTTCTGGTGGTCATTAAAAAGAGCGGTTTCTGTAATTTCCACAGTTACCCTATCTGCAGGGATGTCATATTTGTTCAAAGTCGCTTTTACAAAATCAACAAAGGCAGTATCTCGCAATTGTACTGGGGATACATTAATCGACATAGATAAATAGGGGCCATACTGCAAGTGCCACTTTTTAAGTTGGGATACGGCAGAGTCAAATACCCATTTTCCTATTGCTCCAATTTGATGGGTTTCCTCCGCAATAGGAATGAATTCGTCAGGTGTATATTGTGTTTTCGCATCCTCCGGCCAGCGAATAAGGGCCTCAAAACTAGTTACTTTTTCAGTATCGGTGTTGAACAAGGGCTGAAAATGTAAGGTGAAACTCTCTTTTTTTAAGACCGCATTAATTTCAGACTGAATTGTAACCCGGCGATTAAATTCATCTTGATATTTAGTTTCATAGAAACAAACCCGATTTTTACCACTTTGTTTTGCTCTATACATGGCGATATCAGCTGATTTTATGAGGTCTTTCGCGCTTAGTGCATCCGCTGGGAATACAGCTACACCAATACTGATGCTGCATTGCACCTCTTTAGTTTTAATAACAAAAGGGGAACTAAAGGTATCTAAAATGCGGTCAGCGATATTACTTACTTCATTAACGCTTGATAAGCCGCCAAGAATAATTGCAAATTCATCTCCCCCTACGCGGGCAAAGCCTTCGTTCTGGCGTAAGCAATCATTTATTCTATTAACCATCTCTATCAGCGCAAGATCGCCAGCGTCATGACCAAGGGTATCGTTGATGTGTTTGAAGTTATCTAAGTCAAGTGCCAGCAAGGCAACGCTGTGGGTTGTGCGTTTGTTGTTTGCTATCATGACTTTAAGCGTCTCATCAAAATGATAGCGGTTTGACAAGCCTGTAAGAGGATCACGCTCTGCCATTTTCTTTACGTTGACATATGAGTCGTGCATTTTACGTTCAATTTCAAAACGTTTTTGTGCATGCAAGATTGCCTTATTGAGCTTTCCTTCAGACAACTCACTTTTCACGATAAAATCTTGAGCTCCGGCTTCAATACAGCGCAGGGCGAGGTCGTTATCTTCAGATGCACTGACCATAACGACCGCGGAATTGCCTAAGTTAGGTTTTGTACGAAGCTCATAGAGCATCTCAATGCCATCTGCCTCGGGCATTTTGTAGTCTAACAAAATAACATCAAAATGGTCTTGCTCAATCGCTGCTAAGCCCTCACTGACTGAGCTTGTTTCGGTTATTTTTCTATGAACATGAATACTGCTAAGCGCTTTAATGATAATCAAACGATCTACAACATCGTCATCTACGATCAATACTTTCATATATAGTCAATTTTTCTTCTATTTTATCGCGTTTTTTTAAACCAATTTACTCAGGGAGCATGACGATTTGAAAGTAGCCACCGAGTACATCTACAACTCGTTCTATACTTTCTGCAGCATCATCCTTTAAAAAATAACCTGCAACATGATTTTTATAACTCTCTTGGATATCTGCAAGGTCGGAGGAGGTAGATAATATGAATACTACCGTCTCCTCATGAGCTTTATCTTTTCTTAGCGCTGCTAAAAATTCCATTCCCCCCATTCTTGGCATATTCAGATCAAGTAACACAATAAAGGGCTTTTCAACCTCGCCTGCAGCAAGTTTTTCTAAGGCATCAATACCATCTATTGCTCTTACAATAGGATTGATGATCTTACGTTTTGATATTTCATACTTAAGTAATTTAAAATCAACGTCGTCGTCGTCAATCACAAAAAGAGTGGGTGAACTGGGTTTCATAGCAGAATAATCCTATTGTTGCAGTCAATGAACTGCTCAGTAAATGCTTTATTATTGTTCTTGTAGCTTAGCAACAGGCCAGTACAAGATAAAGGTACTGCCATTTTTGCCATCAGAGCTCAACTCAACTCGCCCTTGGTAATACTCAATATACTTTTTAACGACCGATAAACCCATTCCGCTACCTTCAACTTCGTCTCTTGGTTTAAGGGTTTGAAAGAGTTTAAAAATACGTTCGTGAAATTGAGGCGCAATTCCAGGTCCGTTGTCTGTTATTTTAACAATGTAATAGTGTTTAGATACGGAGGCTGACACATGAACTTTAGCAATATCTTTATCGTTATGTTTAAACGCGTTTGAAATCAAATTCAGCAAAATGGTGTTAAAGGGGACAACCGCAACATTCATCAACAGCTCTTCTGACTCCAAAACATCTGTTGCTGATACATCAATTAAAGGCCGCATTTCTTCCACCGATTTTGCTAATGAAATTTGGGCGGTTTTTGCTTCTTCTCTACCGATTTTTGCGAATTTGAGCAGGTCATTGAGTAAGCTGTGCATTCGTTCTGCACGGTTTACCACAAGGTGCAGGTTTTCCTTTGCATTCTCGGGTAAAACGTCGGCGCTTTCTTCTAATATCCATGTTAGCAATCTGCGAATGGCGTTAAGTGGCGCTTTTAGATCGTGAGACGCGATACTAGTAAAATCATCTAGTTCCTGATTAGCCTTTTTTAAACCGCGGATTAAAATCTCTTTTTCAGTAATATCACGGCATATACACAAGATATAACTACTGCCGTCTTTATCTTCAAAGCGGCGTTTACTGGTGGAGAGAATTACATGTGAGCCATCGGGTAGATGCAAGTCCTCAGTTGTTTCACTATGACCTTCTTCAAACGCGATTCGATCGTATAGTAAAAATTTATCGGCTTCTTCAGCGTTGTATTCTTCAACGGTTGTATAACCAATGATCTTATCTTGCATCTCTTTTGGGTAGATGCTCATAAATGCGTCGTTACCGTAAAGAATTTTAAACTCACGGTCTTTCACAAAAATTAAATCTTGGTTCATTTGCAGCATGAGTTTTTGCAACTCATTAGATTTCTCCGCTTCAAAAGCTTCTTTTTGTTGAATGAAAAAATTTTGAATATCGCGGGCAATCACTTTTAAAATGCGAGTTTCTTTAGGAGAAATGGGGGCGGAATCCTCCCGTGCAAATATAACAACACCAAACAGCAATGTTTTGCGAAGCGTGAGCGGCAATATATGTACCTGAGCAGTTTTGTCTTTTTTAGTTTTGCCAATGCCGTTGGTACTCGAATTATAACTCTCAATATCTTTAAATTGACTGCTTTTTATTGCACTGTAGGCCTCTTCATACTCGCTCTCAAGAGATTCTCGGCATTGAAATAAGCTCACAAGTTGGCCTTCATGTTCTACCGCTATATCGCACTGGTGTGCGTTCATAATTTCAAGAATCAGGTCACAAATATCTGCTAGGTTTTCTTTCAGGTGTGCCGTAAGGTTAAAGACGGTTTTATCGTTAACAATGCTGGAAGGGCCTAAATAGGGATTGCTTTGTTGTGTGGGCATATGTGTTTTCTTTTGATTGTTTACTTAAGCCTGCCACTACATTAGCGGGTAGTGCGCTTGCTAGCAATCAGTATCTCATATTGAACGCAAATTCTAGGCTAAAGTATTTACATGTAAATTATGCACATGATGGCAAAGGCGAATAAAAAAGCGCGGGCTTATCGATGAAGATAAACACGCGCTTTTATTGTCGTACTAATGTTAGTACTGGTCTACCTTAGAAGATGTAATTTACACTCAAGTTAATAAGCGTAGTGTCTTCTGCGGTATTGATGTCTGCAGGATTATCGTCACGTTTGTTGTCGTAACGGCTAACTTCTGCTTTCAATGCAATGTTGGTATCCCAATCATAACGGGCACCTACAGTAATCATCGAAAAATCTTCCATAAAGAAACTTTGTAAGCCAACGGTTGCGGCAAGCAGTGTCGGCTGGAAGGGAGCAGGGTAGCTTGCTACCGTATCAAGGAACTTTATGTCCTGATCGCCATCACGTGTTTCGTATGTGATATGCGGCGTCCATTTGCCAAAGCGTTTGCCTGCAGTTACATACCAAGCGATATCTTCAGGTGAGAATGAATCGTCTGTTGCAACTGAGGTGACTTCGCCCGACACAAACCAGTCAAAGTTATCGTACTCAAAACCTGCGCCTAGAAATATGCCAGTATCTTCTTGCAACGCAAGTAAATCAGCTAATTCCGGTGCTACGGGCTCAAGTGCTGCAACGGTTTGGTCAACAGTAACTTGGGTGAAGTTATTTCTACCACGACCTGCGACCAAGCGCCCTTTGAACGAACCATAAGTACCTTCAAAACTTGCAACGAATAATTGGTCAGCCTCAACTTCACCACCGCTCACGCTTTCGTTGTACTCACCCACAATAAACTGAGCTAAGTACTCGAAATCACCGCTATAACCACTGTGGTCATATCGCAACCCGTTATAGTTATTAAATGGGACGTTGTATACTGAACGGGGCGCAGTGATCCAATGATAAGAATAACCAACATCTAGTGATGCGGAATATCTAAACAACGGAACACGTAAACGACCAGCGCTTAAGCTGTTGTTCTCGTCAATATTGTAGGTTAGATAAGCCCACTCAAACTCAGCATTAAAGTCTTCGCTACCACGCGCAAGAATTTGTGCGGTTGCAGATACTTTTTCGTTAATGTCACCCGACACTTGCAGGGCAAACAAGCTGCCATTACTAAAGTCGACTTTATCTTCGTAGCCGTAGAGTCCGGTATCGTCGGTGGTATAGCCTGCAGTGAAATTTGCAAAACCATTAATTCGGATATCGGCGTTTACTGCACTAGATACAGATAGCGCCAATAATGAAACTGGCAATAATAAACCTTTTTTCATGACTGCGCTTCCTTATAAGTTGATAACTTTAACGGCATCAGTTACCGACGAAGAGTCGATATAACCAATAACGCTAGGGTTTTTTGAAACTAAATCGATGACTTCTGCGTCGGTCATCACTTCTTTCGGTGGTATGCCTTTGCCGGTAAATACCAGTTTTGACCAATACGCCGAAACTTGTGACGAGCTTCTACCAAGTACTTCTTGGTCGAAATTTTGGCGAATTTCGTTGTCGGCGCCCTGATTTACTGGCAAAGATTCCGTACCGTCAGAAAACTTTTTCTCTTTACCCAAGAATATTCTCTGTATCGTTTTAGAATCTAGTGCACTTGCGTTGGCAGGGTTAACAACCACTGTTAACTCGGCACTAGCAAACGAAGAGAATGCGAGCACCAGAGGTATTGCTAGATATTTTTTCAACATGATTTTGTGTTCCTAGTTATAAAAACAAGCGGAAAATATCACGACATTTGCGACACTTGGGTATGAGTTCTTATACATAATTATTAAAACTAGGTCTTTAAAAAACCTTAAGAAATGAAGGTTTTGGACGGGGTGTTGTTTGTATGTAAGCTATGTGCTTTGTAGCTTTGCGTTAAAACCGCTTTGTTCGATTTGTAGTAAGATGATTTTACAGAGAAAAATTATATAACAGCTTGTTAAAGCTGTCCTTGAAAACGTGCATGAAAAATGGCATTGGTCCGAACTAGTCGCAAATGTCTTGCAGCATTTCATTTATGTCTTCATGGCGGATTTGTTTGATATTGAGTACAAAAATAATTTGTAACATTAAATCCGCGCCCAAAATGCCTTTGTTCACCTTATTACGCAAATTATCTGCACTCTGCTGTATTCCTATCGTCGCTAACTTTTCGCTTAGATCTTGATATTTAACGCCTTTTTTCGACAACTCAGTCTTCAGTAAGCGTTGCACAAGCATACGCCAGTCATTAGATTTAATCTTCATTTCGACCTACTTATTATGTTTTTATGTGACTTATAATTTACATTTAAACATTATTTTAATCAAAAGTAATAAATTATCTTTGACAAAATTGAATTTGCGATACTATACTCTTCAACAAGATAAGTCGACCTTGTTTTGATTGTGTCGAGTAGCACGAATTAATGTGCGCTAGTAAAATCTTGATTTATCGCTAATATAGAGAATGACATAGTCAAAACACATTTTTAGGAGAATATAAATGACGTGGGAATTATCGCAACTTGCTGAGCTCATTGCACAAGCAGAGGGATATGTAGTTACACAAGAGGCAGATTGTTTATTAATTGCAAATGAAGATGGAATTGATGCTTGGCTTGCAATTAGCGGCGAGCAAATTCTAGTGGAATCGTTGTTATTCGCGGTAGACGAAGTCGCGGATACTAATGCAATGAACAACGAAATATTACGCACTCACATGTTATTTCCTCTTACTACTATAGGTATTTCGAATGTTGCAGGAGGCGAGTATTACACCGCGTTTGGTTCCTTAAGCGCGCAGTCTAAAAAAGAAAGTGTACTGATTGAAATTCAAACTCTTTTTCAAAATGTGGAGGCATTTATTGATGCCTACTCAGGCTTTTTAAAATAACTGCACAAATAGCGATATTAACTATTAAGCCAATATTTTAACCACCCGTTTCATAACACCGGAGATGACTATGTCAGTTTGGAGAAAATTATTTACCGCTGTGAAAGGCACTGCTAATGAAACCGCACAAGCGGTTGTCGACAGCCAAGCAATTAAGATTTTAGAGCAAGAAATACGCGAAGCCAAAGACGAATTACGGAAGTCGGACCACGCGCGCACGCAAATTTTAGCAAAGTGCAAACTTGCACAGCAAAAAGTCGATGGTTTAAATAAATCGATTGCTGAATATGAAGAGCATGCCCGCAAAGCGATTGATACTGACCGTCAGCTAGCGCTTGACTGCGCTGCCCGTGTATCGGAATTAAAAGGCCAATTGGAAACTGAACAAACCTATTTGGACCAATTTACTCACTCCGAAAAACAGTTAGCGAGCAATATCTCGCAAGCGAAAAATAACCTGCGCCGCCTAGAGCAACAAGTCGATATGGTAAAAGCAACAGAGTCGGTGCAGCGCGCCCAAGTTTCAGTGTCGTCTAGCCACATGGGGGCTAACAGTAGAATGAAAACCGCGACTGAGTCATTATCGCGTATCCAAGAGAAGCAGAATTTACGAAGCGCTGAACTTGAAGCCGCCCAGGAGCTTGCCGAAAGTGAATCCAGTGATGACCTTGAGAAGCGTCTTGCCGGTGCGGGTATCAAAGGTGGCCAGTCGAGTGCCGATGATGAGCTAAGCCGTATTTTAGGCGGTAAATAAGCAAACGCTTTTAAGACACTCGGAAGGGCGAAATAAGGAGAGCAGGATGTTCAGTAAGTTGTTTGGCCGCAAAAACAAGGCGCCTCAGATAAGTCGCCCAGCCTCTCCCGAGATCATGGGTTTATATTTAGGTGGGTCATTTGAACTTGACCCACTTAAACTTAAACTGATAGAACCCCAACTAAAAATTTCTGGCGCTGCCTCAAAGCATCTTATCCAAGCTGTTGGTAAGGTCGTGCTTGATACTGGCGGCACTATGTTTCGCTTTTACACCGACGATGATGCTTTTTTGCAAGTCGTCACCGACGGCGGTGAAACAGAAAATCACATTACCGACGTTAAGCTTTGGTATTTTTATGACACCAAAACCGTTGGCTCTCAAAGTCAGTGGACCGAACTCATTAATCACGGAATTTCACAAGCTGAATATAGCTTAGATGGCGATCAGTACCAACGGGTATGGGATGCGGTTGGCGAACAATCTCCCCCAGTTGCCATGACTGAACGTACATTTGAAGAGGACGGCGATACCAGCACTACCGACCAGTTTGTTATGCTATATGAAAGAGCCCTCGGTGATGATAACGTAGAAGCCTTGCTGGTATGCGGCGAAGAAAAAATTATTGATAATAACCACGACCGATGCTTGGTGATAAGCACCGGTTTTGATTTATCTCCTGCAGACATAACAATAAATGGTTAAGGATTAAAATGGACGCTATTCTCAATTCAATTTCAGGCTTAGGCAATTTTGCTCTATATTTCTTGCTTTCAATTGCATTATTTTTTGTATTTAAAGTGGTTTATGCCTTTGTAACGCCGCACAACGAATGGCAGTTAGTAAAAGAACATAAAAATACTGCTGCGGCCATTGGTTTTGCCGGTGCGATGATTGGTTTTAGTATTGCTTTGGCGGGCGCAGCAAGTAATTCAGAGTTTTTACTCGATTTCTTGATTTGGGGTGTCGTTGCTTTAATAGCACAGCTTTTTGCCTTCGCTTTATTGCGTTTTACCTTCATGCCAAAAATTGCTGAACGAATCACTAACGACGAAACGTCTGCTGGAATTATGTTAGGGGCAATGTCGGTGGCGGTTGGTTTGCTCAATGCGGCCTGCATGACCTATTAAGGAGCGCATGTTATGACCGACTCAATCAATCAAGAAAAGTGCAGTACCGTTAGCCAACAAAAACGTACCAAAAGTATTGATTTACGTGCTATGCGTAAATCTTTTTCTATAAAACCGTTAGCCATAGGTGTGGCCGGTGTTTTGTTAAGCGCCTGCTCAACAAACAAAGAAGAAGCGGTTGTCTACAATACTTTAGACGACTGCATTAGTGAGAATCCTAACGCTGCAGCGCAATGCGAAACTGCGTATCAAAGCGCACTCGATGAGGCCGCTCGCACGGGGCCTAAATATAATAGCTCAAGCGACTGTGAATACGAATTTGGACCAAACCAATGTCAGCAAGTTCGTACCAGTTCAGGCTCGTTTTTTATGCCTTTTATGGCCGGGTATATGGTGTCTAGTTTATTGTCTCCAAGACCCTATTATCAGCCAATGTTTACTTCATACTCGAGAAATTCCTCGTACCGCTACCGCTGGATAGGGGCAGATGGGCGAGATTTTGGTAGTTTGAATAAAAAACGCTACAGAGTAAGCCCCAGTGTATTTGATAAAAAACCAGCAGTGACGCGCACCATGTCGCGTGGTGGATTTGGTTCTTCTGTTCGAGCTAAGTCTAGTTGGGGTAGCCGCAGTAGCTCTAAGGGATGGGGCGGCTAAATGCTCCGAGTGGGTATAAGCCCTAGAGCAAATTGGCAACAAATGGCGCATGAGTATGGATTTCATTTCCACACCATGTATGGCCAACCCTACTGGGACGAAAGCGCTTACTATCAATTCACCTTACAGCAGATTGAACAAGACTTAGAGGCTCCCACCGAAGAAATTCAGCAAATGTGCCTGCACATTGTTGATAAAGTTAGCAAAGACGAAGAGCTCCTTAAACAGTTTGCGATTCCTGAGGCATACTGGCAAGCCATTGCAGATTCATGGCAAGCACAAGAGCCATCATTATATTCTCGTTTAGACTTTGTTTACGACGGCAAAAGTCCTGCAAAATTACTCGAAAACAACGCCGACACGCCTACTAGTTTGTATGAATCAGGCTTTTGGCAGTGGCTATGGCTCGAAAGTAACGTAGATACTGGCAAACTTTCAAAATCGTCAGACCAATTTAATTCGTTGCAAGAAAAGCTCATCAATCAGTTCAAAGTCATTGGGCAATATTACCAGCTCGGTCACATGCACTTTGCATGTTGCAAGGATACCGACGAAGACCGCGGTACTGTGCAATATCTGCAAGATTGCGCGAAGGCCGCAGGCATAGATGACTATTTTGTATTCATTGAAGATATTGGTTTAGGTGAAAATGGTGATTTGACCGACCTACAAGAGCAAATCATTTCTCATTGTTTTAAGTTATACCCGTGGGAGTTTATGCAGCGAGAAGAGTTTGGTGTGCCATCAGTTGAGGCAAATGTGGGTTGGGTAGAGCCCATTTGGAAAAGTATTCTTTCTAACAAGGCGTTACTTCCCGCTTTATGGCAGTCCTTTGAAGGCCATCCTAATCTGCTACCTGCTTTTTATCAAAGCGATATTAATAAGCTGAACGATAGTAATTTAATAAAGGATGGATATCATAAATGGGTAAAGAAGCCTTTGTTTTCGCGAGAAGGTGCGAATATTCAAATTCTTCAAGGTGGCTCAAATGGTCTTAATCCGCTAGATAAAGCTCACATATCGACTCCAGGTCCTTACGGCGAAGAAGGGTTTATTTATCAGGCCTATACACCTCTACCCAAGTTTGGAAATAGCCACACGCTAATCGGTTCGTGGTTGGTGGGTAACGACGCCGCGGGTATCTCGATTCGAGAAGACGAGTCGATGATCACTCAAGATATGTCTCGTTATTTGCCGCATATTATTTTGTAAGCCATTAGGAGAGGGGATTCTTTGACTGATCTACGAATAAAAAATCGCCCACATTGGCATTATCTTTTGCTGGTAGTTGGTATTGTGACCTTATTGGAGTTGCTTAACATTGTTACTGGGCGCTGGCTTAATCAATTCTCAATCATTCCTCGTGATTTAAGTCATTTACCGTATATTGCTAGCGCACCATGGCTGCACGGCAGTATTGGCCATTATTTATCGAATATACTCCCGCTAAGCATATTGTCGTATTTGCTTATGCAATTTGGTCTAAAGCGCTATTGCTTGGTGAGTGCATTGTTAATTGTAATGACCGGTATATTTGTTTGGCTATTTGCCCGCGAAGCTCGTCATTTAGGTGCAAGTGGTATCATATATGGTTACTTTGGTTATTTGATGCTAGCGGGTTTTTTAAGTAAAAAAATATGGCTGGCACTAATTTCTATTGCTGTCGTGTTTTTTTACGGGGGCATGATCTGGGGTATTATGCCAACTCAACCTTATATTTCATGGGAATCACATCTGTTCGGTTTTATCAGCGGGATTGCATTAGCGTGGTTTTTACGTCAGCGCTTAAAAACGCAAAACTAGCGCTGTACTTGCGATATCAACACAACAAACTATCATAACCACCACTCAAACAATAAAGAGAATAAAAGTGCACACATTCAAAAAACAATTATTTGCCCTTGTCGGTATCACTTTATTAACTAGCGCTTGTACTAATGAGCCAAATACTAAGAGCAACAATGCGCCATCGACCACTCCGTTATCAAACGTGTCTGCTAATATGGCAAAGGTCAAAGCTGTGAGTGAACAAAGTGACTTGTCTTATAACATTGTTAAATCTTTAACCGTAGAGGTTGGCCCGCGCATTCCAGGTTCTGCCGGTGATAAGCGTGCCGTGGCTTGGGCAGAAGAAAAGTTTACTGAATTAGGTTTTGACAAGGTGTACAAGCAACCCGTACGCGTGCGTAACTGGGAGCGAGGATTTGCTGATGCTAAAGTCGTTTCACCTTTTCCTCAAGAGCTAGTTATAACGGCGCTTGGCGGGTCAATTGCGACACCAGAAGGCGGCATACAGGCCAAAGTTAAAATGTTTGCAGACCTCGATGCTCTTAAACAAGCCAATCCAAGTGATGTTGAGGGGAGTATTGTGTTTTTAAATACTCGCATGCAACGCGACAGAGCGGGTAAGTTTTATGGGCGAGTGGTACCAAACAGGGTGAGTGGTGCGGTACAAGCAGCAAAACTCGGGGCTAAAGCAGTCATTATTCGCTCAGTCGGAACCGACAACTCACGCTTTGCCCACACAGGCGTAATGCGTTACGAAGATGAGGTCGAAAAAATTCCCGCCGGAGCTATCTCTACCGCAGATGCAGATAACTTAGAGGCCATGTTTGAAAAAGAATCTGAAATTATTCTTAGCCTTAACATGCAAGCAAAAGAAGCAGGATGGCAAACGTCATATAATGTGATTGGTGAGTTCGCAGGCACCGAGCGCCCCGAAGAGGTAGTGTTAATTTCTGCCCACCTAGATTCATGGGATGAGGGCACTGGCGCACTTGATGATGGCGCAGGCGTGGGTATTGTTGCTGCTGCAGCTAAAATTGTAAAAGATACTCTTGGTCAACCCAAAAGAACCATTCGCGTTATATTGTATGCGGCGGAAGAAATCGGTCTAGTAGGTGCTTATCAGTATGCACGCGCCAATAAAGATGACCTTGAAAATATCATTATGGCGGCCGAATCTGATTTTGGTGCAGGGCAGATTTATCAAATTGATACCCGCTTTAATCCAGAATCAAGATTACAGGCGAATGAGCTGTATGATGCGTTATCGAGCATGGGTATTGCGTTAGGTAACAACACGACTAACGGTGGCCCAGATGTATCGATGTTACCGAGCCATGGTGTGCCGGTTATCGCGCTAAAACAAGACGGTACCTATTACTTTGACTATCATCATACTGCTAACGATACACTTGATAAAATTAAGCCGGAAGATATCCAGCAGAACCAAACAGTTTGGGCAATGGTAACCGCTTATATGGCAAACACCGATTTTGATCCAAGACCTGCGCCGGCAAACAACTAGGCTCAGCTTGAGAGTAAAAAAAATAGCGCCCAGTGGCGCTATTTTTATGTTGCTTGTCGACTAAGTGCGTCGCGCATGCGCTCTTGAATGACTTCAACTAATAAGTCAGGCTGGAACTTAGAAATAAGCCGGTTGCATCCGACCTTCTTTACCATCGCTTCATTAAAGCTGCCGCTTAGAGAGGTATTGAGCGCAATATATAAATCACTCATGCGTTCGTCTTCCCGTACTTCAGCTGTGAGCCGATATCCGTCCATTTCTGGCATTTCCGCATCGGTGAACATCATGAGTATTTCATCATTAATATTTTTGCCCTCGTCAGCCCATTTCTTTAAACGTTTTAAGGCATTCAGCCCGTTTTTCTCTTCAATCACTTCAATACCAAGTTGCGTCACAGTCTCTCGAATTTGCCAACGGGCGGTTGCTGAATCATCCACTACCAGCAGTTTTTTACCTGCTAAATGCTCAGTTATATCAACATCTAGTACATTGTCTGAAATACTTGTATCGTAATGGATGATTTCAGCTAATACTTTTTCAACATCGATGATTTCGACTAATTCTTCAACGTTATCGACTTTAACCCGCGTAATCGCAGTTAAGTAATGATTTTTACCTGACGTGGAAGGGGGGGGCTGAATATCGCTCCAAGAAGTATTGATGATATTCATTATTTGACCAATCAAAAACCCCTGAACTGAGCGGTTATATTCAGTAATGATGACGTTGTTAGCTTCGTAGTTTTCTGCCTCGCCTTTCAGTCGTATGGCTGTGCGCAAATCAATAATTGGGATAGATTTACCGCGGTAGTTAATAACACCCGTGAGGTTATGATGTGAGCCAGGCAGTTTGTTTAAGGTTGGCATAGTAATGACTTCGCGCACTTTAAACACATTTAAAGCAAAGGTGTGACGTGAGCCGAGTTTGAACATGAGTATTTCGAGTCGGTTTTCACCTACCAATTTTGTACGTTGGTCGATGGACGACATCAACTTCGACATGAAAAATACTCCTACGGACTTTGATGACCAAACATTTCGCTATTGTTGGTAATATCGGCCGTCGTATGTATTTCTTCAATGTAACTTGATATAACAAGTTATACTTTACTTGGAGAGCTGATTGTTTCTTTTGAGACTCGCTTTACGCTCAGCTCTAGCCTTGCAGACCCTATTGCAATAGGTAAATAAACACAGAGTAAAACCATGACTGAATCGGAAAAAATGAAAGAGGCCCAATGGTATTTTGCCACCGACGCTGCACTTATAAAGCAGCGCATGAAGGCAAAGAAATTGTGTTTTAGTCTAAATCAAACGCCGCCAGATAATATTGGTCAGCGTAAGGGCATCATTAAGCAGTTAATGCCAGATGTGAAAAGTCCTTGGATAGAGCCCAATTTTTACTGTGACTATGGCTTTAATATTCATGCTGAATCGGGCTTGTTCATCAATCATAATGTCACCATTCTTGATGGTGCGACGGTAACTGTTGGAAAAAACGTATTTATTGGGCCAGGCACTGTAATTGCCACTACCTCCCATCACATGGACGTTGAACAGCGAGCAAAAGGTATCTGCAGATCACTTCCAATTACCATTGGGGACGATGTGTGGATAGGGGCAAATGTAACAATTATTGGTGGCGCTAATATTGAGGCGGGTAGAGTTATTGGAGCAAACTCCCTAGTAAAATAAACTATAAGCTGTTGCAATATTATTCACTTCTCGCATAATCACTTAACGCAGAAATGTAAATCGTGCCGCGCATAAAAAAATATGTGCAGCCCGCTATAACAATAATAAAAAACTATGGAGCCAACGCGATGGAACAAACTAAATCTACATGGGTTACTCGGGCCCTAGACAAAGTCGAGGTCGTAGGAAACAAACTGCCAGACCCAGCAATGATATTCTTTATCTGCTTGGTAATAATTTGGGTATGTTCAGCTATTTTTTCGCAGTTTACTTTTTCCGCGATGGATCCCCGAACGGGTGAAGCTTTGGTGGTTAATAACCTACTCACCGGAGACTCACTCGCTGACTTTTTAAGTCGAATGGTGACAATATTCACTGGTTTTGCACCCTTAGGTGTTGTCCTTGTTGCTATGCTAGGTGTGGGAGTTGCAGAGCATTCTGGTTTTATTAGCGCTGGCTTAAAGCGCATGCTCGACTCAACACCTCGAGCCTTACTTACGCCAATGGTGGTTCTAGTGGCTATTGTGAGCCATACCGCTACAGATGCGGGGTATGTATTAGTTATTCCATTGGCTGGCGTAATATTTTATGCCATGGGAAGGCATCCGCTTGCTGGTATCGCAGCCGCGTTTGCAGGGGTAAGTGGCGGATTTTCAGCTAACTTTGTACCTTCTGCAATAGACCCATTACTGCAGAGCTTTACCCAAGAAGCGGCGCGTATTATTGACCCAACCATCATGGTTAACCCGCTTAATAATTGGATTTTTAATTCGGCATCTTCACTGTTGGTGATTGGTATTGCATGGTACTTGACCGACAAAGTCATTGAGCCGCGCCTAAAAAATGTAGAAGTAGACGGCGACCCTGCCGAGATCCCTAAATTTGAAGAATTAGACTCAGTGCAAACTCGCGCTCTGCGCTGGGCAACAGCAGCTTTGGTTGCCGGCATAGTGGTGTTAGTTTTAGTGTTAATTCCTGAAACCTCACCCATGCGCGATGCAAATGGCGAATTAACCAGCTTTTCGGCACCGGTGATGCAATCCATTGTGCCTATTATTTTCTTATTGTTCCTGTTTCCAGGCGTGGTATACGGGTATTTATCGGGTACTTACACGTCAACTAAAGATATGATCAATAGCATGACTAAAGCAATGCAGGGTATGAGTTATTATATCGTTATGGCGTTCTTCTGTGCGCTTTTTATCGATGCCTTTGGTAAATCAAATTTAGGGGCACTTATGGCGATTGAGGGGGCCGAGTTCTTAAAATCCTTATCGTTACCTGCAATGGTCACTATTGTCGGAATCATATTCTTAACTGCATTTGTGAATTTATTTGTTGGCTCGAGTTCAGCAAAATGGGCCTTGTTAGGTCCCATTTTTGTGCCGATGTTAATGCAACTTGGCATATCCCCCGACCTTGCTCAAATTGCATATCGGGTAGGCGATTCTTCGAGTAATATTATTACCCCCTTGCTACCTTATTTTCCACTTGTAGTGGTGTATTGTCAGCGCTATGTTAAGTCTACTGGTATCGGAACCTTGCTCTCTCTAATGCTACCCTTCAGTATTACCTTATTAATATGCTGGACGGCATTTTTATTGATTTATTGGTCTCTTGGCATCCCGCTTGGCATTCAGTCAAGTTACATCTACCCAGCAATGTAGACCCTTAAAAGAAAAAGATAAAAGGGGGTCAGTGTTATTTAATCTTTAGACATTTTGTGATTAAGCCCTTGTCGCTAAGATAAAATAACACTGACCCCCTTTTTTTGGCCTATTTTCCTTCTCGTTGGGCTTTTTTATTAATTAAGGTGATAAAAGCGTTGCTGTTATTCACAAGGTTTGTTAAAACGCTAACAACGGTGAACAAAAAAACATAACAGCCACCGATTCGCAGTAAGGGATGCAAACACATCGACAGAACGTGGATTACCGCGCAACAATAAACGTTTCTCTACTAACCACTAAAAACGCATTGCTGGTAATGGCAATGCATAGATTGTGTAAAAAACTAATATGCAAAAAGATAGCGTAAATAATCTCCATGTTGCCTCTGAACAGGTATTGGTCACGCCCGAGCAGCTGGCAAGTGAACAACCCGTAAGCGATAAAGCAATAGCCTATGTAAAAGATGCCCGTAGCATCATATCTGACATTATCCATGGCAGAGATCACCGTTTGCTTGTGGTGTGTGGTCCTTGCTCTATACACGATGTTGATGCGGCGAAAGAATATGCATTGAAGCTCAAAGAGTTACACGAGTCATGTAAAGATACTTTGTATATTGTCATGCGCGTATATTTTGAAAAACCGAGAACTACTACCGGTTGGAAAGGACTCATTAATGATCCACACATCGATGATAGCTTTGATATCGATACTGGTATTCGCCGCGCAAGAGAATTGCTTAATTATTTGGCAGAGCTCGAAATTCCTGTGGCGACAGAAGCTCTCGACCCGATTAGTCCACAATACTTGTCTGAATTCTTTAGCTGGGCAGCCATAGGTGCACGTACTTCTGAGTCGCAAACACACCGTGAAATGGCCAGTGGTTTGTCGATGCCGGTTGGTTTTAAAAACGGCACCGACGGAAGTTTAGATATCGCCATTAACGCACTTAAATCTGCTGCCTCTGGCCATAGCTTCATGGGTATTAATAAACAAGGCCAAGTGAGTATCATTAAAACTGAAGGAAATCCTGACGGCCATGTGATTTTGCGCGGTGGTAAGCAACCAAACTATGACTCGGTGTGTGTATCACAGTGTGAAGATGAGTTAAAAGCGGCTTCCGTAAAAGCGGCGTTAGTGGTTGATTGTAGCCATGCAAATTCCTCAAAAGATTACCGCCGCCAGCCTCTAGTAGCTGAAAACGTAGTGAATCAAATTCTAGAGGGGAATCAGTCGGTGATTGGGATAATGCTTGAGAGTCACTTGATTGAGGGCAATCAAGGGACCAAAGGAAAGCAAGCAAGTGAGTTAACTTATGGGCAGTCTATTACCGATGGCTGCATCAGTTGGGAGCAAACTCACAAAACAATATTAGCAGCGAGAGAGAAACTGATCACTGTGCTACCTATGCGGTTGCAAAAGCGCCAAGACGCATAAGCACTTTAGATGTCAGACAAATCGTCGTTAAATGAACAACTCACTGTGCTGCGTCATCAAATTGATGAGGTGGACAGTGAGTTAGTTAACTTATTGAAAAAGCGCGGGTTAATTACCAAGCAAATAGGTGAGTTAAAAAGTAAATATGCTCAGCCTATTTACGTGCCAGAGCGCGAAAGCGCTTTAATTGAGGCGCGCCGTACTCAAGCACAAACCCTGGGCGTCTCACCCGACCTAGTCGAAGATGTCCTCAGGCGCATGATGCGCGATTCATACCATTCTCAACATGCTAAATATGCTTGCGTAAATCCAGATATCGCAAAAGTGGTGGTAGTCGGTGGTGGCGGTGCCTTAGGTAAGGTATTTGTAAAACTATTTGCGCAAAGTGCTTATGATGTCAGTGCATTAGAAAAAGCAGATTGGCCGAATGCGGCAAGTCGTTTAGCCGATGCCGATTTAGTTATTATGGCGGTGCCAATAAATCAGACTTGCGACATCATTGCCCAGCTTCCAATACTCAAAGATACATGCATACTGGCAGACGTGACCAGTATCAAGCAAGCTCCTCTGGATGCCATGTTAAAGGTGCATAAAGGTCCTGTGGTAGGACTGCACCCCATGTTTGGGCCTGATGCCCCAGGTATGATCAAACAGGTTGTAGTGGTATGTGAAGGCCGCCAAAGCCAACATTACGAATGGCTACTCGAACAAATGCGTTTATGGGGAGGTTCTCTTTACCATAGCAGCGCACAAGAGCATGACCATGCGATGGCCTATATTCAGGTGATGCGACACTTTTCTACTTTTGTTTATGGTCAACACCTACAACAAGAAAACCCAAAACTTACTGAACTAATCGCGTTTAGCTCGCCGATTTATCGATTGGAGCTGGCGATGGTTGGACGTCTGTTTGCTCAAGCTCCAGAACTTTATGCCGATATTATTTTCAGCAATCAAGACAGTGTGGCGCTTCTTAAACGGTTCAGCAAGCGGTTTAGTCAAGCGATTGAACTCCTTGAAAACGGAGATAAATCAGCATTTATCGCTCAATTCAAAGAGGCTGCAACATGGTTTGGTGACTACTCGCAGATGTGTTTAGTTGACAGCAAAAAAATGCTGTTGAAGGCCGACGACAGTCATTTATTGCGAAAGATTGAATAAAGGCGAGATGACTATTTAATACCTTGCCTTTGTTTGTAGAAGCTAGCGTATTTATTAAATAGAGATCTTGATTCATGACCTTAAAGCTTAGATTGTTGTTATCGATGAGCGCAGTAGCATTGATTTGTGTGCTAATGATATCAATCACATCATTGGTAGTACTTGTAAATGTTTCCACTAGTGAACTCACCGGCGCGGCAAAAAACAATTTGACTTCAAAGCTTGTGAATACTACGCAAGCGGTAGACACCTACATTGAAACACTGACCTCACAAATACGTGTCAAATCTCAAGAAAGCGCCTGGGTAAAAGCGATGGAAAACTTCGTGCCAGCCTTCAATACTTATTCGCAACAACGAAGTCAACTTAATGCCTCTGAAGTAGCTGAATTAGAGCGCTACTACGCAGATGATTTTAGTAATTTATATCGAGCAAGAAACGGCAATGACCTAAGCAACCTAGCAAGTTTATACATTGACTTAAGTGCTAACTCTAAAGCTTTACAGTATGACTTTATCGCATCTTCAACCTTCGATATTGGGAAAAAAGATAACCTAGTCAGATTGCCAAATAGTTCAGACTATGCTGCGATTCACAGTGACTTTCATCCCGATGCACGTCGTTTCCTGCAAGAGTTTGGTTATTACGACATATTTTTAGTCGACGCGGCCAGTGGGGACATCGTTTACAGTGTATTTAAAGAGTTAGACTTTGCCACAAATATAAAGCATGGGCCTTATGCAAAGTCGGGTATTGGGGAAGCTTATTCCCTTGCAATGGCCGCAAAAAACACCGGGGATGTCTTTTTTAGTGCATTGGAAAGCTACTTACCTTCCTACGATGCAACGGCTGGGTTTTTATCATCGCCGATTTTTGATGGTGAACGGGTTATTGGAGTCTTAATTTTTCAAATTCCACTAGATAGAGTTAACACCGTACTTACTCGTAACAGCGATTGGATTAAACAAGGTTTTGGTTTATCGGGTGAGACCTACATGGTAGGCGACAATAAAAAGCTAATTACTGAAAGCCGTTTCTTTTTAGAAGACCCAAGTGCATATTATAAAGCATTAGAAATTCATACACCTGAAATCGTAGCGCAAGTTAAAGGGGCTGGCACGAGTGTGGGCGTGCAACCGGTAGACTCGCCATCGGTAATTAGTGCGCTCGCGGGTGAATCCGGTTTCAATGAGGTTGTTGATTATCGAGATGTTCCAGTGTTTTCCGCTTATGCTCCAATTCAAATTGGGGATTATACTTATGCGGTGCTTGCCGAAATGGACGTTGAAGAGGCATTAACGTTAGCTTCGAAAATTCAAAGCTCTTTGTTATACACAGTGATTATTGTGGGAGTAGTGGTACTTATAATTGCATTAGCTTTGTCGGTGTATTTGATTGTGCGCATTACAAAACCTTTGAACTTTGTTGGCAGAATGTGCGAAGACCTAAGCTCGGGAACGGGCGACCTGACCATTCGCTTGCGTAAGTGCGGAGTGCCTGAAATTGACCGATTGTTGATGTCGTTCAATACATTTATTATTCAAGTCCACGAGATTGTATCGACTTTAAAAGAAAACTCTCATGCGCTGGCATCGTCGTCAGAAGAGCTATCGGCAATTACAGTAGAGAGCCAGCGCAATGCCTCAGAGCAGCGTAGTCAAACCGAAACGGTAACCCATTCAGTTGATGAACTTGCACAATCTATCGCTTCAATTTCAGACACCGTCACCATAAATTTAGAACAAAGTGAAACGGCCAAAGTTACTTTGAATGGAAACCTAGAAAAAACCGACATCGCGGCGGAGAATATTCGTAACTTAGTGGTATTAATTAAACGCTCCAGCGATGTGATCACGTCTTTGCGTCAAGAAGTCAGCCAAGTGACTGACTTTTTAGAGGTGATTACTAGTATCGCGGCGCAAACTAACTTGCTTGCGCTTAATGCTGCCATTGAGGCTGCACGGGCAGGGGATTCTGGTCGCGGTTTTTCAGTCGTAGCAGATGAAGTAAGAAGCTTAGCAACGCGCTCTCAAGAGAACACTGAAAAAATCTCACTTATTGTTGATAAGATGACTAAATCGTCAGACGACAGTGTTAACGCAATGAACGAAGCGGTTACTGCAGCAGACACCGGCATTGACCTAGTCGATACTGTTACTGAGGCCTTGAGTAATTTGGCAAGAAGTTTGGAAGACAACCAAGAACTCGCGAACACCGTTGCCCAAGCAACAACACAACAGACACAGGCATCTGGTCAGGTTGCGCATAGTATTTCACGTATAAGTGATGCCGCACATGACGCAGAATCGGGCGCTGCACAAACTAATCAAGCGGCTCAAGAGTTGGCGAGTATAGCGACCCGCACTATGGACATGGTAAGCCGCTTTAAGGTTTAAATGAAAACAAATACGAGGTTAAGCGCGTTAGCTATTCACCATTTGCTAGCGCTTTAACCGCCGCAACTTTGGTAGGAGATACCTCTTCTACCGGATAACAGCCCAGCACTTTAAAATAACGGGTCATGCCTCTTAGAGTATCAATCGCCTTTTGCATAGGACCATCTTCAATGTTCCCTTGCATGTCTAAATAAAACATCTCTTCCCAAGGATTACCGTTTATTGGACGAGACTCAAGCTTGGTCATATTGATGTTATTTTGTTTTAGCACCATCAAAGAATCGACAAGTGCGCCCGGGGTTTGCACCGTAGACATAATCACGGTCGTTTTTGCAGGCACTTGCAGCGGCACTTTAATCGACTTACTTGCCACCACAATAAAGCGGCTATGGTTTTCTTTTTGATTCGCTAGATTGGACTTGATCGCGCGTAAATTATATAGCTTACCGCCAGCCTCTGAACCAATCGCAGCAACGGTATCGCTTTGTAGTTCGTTAACGATAAGCATGGCTGCAGACGTGCTGTCGCAAGGTTTCACTTCTACGTTGCCTAAGTCGGCTAAAAAGTGACTGCATTGGGCAAATACCTGAGGGTGGGCATAGAGAGTTTTAATTTTGCCAGGTTCAATTGAGTCAGGCACCAACAGTGCATGATTTATTGGGTGTGTTAACTCCCCAATTATATTTAAACGGGTATGTTGAAGTTGGTCATATACCTCGTTGATACTGCCCGATGAGGTGTTTTCAATGGGCAGTACCGCAAAATCGGCCTCATTAGTTTCGACTTTTTGGATAATTTCAGCAAAACTCTGACAACCAATTTCCATGAGTTCGCCGCTTCGCCTTGCAAAGTACTTTTGTGTAGCAAGGTAGCTGTATGAGCCTTTTTCACCTAAAAAGGCAACGCGATTAAGCGGCAGTTGTGCACCTGGGTTGGCCCACTGCGCAAGCATTGATTGTTGATTCAGTACCGAATCCTCAATAATCACATGGAATAATTTGGTCACAAAGTGTGGGTCTAAGCCATAGTTTTGACCTTGCTTGATCAAGCGCACGAGCAGTTGCTCTTCACGCACTTGGTCTCGCACTGGGATGTGATGTTTCACCTTGGTTTGGGCGACCTGCATGGTAAGCTTTTGACGCTGCGATATGATATCTAATAAGGTGTTGTCGGTTTCAGTAATTGCTTTACGCAGTTGTTCTAATTCTTCGGTAGCCAAAAGAGTTCCCTGTATGTGATGTAATTGCATATGTGTGGCAGAAAATGCAATTAATTTGCATACTTGGCAATGTATGCAAGGGAGGCCTTCATGTCAATGGCAATGGGGACTTATCTTGAATTAAGTCAAATGTTAAGACTGGTCTAGTAATCTTGCTAACAGCCTACGTACTTCATCAGACTCGAAAGGTTTGTCGCATAATGCATTTACCCCAGTTTGCTGAATATTAGTCATGTGGGTGCTACTAGTAGACTCAGAGGTCACCATAATAATTGGAATGTGGGTTGTTTCAGGGTTAAAACGAATAAATTCAGATAGTTCACGGCCGTCCATCTCAGGCATGTTGTAGTCGGTAACGACCAAGTCAAACTCTTGCTCTTTTAAGAAGGTCAGGGCATGCGCGCCGTTTTCTGCTTCAGTAATGTGTTCGATACCCATATTCATAAGTACCCGCCGAATATGGTTTCTGGCGAGGCGACTGTCGTCAACTAATAGCACGCGTACTTGCTTGATATCAAATAAGGATAAATCGAGTTCATCTGTATTTAACAGTTGCAGGCTTGCATTTAGGCCTCGTTGTAAGTGAATCGGTTCAAAGGGTTTTGGTAAAATCGCCGCCACACCCGATTGTTTAAATTGATCAAGTTTTTTCAGGCTACTTTCACTAGAAACCAACATAAACGGAATATTGTGGGTGGCCTCATCATTTTTTAAAGACTGTAAAATGTCTAAGCCGCTGCCGTCTGACAAATACATGGCACTGACTACGATATCTACGTTATGCTTTTGAATTTCATGCTTGGCTTGTGTCACATTTTTGACAATATCTACGCCATGCACGTCTTCGGAGGTCATCAAACCTTTAATAATTTTGGCTTGAGTATCAGAAGGTTCAACTAACAATATATGTAAATCGGAAATGGCCAAGTTTTGCATTCAGTATTCTCTCTAATGCACATTATTATGTGCCGTTCGTTATTAGACATTTTAAGGTCTAAAATTAAAGCTAACTAACCGCCTGCGAGCTTTACTTTCATTCCTTTACTTTCGAGTATCTGTTTGAGCTTATCTCTCACATCGCCCTGTATTTCTATGTTGTGGTCTTTTACTGCCCCGCCACAACCGCACTGTTTTTTTAACTCTGAGCAAAGCTGCTTTAGTTCATCTTTCGGCAGGGGTAAGCCTTCAATACTGCTAACACCTTTACCTTTTTTACCTTTAGTGACTCGCCATATTCTGACCACACCATCGCCCTTTGGAGCAGCTTGATTTGGCTGTTTATCTTCGTTTATGCGGCCGCTGTCGGTGGAATAAACGAGTCTAGAGTTATTCATAATGTACTTTCCTTTGTATAAATGTTATTCAAAAATAGTGCCAAGATACTTCAAGCTCAATTATACTTATAAAAATATCATTAAAGTGATCGACTGTGATAGTATTTATGTAAATGAGATGTATTATCATTAAGCCGGTGGGTTCGGCATGACAAACGCACTATCTAACTTTACTAAGCGAATAGAAATAAGTCAGTAGTTGCAACATAAGTTCTCACAAGTCAGTTATTTCTAACCAGTGGAGGTTTTTATAAACATGTTCAGGTTTTCGACCAAATTCCCTAAGTTATCCCTCGTCGCTTTGTTGTTCACAAGCTTATCAACGCCTGCAGCGCTTGCTCAAGATTCAGGTGAGGTCAACGTTTATTCAGGTCGTCAGGAGGTGTTAATTAAACCCTTACTCGACAAGTTCACCGAGCGTACAGGCATCAAGGTCAATCTTGTTACTGGTAAAGGAGACGCGTTAATTAGCCGCATGCAAGCTGAGGGAGCCTTGTCTCCTGCCGACGTAATCATCATGGCAGATGCGGGTCGCTTAGTCAGAGCGAATGAGTTGGGTTTATTGCAGGGTGTTAACGACGACAATATTTTAAAACGCGTGCCAGAGAATTTCAGAGCTGACAACGGCAATTGGATTGCTCTAACTACCCGAGCTCGTCCTATCATGTACGTGAAAAACAGTATGGATCCTAATAGTATTTCGTCCATGACCGATTTAGCTGACAAACGTTTTGAAGGTGAGATTTGTATTCGTTCATCAAGCAACATTTATAATCAGTCGATGTTAGCCTCATTGATGATTTTGCAAGGTGAGGACCAAACACTAGAGTGGGCAACAAGTGTAGTAGATAATTTTGCTCGCTCACCAAAAGGTGGCGATCGCGATCAAATCAGAGCTTTAGTCGCAGGTGAGTGTTCTATTGCGGTTGCAAACACTTATTATCTTGGTGGCATGATGGCCTCACAAGATAAACAAACAAAAGAAATTGCAGAGCAAGTTGCCGTGATTTGGCCAGACCAAGACGGGAGCGGAACGCACATCAATATATCGGGTGCTGCTATTACGCGGTCGGCGCAGCACGTTGAACAAGCACAAGCTTTGCTTAACTTCATGTTGGAAGACGAATCACAGCAATGGTATGCGCAAGTTAACCACGAATACCCAATTATTGAAGGGGTTGAATGGAGCCCTGAATTGCAGGTGTTGGGTGAATTTAAAACGCAAAATGTCGATTTTGAACAAATTGGTGCCATGAACGCTGAAGCTTTACGCTTGATGGATAAGGCAGGCTGGCGCTAAGCGCGCTTACATATGCAACGTTGGTTTACAGGGCTAACGCTTTCGATATCGGCAGTAATAATACTGCCCTTATTGATTGTAGCCTTCAGCATTTTTGATATTGATACGCGGCTGTGGCAACACCTTTTTGCCACCGTCTTTTCAGAATATGTTATCAATAGCCTCATACTCGCGCTAGGCGTTGGCCTCGGTAGTATTGTAATAGGCAGTTATCTTGCCTATTTAATGGTGAATTTTGATTTTGTAGGCAAGTCAATATTGACTTGGTTCATTCTGCTTCCTTTGGCAATGCCAGCCTACATTATTGCCTATACCTACACGGGTATTCTCGATTATGCTGGTCCCGTTCAACAGTTTTTGCGCGACACCTTTGAATGGCAACGCGGCGATTACTGGTTTTGGGATATACGCTCTTTGTCGGGGGCCATTGTGATGATGATTTTGGTCTTGTATCCCTATGTGTATATTCTTGCGCGTACTGCCTTTGCAGAACAAAGCCATAACTATTTAAAGGTAAGTGAACTGGCAGGATACAGCCGCTGGCGACATGCGTTAAGAGTATCATTGCCCTTAGCTCGACCGGCGATTATCACCGGTGCATCTTTGGCAATGATGGAGTCGTTAGCTGACTATGGCACAGTGGCCTATTTTGGAGTAAGTACCTTTACCACCGGAATTTTCAGAACCTGGTTTGGCATGGGGAATATCCAAGGGGCTGCGCAATTATCAACTGTTTTATGTATGTTCGTATTAATTTTGCTAGTGCTCGAAAAGCACAGCCGTAAAGACGCATCCAAATATCAGTCACGCGCTAACGCTACTACATTAAGAACCAAAGCCACAGGCTTAAAAGCCATTGCCATCTTTTTAGTTTGCATGCTCCCAGCACTTTTAGGTTTCTTAATTCCATTTTCGCAATTGGCATTTTGGAGTATGCAATACGCGCAAGTCGGCGAGCTTAGCGATTTTCTTTCCCTTCTTAAAAACTCATTTTTACTGGCGCTAATTGGGGCTTTACTGATTGTAGCATTTGCCCTGTTGGTATCTTACACCAAACGCATCACTCAAAAGACAAGCGTGAAAACCGCAGAACAAGCACTAAGTTTAGGCTACGCAATTCCTGGCATTGTGATAGCGGTGGGCGTTTTAATTTTTGCTGGCTGGGCCGATAAATCCCTCAATAAAATCATTATGGAATATTTTGATTATCGACTAGGTTTAGTCTTTTCTGGTTCCATTGCCATTTTAATATTTGCCTATGCGGTTCGCTTTATGAGCGTTGCCCTGCAAAATACCGAAACAGGCTTACAACGCTTAGCGCCTAAGTTAGATAACGCGGCGATGAGTTTACATGGCAGCATATTTAAAATGCTGCGTAAAATTCATATCCCGCTTTTATCAGGAAGTTTAATTAGTGCCTCGCTGCTAGTGTTTGTCGATATACTTAAAGAGTTACCGGCAACACTCGTACTGCGACCTTTTAATTTTAATACGCTGGCGGTGCGCGCTTATGAACTGGCTTCCGATGAGCGTTTGTTAGATGCGGCCTTACCAGCCATTAGTATTGTGCTAGTTGGTTTGTTACCGGTGATTTTGTTAACCCGACAACTAAATAAAACGAGTGTGTGAGCATGTTGCAACTGCAAAACCTTGAATTAGGCTACAACAATACAGTGGTATTGCGCGATGTTTCCTTTGCTCTAGCGCAAGGAGAGATTGCATGCGTGTTAGGCCCTTCAGGCTGTGGTAAAACCACTTTGCTGCAAGCGATTGCCGGGTTTCATAAGGTCAGTAAGGGAGAAATTTTAGTTAAGCAAACATGTGTCGCGAGTCAGAATTTACATTTGTCTCCACACAAAAGAGAAGTCGGCGTGGTCTTTCAAGATTTTGCTTTGTTTCCGCATATGACGGTTACCGATAATGTGGCTTATGGCTTGGATCATTTACCAAAGACGCAGCGTAAAACGGTGGCTTTAGAGAATATCGTCAAGGTAGGCCTTAAGGATTTTGCCGATGCTTACCCGAATAACTTGTCGGGCGGGCAGCAGCAGCGTGTCGCCATTGCTCGAGCGCTAGCGCCCAATCCGCGCTTATTATTGCTCGACGAACCCTTCTCAAGCTTAGACCCAGAGCTGCGCGAAAAAGTCGCTGTGGAAGTCCGCGATATTATCAAACGCTTGGGGATCACTGCACTGCTGGTTACCCACGACCAACAAGAGGCCTTTGCGTTTGCCGATAAAATCGCGATTTTAGCAGAAGGTAAATGCCAGCAGTGGGCGACGCCTTATACACTTTATCATGAGCCAAATACGCGTTTTGTCGCTAATTTCATTGGTGAAAGCACGTTTATATCGGGCGAGGTTATACCAGCGACTAGCGGTGATGATATTGATAATAACATCGAAAATAAAGGCACGGCCTACGTTAACACTCAGTTGGGCAGGCTGGCACTGAGTCAAGCTCATAGCAAACGCTATAAAGAGGGCGATAAACTAGACGTACTAGTGCGTCCCGACGACATCACACATACCGATACCAGCCCTTTAAAGGCAAAAGTGATTGATAGACGTTTTAGAGGAGCACATATTCTTTACCGTTTAGTTTTAGCCCACTTTGACGAGGAAGTCCTGTGCCTTGCACCAAGCCACCATGATCATCAAATTGGTGAGTCTTTTGGCATTCATCTGAGTATTGAGCACGTAATCTGCTTCTCGCCCGATTAAAGCGCTAAATTAAGCGTAATTATTCTATTTCTCTCGTTTTGCATTGCCCCGCTTTGGTTTATACTAGCGCGCTAAAATATATAGGCTCGCACTTGGGCTATCCGATAAGAACAAAGGCTAATACATGCGCACTGATTACTGTGGAAGAATCGATAAGAAATACATTGGACAAACCGTCGGCTTAAAGGGCTGGGTGAATAAACGTCGTGATTTAGGTGGCGTGATTTTTATCGATTTACGTGATCGCGAAGGTATCTTACAGGTAGTCATTGACCCAGATACTGAAGCCGCATTTGCTATAGCTTCAGGTTTGCGCAACGAATTTTGTATAGAAATCAAAGGGTTAGTACGCGCCAGACCCGACAGCCAAGTAAACCCGGATATGCGCACTGGTGAAGTAGAGTTATTAGGTAAAGAAGTTACTGTGATCAACAGCGCTCCAGCATTACCGCTAGATTGGAATCAAGAAAATAGCGAAGAGCAGCGTTTAAAATATCGTTATCTTGACCTGCGCCGCCCGCTTATGACCGAACGCTTAATATTCAGAAGTAAAGTCACCGGCGCTGTGCGTCGTTACTTAGAAGATAACGACTTTCTAGATATCGAAACCCCAATCTTAACCGCCGCAACGCCAGAAGGTGCGCGCGATTATTTAGTACCGAGCCGCACCCACAAAGGTGAATTTTTTGCTTTGCCACAATCTCCTCAGTTATTTAAGCAGCTGCTTATGATGAGTGGTATGGATAAGTACTATCAAATCGTTAAGTGTTTTAGAGACGAAGATTTACGTGCAGACCGCCAACCAGAGTTTACCCAAATTGATATCGAAACTTCGTTCCTAGATGCAGATGGCGTAATGGCTATTACCGAAGGAATGATTCGAGACTTATTTAGCAAGATGCTTGATGTGGATTTAGGCGATTTCCCTCGAATGAGCTATGCAGAAGCGATGCAGCGATACGGAAGCGATAAGCCTGATTTGCGTAATCCACTGGAAATTGTAGATGTTGCTGATATTGTCAAAAATATTGACTTTAAAGTATTCAGCGGCCCAGCAAACGACCCTAAAGGCCGTGTTGCAACGATATGTGTGCCAGGTGGCGCAAGTTTGTCGCGTAAGCAGTTAGACCAATATGCCGAGTTTGCGGGTATTTACGGCGCAAAAGGCTTGGCGTGGATGAAGGTCAATGAAGTTGCAAAAGGGATGGAGGGCATTCAATCACCAGTGCTTAAATTCTTTGATGAAGCCAGTGTGCAAGCGCTCTTAAAAGCGACTTCAGCTAAAGACGGCGATATTTTACTCTTTGGTGCTGACTCTTACAGCGTGGTTACCGAAGCACTTGGTGCCCTGCGTCTTAAACTCGGTAAAGACTTTGATTTATTAGAAGGTGAATGGAAGCCACTTTGGGTGGTCGACTTCCCTATGTTTGAAGAAGTAGACGGGCAGTTACATGCCTTGCATCACCCCTTTACTGCGCCGCGCAATGGCGACTTAGAAGCGCTCAAAGCCAACCCCGCAACAGCGCTTTCTAACGCCTACGATATGGTGTTAAACGGCGTAGAGTTAGGAGGGGGGTCGGTGCGTATCCACAATATGGAAATGCAAGCCTTGGTATTTAAATTACTTGGCATCGGTGAGCAAGAAGCACAAGAAAAATTTGGTTTTTTATTAGAAGCACTTAAATACGGCACACCGCCTCATGCAGGCCTTGCCTTTGGCTTAGACCGCTTATTGATGCTTATGCTTGGTGCTGAATCGATTCGTGATGTAATGGCTTTTCCAAAAACCACCACCGCAGCATGCCCATTAACGGGTGCGCCAGGAAGAGCTAACCCGCAGCAATTAGCGGAGCTATCAATTGCATCTACTGCCGAAAAGGACAAGGGTTAAGAAGGCGCGGAGAGCGAAGCGTCTATGGCATTAAAACGCCCAGAATCGGTGTTGGTGGTGCTATATAGCGCCGCGTCGAACGTGTTGTTATTGCAGCGCGACGATGACGCCGACTTTTGGCAGTCGGTAACCGGTACTATTGAGAAGGGTGAGAGTGCTATTCAAACCGCATATCGGGAAGTTGCTGAAGAGACCGGTTTAAGGCTGTCTTTTCCCTTCGACATTGCAGACTGCCGACATGTGAATCAATATCGCATTCGTCGGCAATGGTTGCATCGCTACCCTGTTGGCACAGAGTATAATAACGAACACGTATTTTGTGCCTGCATTAGCGAGCAAAGTCCACTTACTTTGACCGAACATTTAAGCTACGAATGGCTGCCTAAGGCGGAGGCTGTAAAAAAAGCATGGTCGGTATCAAATCGACTCGCCATTGAACAATTTGTACCGGCGCTTTGATGAAAATTATTCTTGGTATTGACCCTGGCTCACGCATCACCGGTTATGGTGTAATAAGAGTACTCGCCAATAAAGCTGAATACGTCGCTAGTGGCTGTATAAGAGTGCAAGATGACATCCTTGCGCAGCGTCTAGATAATGTCTTTACCGGCGTAAGTGAGATTATTCGGCAGTTTCAACCAAGTGAATTTGCCATTGAGCAAGTGTTTATGGCAAAAAATCCTGATTCGGCGTTAAAACTGGGGCAAGCTCGCGGTGCGGCTATTGTGGCTGCGACCCAAGCATCTTTGCCGGTATTTGAGTATTCTGCTCGTCAGATCAAACAATCGGTGGTGGGTAAAGGCTCTGCAGATAAAACACAAGTGCAGCATATGGTCACGCATTTGTTAAAACTAAACAAAACACCACAAGCGGATGCAGCAGATGCGCTTGCAGTTGCGCTGTGTCACTTGCATACTGAACAAAGTATGATCCGTATGTCGGGTCAAGCCACCAAGACCGTAAGAAGGCGTTTGCGTTAGCCAGGCGTTAGCAACATACAAAAAAACGCCTCTAACAATAATAATATTTGGGGCAATAACAGGGAATTAGCGTTTTATGATTGGACGGCTACACGGCACTATTATTGAGAAACTTCCCCCCGACATTTTGCTCGACGTAGCAGGTGTCGGCTACGAAATTCAACTGCCCATGACCAGCTTTTACCAGCTTCCAGAGCTTCAACACGAAGTCACCTTATATACCCATTTTGTAGTGCGTGAAGATGCACAACTATTATTTGGTTTTACCGACCGCCGGGAACGAAGCTTGTTCCGAGTACTCATAAAAGCGAATGGGGTCGGCCCAAAGCTAGCCTGTACTATTTTATCGGGCATGTCGGCAGGGCAGTTTATGCAAGCGGTGATGCATGAAGATATCACTGCACTTGTGAAAATGCCCGGTGTGGGTAAGAAGACAGCAGAGCGTTTAGTGGTGGAGCTTAAAGACAAACTTAAAGATGTTGATGCGCCTTTAGCTTTAATGGATGGTGTTGGCACCAAAATGCCTGTTGAAACAGCGCCGATACTTGCCCCGGTTGCCAGTGCAAAAGACGAAGCAATCAGCGCATTGATTGCGCTAGGATATAAACGTCCGCAGGCTGAAAGCGCAATAAAAAATGTGCACAATGATGAAGCGAGTAGCGAGCAGCTTATTCGTGATGCCTTAAAATCGATGGTATAGCTAGGCGTGAATACAAGTGAAACGAGAGCAAAATGATAGAAGCTGACCGCATAAACCAACCTCAGGCTCAGGGTGAAGATGAAGCCGTAGACCGTGCTATTAGGCCCAAAATGCTGGCCGATTATGCCGGTCAAGATCATGTGTGCGAGCAAATGGAAATATTTATTCAAGCCGCACGCAAGCGCGATGACGCCCTTGACCATCTATTAATATTTGGCCCTCCAGGTTTAGGTAAAACGACCTTAGCCAATATCGTTGCTAACGAGATGGGGGTGAATATTAAAACCACCTCTGGACCGGTGCTTGAAAAAGCAGGCGATTTAGCGGCACTCCTCACCAACCTTGAAGAAAACGATGTGTTATTTATTGATGAAATTCATCGCTTAAGCCCAGTGGTCGAAGAAGTGTTATACCCAGCAATGGAAGACTATCAACTCGATATTATGATAGGTGAGGGCCCAGCCGCTCGCTCTATTAAACTCGATTTGCCACCATTTACCCTGGTGGGCGCGACAACGCGGGCGGGCTCTCTTACATCCCCCTTGCGTGACCGGTTTGGTATTGTGCAACGCTTAGAGTTTTATAACGTAAAAGACTTGACTAATATCGTGGTTCGCAGCGCCTCTTATTTGAATTTAGATATGCATGAGCAAGGAGCTCTTGAAATTGCAAAACGTAGCCGAGGTACACCGCGTATTGCTAATCGTTTGCTAAGACGAGTGCGAGATTATGCTGAAATAAAAGCGGATGGTGAAATTAGCGCAGAAGTGGCCGCTAGTGCACTGAATATGCTTGACGTAGATAAGCAGGGCTTTGATTTTATGGATCGCAAACTGTTACTTGCTATCATCGAAAAGTTTTCAGGCGGGCCGGTGGGGCTCGATAATGTCGCCGCCGCCATTGGTGAAGAAAAAGAAACGATTGAAGATGTGATTGAACCCTTTTTAATTCAACAAGGATTTTTGCAGCGTACGCCAAGAGGGCGAATTGCCAGTGATAAAGCGTATTTGCACTTAGGCTTCAAAGTAAAATAATAGATATTTGTGGCAAAAAAAAAGCCCGCACAATGTGCGGGCTAAAAAAAGTTCAACGGAAGGGATTCCATGAAACACGAACAAACAAAAACTGCTCACTTCGTACTTGCTGCGTATATTACGGATTTTTTTATGCTATACAACTCAATATTTTTTCCGTTTCAGATTAGTATTTCTAATAGATCTAGGTTTTGGCGTTTTGTGTAAGGCTTAATTACAAAGGTTTTTAGCAAATTTTTAACAATTTAATCAATTTTATTAGCATTTAAACATGAAAAAATTTGATATAAAAGTACGAGTGTATTACGAAGATACTGACGCCGGTGGGATTGTCTACCATGCCAACTATTTACGCTACTTTGAACGTGCGCGTTCTGATTGGCTTAGGGCATTAGGCGGTCGTCAACAAAAATTGTTGGAACAATCTATTGCTTTTGTCGTCAAAGACATGAATATTGATTTTCGTAAAAGTGCTACGTTGGATGAGGTCTTAACAGTTACTTGTGAGCCCTGTACAATAAGGCGTGTTAGCTTGATATTTAATCAGGCTGTTTATAATAATAAAAATGAATGTTTGGTAGAAGCAAAGGTGAAAGTTGGGTGTATTGATACGACGCTCAAAACCCCATGCAAAATACCAGATGATATTTTAAGGGAAATGCGCAGTGACCAGTGATATGTCAATCGCCAGTTTAGTACTGGAAGCCAGTTTTGTAGTCCAATTTATTATGCTTTTGTTGTTAGGAATGTCTATCAGCAGTTGGGCCTTTATTTTTCAGCGTCATACCGCCTTAAAAGCAGCGCAATCCGAGCTAAGAGAGTTTGAAGATACTTTTTGGTCGGGCGCGGATCTTAATACTCTTTATAGCGACTTATCTGGTCGTGAAAATACCTTTGGTAGTTCTCTTATTTTTTGTACCGGTTTTAAAGAATACGTCCGACTTCGTAAAACCAATGGTGTTACCCCCGAAGCTATAACAGAAGGTGCATATCGTGCGATGCGAGTGGCTATGTCGCGAGAAGTCGACGAACTTGAAGTGCGCTTGCCTTATTTAGCTACGGTAGGCTCTATTTCTCCGTATATTGGCTTGCTAGGTACCGTTTACGGAATAATGACTGCATTTATTGCGCTTGGTCAGGTGAAACAAGCGACTCTGCAAATGGTGGCTCCCGGTATTGCAGAAGCGCTCATTGCTACCGCGATTGGCTTGTTTGCGGCTATTCCTGCTTATGTTGCCTATAACCGTTTTTCGACAAAAGTAGAAAAGCTAGAAAACGCTTATGGGAATTTTATGGAAGAGTTCTCGGCGATATTAAATCGTCAAAGCTTAGCGAGCAGAGGGTAGCTTATGTACCAAAGACGCAGACGTCGACCGGTGTCAGAAATGAATGTCGTGCCCTATATCGACGTTATGCTAGTGCTATTAATTATTTTTATGGCGACCGCATCGGTTATTGCGCAGGGTGTTAAAGTCGATTTACCCCAAGCGCAAGCGCAAACTTTAGAAACCGACGAAGAAACCATAATGATTGTATCGATAGACCAACAAGGTTTGTTCTATCTGAATGTGGGCGATAATCCTGAATCACCTATGCAAGCGCAAGAGATTGCCGCAATTGTTAAAACACGCTTGCAAGTGGATCCGAGCATTCCGGTGGTGGTGAATGGCGATCGTACGATAAGCTACGAAAAAGTGATTGAGATGATGGTGCTTTTACAAAGCTCAGGCGCACCGTCTGTCGGCTTAATGACCGACCCGAACTCATAGCGCTTTTTAAAGCATGAAGTCGGTTAAAGAAACATTAAAAAACAATAAAGCGTTGGCTACATCCTTTGCTCTACATGCTGTGCTTGTGTTTTTTTTATTGGTATCGGTGAGTTTTAACACAAAACCCACGGTAAGCTTTGCGTCGCAATCGCAGCCCATTCAGGCGGTGTTTATTGATGCACAAGCCATTGCCGATCAAAAACGAGAGCAAGAGCAAGCACAAGCCCAAGCTCAGGCACGGCAGCGAGAATTAGAAAGACGCCAACAGCAGCGTGCAGAGGCGGCGAGAGAGAAAAAACGTAAGGCAGAAGCCGCCGCTAAAAAGAAACGCCAAGAAGAGCAGGCTAAAAAGCAACGTGAGCAACAAGCGCGTGAGCAAGAAAAACAACGAACCCTAGAAGAGCAGCGTCAGCGCGAGCAAGAAATGCAGCGTAAGTTAGATGAGGATAAAAAGCGCCAAGCGCAGCTTGAGAAAGAGTTAAACGAACAGTTAGCAAAAGAGCAACAAGCGCTGTCTGCGGCGAACCAGCGCAGAGTAATGAGCGAAGTAGAAAAGTACCAAGCTTTGATTCACCAAACGATTGTGCAGAATTTGTTTGATTTTGAGAGTTTTGTGAATAAAACCTGTCGCTTAAATGTGCGGCTAGCGCCAAACGGATTGGTAATAGATGTGCGTATTTTGGACGGCAACGATGCGCTTTGTAGAGCGTCACAAGCAGCGGTGCTTAGACCCGATACATTGCCAGTGTCGAAAGACCCAGCGGTGTTTGCTGAATTTAGAGATTTTAATATTACTGTGAGACCGGAGATACAATGAGTATAAAGGGCGTTAGTTCCAAGGGAATGATAAAGTGTTTTTTGTTATGCGTGGCAATATTTAGCGCAACATTTGCGCATGCAAAGCTTGAAATAGTCATTACCGAAGGCGTAAATAATGCGCGTCCTATTGGCGTGGTTCCATTCAGATGGAACGGCGATACGGTATTGCCGGAAAATATTTCGGATGTGATCACAAATAACTTGCTGCGCAGTGGTAAGTTTAATCCGATAGCAATGTCTGACATGCCGCAATTCCCCACGCGCGACGACGAGGTCGACTACGCTGCATGGGCAGACAAGGGCATTGATACGGTGTTGGTGGGTAATATTGAGCAGCGCGGCAATGATCAATACGAAGTATCTTTTGAGCTAATAGATGTGCTGAGAGCTCAGGTAACAGGCGGTGAGTCAAAATCATTGCAAAACGGCACGTTGATATTAAGTAAAGATCATATTGTTGAAGCCCGTGAAAAAATTATTAATTCTAGCGATTTTAGACAATACGCACATATTATTAGTGACGTTGTGTACGAAGCACTTACCGGCGAGCGCGGTGCATTTTTAACCCGTATCGCTTATGTGATTGTGCGCGACCGAGAAACTGAAGCGTTACCATTTCAGTTAGTGATTGCCGATTATGACGGTGCGAACGAAACTCGTCTTTTGTCTTCTCCTGAGCCACTAATGTCGCCCTCGTGGTCCCCCGATGGCAATAAAATCGCATATGTGTCGTTTGAAAATAAAAAATCGCAAATATTTATCCAAGATATTTACACCACTCAGCGTACCTTAGTGACTGATTTTCCGGGTATTAACGGTTCACCCGTATTCTCTCCAGATGGCAAAAAATTAGCGATGGTATTATCAAAAGACGGTAATCCAGAGATTTATGTGATGGAGCTTGCGAGTCGTCGTTTAGAGCGAATCACAAGAAATCGTGCAATTGATACTGAGCCAAGTTGGGCTCCAGACGGTAAAAGCCTTATATTTAGTTCGGAACGGGGTGGCAAACCGCAGATTTATCGAGTAAATTTAGAAACTAAGCGCTCAAAGAGGCTTACTTTTGAAGGGGAAATGAACCTTGGTGCTTCTATAACGCCTGACAATACAAATTTAGTTGTCGTAAATAGAACTCAAGGCGATTATCATATTGCGCGGCAAAACTTGCAAAATGGTAATATGTTGGTGTTAACTAAGACTTTTCTAGACGAGTCGCCAAGCATCGCACCAAACGGTAGTATGATTATCTACAGTACGATGCATGAAGGAGAGCAAGTGTTATCACTTGTATCGCTAGATGGTCGCTTTAAAGCGCTATTACCAGCAGCAAATGGGCAGGTGAAATCGCCAAGTTGGTCACCATTTTTATTATAAGAAAAATCGTTTAAACATTAAGGACTTAGCATGCTTATTAACAAAAAATTTAGAACGCTTTTAATTGCGCTTCCGGCGATTACTTTGATGGCTTGTTCATCGGGCCCAAGTGAAGAAGAACTTGAAGCAGAGCGCAACCGTGTAGCTGCAGAGCAGCAAGCACAGGCCGAACAGCAAGCTGCTGAAGCTAAAGCGCAAGCTGAAGCTGCCGCCGCTGAACAGTTGCAACGTGCAAAGGATATGATGGCTCAAGAGAAAGCTGCGCTTGAATCACAACAAACGGTTTACTTTGACTTTGACCGTGCAACGATTAAATCTGAGTTCTTCCCAGTACTTAGAAAACATGCTGAATTTTTAGTGAAAAACCAAGACCAAAACGTAGTAATCGAAGGTCACACAGATAACCGTGGTACACCTGAGTACAACATTGCACTAGGCGAGACTCGTGCAAAAGCGGTTCAAACCTTCCTCCAAAACGAAGGTGTAAGATCATCGCAAATGTCGGTTGTATCTTACGGTGAAGAAAAACCAGCTGTGATGGGGAGTTCTGAATATGCATTTGCTCAAAACCGTCGCGCTGTAGTGGTTTATCAATAAGCAATGAAAGTACGCCTAGTAAGTATACTTACATTAATGTTTGCCTCGGGTGCTTGCTTTTCGCAAGCACCTGTCGTTGATGTTAATCAAAACGAAGCTCCGGTAATAGCGTCGGGTGCGGTACTAAGTTCAAGCGACTTAGAAACGCGTTTAGCAGTTATTGAGAGAATTGTAGAGTCACGCTCTGACAGTCAACAACGTATGCAGCAACAGCTTGATATGTTGCAGTCTGACGTTGATGGTATTACGGGCTCTATAGAGCTACATAATCACCAGCTTGAAAAAATCCTAGAGCGTCAACGTGAATTGTTTTTAGAATTAGATAAGCGATTTGAGGCCTTACAGCAGGGCACTGCGCTTGCTTCAAGTAATAGCAACAGTGGTACTGCGGCTAACGCGGGAACAGGTACGTCTTCTGCTACGACAGCGTCTAGTATGGTTGCTACAACTCAAAGTGAGCAAGAAGCTTATCAAAGCGCGGTTAACTTGATTCTAAAAGATAGAGATTACGAAAAAGCAGTGCCTGCTTTTAGAGAATTTATTACACAATACCCAAATTCCGATTTAAGCGATAATGCGCATTATTGGTTAGGGCAGTTGTTGTATAACAATCAAGATTGGGATGGCGCCTCGGAGCAGTTTACCGAAGTAGTCAACAATTTTGCGACTTCTCCTAAACGCGCAGATTCTTTGTTGAAACTTGGTATGATTGCCAAAAATCAAGGTAATGCTAGTTTAGCAAAACAGTACTTTGAACAAGTTTTAGCGGAGTATCCAAACAGTACTCCTGCACGCTTATCAACAGAGCAATTGGCTAACGGATAATCGATTAGCCTCTTGCGTTGTTTACTTTCCACGCAATTGAGCAATTAAATTGCCAAAATGACATTTAAAGGTTGCACGCAACTTCGATTTCAGTATTATATGCCGCCGTTGCAACAGATACTCAACTTAATCGATTAGCTGCTTGTAACAAGATAGTATTAAGGGTCGTTAGCTCAGCTGGTAGAGCAGTTGACTTTTAATCAATTGGTCGCTGGTTCGAATCCAGCACGACCCACCACTTTTTACTATCGCCAAAACACTTATTGAGGGTCGTTAGCTCAGCTGGTAGAGCAGTTGACTTTTAATCAATTGGTCGCTGG
>CAZUON010000023.1:0-47072 GCA_964621345.1 uncultured Glaciecola sp. | reverse complement strand
CAATAATAGTAGATGTTGGGTGATTGAACGTGACTCAAAGATCAGTAGCTAACAAGGCGCATAACAAACAATTTAGCCAAGTACTAGCGGGTGCTCTAAGGGGCAGTCATACTGCGAGCCTTCGACATTGTGTGCGCCAAATACTTGGCTTTTAGCTTAAAGTTGTACGGGTCGAAGCATCAGTTGAAAACAATGAGAATAGCTCTTTATTCTGGTTTAGTGTCGGTTGTAATAGGGACCATTACGTTTACCTTACATTGGAGCCTTTTTGATGTGATTGCTGGTCCTCTTCCGGGCTACAAAGTTCTATTATTTCCTGCTAACTTAACGCTAGTTTATATTTGGCATCCAATATTCTCTGAAGAACTAGCGCTGTTAGATAAATTTGGATTGATGATGATTGGGCAGTTTACTTTAGTCGCTGGTTTTGTTGGTTTAGCCGTTTCAGCATTCAGGAAGGTGTCCGGTGCAAAACCAAAATAACAAAGGCATGCAGTCGGCCAAGCATGCCCGCGACGCGCGCTTGCCGCTGATGCGAGGCGTTGGGCAGCATAATCGACTATAAGTGAAGCCATGGACTTTTCTAACGGATACGAAAAAATAGCACCAGAGTTTATCTCGGTAAGAAATAAATCTCTTGGCATTTCTTTATTTCGAGAATGGTCAAAATCCTTAGATACTCCTTCAAAAGTTCTTGATATTGGATGTGGTGACGGTATTCCTGTAACCCAAACAGTGATTGAATCAGGACACTCAGTGTTTGCAGTTGATGCATCAAAGTCAATGATTCGCGCATTTACAGGAAATTTCCCAGATGTGCCTGCCAAATGCGAATCAGTGGAGCACTCTGATTTCTTCGATGAAGAATATGACGGCGTAATTGCAGTAGGAATTATCTTTCTTCTAAAAGAATCGGCGCAGCTTGCTATGATTAGAAGAGTTGGAGAGATCTTGGCTCCTGGAGGTCAGTTTCTTTTTTCCGCCCCAATCCAAATGGGAAAATGGAATGACATTTTGACTGGAGAAGAGTCTATTTCTCTCGGCGTAGATAAGTATGTACAAGCATTATCATCTGCTGATCTGCAACTCTTACGCACAGCTTCAGACGATGGTAATAATTACTATATTGCAAAAAAAAGAGTAAGGTACGAGACGATAAAGCTTAACTAAACGCTTAAGTCGTTCGCCAAAAAGCGGGCTCACTGGGACAATTACACTGCGGTGTTACACTTTAACGCAGTATTATTGCCGGTTAGTTTACAATTATGCCATCCACACATTAAGATCGTGATAGATATGAAGTATTTTATACTACTTGTTATATGGGCTTTCTCAATCAGCATTTATGCGGTAGACGATGAGATAGAAAGCCTTTATAAGGTTAATAATGTTGATGGTTCACTGCTCATTGAATCCGCTGATGGGAAACACACGTTTCAATACAACGTTAATAACAAAGAAGGCTTCATCCCTGCTTCAACGTTTAAAATACCTAATACTCTTATCATACTAGAGGAGGGGTTGATTAAAGATGCTTCTGAAGTCATTGCTTGGGATGGTGTAGAGCGAGAATACGAGCCATGGAATAAAGACCAAACACTTAAAACGGCCTTTCAATACTCATGCGTATGGTGTTATCAACGCTATGCGAAGAAAGTGGGCGACGTAAAATATCATGAGTACCTTAAAGACTTTGACTACGGAAACCAACAAACCGGCAATGAGATTACACGATTCTGGCTTGATGGTGACCTAAGGGTCTCTGTAAAAGATCAAATTAGTTTCTTGCGTAAATTGTATGCTGAGAATCTACCAATTCAGAAACAACATATTGATACACTAAAGAATATTATGCTGTCAGAGAGCAATAATCAGATAAAGATCTGGTCAAAAACAGGCTGGTCAGGCAAGGATGGTTGGTATGTTGGTTATCTTGTTACTAATGAACAAACATGGTTTTTTGCAAACCACATTGAAATAAAGCAACGTTCAGATTTGGCGTTGAGAAAAGATCTTACAATGAAAGCGTTCAATGCTCTTAAAATTGTTCAGCAATGATTGGCATAACAAACGCTTGTTGTCGGACTGCTTTTCCTCTTTACAGCAATAAGTACTAATAATCTTCCACAAATTAAACTCCAAATTTACTAAATTGCGAAAAATTTTCGTCGGCTCATGGATACTATTCACAGTAATAGGTATGTTAGGCAATGCGGCGTAATAAAGGATAAATGCTCTTGAATTTAAATCAGGTAACGTTACCAGTTAAAAACATGAAAGAAGCTTCTGAGTTCTATATTCAGCTTGGCTTTCTTCAAATTGTCGATACTCCCCATTATGCAAGATTTGAATGTAAAACTGGCAGCGCGTCATTTTCACTCTCTCTCGAACAAGGTGACTTTTGCAATGGTGCGATTATTTACTTCGAACATGAGAAGTTGGATGAATGGTATGAGGATTTGGTTAACAAAGGGATCGTTTTTGAGCAACAACCTGAGAACCAACGCTATTTGTGGAGAGAGGCTGTTTTGAGAGACCCTTCTGGCAATAAGATAAAGCTCTATTGGGCCGGAGAAAATAGACTTCATCCGCCATGGCGAGTTAATTAGGGTTGTCCAATAGAATGAGAAAGCTAAGATTTCAGGGAAAGCTAATAAATTGGAACGACGATAAAGGATTTGGGTTTGTTGAGCCAAACGGTGGCGGCGCCAGATCTTTTGTTCATATTAAGTCCTTTCAAACGCGCTCTAAAAGGCCCGTTGAGGGCGACTTAATTGTGTACGAACAAGTCAACGAGGCTCGCGGAAAGTGTAAAGCTGTAAATGTAAGTTTAGTACGTGACCGCAAATCTAGAGCCGCTAAACCTAAAAGGTCAAACAAACTTGGCTCTTTAATTTTAGGTATTTTTTGCCTTGTTTTGATATCACTTACTCTATTGAAACTATTGCCCATAGAAGTTTTATATTTTTATGCTGGGGCAAGCACTTTGACCTTCATTGTTTATGCTTATGATAAATCTTCGGCTAAAAATAGACGTTGGCGTACCCCAGAGGGGCATCTTCATCTACTTGCTTTGCTTGGCGGTTGGCCTGGTGCTTTTTATGCGCAAAATAAACTGAGACACAAGTCCAGCAAAAAAGAGTTTAAAAAGGTCTATTGGCTAACGGTTGTAATTAATATTTGTGCGTTTGTATGGTTGATAGGCGAGCAAGGCCAGCAGTTTTTAAAAGCAATCGTTGCGTAATAACACTCTCAAGGCTTTTGCTAGTCAAAGTCATTTGGGACTTGCAAATGCATATGAGCATAAATGCTGTATAATTCCTATTTAATAGCAATCACAGAGAAGGCTAATGCTTGTAAAACCTGTGATAGAGCTCAAAGAGAGTTATATCCAATACATTCAAGAATTGGGTAGCGAAGAACGTTACCCCTATCCTATGGATTTAGATTTTTCGAACTTTCCTGCTTTTATCCAAACGTTGAATGACTATTCAAATGGGGTTAACTTACCTGACCATATGGTTCCAAATACAACATTCTGGTTAGTAGAAAACCAAGAGATAATTGGCTGCTCGCATTTGCGTCATCGTTTAAATGCATCGCTACAACATGCTGGTGGTCATATCGGTTTGGGTGTGAGACCGAGTTATCGCGGCAAGGGGGTAGGTACGAAGCTTTTGATGCGAACCATACAACAGGCAAGTAGTAGGGGTATTTCAGATATTCACATTCATTGCCATGCGAGCAATTTAGCGTCAAAAAAGCTTATCGAATCATCAGGGGCAATCCTTGATTCAATGGTAATGGTAGAGGGTAATTTAGACCCAGTGCTCAAATTTATTTACACAAAGCGGTAACTACATCCCAGTTCAATAAGCTTGGCTAATTACTCGCGGCTAATTTCATTTCTTAGCACGGGTAATCTTTGTATCTTTAAACCAAGCCGATGGGCGCAGTTTTCTCGTTATAGACTATAGTTCCCTAACACCAATCAAATGAATGGAAAATCCAATGGATATCAAATTTAAGGCAGTACTAGTTTCATGCATAGCAAGTATTTCGTTTGTGCTTAGTTACTGGGTTGCAAGCACAAAGCAAGACGAAACAATGCTTGGTTTGAGCGCGGATGGTTTTTCTGGAGTCATTACTGGTTTGGGCATTGGTCTAATGTTAGCTTTACTTATTAGCTTTAAAAAGACAGCAAACGCAAAGTTAACGTAGAGCATTTATCACTTTCCTGCACAAAATTGTATTAATAAAAAGTTGAGCATACTTAGTCATTGAAGTCGTATACAAGTAGCGTTTATATTAATAAATGTTCCCTGACAAACATTGCTAAGGATTGTATATGGATATTAAAACAACTAAAGATGTAGAGGGCCTAATAGGCTTAGCCAACAACAAACGCATTGCAAAAATTAACAAAGAGATAAGCCGACTTAATTACTTACCTGCCATGTTGTTAGTTTTCACGCTTCTTCCTGTTTTAATTGTGTATCTCAATAATCATGAGCTCTCACCACTTATGCTTGCTACTACCTTCGCTGTTAGTATCTTTGTTACGGGGCAAGGCGCCATGCGTAAGGCTGACCTTTTACACGAAGTCACCGAAATAAAATCAAAAGGGCTTTGAGAAAGACCCTGAATAGCAAAATATAACTAGGACCATAAATGTCAAAAGCACCACAGCCATCTAAATCAAAGACGCTTCCTATAAAAGTAAGAGTTGTTATAGGGCTAATGTCTCTCCCCTCATTATTGTTGACTGCATTTCTTATAAAAACTGCGCTCGACGGCAATTGGGATACGGTAGATGCATTTGAGGTTATTTATGCACTAGTAGGTATGTTTGCGGCGTATATAGCTTTAAGTGGCCGACGTTTCTTTTAAGAGGCTATCGTAATGTTTATATTTAAGGGGCTCAAATATGCAACAAAATGAATCCAACGTAGAGGCCGAAAACAGCACCAGCGAGCCTAGTGAATCGAACTCACCGAGCACTCAAAGTGAACCGAGCAAAAGCACGGTTCTTAAAGTCGGGTTAGCACTCATGGCGGTTGTTTCTATATTGTTGATATACAATTTTAACGCAAGCACGTCATACCAAGACATGGCCGATGAGGTTCGTGAAAACATGTTTGCGTCGCCAGATGTCGAGGGGCTTTTACTCACCTATCGTGAAAACAAATCGCTTATTGAACTTACAGTAAATGTGAAGGGAGTGAGCGGTGAACTTGGCGCTTATCAAGCAGAGGCGCTTGCGTTTATATGTCGGTCGAGTCTATTGAGTCATAAATTAACCGGTGATACCCGTGTTGAACTGCAACTTACGGCGTCTCTTCGTAAGCAAGATAAATATTTAATCATTCCCATCAGTGCGCAAACCTGTTTGGGTATAGAGGCAAGCTAGCGGAATATGGTATATCTCAATATTTTTTGGGTATTTTTAAAGTTAGGCTGTACCTCTTTTGGTGGCCCAGTAGCTCACCTTATGTACTTTCGAAGGGCCTTTGTTGAGCAGCGCAAATGGCTCGACGAGCAACAGTACGCAAACATCATTGCGCTTTGTCATACCTTACCCGGGCCTGCAAGTAGCCAAGTAGGCTTTAGTATTGGTTTGCAGCGAGGTGGCTTACTTGGTGCAATATTGGCATTTATCGCCTTTACCTTGCCGTCGGTTATTCTGTTGATTGTATTTGCCAATACACTATTTTTGTTCAACGGCGTTCATGGGCAAGCGGTATTGCAAGGACTTGCTATTTTAGCCTGTGCAGTAGTGTTGCAAGGTGTATTGGGAATGGGGAAGAATTTGTGTTTTGGCAAATCCAGATTCTTCATTGCTTTGTTGAGCTTTGTGCTAATGCTACTTTTTAGCAATATTTATGTGCAAGTTGCAGTGATTTTTGTCGGTGCGGCGCTGGGATATTTTATGCTGTCTGAAGATAGCTCAGAAAAAGTCGTTACCGATGGGGCTGCTAGCTACAACAAGCAAACGCTTAGTGGGCGCAGCTTTGCAATCATATGTTTTCTGTTGTTTGCGTTACTATTTGTCGCTTTGCCTTTTGTTTCAAACACTGCAAACGACTTTTACCGTACTGGTGCGCTCGTATTTGGTGGCGGACATGTTGTATTACCACTTTTAGAAGAAGCGATGGTAGGGGCATCGTACCTATCTCAGGCAGACTTTTTAGCAGGTTATGGTGCAACCCAAGCAATGCCGGGCCCGATGTTTTCTTTTGCCGCTTATCTGGGCTTTTTACAGGAAGATGCAAATGGCGCTGGGGGTATCACAGGAGCGTTAATCGCCACACTATTTATATTTCTACCGGGCTTTTTGCTAGTGCTTGCCATTTTGCCTTTTTGGCATCGCTTAAGCACAAAACCACAACTGAGTAGAGCTATTGCAGGTGCAAATGCCGCTGTGGTTGGGCTTTTGGCCGCGGCGCTTTACAACCCTATATTTGTACATGCAATCAATCAGCCCGCGGATTTAGCTATTGCGGCTATTGCCTTTGCTGCCTTAAGCCGTTTTCGGGTACCCGTGCTTTTGGTTGTGTTTGGCTGTATTGTGAGTAGAGTATTGGTTGTTTTCATTTAACTTATTACGTAAAACTCACTTCATAAAGTGCTTTTTAGCTAACAGAAAAGGAAGTCGTCATGGTTGAACAGCGTCATCATCAAATACACTATTTAGAAATCCCGACAAAGGATATTGCCGCGAGCAAAACGTTTTTTAAGCACGCGTTTGCATGGGAGTTTGTTGACTACGGTCCTGACTACACTTGCTTTGTAGGGCATCAAATTGAAGGTGGTATGTTTAGTTCTGAATCCTCGATGAACAGCGAAAAAGGCAGTGCGCTAGTAGTGCTTTATTCTAAAGACTTAGCCGACTCTCAAGCTAAGGTTGAAGCGGCTGGCGGGCAAATTAATAAGGAGGTTTTTAGCTTTCCGGGTGGCCGTCGCTTTCATTTTATTGAGCCTGGTGGAAGTGAGTTTGCGGTGTGGAGTGAATAATTTTTAGGTACAAACATCCAAAAAGCTGATGTGTTACAGCAAGTAAATTGATATTTATCTAAGTGTCTATAATCGTTACTATTATTGTTGTTTAAGTTAACGGATATTCGCATGAAACCAAGTTTATTTAAGACGCTTATGTTTGGCGTTGTCACCTCATTGTCACTTTCCGCTCAAGCACAGCTTAGCGTTGAGTTTTCTACTTCGCAAAATCAAGCCACCAGTACTGCGGTATTGTTTGTTTCCGACCCGCAAAACTTAAGCGGTATGGCCTCGCAAATGAACGAGAAAAGCGATGGCCGTTTACTTGAATTACTGCAATTAAATAGCTTCGACGCTAAGCTCGGTAGTAACTTACATCTGCAAATGCTGGCCGATGTAGATAACGTATTAGTGGTTGGAACTGCAAGCGACAGCGATATTGATGCACCCGCACTACAAAATATTGGAGGCAGTATTGCCGCTGCGCTTAAATCGACATCAGATGATGTAAATGCCAGCATGTTTATTGAGAGCATCGATACGGCAATATCTACACCTGCTGCTCATATTGCTTATGGTTACGACTTACGCCATTACAGCTTTGAAAAATATAAAAGCGTAAAAGATGAAGGTGAATCGATAATATTGATGGTAAGCCCAAATGCAAAAAGCAGTGAGTCCTTGTATAACGACGACTTACAATTCCTTGCCGACGGCGTGCATCTTACTCGAGACCTAGCAACCGAACCTGGCAAAAGTTTATATCCAGAGCTCTTTGTTGAGCGCGTTAGTGAATTATTCAAAGGAATGAAGCACATTGATATTGATGTACTTGATGTACGCGATATGGAAAAGAACAGCATGGGCGCGCTGTTAGGGGTAGGTCAGGGTTCAATTCATGAGCCGCGTATGTTGGTGATTAACTATACAGGCGGCAAAAAGGGTGATGCACCTATCGCACTTGCTGGAAAGGGCATTACCTTTGACACTGGGGGTATTAGTTTAAAAGGTAACGACAACATGTGGCAGATGAAGTCTGATATGGCGGGTGCTGCTGCTGTTGCTGGTACGATGTATGCTATTGCCAAGCGTGGCGAGAATGCGAACGTTGTCGGTGTAATGCCACTTGCCGAAAATATGCCGGCTGAGGATGCTATACGCCCAGGAGATGTATTAAATACCATGCAAGGAACAAGCATTGAAATTATTAGTACCGATGCTGAAGGGCGTTTGATTTTGGCTGATGCGGTATTTTACGCGCAGCAAGAATACAAGCCCAAGTTACTGCTGAATATTGCCACCTTAACCGGCTCTGCTGTGCGCGCATTGAGCGATGAATATGCGGCCCTTGTTACCCGTAACTTTGAGTTTTCGAGCGATATTATGGGCGTGGGCAAAAGAAGCGGAGAGCACGTGTGGCCGCTCCCTTTACACCCGAATCATTTTGATCAAATAAAATCAGAGATTGCTGACATTAAAAATTCTGGGGCAGGGAGCCCGGGCGCAAGTATAGGGGCGGCGGTTGTAGCGACCTTTGTTGCTGAAGATTTACCGTGGGTACATTTAGATATTGCCGGTGTTGATTGGTTGGCACAAAGCACCGACACAGCACCTAAAGGCAGTCAGGGGTGGGGGGTACGCTTTATGGACCAACTGGTCCGAGAAAACAAATAGTAGATTGTGGCTATGCGCTTTACGCAATTTGTGTAAAGCGCAACATCAAATAATACCCTGCAATAGTGAGTGGCAAAGATACGATAGTCGATACTGCAATAATTTGTGCCGCCAGCTGATGGTTTCCGCCAATCTTTCTGACCATCACATAACTTGCCGCAGCCGTTGGGCTCATTGCCATTAAAAACACCACGCCAAGTGACAGCCCGCTTACATCAAATGCCAATGCCAAACCAAGCAATATCACAGGATAAACCACACACTTCCCGATGCAAGCCAGTAAGACTAAGCGCCATTCACGGCCAAGACTTCTAAACCGTAACGAAGCACCGGTGCATAGTAAGGCCAATGGAAGTGTTAGCTGAGCAAAATATCCTAAGCTATTATTGATAAATGCGGGTGTGGGTAGGGAAAAGTACGATACAAGCACGCCAGCAATAATACTTAAAATAATAGGGTTGGTCGCAATGCCCTTACAAATTCGCTTTATGCTAACGCTAGAACCTTCGAAGACATTTAATACGGCAACCGATAAAACGTTGTACACAATGGTTAAAGCGCCTAAGTAAATAGACGCGTACGCCAGACCTTCTTGTCCGTAAGCATTTGCGCAATATGCTAGGCCAATAATACCCATATTAGACCTGAATGCACCTTGAACAATCACGCCTTTGTCGTGACGAGCTTGCACACGTAAGCTCACCCACAGCAAATATCCAATGAACACAATTAGGGTGCCGCTAATGCCAATGGCAATAGTTTTAGGCTCGGTCAGGGCACTGATATCGCTAGCGCTGATATTAACGAATAATAACGCAGGTAAGGCGTAATTAAAGATTAAGCGGGAGGCTTTTTCAACAAAGCTGTCGTCTAGAAGACCTTGGCGATAAAAGCCATAACCAACAGAAATAAGAAGAATGACAGGGCCAATGACGCTTATAGAAAAATCAACAAAAGCCTGCAAGGGCGTCATAAAATGGCCTGAAAGATTAGTACTCGAAAGGAGTCGGGATTATTGCATATCTATGCTTTTTAAAATACTCCCAAAGGCTCTGCCACCAAACTTTTGTATTTGTTTATCGAAATACCATGTGCCAAGCAGGGGGATCCCAATATGGCCTTTTGATTCCCAAGTGACCAGTGTACCGTCATCATTTTCGCTCAAGCGTATGCGGCCAAACTCGTGCTGGTAAGGTAAGGGTTTACTAAATTCGATAAGGTAATCTAGCTTGAACGGACGCTCAAAGGTCACTATCCGCTCATGCAGCACCGATTTGCCAGCTTGAATTTCTCTAAGTGCGCCTAAACCGTTTGCCTCTTCGGAACCCTCTTCAAGTAGAACTGAGCCATCTACTCCTTTAAATTGGTCATAGTTAGCGTGATCACTTAGCACTTCAAATACTTCGTGGATAGGTTTGTTGATTTGGCGTTTAACCTGTATATGAAACATAAGGGCCTTTCATTGCATGATTTGTTGTCAGCATTATTAGCAGAGATGCTGCGCTTTAACCGAATTCGTGAAGCGCAGCGTGTAAGTTAGTTCTTACTTACGTAGCTCTCGACGCAATATTTTACCTACTGTTGATTTGGGTAGCTCATCGATAACATTAATCTCTTTAGGAATTTTGTAGCCAGTCAAATTAGCTCTGCAATGTGCTAATACCGATTCCTCTTCGTAACTTTCATCAACTGTGATGTAAGCACACACGCGCTCTTGAGTTTTATCGTCTGCCTTACCAACAACCGCAGCTTCCATTACGCTAGGATGCTGAGTAAGCACATCTTCTACCTCATTGGGATACACATTAAAGCCAGACACAATGATTAAGTCTTTGAGCCGGTCAACTATTTTGATGCAGTTGTCGGGCGTCCTTAAACCTACATCACCTGTTTTAAAGTAGCCATCTTTGGTCATAACTTTGCTGGTTTCGTCGGGACGCTGCCAGTAGCCTTTCATCACTTGCGGGCCTTTGACCGCGATTTGTCCCTCTTCGCCATCAGCCACAACGTTGTCGTTCTCGTCGAGCATTTGAATATCGGTTTCAGGAACTGCTGGGCCTACCGTACCCATATTCTCTTGCCCCGGCATATTAAACGCGACTACCGGTGCGGTTTCAGATAAGCCGTAACCTTCGGTAACTGAGCATCCTGTTGTATCTTGCCACAATGCAGCCGCAGAGCGAGTAAGAGCGGTTCCTCCCGACATCGTGATTTTTAAATGGCTAAAATCTAACTGTTTAAAATCGGGATGCGCACATAAGCCCATAAACAAGGTGTTAATGCCGGCAAATGCCGTAAAAGGTTGGCCTTTTAACGCGCCTACAAATGCGTCCATATCGCGTGGGTTTGGAATTAACAATACCATTGCACCCTTTGCAAAGAAGGTCATCATACAAACGGTAAAGGCGTAAATGTGATAAAGGGGAAGAGGACACACCACAAGCTCTTCTCCCGCCTTAAAAGACTGCCCTAAACGTCCGAGGGTCTGAATACTGTTCGCTAACACGTTCTGATGCGTTAGCTCTGCTCCCTTCGACACACCAGTGGTGCCTCCGGTGTACTGCAAAATACAGGTGTCATCGAGCTGAATGCTCGGTCGTGCTTGCAAGGTTAGCGATGCCGCTTGCTCAAATATTTGCGCATAACAAGTATAATCATCGTGGCCGACGGGGGCATTAGTGAGCAATTGTGGAGCACTAGTAATGATCACATGCTCAATTCCAGTGTTTTGCTTGATGTTTTCATACTTTGGCAATAAATCACTTAAAATTACCAACGCCTTTGCGCCGGAATCGTTAAATTGATGTTCCATTTCTCGTTCGGTATACAAAGGGTTGGTATTCACCACCACTAAACCCGCTCTGAGCGCACCATAAACTGCAATAGGATGTTGAATTAAATTAGGCAGTTGAATGGCAATTCTATCGCCCGGTACCAGGCTGGTATGAGCTTGTAACCAAGCTGCGAACTGGCGTGAAAGCAGCTCCATTTCAGCAAAGGTCTTTTCTTGCCCGAGTGCCGAATACGCAGGGCGGTCCGCAAATTCTGTGAATGTTTCTTCGATATAATCTGCAAGACTGTTGATGTGTGAAGGTATGAGTTTAGAACGTTGCATAGGATTCTCTGTGATTATTCTTATAGAGTATTAACAGAAAATTTACAACAGTGGATCAACTTCATCAAGCGGATTATGCTGATAGACAAGTAACACTAAATTTGATTGGAAAACATTAAACTGAACGCATGTACTTACATAAGCATATTTTCAATATTTCGCAGTTATTGAGAACCTAATGACGGCACGTTTTGTTTGCGTAAACTCGCAAAACACATCCCGGCGACCACACCCGCAAACACTTGCAGCGAAAAACCCATAGCCCCTCGAGCACCGGCGATAAGCGTTACGTTTAAAAGAGGCTGCATAGCCAGTAACATGACTAAAAAACCAACACCGCCAGCAATAGGATATAAAATATGCGAAGAGATTTTTAATTTACGATTTATAAAGTCAGTTATGCTGAAAGCGAGGATTAAGGCAACCAAAATAACCAAGCCATAACTAGGAGCCATGCCAAGCAAATCATGCCAAGTTGCTGAAAAACGTTCAGCAATGGGGATGGTAACGTTAATTTCGCTTAACTTAGCTAATACAGACTGCGTATGTAAAATACTTGCGAAGAAGAAACCAAGCGCCGCTGATATCACAGCACAAACCACCCAGCGTAGAAAACGCATATTAGATTTCCTTTTACTATTTTTGTTCTTATCGCTACAAACTAGTGTATTGATGCTTGTGTTGTCAATACACATTAACGTTGGTAGTGTTTTCACGAATAAGGTGTGGCTTAGTTAATAAAAATCTAGCAAGATATTTACTAATTTATGCGTAATTATAAACATCCACCGCGCTTCCTCACAACCATTGTAGAAATTGGATAAAAGTTTGAAAATACTAGTCATATTCACGGCAATTTTTTTAATAACGATAAGCGTTCCCTTATCTGCACAGCAGCTACCAAATGACACCGTATTCAAAAGTACGGGACAGGGTTCTGAAGGGCTAAAATTTGAGTTGCTTGAAGTAGTAGGGGAGTTGCCGCGATCGTGGGCCTTGGCGTTCTCACCTACTGACGATTTATGGATCACGCATCGCGAGGGCGGTTTAAGTCAAATAAAATTCAATTCAAAGGACTCTAACTACCAACGCGTAGATATCGATTTTACACCTGATGATTTGCTGACCGGCGGGCAAGGTGGCCTACTCGATATTATTTTTCATCCTGACTATGAGCAAAATCAGTGGATTTATGCGTCTTACACCACGGGAACTGCTAACAACAACACTTTAAAAATAGTGCGCTTTAAGGTGGAAGATACACAAATCAATGAGTTAGAAGATATTTTCGAAGTCGCGTCAGCTAAAGATACTCCAGTCCATTATGGAGCTCGTATGGCGTTTTCGAATACAAATGCGCTGTTTGTTGCGACCGGTGATGGTTTTGATTATCGAGAGCAAGCGCAGGTAAAAAGTAGCCAACTTGGCAAAATACTGAAAATGACCGATGAGGGCAAAGCCCACCCTAATAATCCGTTTTATGAAAATGAACAAAGCGCGGTGAGTTACGTTTATTCTCTTGGTCATAGGAACCCGCAGGGGCTTGTAATGACTGGCGAGCAACAGCTTATTTCGCACGAACACGGCCCTGCCGGTGGCGATGAAATTAATGTAATTCGGGCGGGGGCTAATTATGGTTGGCCGGTGATCACCAACGGTAAAGATTACATCGGTGCATTGATATCACCTTTCACTGAGTACCCAGGAATGGAACAACCCGATCTTGATTGGACGCCTTCTATTGCACCTTCTGGCATGACCTACTATACGCATAAAGTCATACCAGAGTTACATCAGCACTTGTTAGTTACTTCTTTAAAATTTAAGCAAATATATGCCGTTCCATATTCACAAGGAAAAGTAGGAAAGGATCGTACATTGTTGCTCGAGACAAATGTTCGCTTGCGCGATATTGAAAAAGATAAACAAGGAAATGTTTGGGTCTTAGGCGATGGAGAACCAGCGGTTTTGTATAAGCTAGCGATATCAAATACTGCACCTAATGCGCCAACAAATGCCACGCCATAAAAGTCGGCACACCTTTTATTATGTGTGCCGTTTAAGACTAAGGTATTGATGAAATAGATTAACAATTCGTTTTCAATTAGTACTATGAATATTGGCTATAACAGGGTTTTCACCTATTGCCATTCATTTTTGACGCACATATAGGTATAATCCACGCCTGTTCAAGTCAACGCCAAGCCATATCAGGCTCAAATTTTTATAGAGGACGTTATCGTGTTAGAAGATTATCGCAAACATGTCGCTGAACGCGCCGCCGAGGGCATTCCCCCCAAACCACTTAACCCAGAGCAAGTTGCTGGGTTGGTTGAGTTACTTAAAAATCCACCAGCAGGTGAAGAAGCATTTTTACTTGAACTCCTTTCTGAGCGCGTACCTCCGGGTGTTGACGAGGCTGCTTACGTTAAAGCAGGCTTTTTAAGCGCAATCGCTAAAGGCGAAGAAAGCTGCGATTTGATTTCAGCTGATGCAGCAGTGCAACTTTTAGGTAATATGCATGGTGGCTATAACATCGAAACGCTCATCGCATTACTTGAAGACGACAAGCTAGCTGAGCTTGCCGCAGAAGAGCTTAAGCATACTCTATTGATGTTCGATTCTTTCCACGATGTCGAAGAACTGCACAAAAAGGGTAACAAGTTCGCTACTGAAGTAATTCAATCTTGGGCTGACGGAGAGTGGTTTACTGCCCGTGATGATATGCCTGAAAAAATCACATGTAGCGTATTTAAAGTCACTGGCGAAACAAATACCGACGACTTGTCACCTGCTCCTGACGCATGGTCACGCCCAGATATTCCATTACACGCCAAAGCAATGTACAAAATGACCCGCGATGGCCTAGAGCCCGAAGCACACGGCGAAGTTGGTCCACTTGCACAAATTGATGCAATTAAAGCAAAAGGTTACCCAGTTGCCTTTGTAGGTGATGTAGTGGGTACGGGTTCATCAAGAAAATCTGCGACCAACTCCGTGTTGTGGTTCTTCGGTGAAGATTTACCCGGCGTGCCTAACAAGCGCGGTGGCGGAATTTGTATTGGCTCTAAAGTGGCGCCTATTTTCTTTAACACCATGGAAGACGCCGGCGCTTTAGTATTTGAAGCTGACGTAGATAAAATGGAAATGGGTGACCTGATTGAGGTATATCCATTTGATGGCGTAATTAAAAACGCTGAAACTGGCGATGTATTGGCAGAATATAGCTACAAATCAAAAGTATTACTTGATGAAGTGCGTGCCGGTGGCCGTATTAATTTAATTATTGGTCGTGGTTTGACAGACAAAGCGCGTGAAGCACTTGGCCTAGAGGCTGCTGACTTATTCCGTAAACCTGAGCTACCTACCTCTAAAGCAAAAGGCTTCACACTCGCACAGAAAATGGTAGGCAAAGCTTGTGGTGTAGAGGGTATTTTACCAGGCACTTACTGCGAACCCAAAATGACTACCGTTGGCTCGCAAGATACTACTGGGCCGATGACACGTGATGAACTGAAAGATTTAGCATGTTTAGGCTTTACAGCAGATTTAACCATGCAGTCATTTTGTCATACTGCGGCCTATCCAAAGCCTGTTGATATTGACACGCAGCATACCCTACCTGATTTCATCATGAACCGTGGAGGTGTTTCTTTGCGTCCTGGAGACGGAATCATCCACTCTTGGTTAAACAGAATGTTGTTGCCAGATACAGTTGGTACTGGCGGTGACTCACACACTAGATTCCCAATGGGTATTTCATTCCCAGCTGGTTCTGGTTTGGTTGCGTTTGCAGCGGCAACAGGTGTTATGCCTCTTGATATGCCAGAGTCAATCTTAGTGAAATTTAAAGGTAAAATGCAGCCGGGTATAACCCTACGCGACTTAGTTCATGCGATCCCACTGTACGGCATCAAAGAAGGCCTGTTAACGGTTGCTAAAAAAGGCAAGGTCAACGCGTTCTCTGGTCGTATTTTAGAAATTGAAGGCTTAGAAGATCTAACTATCGAGCAAGCATTTGAGCTATCTGATGCATCTGCTGAGCGTTCAGCTGCAGGTTGTACTATCAAACTTTCAGAAGAGTCTATTGCTGAATATTTGCGCTCTAATATCACCATGTTACGTTGGATGATTAACGAAGGTTATGGCGATCCACGTACACTAGAGCGTCGTGCGATAAAGATGGAACAATGGTTAGAAAATCCAAGCTTGATGTCTGCTGATGCAAATGCTGAATACGCAGAAGTGCTTGAGATTGACCTTGATGAAATTAAAGAGCCTATTCTATGTTGCCCGAACGACCCAGATGATGCGAAAACGTTATCAGAAGTTGCCGGCGATAAAGTAGACGAAGTATTTATCGGCTCTTGTATGACAAACATTGGTCATTTCCGTGCGGCGGGTAAATTGCTTGAACAATTTGATGGCACTCTACCAACGCGTTTGTGGATGTCACCACCCACGAAGATGGACAAAGCAGTACTTGTTGAAGAAGGCTACTACAACATTTACGGCCGTGCTGGCGTACGTACCGAAATGCCAGGATGTTCATTGTGTATGGGTAACCAAGCACGGGTAGAAGCTGGCGCTACGGTGCTTTCTACCTCAACTCGTAACTTCCCTAACCGTTTAGGCGACGGTGCAAATGTGTACTTATGCTCAGCTGAAATGGCTGCTGTAGGTGCGATTGTAGGTAAAATACCAACCGCACAAGAGTATATGGAGTATGCGAGCAAAATTGAGTCAATGAGCTCAGAAGTGTTCCGTTATCTGAACTTTGACCGCATTGAATCATTCAAAAAAGCAGAAGATGAAGCCAAAGCGAATATTATTCCAACGCTGAATGTTGCTTAATAACCTAAGCACTGCTTAGACATTATAAGCTATACGCTTTTATGCTGTAAAAACCCGCCATTTGGCGGGTTTTTTGTTTGCGCTTTATTAGTATGAATATTACTCTTTGTGCATGTTCTTTTTTAACAAGCGAATAGCGATGCGATTGACTACCAAGATGCTAGGCTCAGTGCTTTTCTCCTTAAGCATTATGGTTTCACAAACCGTTCTGGCCGACACTAATGCAGAGAAAAATTCACAAGCGAGCGAAGATAGCCAAGACCTAGTCTCTTTGGTGTTTTCAAATGATGTCGAGATTGCGGTGGAGTTTGCTAACGATCCACAATCGCGCGCTTTAGGGCTTATGTACCGGCGTCAGATGTGCAAGGACTGCGGCATGTTGTTTAAATTCGACAGTGTCCGCATTGCTACTATTTGGATGAAAAACACCTATATTCCCTTAGATCTAGCCTACATCAATGCGTTTGGTACGATTGTCGATATTAAGCCGCTTACACCCCACGATTTGACCTCTGTACCAAGTTCAGTGCCAGTATTATATGCGCTTGAAATGAATCAAGGCTGGTTTGCACAAAATGGGTTGTCGGTAGGTGATACCGTCAAGTTACCATCTCACATACGCTAAAGTAATACCGTAACAAACAACAAACGAATAAAAATCTAATAAGGAAAACACATGCAGCACGCCCTTAATGTTGCCAAATTTGGTGGTACCAGTGTGGCGAATTATTCCGCCATCAACAACTGTGCAAAAATAGTGGTCGCAAATGAAAATACGCGGCTAGTAGTCGTGAGCGCCGCAGCCGGGGTAACAAATCAACTCGTATTGCTAGCCAATACTGCGCTGACCTCAGAACAAATCAGTGAAGTCATAGACAATATTCGTAGTATTGAGTACGCGATTTTAAATGAGCTAAAAAAACCCAGTGAAGTCGAAGATAAGTTATTTGCACTGCTAGATGAACTAGAGGGCTATGCTCGTCACGAAGAGATTAACTTCTCTGATGCGCTGAAAGATTCACTGTTATCAATGGGCGAGCGAATGTCCTCTTTGTTAGTGTCTGCAGTTATTCGTGAGCATGGACAGGATTCGCTAAACTTTGATGTGCGCAAAGTGCTGCGCACCGATAATCTTCATACAGAGGCAAGCCCAGATATTGAGGTAATTGCACAACTTACCCAGCAATTGTTGTTACCCGAATTAGCAAACGCAATTGTGGTCACACAAGGTTTTGTGGGTGCAGACCAACAAGGCAACACTACCACCTTAGGTCGAGGTGGCTCTGATTTTACAGCTGCGCTATTAGCAGAAGGGTTAGGGGCAAAAACCTGTGAGATATGGACTGATGTGATTGGTGTTTATACCACCGACCCGCGCATTACAAACAAAGCAAAACCTTTGCCTGAGCTGAGTTTTGAAGAAGCTGCAGAGATGGCAACTTTTGGCGCAAAAGTATTGCACCCGGCTACAATGGAGCCAGCACTGAGACAAAACATCAAAGTGTTTGTTGGCTCAAGCAAGGAGCCAGAAAAAGGCGGTACTTGGATTGTAAGAGACTGCGAACATGAACCATCTTTTAGAGCCATAACCCGACGTAAAGATTTGGTTCTAGTGACGGTGAAAACACCTAAGATGATGTATGCGCAGGGTTTCTTAGCCAGTGTGTTTGATATAATCGCCAAGCACAAATTAAGTGTCGATTTAATCACAACTTCCGAAATCGCGGTTTCGTTTACCCTTGATAACCCGCCAAATAGCATATCTGAGAAAATGAATAAGGATACGTTGTTAGAGCTCAGTAGTATTTGTGAAGTGAGTGTTGAACGAGACTTTGATGCGGTGACGGTAGTCGGTAATAATATGCATAGTGCTGCGGGCGTTTCTTCTAAAATTTTGGCCGCGGTGGCGGACTTTAACTTACGTATGATTTGTTTTGGCGCAAACGTACATAATTTATCCTTTGTTGTAGATAAAGACGACAGCGAAAATGTGGTGAAAGGGCTTCATGCGGCATTGTTTGAATAACGCGGCTGGTGAGCAAATAAAAAGGGCGCAAACTAGCGCCCTTCGTTTTTAATATATAAGTTTTACCTTAGTCTAAATCGCTCTATTAGACTCTAAACTGACTAATAGAGGACTGCAACTCTTCAGCTAAGCGTGCAACTTCTGAGCTCGACTCCGCAGTTTGCTTGGCACCAATAGTGGTATGTTCAGCGATGCCAACAATGTTTTCTAGTCGCTCACTGATTTGCGCCGAGACCGTGTGTTGCTCACTGGCTGCATGCTCTATGCGTGTACTCACTTCATACGCTCGGTGCACGGCATCAGTAATCATGTCTAGCGCTTGGCCCGCTTTTTCAGTTTGCTCTACGCAGGCATTTGTTTGCTCTTTGCCTTGATTCATAACGAGCACCGCTTTTTCAGCGCCTGCTTGTAGCACTTCAATCATCGAATTAATTTCTTGCGTTGATTTTTGTGTACGACTCGCTAGGGTTCTTACTTCATCGGCAACCACCGCGAAGCCTCGACCTTGTTCACCGGCTCTAGCAGCCTCAATAGCAGCATTCAAGGCAAGCAAGTTAGTTTGGTCTGCTACACCGCGAATAACATCTAAGATACCACTGATGCTGGCGCTATCTTGATGTAGTTTGTTGATAACTTCAGCAGCTTGTTGTACTTCATTGGCTAAGACTTGTATTGTGTCTTTGTTTTCAGCGGATATTTTCTTCACCTTCTCAGCTTCAGCATCTGCATGCTTTATTTCTACCAAGGTGTCGTGTGCACTGCTAGATACCAATTCAGAGGTAGTATGCATTTCAGTTGTTGCTGCTGCAATTTGTGATATCTGTGACTTCTGATCTTCAATCGATGTTGTCGTTTGTAAGGTGATTGTGGAGGTTTCACCTGAGGCTGCAGCGAGTTGGTCTGCACGTTGATGAATTGCGTTAATCAGTTCTTTTAAGCTACCAATTAAGTTATTGCAATTTTTTGCAAGTACACCAAATTCATCACTTGATGAGTCATCAAGCTTATGAGTTAAATCCCCTGAGGCGGCAATTTTAAGAAGTTGGTTAACTCTGTCCAAAGGACGTGTGATTGCATTGACGGTGACATAACCTACTCCACCAGCAATAACAAAAGAGAGAATGACTACGCCAATAATAGTAACAGTGCTTGATGATACTTGACTATCTACAGTGGCTTTAATGCTTACTGCTTTTTTATCGGCCATTTCATTTAAAGCATCGAGCTCTACGATGGCCTCTGTAATTTTGGCGTCTGCTGATAATAACGCAGTTTGCGCTTCTGCGATTTGCTCTAGCTCGTTAATTTTTGTCAAAAGTAGACCTGAGCCTGAGTTGAGTGATTGTGTGATTTGCTCTAATAGGTCGCCAACTTCGTCAATGGTGCCGGAGCTATCTTCACCATTGGCAGCGCTTGCCATTTCGTCAAATCTAGTTTGAGTTTGCTCTAATACTACCGTGACTTCTTTACTACGAATATCAGCACGTTGCATAGACTCAGTTTTGCTAAACTCTGTCGCTACGCTGAGTAATGACAACATATTTGATTCTACCGTATTGGCAATATCAGCTGCCTCGGAGAGGGCGTTTGAATCTTCTATCTCATCTAAATCGGTAAAATCGAGTAGCAAAGACGAGGCGTCATCCGCATTTTCTTCTAAGTTGGCAATAGTATCTTGCATCGTCGCATTTTGTTTAATGGAGCTTAGGTGTGCATCGAACATACTGTTAGAAGTTTCAACATATGCTTCGTACATCACATTCAAATTATTAACCGAAGCACGTAACCCAGCATCGTTTTTTACAACATCGCTAAGCGTTTGAAGAGTTTGGTCAAAGCGTTCTTTACTTTCATTAAATTCGCTACGTTTACTTAATACGCTTTGCTCGTCTTCACTAACAAAACCTTCAAATGCGAGGCGGCCCATGTTGACAAAAGCAACCTTTAAATTTGATGTTCCTGCCACTGTTGGCAGGGCTAATGTGCTCACTTCTTCCGATGCATTACCTACTTTATTCAGGCTCGACATCGATGAAAAGCCGAGCAGTAGCAACAATAATGTGATTACTGCAAATCCGCCTATGACGCGCATTGCTACTGTTATTTTCATATTAGCTCCCAATAAAACTATCTGTTCAATAAAAACGTATGTAGTTAAATATCGGTAGCGAAGAGCAGAACTTAAGCGTGATATTGAATTGTTTTTGCATTCTCAAGACAATAAATGGACAAGCTGTTGCCCCACACATAGCCGGTGTCTAAGGCGTTTATTTGAGCGTCATTAGCTATTTTCTTGGGGATTTTTCCCAGCAAGGCCGCCCAGTGTCCAAAAAGCAAGCGGTGTTCGTGGCTTAACTTAGAGTTTTTGACATCAAACCAAGGTAGAAGATCCGAAGGAGCGCTGCTAGGGTGAGATTTACTTTCAAACTCCAAAGATAAGTCGTTACGTAAATAACGCATTCGCGTAAACGCGTTAACAATAAAACGATAACGGTCCATATCGGAAAGTTTATCAGACCATTTATTCGGATAACTGCCATACATGTGCTTCAAAAATGACTCAGTGTTACCGTTTTGTAGCACTTCTTGAACTTCGTCTGACAAATTTATTGCTTTTTTTATTGACCACGCGGGATAAAGACCTGCATGTGCAATAAGTGTTTTTTTTGCAGGTTTTACTGCAAGAGGTTTTGTCCTTAGCCAGTCTATTAGGGTGTCAAAGCGCTTGTCTTTAAGTAGGGGAGTCAGCTTATCTTGGGATTTAGGTTTTTTAACACCGTAGGCAATGGCCATTAGATGCAAGTCATGATTACCCAAAACAGTTTCAAAATGTGGTCCTAAATCCTGACAAAAATTCAATGTCGATAAAGAATCAGGCCCTCTTGCAACTAAGTCACCAACTGCCCAAAGTTTGTCTACTTGAGGGTCAAAATTGGCCTTTTTTAGAAGCGCTTTTAAAGCGCGGTAACACCCCTGAATATCCCCGATTACAAAATTTTTCATTATGTTAATCGGTATAATTTAATGCAATGCATTGGGTACTGCGAGTCTAAAGATGGGAATCTTTGCTCGGTAGGTGGATTGGTCGGCCTGTTCAAAATCATAATGGCCTTGCATGCTTCCGACTTCCGTTTTCAACATCGACGCGCTGGTATATTGAAAGGTTTCATTTGGTGCGATGCTTGGCTGTTCGCCAACCACACCGGCTCCGCTGACTTCAACCTTTTCACCATCGCCATTGGTAATTAACCAATATCGGTCACGTAAAATCATCGCTTGCTCACTTAAATTAGTGATGTGTACGGTGTAGCTAAATACGTGTACTGAATGAGTGTCCGACTTCTGTTGCTTGCCAATGTACTTTGTATCTACGGTGATGTGGATTTGTTCAGTCACTACTTACTGGCCTCATAAACATGATTAGCGATCGCTGCAAACTCCGCCAAAGACAATGTTTGCGCGCGGCGTTCAGCATCAATATCTAGGCTATTAAGGCTAGCCTCACTGATGAGGTTTTTCAAGCTATTACGTATGGTTTTACGTCTTTGGTTAAATGCCGTTCCTACCACTTCTTCTAAATTCTTTACTGAGTGTAATTCGACAGGGGGGGTCGTGTGAGGCACCAATCTAACTACAGCTGAATCTACCTTAGGGGCTGGTTTAAAGGCACTCGGAGGTACCATAACCACCGGCGTTGCCTCACAGTAATAGCGGGCCATAACCGAAAGTTTGCCATACAGGCTGTCGTTGTGGGTTGCACACAAACGCTTTACTACTTCTAATTGCAACATAAAATGCATGTCGTAAATGTTTGCATTAAAGCTAAACAGATGAAACATAAGCGGTGTGGAGATGTTATACGGCAGATTCCCAAAGACTCGTAGCGCACCTGCGTCAGATAAACTCGAAAAATCAAATTTAAGCGCATCTTGCTCAACAACATTTAACTTGTTTTGAATGAAAGGGTGTTCTCTTAAGCGCTTAGCGAGGTCGCGGTCAAGTTCAACCACAGTCAGCTTATCGACAATATCTGCAACCGGTTCGGTAAGTGCGCCCAAGCCTGGGCCAATCTCAACTAAATTGTCACCTACTTTAGGTGCGATGGCGCTGACGATTTGATCAATTACATATTCGTCAAACAGAAAGTTTTGACCGAATCGTTTACGTGCAGTATGACCTAGATGAGTTTTACTCAATGTTTTTTCTTCGCTAGTTGGATGGCGCTATTGATGGCTCGCTTCATACTGCCGACATCTACGTCGCCACTGCCAGCTAAGTCAGCAGCAGTGCCATGGTCCACGGATGTACGAATAAAAGGTAAACCTAGCGTAATATTGACTGAGTTACCAAAGCCCTTGAATTTCAATACCGGTAAGCCTTGATCATGATACATCGCAAGCACCGCGTCGGCGCTTTCTAAATACTTAGGCTGGAATATAGTATCTGCCGGAAGCGGACCAATTAAGTTTAGGCCTTGTGACCTAAGTACATCGAGCGTTGGCGTGATGATTTGAATTTCTTCTTTCCCTAAGTGACCTTCTTCACCAGCATGCGGATTTAAACCACACACATAAATGCGTGGTTCAACAATTCCAAATTTCAGTTTGAGGTCGGTGTTCATTATGCGTATGACTTTTTCTATACGCTCAGGGGTGATTGCTTTAGACACATAGGCCAGCGGAATATGAGTTGTGGCTAAACATACGCGTAGTCCGTCGGTGGCTAGCATCATAACTACATCAGCTGTATTTGATTGCTGTGCAAAGTATTCAGTATGCCCACTAAAAGAAATACCGGCTTTATTAATAATACCCTTATGGACGGGACCTGTGACCACCGCATCAAAGTGACCTAACATGTTTTCTTCGCAAGCGCGTCGTAGTGTTTCTACAACATACTGCCCGTTAGCACTATCTAATTTGCCTGCGATGACATCTACCGACACAGGAATGTGATGTACAATCATTTGCCCTGCTTGCTGAATAACTTGTGAGCCTTCCTCAAAGGGAATAATCTCTAAGTCTACCCCAAGCTTCAGTGCTCTTTGAGCCATCATATTGCGATCTGCAAATACTACCATTTGTACGTCCCATTGCTGAGACGAGAGCATAATCATTAAGTCGGGCCCAATACCAGCAGGTTCGCCGGGGGTAACTGCGATGCGTACGATTGAGCTCATATTATATAATCCTTATGCATCGACTACTTCGATATAAGCTTCATCACGCATCTCTCTCATCCAGGCGTCAGATTCTTCTTGGAACTTTCGATTAAAAATGAGTTGATACGCGCGCTCTTCTTTTCGACGTTCGGTAGCATCATCCACTCTGCGTTCAATCAGCTGAATTAAGTGCCAGCCATGTTGTGAGCGCACTGGCATACTGTATTCGTCTTTTTCTAGTGTTGCTAAAGTGTCTCTAAACGCTGGAACATAAATGCTAGGGTCATTCCAGCCAAGTTCTCCGCCACGTAACGCAGAGCCTGGATCTTCTGAATGTTCTTTTGCTAACGCTTCAAATTCAGCCTCACCTTCAATAAGTTGTGCTCTGAATTCCATTAGCATTTGCTCTGCTTTTGCGTCACTTAAAATAATAGAAGGTGTAATCAAAATATGGCGAGCGTTAACTTCTTCTATTTGCACGACTTCAACGCCTCGGGTATCGATGACTTTTAAGATATGAAACCCAGCGCCCGAACGAATCGGACCAATAAGCTCGTCTTTAGGTTTACTTTCTACGGCTTCTGCAAACAAAGTAGGCATTGAGTTGATGTTCATCCAACCCATATCACCGCCGTCTAGGGCCTCGGCCCCGGAAGATGATGCAATGGCGATTTTGGGGAAATCTGAACCGCTATTTAGTAACTCAAGGACTTTATCAGCTCGTTCTCGAGCATCGGTGATTTCAACTTCTGTTGCATTGTTGGGAAGCCCTATCAAAATATGACCAAGGCGGTATTCTGCTTGAGCATCCCCTTGTTGGTTCAGTAACTCTACCAAGGTATTTATTTCTTGAGGTGTGATGTAGACTCGGCGCCTCACGTTGGCACGACGTACTTCACCCATCACTAACTCTTTGCGAATTGACTCACGGTATGTTTCGTAGCTAATACCATCGGCGGTCACGGCCGCTCTGAACTGTTGTGGACTCATTCCTTCGCTTTGGGCGATATTATTGATTGTTTGGTCAAGCTGAGGGTCACTGATTTGGATACCCATACGCTCAGCCATTTGCGCTTGTAGATTTTCGAGGATTAAACGCTCGATAGCTTGGGTTCTCAGTGCGCGATCTGAGGGAAGAGACTGCCCGTTTGTCACTGCACTGGCTTTTACGTTGTTAACGAGCTCCTGAATTTCACTTTCAAGAATTACGCCCTGATCGACAATAACGGCGACTTTATCGAGCAGTTGCTTTGAGTGCCCGACAAAGGCGAGCATGCATAACATGCTTGCTACACTGATATTAAGTAATATTTTTTTCATAATCTCTCAAATAATAAGCTGTTAAAGCCTTTTCCTAATTTAAAACGAAAGGCTGACGATATCCGAATAAGCCTTGACGTAGCATATCTACCTTATTGGTTTGGTCGCCCATACCTTTAAATACAAATTGTAACGCAATTCCCGAGTCAAAATCATCAATATCTCTCACCCCGTCATTGTCAAACCGTGTGGCCAAATGTCGTTGCACAGTTAAACGCAAGGCCCAACAACAGCTTTCGTATTCAATCCCCATGAAGCTCTCGGTTGTTCGAGAACGTTCAAAGTCGCGATAGTATCTGCCAACCCAGTGCCAATTTTCATTAATAGGCCAACTTGCAGATATACCAAATTGGTCAATTTTTTCATTAGAAAGTTCGCGAATGTATCGATGGTTAATTTGAATTAATTTATTTTCAGCTAATCGGTACTCGGCTGAAAAACTGCTGCGCTCAACTTTATCGGTGTCGGTACCTACTTGTAAATCGGTATGTAAAAACCAATTACGGTTAACTTGCCAGTCCGCTTCGGCGGCAACCACGGAGCGGTTATCTAGGCGCTGACTCGCCAAAAGCTTAGCGTCTTGTAAGTATAGAATTTGTCCGATGCTCGCTGACAAAATTTCGCGGTTATTATTGTCGATAATACGAGCAGTCGCTCCTAGGGTAAATTGGTTATTATCGCTAATTCGGTCAAGGCCGGTAAATTCTTGGCCTCTAAATAAGTTCGAGAATGTGGTTAACAGTTCGGTGGTATCATAGCGCCCAATGTTAAATTGCTCTTGATAACTGGTATAGAGGTACTGAGCTTTTGGTTCAAGCGTAACAAGATAATTCGCGTCTCCAAACGTCTTATTGCTTTCAAAAATTAAAGAACCAAATAGTCTTGCTTGGCCTAGCGTACGCTCAACTTTTTCTTCTAATAGCGGGTTGCTGACCCCTTGAAGGTCTTGGTCGTAATACGTATGTAAGACGCTGACTTGAGCTAACAACTCACCCCATGCACGCTGGTAAGGAATGCTAAGTGATGGCTCAATATGCACTCGCAAGGCATCGGGTCTTTCGTCAAGGCGGTTGTCAAAGTAAGCAAGTTCAGATTTTACGTCGAAGTCGACCCATGAGTTTAAGTTAGTCGAATAAGCAAGTTTGGCTTCGGGTAATGCGCGATAATTGTCATCAAAGTTGCCAATGGTCGCAAAGTCCCTTACAAACATGCTGAAATCTAAGTTTTCGCTGTAGTAGTTAACACCGGCTTGCCTGTAGAGATAGGTATCAGCTTGATTGTAATAATCGGAGCCTAAATCAACAATATAGTTGTTATCGCTAATATCACTTATGTCTGCTGCGATGGACCAATTATCACTTAACTGGCCTTTGTGGCTAAGGCGATAAAAGTAACGCGCGTCGTCATTAGCAGTATCAGTGTCGTTCGCTAAATATTCTAACTGGAGTTCACCTTGGTGCTGCTCGCTTAAATATCGCCATTCGTTTTTCAGCTGCAAGCCTCGATTGGTCATGTAGCGAGTAGCAATTGTGGTATCTACATTAGGCGCGATGTTCCAATAAAAAGGTTGCTCATACTCTACACCCGTGCGGCTCGAACTTCCGATTTTAGGAAACAAGAAACCGGTTTGACGCCCGGTAGTAATTGGAAAGGCAAAATAGGGTAAATAGAAAACCGGCACTCCGCCTACATAAAAACGGGTGTGTTTGGCTTCCCCAAAAGGCCGGTCTTTACGAATTGCAATCTCAGATGCTTGAATTTTCCAATCTTCGCCGCCTTTGGGGCACGTGGTAAAATATACATCCTCTAAGATTACGCCTCGTTCTCTAGATACTGACAGTAAATCCGCTGCTCCACGACCATTAATTCCTTTTATTTGATACTCGGATGATTGCAGTTGTAGTAATTCGATTTCAGCATTTGCTTCAATACCGAGGCTTTCGACTTTTAATAGTTCATCTGTATAGGTTACATCGCCACTGGCTTGAATTCGCTGTCCATTCTCTCTGACATTGGCAGAGTCTGCCTCGATAATGGAGTTGTCGGTAGTGATGCGAACTTGACCTTCAAAAACAGCAATTTCATTTTTAATAATCTGTGCAGCATTCGAGCGCACCTCAATACTGCCTTGGGCAATTTTGGGTGCTTCAAAATCAAAGGTCTGTACCGCACAACTTACTTGTGCTTGGGATCCTGTGCTGTAAGTCAGTGCTGTACTTGTGAGCACAACTGCCAAACTAATATATGCTAGTTTCATTCAGATGTTAAAGCCGCGAGTAAAAACAAAAAATAAGAGGCAAGGATGAGAATATGCTCTGCAAATAATATAACCAAGTAATTTTAAAGGGTAATGCTGGAAAACCCAAGGTTAAAGTGCCAAAAAGCAGCAAAAAACGGGAATAATGATACTTTTTACTTAAAACCCTTTAATATTAAGTGCATTGTTAACAAAGAATTGAAGGTAAAAAAGTAAACTCTATGTCTTATTGGGGGAAAGTAATCGGTGCGTTATTGGGGATGGCGATATTTAAGCTACCCGGTGCAATTCTTGGTCTAATCGTTGGGCACATGTTTGATGTGAACTATGCGAGGGACTTTTCCAGGCAGGGCGGGTTTGCTCGTTTTTTTAGTTCTAAAGAGCAGATACAAAAGCAAGCGGTATTTTTTCATGCCTTGTTTTCGGCCCTTGGTCACATATGTAAAGCCGATGGGCAAGTGACCTCAGAAGAGATTAAAGTAGCGTCCAGACTCATGGATGATATGAAGCTACATGGCGACACCCGAAAAGAAGCCCAGCAGGCTTTTCGTGAAGGCAAAGCGAGAGACTTTCCCTTAGTCGAAATGCTCACCACGTTTAAGCAATATGCACATGGTCGCCGCGATATATTACAGGTGTTTTTAGAGATATTAATTGCCGCAGCCTGTGCAGATGGACGTATCACAAATAACGAAATGCGAGTATTACAAACGGTTGCGTCTAGTTTGGGCTTTCATGCACAAGATTTACAATTTTTAATCAGTACTTTTGAGGCTGCGCAGCGGTTTCGGCAAGGACAGGGCTTTCATCAACAGCAATCGGGCCAGCGCCGTCATTATCAGCAAAATTATAGTTCACAAAGCGCCTTGGCCGATGCCTATAAAATATTGGGTGTAAGCGACAAAGAAGATGATAAAAGCATTAAACGTGCCTATAAAAAATTGATGGCGCAGCACCACCCTGACAAACTAGCGGCTAAAGGGCTGCCGCAGCAAGCGCTAGAAATGGCAAACAAACGTACTCAAGAAATTCAATCTGCCTATGAAGTAATTAAAGAAAAGCGTGGCCTTTAAGCGTGACACTTTTCTTTCTTTGCATATGGCTAAAAGCTTATGGCTGACCTTGGCATGAATCAAAGTCCGAAGCAAAAGCCGTCACTCTCAGTTGAACATAAAACGCTTATTGACGAATTTATCAATATGCTTTGGCTGGAGAAAGGCCTCAGTCAAAACACCGCTGCGGCTTACAGAACGGACCTCACAAAATTTGCTTTGTTCTTGCAAAGCCTCGCTAGTGCCGACTTATTAACATTGCGTTCAGAGCAGCTAAGTGAATACTTGCAGCGTAGACTTGAAAAAGGGTTGTCACAGCGCTCTACCGCAAGATTTCTCAGCAGTACCCGTGCGTTTTATCGTTATCTGATTGCCACGAAACAATGTTCAGCGAATCCCGCAGATGACGTGAGTAATCCCAAATTACCTAGTCACTTACCTACGACACTATCGGAGCAACAAGTCGATGCGCTTTTATCTGCGCCTAACGACGTCGACCCAATACAAATGCGTGATAAAGCAATGTTGGAGCTGCTCTATGCTACCGGAGTGCGGGTAAGTGAATTAGTGAATTTACAGATGCATGAATTAGGTATGTTGCAAGGGGTCATTAGAGTGACCGGGAAGGGAGGAAAAGAGCGTTTGGTGCCCATGGGCGAAAATGCGACCGAATGCCTTACAGACTATTTGAAAAATGCGCGTCCTGAACTTATGCGAAAACCTACCAATACAGTGTTTCCTAGTAAGCGAGGGCTTACTATGACGCGGCAAACGTTTTGGCATCGGATAAAACACTATGCAAGAATTGCGGGCATTAATAGTAATTTGTCGCCGCATACTTTACGTCACGCGTTTGCCACGCATTTGTTGAATCACGGAGCGGATTTGCGAGTGGTACAAATGCTGCTAGGTCATAGTGATTTGTCGACAACGCAAATTTATACCCACGTTGCTACCGCTCGTTTGCAGAGCTTGGTCAAAGAACATCATCCTCGAGCATAAAAATAAGTCTAAACTTTTTTATCAAAAAGCCGTCTTTGTACGTATAATTGCGTGATTACATGAAATTTATCTACCACCTATGCGGTCTATTTGCCTAGGTGTTACTTTTTGGAATTTATATGAAACAACATGTCATGTTTAACAAACTTTTATCTAGCCTAACTGCCATACTGCTTTTTGTTATCGCTAGCAGCTCTGCTACTGCCCAATCTAAAGATTCAGAAAACGACGAATTAGCCGCAACGCTTAGTCAAAAATTGCAACTGCGTATTGACGCCATCGCCGATTCACCGGTACCAGGTTTACTCGAATTATATACCGACCGTGGATTATTTTACGCTAGTGCAGATGGCGATTACTTTTTGCAAGCACGCGTTTACAATGTTGAAAACGGTATCGTTGATATTACCGAAAACTCATTAAAGAGTATGCGTCTTGAAGGCGTTGAACGCTTTGAAGATACCGCCATTGAGTTTAAGGCAGATAAAGAAAAATATGTCGTAAACGTATTTACTGATGCCACGTGTGGATATTGTCGTAAATTGCACAACGAAATGGACGAACTGAATGACTTAGGGATCACCGTTCGATATTTGGCGTTTCCGCGAGCAGGCATCAACAGCCAAGTATACAACGACGCAGTATCCATTTGGTGTTCGAAAGACCCACAAGAGGCCATTACTAAAGCCAAAGCGGGAGAGAGAGTCGCCAGTGCTAGTTGTGAAAACGAAGTGGCTGAACAATATAATTTTGGTAAGCAAATTGGCGTAAGCGGCACCCCTAACATCTTATTACCCGACGGCTCAGTTGTACCAGGATATCAGCCAGCAAAAGCCCTAGAAATGGCTTTGCAGCAAATCGCAGGTTAGTTAAGAAAGTGAATAAAGCGCTGTGGCAATGCCTTGTTAAACCGCCACAGCTCTTAGCGCAAACCTAAGGTGTGGGTTTGCCTCAATCGAAGTAAATGGAAAGCAAGTAATTAATGTCAACATCGCCTCGTTGCTAGCTGCCATAACTCCAATGTCAGTGGAGGTAATGACCAAAGAGTCGGTGACTTCATACCGTCTCGCCCCGGTGATGTATTCTAGCTCTATAAGATCCCCTGGTTGTAAAAACTGAACATCTGCAAAGTGCGTGTCGCGATGGGCAATAATCACCGAGTTGCCGAGCGCCGACAGCGGTGCTGACGCCGACATAAGGCTTGGGCCAAAGGCAAGGTTGCGTCCACTTTCGCCTGCCAGTATGTAGTCACTCTGATTCAAAAATTGAATTTTCCCAATCACAACCGTGTCGGCCCATGGCCATGGTTTTTGTGGAATGTTTGTTTGTTTTCCTTGCTCCCATGCTGACGCCATCAATATTTGTGCAAGACTTGCTTTTGCATGAATATATGTACCTTTTGCTACAAAAATGAGACTGCATATTAGCATCAAGCCTAGGATAGTTTTTGCGCCAACCAGTTTATGCCAAGTATGTAAGTGACTAGCGGTATGTTTAACTGCTTTTTGCATTTATCTTCGTCCTGTAAGCATTATTATAAACCACAGCGCTGCCAGTCCAAAAAACGTCAAGCCCGCGGTAAAATACAGTCGAGAAGAAGTGCTTGTTTGTGGCAGATGCATTTGCGTTACACTCCACTTTTTATTGCTCAAGGCATCTATGCGATTTTGTTCCAGTGCTTTTTGTTTCAGCATGGCTTGGTACTGTTTTGATGGCTTAATTTGCTGATCATCAATTGCGAGTAAACTTGTGTAATCGCTAAGTAAGCCATGCCAGAGTGCTACCTGGGTAATTTCTTTTTGCGTGTATTGTTGTAACGCAAGGTAGTCCTCGCCTTGACTCGGGGTAGTATTTAACGCGCGTTTTAGTTGTTGAATTTTATAATACGCCCACTGTTTTGGAATCCCACTATCTATTGTAGATGCTGCTAAGCGTTGCTCAGGCAGTGCACTTTTCCAAATCATCGAGTGCGCAGGCGTGTTCGCTTCATTTGCGTCATACCACTGTGCTTGAAGCGAAAATCGTGGGGCTTTTTGTGCCTCTAGCGGAATGTGTGATGCGCTTTGTAACCGATATAAAAGAGTAATAGGCTCCCCCGCATATACATCAGGTATTTTGCTAGGGAATACTTCAAGCGTTGTTTGTGGGTCATCGTGATTTAAAATGAGTTCTATATCGGTCAGCACCGGACGTTTTATTTTGTTAAGCAGAGCTGTCATCTTGCTATGGACTTGAGACACATCACCAATTAACGTAAATGTGCCTCGCCCTGCAATCGCCGCCTCACTCATAAAGTAAGTATTTGGCGCACTACCAATACCAATGGTGAACAACCGCTGTTTACCTAAACGCTCGGTAATTAGGCTGAGTAATTGAGCTTCGTTATTCACGCTGCCGTCGGTAATAAATAAAATCTGGTGTAATAAAGGAGAGGACACATCTTCACTCTCGCCCTCTATTTTTGCGGTAGTCTTTTTAGTGTGTGCGTAGTCTTGTAAGTCAAAAGCTAATGACAATGCATCGGCAATTTCAGTGCCGCCACTAGCCTCTAACTTTTTAACAAAACGGGTTGCCTGCGTTTTGTTATCGACATTGGCCGCTTTCGCATTGTCCCATAAATTAACCGCGCGGCTATTAAATTCAATTACATTAAAGCTATCTTCTGCCCTTAATTCGTTGATGGCGCTAATTAACGCCATTTTTGCTTGTTCAATGGCATCTCCCACCATTGAGCCAGATGTGTCGAGAATAAAGGTAAGCTCTCGTTTAGCGTCATGACTATCTGTTGAGGGTGCAGACGGTGGTACAATCTGGATTAAGCCATATTGCTGATTGTTACCGATATGGCTTAGGTGAGCTGCTTCTGGCTTGCTGATTGAGGCAAGGGACCAGTGCAATACAAATTCTTTTGCTACCGGGGCAGCTTCATCTAAGGACACCAATACACCATGATTATTGCCGGTAGCAGGTTCAGTGCTTATTTTATGATGCTCACTGCGAACGTTGCTGATAGCCATGCCCATATTAATGCTCACCTGTATAGAAAAGTCCTTTGAGCTTGTTGACGGCGCAATCGAAGGAGTGGCTTGCTTATTGGTATCAGCTGGGGCCTTGGTTTTGGCTGAATATCTTGGCGTAATGGTCGTTGGAATGCGAAGCTCAAACTGGGAGTCCTGTAAATCAATCACTTCTTGGTATTCTATGGTGACTTCAATACCCGTATGAGGCGCAATATTAGCAATTTTGTTTACAAACATATTGGGTCTAACTTGGTCAATTAAGCTGGCACTTTTACCTGCTTTTTTGGCTGCCTCAAATGCCGCTTTGGCGACTTGTTTTTCTCGTATTTGGCCAATGATTTTACGCTCACCAATTTGCATGGTCATAGCGTCAACCGCCGCATCCTCTGGTAATGGAAAGACATAAACGCCGTCTTGCCAGTTGTCACTGGTATTTTCAAAATACTGGGTGACTTTGGTGCGCTGAATATTCGCGTTTACCTGCACATCGAATTCACTGCGTAATACCGCACTTGATAGATAGTTTGCTTGTAAAGTAGCCTCGTGTCCTTGTTTGAAGTAAAACCCGCCATGTTTGTTCTCGTAAATATTATTTACGATATGCGTGTTTTCAATGTGCGCACTCTCAATATAAGTGGCCTCAATGCTATCGCCCACATGAACAATCGCGTCAACATTCACGCCATCGCCGGTACTTCCCATGCTCATCAACGCTTTTTTGGCACTGGCAGATAAGGGCTGATTTATTGTGCTGGAGCCTTCGCTGTTATTGTACTCAGGGATAAAACGCAGAGCATTGGCGATATTGACAGAATCGCCCGACATCGCATGTAACAAACTCACCATGCCGACGGCTGTGATAACGATGAGTAATTTTTGAATTTGAGTCACCTAACACCTCGTATTAGTTTTTATTTTTTAGTCTGTGAGTGGCTTTATTGCTGGTATCGCAAACAAGCAGGAAAAAGCAGCCATTAATTGGCTGCTGTCATCGCATCTTGCTCACTTAGAAGCTTTAAGGTGACTCTGCGGTCAAAAAAGAGTGACTCATATTGCTTGGCTGCTACGGCGTTTTGAGTAGATTCATCGCTTTTTGTTGTGCTGTTTAGGTCGGGGCTAAGTTCGCCTTGGCCTTGGGTGATCATTTGGCTTGGTTTTACGCGCTGTGTCAGTAAAAAGTCTTTAACTGAATCTGCCCGTTGTTCTGATAGAATACGGTTATATTGAGAATCACCGCGAGCATCTGCAAAACCATTAATTTTTACCATTAAGTTGGGATACTGATTCAGCAATCCAGCTAAACTTTTTAACTGCGCTTTAAAGGGCTCTTCAACTAAAAACGATGCAGTTTTGAATTGTACATTCGACTCGAGCGGCGGCAGGTCGCGCATCCACTCAGTGGCTAATTTAGTGTCGAAGCTGGCTAACTGTACCATTTGCGATTGTTCTAATTGTGCGTATTGGTCAGAAAGCGCATTAAATTCTTGTGCTTGTCGACTAACCTGATAGTTCAGCGCGTTTAGCTCGGCGTTTTGCTCCTCTATTTTATTGTCGCTGTTCACGTCGTTTGCCACAAACATACCGAACAAAGCACCTACTACGCCACCAATGGGGCCACCGACCAAGGTACCAGCCAACGCGCCTGAGCCAAAACCAATTAGTTCGTTACGAGATTCTTCTTTAACAAAAGCTTTGTTATCCGCGGTGTCAATAGATGTATCAGATGCGGCATTCGCCGGTGGATTTTGAATAAGTGCAAGGGCAATGGTGCTAACAATAACTATTTTTTTCATCATGTTTTCCTAAGTCTGTTTATAGATTTTGTAAAAAGTCAGCAAGGTCGGCGAGTTCAACTGCCTCGTTGCTAGTCGAGAGCTATTAAACAAAGAAAAAATGGCAAACAAAGGGGGGAATCGTGGCAATGTGGAGGTCAATTGTGGCGAAAATATGGAAATTGTTCTCCTGGGCTTTGCTTTGGCAAATAATTAGATATAGTTGAGCCATTCATTTACATAAGCTAAAGGCTTTGCGTCAAAATCATATGTCGAAAACTATCGCCTTGGTCGAAGATGACCTCGCACTACGAGAAAACTATATCGCTGCATTGACCAAACAAGGTTACAAAGTGCTGCCCTTTGACACTCGTGCAGGTGCAGAAAGCGCCTTTGCTCAGAACTTGCCAGACTTAGCGATTATTGATATTGGCTTGCAAGACGAAATTGATGGTGGTTTTGCCCTTTGTCAGCAATTGCGAGGCTTATCTAAAACCCTACCAATCATCTTTTTTACCGCAAGGGATAACGATTACGACACTATTTGTGGTTTGCGTATGGGCGCAGACGACTACCTTACAAAAGATATCAGCTTGCCGCATTTATTAGCCCGCATTGCTGCGCTATTTAGGCGCAATGATTTACTAGCGCAACCACAATTGGCGTCAGACATCTTAAATACAGGTAAGTTGAGTATGGATGCAAAACGCATGACGGTGAGTTGGACAGGTACGCCCCTTGAACTGACTGTGACCGAGTTTTGGATGTTGCATGCGATTGCCAAACATGCCGGCCATGTAAAAAGCAGACAACAATTGATGGACGAGTCTAAAATGGTGGTAGATGACACCACAATTACCTCGCACATCAAACGTATTCGCAAAAAGTTTATGGCCCTGCAAGCCGACTTTGATTGCATCGAAACTGTTTACGGTATGGGTTATCGCTGGAAATGCCAATAATGAAGAAGTGGGGAGTGGGTCTTAGAACAAAGTTAGTTCTCTTTTCGTCTTTTTTGTTTGTTATTCCTTATTTGGGATATCAGTTTGTGTGGGAGCTCGAGAGCTACTTGCGCATAGGTCAAGAACAGACCCTTGTGGGCACCGCAAGAGCAGTGGCTACGGCTTTACATGAGCGCCCAGTATTATTTGATAATCAGTCGGCGTTTTTATCGAATGTGCGCCCAAGTAAAGACTTATATGCGCACCGCATTCGCTATCCCATTCAACTCGATGGGCGTTTGCAAGACTGGCAAGACTATCGCGATTTAATGATTTCATATGATGCCACTAATCTGATTGAGCAATCGAAAGTGTATGACCCGCAAAGTCTTAAGTTTAAACACATGGTGGGGCAGTACGATAAGTTTTTATATGCAATGTTCAGCGTAACCGATGATGTGGTTTTGTTCCGCCCACAAAATGCCTTGCGTATCGATAGAAATGATTTTTTACAAATTGCATTAACCGACGCCGATGGAGAATTTAAACGTTTTGTCATCGCACCTTTCGAGGCGGGTTGGGTTAACGCATTTTTACTCGACAGCGACACCGACCTAATTAGCCCTATAGCGGTTGAAACCCGTATTCAAGGACAATGGCGTTTAACCGACAAGGGCTACGACTTAGAGTTACGATTCCCACTTGATATGGTGTCGAGCAATATTGCTTTTGCAATTGCCGACGTAGATGATGCCAGTAGCCGAGAAATTAAATATCTGATGGGGACAGCGAATCCTACAAGGTCAGAAGATTTAGGAACGGTGCTTATCCCATCGCCTGAAATAGAACGTATCATTAAAGGTCTCAAGTATTCTAATGCACGTGTTTGGGTGGTTGACAAACATATGCGTGTACTTGCCCGTTCGGGTGATATTCAAAGTGCGCCGGGGGTGTCAAGCGAACAGGCTCAGTTGAATAAAGTAAACGACAACAGCTTATGGCGACGCTTTGAATCTAAGGTGCTCCTGCCTTTGTACTATAAAATACTCACCAAACCGCCTAGCAAATTTATTGATGAACTGTCTGATGCCTTTGCCTTGCAAGGTAAAGACATTACCAGCGCTCTGGGCGGTCAACCTGATACATTGTGGCGCCTTAGCCCTGATAATAAAGCGGTGATTTTGTCGGCTGCTCACCCCATTTTTATTGACGGTGAGGTAATGGGGGCGGTGGTTGTAGAACAAACCACTAACGGTATTCGTACTTTGCGTAATCAGGCTTTAGAGAAACAATTTAACTTTATTCTTGCGGTAATTGTGCTGGGCATTGTGTCTTTCTTTTTGATTGCTTCGCGGATATCGAGCCGAATCCGGCGCTTACGTGATGATACTGAAAATGCGATCGATGCAAACGGTAAAATTGTAGGACAAATACCCGCGTCGACATCCTCCGATGAAATTGGGGACTTGTCGCGAACCTTTTTAAAAGTGCTAGGTAAACTTAGCCAATACAATCATTACTTGGAAAACATGGCATCGCGTCTTTCTCATGAACTAAGAACGCCAGTGGCAATCGTCAACTCATCTCTTGATAACTTAATGCTAGACCCAGATGGAGCAGATCGTCACGTATACGTTGAACGTGCCAAACAGGGGATTTCTAGACTGAGTAAAATACTCAATAGCATGAGTGAGGCAACCCGTTTAGATGAGTCAATTAAACGAACTGATAAAGAAGAGTTTGCGCTTGCAGAAGTACTAAGTGGCTGCATCGAAGGTTTTAAAATGACTTATCCTGAGCATGTTATTCACTATCAAAACACGCTACAAGAGACACAACTTAAGGGCTCGCCAGAACTCTTTGCGCAAATGTTAGATAAAGTCCTGAGCAACGCCATTGAATTTAGTGAGACAGGGCAAGCTATAGACGTTCGCGTGTTTGAAAAAGACAAACAATGTGCGTTATCGGTGAGCAATCGTGGTCCTTTGCTGCCCGAGGATATGAAACAGCAGTTGTTAGAGTCGATGATTTCAGTGCGTAAATCATCGCCTGCCGACTCAGCTCATTTAGGACTGGGTTTATTTATTGCCGATATTATTGTTAAATTTCATGCGGGTCGCTTAAGTATTGATAATTTGCCAGACCATAGTGGCGTCATTGTGTTGATGTTATTTACTCCCTCAAAAAATTGAATCATAGTTTAAAGCTTACGTTTTTTTGTTAAGCTTGAAATCTACGGCATTGTGCCAACAGGATTGAAACGACCCACAAGGATTTATAATTTTATGGCCTTACCTATTTTAATTGCAGTGATTGTAATGAACCTGCTAGTACTTTTAGCAGCCTACTTTCACAATCCTTTGTTGTGGTTAGGCCTTATTACCGTGCCCTTGCTCATGCTTGTAATTTACGACATGACCCAGCGTCGACATGCACTTTGGCGTAACTATCCGGTTCTTGCTAGAGGTCGGTGGTTTATGGAGGAGATTCGTCCTTTTATTCAGCAATATTTAATTGAGTCGGAAACCACCGGAGCACCCATTAGCCGCATGTTTCGAAACATTGTGTATCAACGCGCAAAGAGCAACCGCGAAACTGTTCCATTTGGTACGCAGGTCGATACATATCGTGAGGGTTATGAGTGGATTGGTCATTCTATTTCAGCGCTTAATGTAAAAGATGTAAATTGTAAGCCGCGGGTTGAAATTGGCGGTAAGCATTGCACGCAGCCTTATCAAGCGAGTATTTTAAATATCTCAGCAATGAGCTTTGGGTCTTTGAGCAAAAATGCTTTATTGGCGTTAAACAGGGGGGCAAAAGCGGGTCATTTTTATCACAATACCGGTGAAGGCGGCATTAGCCCCTATCATAAAGAGCACGGTGCAGATCTTGTGTGGCAAATTGGTACGGGTTACTTTGGTTGCAGAACGCCCGACGGTAATTTTGACGCCGATAAATTTCAGGCCGCGGCCACTGACCCTCAAGTGAAAATGATAGAGATTAAACTTTCTCAGGGCGCAAAACCAGGTCATGGCGGTATACTGCCTGCTAATAAAAATACCATTGAAATTGCCCAAATACGTGGCGTAGAACCGGGCACACAAGTCGATTCACCGCCATTTCATACCGCATTTTCAAACCCCATTGAGTTAATTCAATTTATCCAAACATTACGTAAGTTGTCGGGGGGCAAACCGGTTGGCTTTAAGCTTGCTATCGGCCGTAAAAGTGAATTTATGGCAATATGTAAAGCGATGATCAAATTAGACGATGGCCCTGATTTTATTACTGTTGATGGTGGTGAAGGGGGCACGGGAGCAGCTCCTCTAGAGTACTCAAACTCTATTGGTTCGCCCTTGCGCGAGGCACTTGCTTTTGTTGATGATGCACTAATTGGCTTTGGTTTACGTGAAAATGTTAAGTTGATTGCCAGTGGTAAAATCATTTCCGGCTTTCATTTAGTGAAAAATTTAGCGATTGGCGCCGACCTATGTAACAGCGCCCGCGGTATGATGCTGGCCCTTGGTTGCGTGCAGTCATTAAGTTGTAACACTAACCGCTGTCCAACAGGAGTGGCTACGCAAGACCCGCGTTTGTCGAAAGGCTTAGTCCCTGAAGACAAATACCAGCGTGTACAGAGTTTTCAAGAAAAAACCTTGCATGCAGCAGTCGATATAATGACCTCTGCAGGTATTGCCGCACCAAGTGAAGTGAATCGCACGCATATATTCCGACGAGTGACACAAGACCAAATTAAACGTTACGACCAAGTCTTTCCGCATGTGGCAAAAGGCTCATTTTTAGAAGGCAAGACGCCGCCACGCTATCAACTTGATGTTGAAGAGGCCTCTGCTGATACCTTTAAGCCAAATGCGCATTTGACCGAAATTGAAGATGAAAGAAAGGTTGTGGCTTAATATCTTGATTCAATGAGTGTGAGTCAGTAACTGCTCAATCCATGAAACTTCAATACGCCCATTATGCCATTGATGGGCGTATTTAACGTAAAAGATGAAACTACCCTGTGCTAATTAAACACCGTACGGCGATTGCCAAAGACCCTATAGACAATACTTTGCCACCTATTTTGGATAAAGTTTTGCGCCACCGTGGCGTAAAGAATGTAACTGAGGTTAGTACCAAAGCATCTCAACTTTTGCATTATCGTTCATTAAAAGGGATTGCGCAGGCGGCTGAAGTTATCAGCGAGGCAATTGAGCAAGGGCGTAACATCTGCATTGTGGGGGATTTTGATGCAGACGGCGCAACAAGCACCGCACTTTGTTTGCTGTGTTTACGCGATTTTGCGCCGGAGCACGCAGCGAATAATACTCAATTTATTGTCCCCAATCGTTTTGATTTTGGTTATGGTTTAACGCCGCCGGTTGTTGAGATGGCAAAACAGCAAGGCGCCGAACTGATTATCACAGTGGACAATGGTATATCGAGTATTGAAGGGGTCGAGCTTGCGAATAACTTAAATATACAAGTTGTGGTAACCGACCATCACCTGGCCGGTACCGAACTCCCTCAGGCCGCTGCAATTGTTAACCCGAATCAAGCAGGTTGTGAATTTCCTTCCAAAAACCTTGCCGGAGTGGGGGTGGCTTTTTATGTAATGTCGGCAGTTAAAGCCCGCCTTAGCGAGAAAGGGTATTTTGAACAACGTAACATCACGCCGCCCAATTTAGCGACCTATTTAGATATTGTGGCCTTAGGCACCGTTGCCGATGTTGTGCCCCTGGACCATAATAATCGAATTTTAGTGCATCAGGGCATTGCTCGAATACGTGCTAAAAAAACACGACCCGGGATTTTAGCTTTGCTTGATATTGGCGGACGTAAAGCGGCTAAGCTCGCATCTTCTGATTTAGGCTTTGTATTGGGACCAAGGCTGAATGCCGCAGGGCGACTACAAGATATGTCGGTGGGTATTCATTGCTTACTTACCGAAGATTTTGAAAGCGCGTATAAGATTGCAACTCAGTTAGATGCGCTCAACAGAGAGCGCAGAACCATTGAACAAGATATGCAAAAAGCGGCGCAGCAGGCACTCGACAAGCTTGAGCAAAACGAACAAACTATGCCGGCGGGGATTGTGCTCTTTGATGAGGACTATCATCAAGGAGTGGTGGGAATTTTGGCCGGGCGAATCAAAGAAAAACACTACAAACCTACCATTGCGTTTGCGCAAGAAGATGACAAACACATTAAAGGTTCAGCACGGTCGATTCCTGGTGTGCATATTCGGGATGTGCTTGAGAGTATCCATACTCAAAACCCTAAACTGATAAAGAAGTTTGGCGGTCATGCAATGGCAGCTGGTTTATCGCTTGCTACCGACAAGCTTGAGGCCTTTACTCAAGCATTTGTAACGGCGGTTGCCAAAGCGAGTAAGCATTTACCAACGGCACATACTTTGTTATCAGATGGTTCTTTAGATAATCAGGATATGGGACTTGAAACGGCCGAGCTACTTAAAATGTCGATACCGTGGGGGCAGCAATTTGAAGAACCTTTATTTGATGACCAATTCACATTAGTGAATCAACGTATTGTTGGTGAAAAACATTTAAAAATGGTAGTACAAAAAGGGGAGCAAGTCTTCGACGCCATCGCATTTAATATAGATACCAACATTTGGCCGCAATATGACGTGTCGCGTGTGCACCTCGCTTACCGACTCGATATAAATGAGTTCAGAGGGCAGGTTAGTGTGCAGCTGCTAGTGTCTTGTATTGATGCGCTAGCCGATGAGTAAGATTCAGGCAACAGGCTATGTCATTCATCGCCGGCCCTATCGTGAAACCAGTTTGATTGTGGATTTTTTTACCCGCCAATATGGCCGTATAAGCGCGGTGGTGAAAGGCGCACGCGGCACAAGTAAGTCTGATCGCAAAAGCCTTATCCAACCCCTACAATTGCTCTCATTTGAGTTAAGTGGTCGCAGCCAGTTAAAAAATTTAGGCATTGCAGAGGCTTTACAAAATCCATGGCAACTGCGCGGTACTAGTTTATACAGCGCCTTTTATTTAAATGAATTATTGGTTAGAGCCATTCCTGAAACAGAGCCCATGAGTTTGCTCTTTGAGCAATATCAGCATGCGCTAAAGTCTTTGCATGCTTTTTCTGTCGTGAGTGACACCCCCACAAGCGTTGATGCGGCAGTAGCAGACATAGAAAGCATCCTGAGAAACTTTGAACTGATGCTACTGCAAGAGCTAGGCTACTTACCTGACTTTGAGAACAGCGCTGACTCCGGTGAACCTATTACCGCAGACTTGTTTTACTCATTTATTCCTGAGGAAGGTTTTATCCAGTGTTCACCCCAGCAGGACAAGGCCATACAAGGACGTGACTTGTTATCAATTTCGGCGAAGAACTATCAACATTCGGCACGGAAAGCCGCCAAATACATTTGTCGTCAAGCCCTTTTGCCAATTATTGGTGACAAGCCACTTAAATCAAGAGAACTTTTTATTGCGCGATAGCAATCGTTTTGCTGTGCCATTTGGTATCATAGTACTTAGACCTTGTTTGCTAGGCCTTATTTACAACCTTTCTTATCATTACTAAGCAGAGCATAAAATCGATGCAAGACATTTTATTAGGCGTCAATATTGATCACATCGCGACCTTGCGAAATGCAAGAGGCACGCAATACCCCTCTCCTGTGCATGCTGCCGATATGGCAGAACGTGCAGGTGCGGATGGCATTACTGTGCATCTGCGTGAAGACCGACGGCACATCAAAGACCAAGACGTATATTTGTTAAAAGAAACCATCAATACTCGCCTAAACCTCGAGATGGCCGTGACTGACGAAATGCTAGCCATCGCAGCAAAAGTGCTACCCGAATTTTGTTGTTTAGTGCCAGAAAAGCGAGAAGAACTCACCACCGAAGGTGGCTTAGATGTTGCCGGTAATTTAAGCAAAATCAAAGATGCCTGCCAGCAATTAGCTGCGCACAATACTCAAGCGTCTTTATTTATCGATGCTGATGAACAGCAAATTGAAGCCGCGGTAGATGCGGGTGCGCCCTACATTGAAATTCATACGGGCCAATACGCAGAAGCGAATAATGAACATAACGCAGAGGTGGAGTTAAGAAAGCTCATTAGCGGTATCGAGTACGCCAATCGTCTGGGCTTAAAAGTAAACGCTGGACATGGCTTGCATTATCATAACGTCAAACCTATTGCGGCTATCCCACATTTAATTGAATTAAACATTGGTCACGCCATAATTGCGCGCGCAGCTTTTGATGGGCTTGATAAAGCAGTGCGCGATATGCGTATGCTGATGCAAGAAGGCAGAATGCAATCGAGTATGCGTGACTAAAATATGATCATTGGCATTGGCACCGATATTGTAGAGATTGCGCGCATCGAAAAAGCCGTAGCAAAGTCAGATGCACTAGCGAAGCGCGTACTAACGCCCTTTGAGTGGCAAGAGTTTATTGGTGCCGGCAACCGGGCTGCTTATTTGGCAAAAAAGTTCGCCAGCAAAGAGGCAACAGTAAAAGCTATTGGTAGCGGGATTGGCAATGGTTTTAGTTGGCAACATATTGAGGTGATACACGATGCTCTAGGCAAGCCTGTGATAAAGCCTTTGGGTGAGTTTAAAAAATGGTGTGATGAGAAAAGCGTTAGTAGCATTCACATTAGCATCGCCGATGAAAAAAACTACGCCACTGCCTTTGTTGTGATTGAGGCAAGCGATGCCTTAATGATTCAAGATGGGCAGCTTTAATTATGGTGCAGTTTTATAAAGCGCCAAGTTCAGGCTCTGCAAGGCGTAAAAAGCAAAATGCGGGCATGGCATCTATTCCTTCTATTTATATTGATACCCTTGACCATCACGGTAACGGTGTGGCTTTGAAGAGTAAACCCATTATCGTGATAGAGGGAGCGTTACCAGGTGAAACCCTCAGTGCTCGTGTAAGTTCAGATTCAAAAAATGTACAGCGCGCTAAAGCCACAAAAATAATTACCCCAAGCGACAAACGCATTAAAGCAAAGTGTGAGGTGTTTGAGGAATGCGGCGGTTGTAACTTGCAGCATCTAAGCGCACAAGACGGACTCGAATACAAAGGCGATGCCTTAAAACGCTACTTTTCGTCTCTGCTAACGCTCGATGATGAAGTATGGCAGCCGCCCATAGTCTCAGATATTGATTATTCAGCTGAGCAAAAGGATATTGGTTATCGGCGCAAGGTACGTTTTGCCCTAGATGCTCGACAAAAAGATAAGGTCAAAATTGGTTATCGACAAGCGCAGTCGAACAAGGTTGTTGATATAAAGACATGCCCGATTTTGCACAAACGTTTAGCACAGAAAGTAGAGGTCTTACTTCCTGCGCTGAAATCTCTATGGTGTGTGCAAAAAATTGGGCACTTTGAATGTGTGCTGACTAACGATGGCGTGGTGTTGATGATTCATTTTGCTAAAGCATTGAACAGCGAAACATTTGGCGCATTTGAACATATTTCCGTTGACGCAAGGGTAAGAGTAATTTGTCAGTTTAAAGAGCGTTTATTGTTTGATAGCGGTGAAGCACATGCGCGCTTGTCTATAGAAGATATCCCAGGTCTAGCCTTAAATATTGGGCCACAGCATTTTATTCAGGTCAATGGTGCGGTTAATCGTAAAATGATTGAGCAGGCAATTTCTTGGCTTGCGCCAAAGCCTGACTCAATTGTGCATGATTTCTTTTGTGGTTTAGGGAATTTTTCGATTGCTCTAGCGCCACATTGTGCGAAAGTTGTGGGCTATGAAGTCGTCGATAGTATGGTTGCGCAAGCAAACCTTAATGCTAAGGCAAACATTAAGAGCGTGCTTAGTACTCGCTTTGAAACCATGGATTTATCGAGCCAGCAAGCACTTGCAAGCCTTAATATCTTGTCATCAGATTTAGTATTATTAGATCCCGCTAGAGACGGCGCCGCAGCCCTGTGTGAACACTTGATACGACAAAAACCTCAGCGGATTGTGTATGTGTCTTGCAATCCCAATACTTTGGTGAGAGATTTAAAAATATTAAGCACAGACTTTACTATAAAAGCGATTAGCTCTATCGATATGTTTCCATTTACTCAGCATATTGAAAGCATGGCGCTGTTAGAGCGTATATAGTTAAAAAGAATCAAATAAAACATCAGTCCTGTCAGTGCTGGGTGTTGGTAAGTGCGACAAGCAAACCTAATTAAGTAATTCACTAGAGGGAAGTGAAATGGTCTCTATCCGCAGCGTGCATCAGTCTACTCGGCCCGCATTTGAGCAATGGCTTAGCGCCTTGCCTGTGGCTGATAGCACTAAATCAAAGCTTAAAAGTATTTCAGACCAACCCGACATTTTATTAGTGGGCCAAGAAATGGTTGAGATTCTTCATGAATTACACATGGATGATGAAACTCTGCAGGCGGCTTTGGTCTACCCGTTTTGCGAAATTCACTCTCTCACGCAGCCACAAATTGAAGAAAAATTTGGTGCATCGATTGCTGAGTTAGTCGCTGGCGTGCGTAAAATGGATGCCATTAAAACTCTGCAATCGCGAAGCCCCTCTGACGCCGGGCAAATAGAAAATTTGCGTAATATGCTGCTAACCATGGTGGAAGATGTGCGAGCGGTGGTCATAAAAATGGCTGAACGCATTTGTGCCTTGCATCAGGTCAAAGACAAAGATGAAGAGACTCGCGTAATTGTCGCTCGAGAGTGTGCAACGATTTATGCGCCATTAGCTAACCGCTTAGGTATAGGGCAGTTAAAGTGGGAGCTTGAGGACTTGTCCTTTCGGTATTTGCACCCACAAACTTACAAGCGTATTGCTAGCATGCTCAAAGAAAAGCGTAGTGATCGCGAACGCTACATCAGTGACTTTGTGGAGCACTTACAACAAAGCCTGGATGCTGAAAATATTAAAGCCCAGGTGATTGGTAGGCCCAAACATATTTATAGCATTTACAAAAAAATGCAGAAAAAGCAGCTCGATTTTGAACAGCTTTTTGACATTAGAGCATTGCGTATTATTGCCGAACGTTTGCAAGACTGTTACGCCGCATTAGGTACTGTACATTCACAGTTTAGGCATATCCCGAAAGAGTTTGATGACTATATTGCAACTCCAAAACAAAATGGTTATCAGAGCATTCATACTGTGGTGGTGGGGCCTGAGGGTAAATCAATTGAGATACAAATTCGCACGCAGCAGATGCATCAAGATGCTGAGCTTGGCGTAGCGGCCCATTGGAAGTACAAAGAGGGAAGTAATAGCAAACAAGATAGTGCCGATGAACGCGTCAATTGGCTACGTAAAATCTTGCAGTGGCAAGAAGAAATGGCTGAATCTGGCAACTTAGTAGAAGAGTTTCGAAGCCAAGTGTTTGAAGATAGAGTCTATGTGTTTACACCAAAAGGCGATGTGATTGACTTGCCGCAAGGCGCAACTCCGCTGGATTTTGCCTATTATATTCATAGCAATGTTGGACATCGATGCACAGGCGCAAAAATTGACGACCGTATCGTGCCTTTTAGTTACAAGCTTAAAACCGGCGATACTATTAATATACTCACAAGTAAAAATGCGACGCCATCCCGAGATTGGATGCACCCGGGTTTAGGCTACGTGCACACCGCACGGGCGCGAGCGACCGTTCATTCTTACTTTAAAAAGCAGGATAGAAGCAAAAACATTGATGCAGGCAAAGAACTGCTCGAGCGTGAACTTAACAAAGTGAATATTGCGCTTAAGCATGCGGCTGAGTTTTGTGAAAAGTATAATGTAAAAACGGTAGAGGATTTATACGCTGCAATTGGTACCGGCGATGTTCGTGTAATGAACTTAGTGAATGCATTGCAGCAAAAATATGCACCACCTGAAGAAGCGCCTGTAAGCGCAAGAATAAGCAAACGCTCGCGTAAATCTACCCAACCGATCATTGCCGAAGGGGTGGGGAATTTACTGAGTGTGTTAGCTAAATGCTGTCAGCCCGTGGCAGGAGACGACATAGTCGGCTACATCACCCTAGGTAAAGGGGTCAGTGTACATAAAGAAAATTGTCCGCAACTCGACAATTTATTAAAAATGCACCCTGAGCGTGAAATTGAAGTGAGCTGGGCTGAAGATAACCGAGGGGCTTTCAGTAGCACCTTAGATGTCCTCACCGTTGATCGCGATGGCATTCTGCGTGATATGACAACCGAGCTCTCGAATGAAAAAATCGCCTTGTTGGGCGTCAATAGTTTTTCCAATACGAGTAATAATACTGCTCTTATTAAACTAACCGTTGAAGTACCCAACGCGTCGTTACTCAATAAGCTCATTGCTCGCTTGCGTGTAATCGATGGTGTGCTTGATATATCAAGGCATTAAAAATTTACCTTATATAAATGCTTCAATTTACGCGCATGTGACAAGACTGTTGAGGAATAACGATGAAGAAGGATGACCGGCGACTAGATTGTTTAGGTGAAGCTATGCAAGTGCAAGTTGAGGCGAAACATTTAGGGTTTGATTGGCCTGAGGCAATGCCAGTCTTTGACAAGGTCCTTGAAGAGCTTGATGAGGTCAAAGAGGCGTTTACCCTTAACGATAGAGCTGCTCAACAAGATGAGTTAGGGGATTTATTGTTTGCGGTTGTCAATTTATGCCGTCATTTAGAGATCCCACCCTCCGATGCACTAATGCAAGCAACAGATAAGTTCTCTCATCGGTTCGAGATTGTTAAGTCACTCGTGGCAGAAAGAGAAATGAACATGCAGGAGGTGTCTATTGATCAATTAGAGGCCTTATGGGAAGAGGCAAAGTCCTCAATTTGAAATTAAGTGCATAAAACACTTCGTTTTTTCAGCAAACTCTGTATAATTCGCGACCTGCCCAGTTA
>CAZUON010000022.1:36514-48481 GCA_964621345.1 uncultured Glaciecola sp. | reverse complement strand
CGATTAACGTCTCGTTGCTTTCTCGTTGAAGCGAGCGCGCATTCTACAGAGATAAGGATATGGGTCAAGCGCATTTCAATAATAAATGCATATTTTTGTTTTTTTGCAGGTTAATAGTACAATTCGTTGATTAGATAAGCAGAAACGTTAATTTTTTTAACAATAGAAGGAGTTTATGTGGCACTTAGACACTACAAAGAGCACTACCCACAATTCGATGATTCGGTATACATCGACGACAGTGCCGTAATTGTTGGCCAGATAAAACTTGCACCCGATGTAAGTATTTGGCCCTTAGTTGCCGCACGAGGAGACGTAAACAAAATAGAAATTGGTGCTCGTACCAATGTACAAGATGGCAGTGTATTACATGTCACTCGCATCTCACCCGCAAACCCCGATGGTTTTCCGCTTATTATTGGAGAAGATGTCACGGTGGGTCATAAGTGTATGTTGCACGGCTGTATATTAGGGGATCGTATTTTAGTTGGTATGGGTGCGATTATTATGGACGGCGCTATTGTACAAGATGATGTGTTTATTGCAGCGGGTGCCGTGGTTACGCCAAACAAAATCCTAGAAAGCGGCTACTTATATATTGGTAACCCCGCTCGACAAGCTCGTAGGCTTAAAGATTCAGAGCAACAGTTCTTAGCGCAGTCGGCTGACAACTACGTTAGGCTCAAGAACGAGTACCTATCCTTTTCTTAATTGCTCACGAATATCTACCGTGCTTGGTTTTTTATCAAACCAATATTCAAAACTAAGCGCGGCCTGTTCCACTAACATTCCCAAACCATCTATTGTTTTAGCGCAACCAAGCTGCTCGCCCCATTGCATGAATGTTGTGGGTTCATCGCTATACACCATATCGTAAATAACCGTGCTGGGGCTTACGATTGAGTTAGGAACACTCGGGACCTGATTCGTCAAACTTAAAGACGTGGCGTTTATGACGACATCAAAGGCCTTACAATCATTAGTCAATAAGCTTAAATCACAATCAGCAAACACTGTAGTTTGTTCAATTAATGACTCAGCGCGGTCTATACTTCTGTTATATACCGCAGCAGAGTGGATACCGCTGTCGACTAGTGCCGATATTGCTCCTTTTGCAGCACCCCCAGCGCCAATTAACAACAGTCTTTTGCCACGTAAATCTACCTCATGAAACCTGAGATCTGCAATTAATCCGAGTCCATCAGTATTTGCCCCGACAAATTTACCCTCTTCTTTATTATTAATAATTGTATTGACCGCTCCCGAGCGAGCAGCTTGGACACTCAGCTCATCGACCCAAGCAAAAGCCTGTTCTTTAAATGGCATAGTCACATTTGCACCCACAACATTCGTTCCCGAAAAAAAACGAGCTAAATCTGCTTCAAAAGTTTCAGGTTCAGAAAGCTGCTTGCCGTAGTGAAGAGGCAGGGCAAATTGTTGAGCAAAATGATGGTGAATAATTGGAGACTTGCTTTGTTTGATTGGGCTACCAAACACTCCAGCAACGGCTGTCATAAAATACGGTCTGTAATAGAAATACACTTGCTATAACAGTACACAAAATACGGGCATAAAAAAAGCTCGCTGCACCAACAACAAGCTTTTTAATGAAGCTACTCTTATTAGAATCTATAGCCAACTGATAAAGTATATACCCATGGGTCAATATCGACTGACTCAATTGAACCTGTAGTGGCAACGCTCGGAACGCCTGCAATGTCAAAGCTCGCCTCAGTACCTATATCAATATAGCGTACTGAACCATTCAAGAAGATATCATCTGCTATCTCATAGTCGAAACCTACTTGTGCTGACAAACCAAAAGATGCGTCGAGGTCAAGGTTTGAGACTGTCGCGGCTGCTCCCAAATCGCCTTGCGTGATACCTTCAATTGCAGCTACTGCGCCTTCATCAAATTCTTCATCGAAGAAGATAGTGTAGTTAACCCCAGCACCAATATAAGGCTGGAATTTAGAAGAACCGTCTAAGAAAAAGTAGTTTACGGTAACAGTAGGCGGTAAATGGCTTGTCTCTGCAAGTTTACCAGCGGCAAATTGTATGTCGTGTTTAAACGGTGTGGCTGCTAATACTTCAACGTTAATGTTGTCAGTAATAAAGTACGCAATGTTTAATCCAAGCTGCGTATTATTATCAACATCAACGGTAAGCGAGCTACCAATTGATGGCAGGGCTTGGCCTAAATCGATGCCACCGGCTAGGATAGGTGTGCTGTCGGCGCTCGGCGCTACCATAGTAAGGCCAGCTCTTACCAACCAATCGCCTTTTTCGTAAGCAAACGCGCTACCAGTGGTTGTTGCCAACGCAGATAAAACAGTAAGTGAAATAAGTGTCTTCTTCATTGTATATTGCTCCTGATTATTTTGATGACGAGTTTACTTACGAAGCACGCAATAACATTGATCTAGATTAATGTTTGTAAAACAGCGATTTAGCAACGTTTGATCTGTTGATCTAAATCAAGTTTTTTCGATGAATTGCGTTATTTGTGCAACGACAACCAATCTACAGGCTGTAAATACTGTGCTAACGATGCTTCTGGCGAGCCATCTTTTGGCGTCATATTGTATTCCCATCGAGCTAAAGGGGGCATCGACATTAATATGGACTCGGTGCGCCCGCCAGTTTGTAGACCGAACAAGGTACCTCTGTCGTAGACGAGGTTAAATTCAACATAACGCCCTCGTCGGTATAGCTGAAATTGACGCTGCTGCTCACCAAAAGGCTGCGCTTTGCGCTTTTCAACAATAGGAATATAAGCATCAGTGAAACCGCGACCAACAGCCTGCATAAATGCGAACGACGCATCAAAACCCCACTTATTTAGATCATCAAAAAATAGTCCGCCAACTCCGCGGGTTTCGTTCCGATGCTTTACATAAAAATAGCGGTCACACCAATCTTTATACTTTTCATATACATCATCGCCAAAAGGCGCGCACAAATCAAAAGCCACTTGATGCCAGTGCCTAGCATCCTCTTCAAAAACGTAACTGGGTGTTAAGTCAAAGCCGCCACCAAACCACCAAATGGGCGCTTCATCTTCTTTTTCAGCAATAAAAAAACGGACATTGGCATGTGACGTCGGAATATAGGGAGAGTGAGGATGAATAACCAAAGACACGCCCATCGCTTGAAAGTTTCGCCCAGCAAGCTCAGGCCTAGCAGCCGTAGCAGATGGTGGCATCTGCGTGCCAAACACATGAGAAAAGTTCACCCCACCTTGTTCTATTACAGCACCTTGACTTAATACTCGCGACCGACCGCCACCGCCTTCTTCTCGCTCCCACGTATCTTCAACAAATTCAGCCTTACCATCGACTTGCATTAGGCTTTGGCAAATATCATCTTGTAGTTGCAACAAAAACGATTTTACCGCTTGTATTTGGGCATGACTCACTAGGCTTTCGCCAGGATTTTCTTTACTCATGTACGCAATGTTTCCATGGTTATGCTATTTATAATTTTACTCGGCATTTTTTGCTCACCCAGTTCGCCATCAAGTAAAATGACTTGGTCTGAAAAATAGCGTTTCACCTGTGAAGCGCTTTTCGCGGGTGCTTGAGTTGCGGGGTTCGCACTTGTCGATACCAAAGGGCTGTTAACCGCCCAACACATTTGCTGTACCAAAGGATGAGCAGTCACCCGAATCGCCACCATATCAGAATCACCACTAATAAAAGAGGGGGTATAAGCAGACTTTGGCAATAACCACGTCACCGGCCCCGGCCAACTGTTTAATATGGTAGTTTGTGTAGCAAGCTCAAGGGTATCAAATGCAACAAATGGCAGTGCCTGCTCAATACTTTGTGCAATTAAAATCATTCCCTTTTCGACAGGACGTTGTTTTAAGCGCAGTATTTCATTTACCGCGCTTTCATTAAGTGGGTCACAGCCCAAGCCATATACTGCCTCTGTTGGATAAGCAAATACCTTACCTTCGGCGTAATCTTGTCTAAATTGTTGTATATCAAATTGCATTTAGGATGGTCTCTATTGTTTCATCTTTTGATGATGTGCACAGGCTGCATCAGCACATAGCAGTTCATCTTTATTTTTCGCCTGAACCAGCATGATTGGAGACTGACAACGCTCACACTGCTCAGCAACTGGCATGATGTTGAGCACGTATTTACAAGCAGGGTAATTATTGCAGGCGTAAAAAAACTTTCCAAAACGGTTTTGTTTTTTCTCAATAAGGCCACTGTTGCATTGTGGGCATTCAACGGGTGTGTATTGTGCCGTTTTTTTTGCAGAATGATTATTCGAAATAAAGTGACAAGTAGGAAAGTTTGTACAACCTATAAACATGCCATACCGGCCTTTTTTGACCGCTAAAGCTGAGTCGCATTGAGGGCAATGACTGTCGGGCATTTCTTTGATGAGGCTAACATCATTAGATGCCAATGATTGTGTGTAGTCACATTCGGGATAAGCGCTGCAGCCTAAAAAGGTAGACTTTCCCACATGTTTGACCGCTAAATGCGCATCACATTTTGGGCAATTACCATACGCGAGCTCATTGGCACCTTGAGCGGCAACAAACAAGTCGCTATTTATCTTTGCCATAAACGCTTAATGAAGTAGGCCTTCTGGCGCTTCAAACAATAGGTCTTCCATTTGTTCATAAGCAAGCTCTTTGCCCGGCACATTAAATAAGACCATGAGCACCACCCACTTCAAATCTACTAGGCAAAACTCGTTGGTCTCAATTTCCATCACGCGGTCAAGCACCATTTCACGGGTGGTTGCATCGAGCACATTAATTTGCTCAAGGAACAACAAGAAACCACGAGACTCAGTGTCAAGTCGCTGCTGCTCTTCATAGGTATACAAACGTGTATTGCTGGGTTTGCTACTGAATTGTAGGTAAGGATTAGCATCGCTGCTTTGCAGTTCACAGAGCTTTTCAAGCCATGCTAGTGCTTTAAAAATTTCATCATGATGAAAACCTGCTCGAATCAACTCGTCGGTTAATTCGTCTTGATCAACCATAATGTCAGATTGATCATGCACTAAGTTCTCGAATAGATACATGAGGATATCGAACATAATTAGCCCCTCAATTTAACGTAGCCTTCAGGTGTTGAAGCTACAATGCCACGCAACTCATATTGTAATAATTGTATTAGCACGTCAGATACTGGCATGCCGGTGCGTTTAGCTATCAGATCAACTGATGTAGCGCTATAGGTAACATTATCTAACAATGGATCAGATGCCAAGACTTGATTGTGAGTTTTTTGCGCTTTGTGGGGTTTTTGTAGCACTTTTGCCAAAAAAGGCAGTTCATCTAGGATATCTTGGGCATTTTCGATGAGTTTTGCCCCAGACTTAATCAAGTAATGGCAACCCTCTGCATTAGGATTATAAATAGCACTTGGTACGGCAAACACTTCTTTGTTTTGCTCAAGGGCATATTTTGCAGTAACCAAAGTGCCACTTTTTATTTTCGCTTCTACAACCACTACGCCAAGTGATAATCCGCTAATAATACGATTACGCCTTGGAAATAAACTTGCATGAGGGGCGGTGCCAGGGACAAACTCACTTATCACCGCTCCATGTTGCTGAATATCGTAGTAAAGCTGCTGATGACGTTTCGGGTAGGCAATATCAGGCCCGCACCCTAGCACTGCCGCCGTTGGAAGACCATGATGCAAACTTGCTCGATGGCTGAGCCCATCTACGCCTAATGCCATACCGCTAGTAATACATACATCCATCAACTCACTCACGCTTGCAATTAAATCATCAATAACGGTGCTGGCATACTGACTTGGCGCACGTGTGCCAATCATCGCGAGTTGTGGATATACCGAATACTCAAGCTGACCAGCCACAAAAAGAAACAAAGGAGGACGACTTAATTGCTTTAATAATGGAGGGTAATGGGCATCGCCTATCGCCACAAAGTGATGTTGGTCGCTGGCGTCTAACCATCTAAATGCATTATCGATGCTTTGCTTGGTGGGCGCAGAAGGCGTTCGCAATGCGCGAATTTGTTCAGGTTTCCAAGTACATGCGAAAAGCTGAGAATCACTTAATTGAGCAATTTCAACGATTTTACATTGGTAAAAATGAGCGGTTTTGTTTAAGGATACGATACCCATCCGAGGTATCGCATCTAGGGTAAGATAAGTGCTTATCAAGCACTCACTTGATAGTTGACTGACCGAGTCCGTGGTCATTGTTACGTCCTTTTACATAGTATTATTCGATAGGCGGTCTCGGTGCTGCAATTATTTCTCCACCCACTAGATGCGTTGATGCTTTCGTAACCCAAGCATAACTTGCATGCTCGAAGCCGCGGATCACCACCAATTCACCCACTTTGTAGGCGGGTTGTTGTATTGTCTCACCTAAGCTGAATAGAGATTTTATACTTGCACCCTCACCAGAGTGAGTCGATTCTTCTTTATAGTGAACATCTGGTCCGCGTTTATAAATGCCAAACACCGTACCTGGCTCTACTTTTCTCTTGCCGATATTAATGATCACAACATCATGCTTTGAGATGATATTATATCCGTTAATGTTCGACACAAGCTCGCCTTTTTGACGTGTTGCAGGTTGTAGCGTCAAGTCGTCATCAGCAAAATCGATTGCCGGGCGAAGCCTGTCACCTTTTTTTACTTCACGTATACTGTCAGCAACCTTCACTACATATTTGTCGCTATTAACATCTGTAGAAAATTCTGCACCGCTTAGTTGAATTACCTGAACGCCTAACATAGCGCCTAAGCTGTCATAAATCTCACGCTCTTTACGTACAATCTCAAACTCAGTCCCTTCTGCTTCTTTAGCTGTGGCTAGCGCTTTTGTTAAAACATAGTCGTCGTCAACAAAACGTGCTGACCCCTCTCTATCACTCAACACAGGAGGAAGTGCTTGGAAGTCTGCGACAGTCATGATGCTGTCGTTGTTAATATGCAGCTTTATTGCATCCCAAGGCAAAACATTGATGGGATTTTGCTTTTCGATTCGCTTTGTTTCAGGTGTGAGCGTGAGCAATGGTTTGTCTCTGACAACCTCAAGGCTAGGCACTCCATTACGCCAGCGCAGTCGCAACATATCGCCGGGATAAATCAAATGAGGATTTTCTATTTGTGTATTACTGCGCCACAACTCAGGCCAACGCCACGGTTGATCTAAAAACAAACTGGAGATATCCCACAAGGTATCTCCTTTTTCTACCACATAAGTTTGTGGTGCATCGGTTCTAATATTCACTACATCCGCATGCACTGATTGAACTAGGCAAAGACTTATCGCGATAAGAGCAATAAGGCGTGTAATGAGACTTTTTAACGGCATGATAGGCTTCCTGTACGAATATCAGTTTATTAATAACATGACTGTTGTATAATTCGTTATCGGTTTGAATTTTATAAATTAAACCCTAAATCTATATAAATTAGCGATTTATGTTCGCAATGTATCATGTTACGACACATTCGGTGATAATAAATACAAATTCTGTCGCATTCGTATGGATTTGTATACTGACCTAAAGAGTGGTTTTATGGCTGTATTAGAAGTATTAACCTTCCCTGATGAACGCTTGCGTATTATTGCAGAGCCTGTGGAAGAAGTGAATGACAATATAAGACAATTAGTAAGTGACATGTTTGAAACCATGCGCGACGAGCGTGGGATTGGGCTAGCGGCCACGCAGGTGAATGTACACAAACGTGTTGTCGTGATGGATGTGAGCGACGACCAAGAAGAAGCGCGCGTCTTTATCAATCCAGAAATTACGCACAAAAATGGTACTACAGTCAGCGAAGAAGGTTGCCTGTCTGTACCCAATAATTATGCAAAAATCGACCGTGCTGAATCTATCACCGTGAAAGCCTTAGACGAAAACGGCAAGCCCTTTGAACTAGAAGCGGACGGTCTACTTGCTATTTGTATTCAGCATGAACTTGATCACTTGCAAGGTAAGCTTTTTGTAGATTACCTGTCGTCTTTAAAGCGAGAAAGAATCAAGAAAAAACTAGAGAAAGAAGCAAAGTTGGCTGCTCGTGATGCATAATGCTGTGCTCGTAGCCACATGCAAGAGCCTTTGATATGAACATCGTTTTTGCCGGTACCCCCGATTTCGCAGCGGCGCATTTACAAGCGCTGATAGATGCAAAACATACAATCAAGGCGGTTTACACGCAACCAGATCGTCCAGCAGGTCGCGGTAAGCAGCTTAAAGCTAGTGCAGTTAAAGAGCTTGCCTTAAAACATAATTTTGCAATTGAGCAACCAGATAATTTTAAATCTGACGACACAATAAAAAGGCTTAAGCAGTATCAAGCCGATATTATGATAGTTGTTGCTTATGGCTTGCTCTTACCAAAAACTGTATTAACTACCCCGCCTTTGGGTTGCTTAAATGTACATGGTTCACTATTGCCTAAGTGGCGAGGTGCCGCTCCTATTCAACGCGCTATTTGGGCGGGTGATAGCGAAACCGGTGTTGCCATTATGCAGATGGATGAAGGCCTCGACACTGGAGATGTGTTGTTACAAAAATCCATCAATGTTGTAAGTGATGACACCAGCGCAAGCATGTATAAAAAACTCGAAGCTTTAGGGCCAGTTGCCTTACTAGAGTGCTTAGAACAACTGCCAACGCTGTCTGCAGTTAAACAAGATGATTCACAAGCCACTTATGCTAAAAAACTAAGCAAAGCAGAAGCTAAATGTGACTGGACGATGCCTTGCGAACAACTGGAACGAAACGTGCGTGCCTTTAACCCATGGCCAATGGCGTGGTTTGAGTACGAAGGGCAAAATGTAAAAATTCATCGCGCTCAAAATGTCATACAAAACGATATTACGCAAAGCGACTCTGAGCGAGGTAACGATCTGCATTTCGGAAGGGTAATCAACTACAGCAAACAAGGCTTAGATATTGCCTGTAAAGGCGGTATGTTACGTATCACCTCTTTACAAATGCCCGGGAAAAAAGCACAAGAAGTTGCTCAGATAGTAAATGGTAACCCTGACTTATTTTGTGTTGGCAGTGTGGTTTAATGTGAATATGCATCATGGTAAATAAAGCAAAAGGTAGCCTCCCAACACGAGAAAGCGCACCGCGGCATCAACCACAATTAAGAGCAGATGCGGCTTGGGCACTCATGCAAATACTGGAACACGGAGCCTCTTCTCGAGAAGTTATGCCTGCGGTCTTTAAGCGGCACGAAAAAGCGCAAGACCGCGCATGGCTGCAAGAAACCGTGTTTGGTGTGCTACGAGTATTACCTACCCTACAAAGCTGGCTGCGTCAGCTACTCGACAAACCACTTAAAAAGCAGCAAAAAATAATAGAACAAGTGATTATGGTGGGTTTGTTTCAACAGGCTTTTATGCGCACCTCATCTCATGCCGCAGTATCCGAAACGGTCAATGCCAGTAAGGTGTTAAAACAACCTCAGCTAAGTGGTGTAGTAAACGCTATTTTGCGAAACTTTGAGCGTCACAACTTGGCGCAACAAACACTTAATGAGCCACATGTAATTGCTAACCTGCCTAAGTGGCTCTACAAAAAACTCGTGCTTTTGTACCCTGAAAAAATTGACGCGTTATGCGCTGCCATGCAAGACAAGCCGCCACTGTGGTTGCGAGTTAACCCACTTGTCACCAGCTTAGATGACTACTGCCAAAAATTAGATGCAGAAGGCACCTTATACACAAGACATGCGCCCTATGCGGTGAAGCTTGAAAAGTACAGTGACGTGACGCTGCTTCCTATGTATGAAGAGGGAGGCTTTTCGGTACAAGATTTCGCCGCGCAACAAGCCGCAATCTTACTAGATGTACAAACTGATGACATTGTACTTGATGCCTGCGCCGCGCCTGGCGGTAAAACCGCAGCGATACTTGAGTCCTGTCCAGATGTAGGCGCACTCTATGCACTGGATAATGTCGAGAAACGCAACGACCGCACACTTGAAAACTTAAACCGGCTCGGCCACTTAGCAAGGTTTAAAAACCGTGTTCATGTGATTAACGCCGATGCCAGCAATGAAAGTACCTACAAAAACCTGCCATTATTTAACAAAATACTGTTAGACGCGCCCTGCTCCGCTACCGGTGTGATACGGCGCCACCCTGATATAAAATGGCATCGTAAAGCGCAAGATATTGAGGTGTTAGTCGAACTGCAATACCAAATACTAGAGCGTGCCTGGGCTCAATTGGCGCCAAAGGGCACTCTACTCTATGCGACGTGTTCTATCCTTGCGCAAGAAAATACCGAACAAATAACGCGCTTTTTAGACGCGCACCCTGACGCGGAAGTTTTACCAATCACCCATGAAAACGCGAACGCTAATGGCTGCTGGCAAATTTTACCGGGTGAGCAAAACATGGATGGTTTCTTTTACGCTAGACTGCTAAAGTCAGCGTAAGATAATAATAACGCATATAGATTGATGAGAATAAAACGATGAAAATCATCATCATTGGCGCAGGTCAAGTTGGCGGCACACTCGCTGAGAACTTAGTAGGCGAAAACAACGAAATCACCATTGTTGATTCCGACATAGGTATTTTAGAATCCTTACAAAATCGTTTAGATTTGCAGGTAGTGTGCGGTATTGGCTCGCACCCCGATATTCTCAAAAAAGCAGGCGCAGAAAATGCCGATATGGTAATTGCGGTAACGAGCAGCGATGAAAGTAACATGATGGCCTGCCAAGTCGCCTATAGCTTGTTCAAAACCCCCACCAAAATTGCTCGCGTTCGCTCCGAACAGTACATCATTTATCAAAAACAATTATACAAGCATCAAGATATTCCGGTTGATCATTTAATTGCGCCAGAGCAGTTAGTAACCACCGCGATAAAACGACTAATTGATTACCCCGGTGCTTTGCAAGTAGTGGAGTTTGCAGAAGGTAAAGCAAGCTTAGTAGCAGTAAAAGCCTATTATGGCGGCTTGTTAGTAGGACATGCATTATCAGCATTAAAAGAGCATATGCCCAATGTCGATACCCGAGTAGCGGCAATTTATCGCCGAGGTCGCCCTATTCGTCCGCTTGGCTCTACTGTAATTGAAGCCGACGATGAAGTCTTTTTTATTGCCGATACCAAGCACATTCGAGCAGTGATGAGTGAACTGCAAAAGCTAGAATCGAGTTATAAACGCATTATGATTGCTGGCGGAGGATTAATTGGTGCGGGTCTAGCCAAACGCTTAGAAGAGAAACATAACGTTAAGCTAATAGAATATAGTGCTGAGCGAGCACAATATTTATCAACAGTGTTAGATAAAGCAACCGTTTTTCAAGGCGATGCATCCGACGCCTCATTATTATCAGAAGAAAACGTTGAACAAGTTGATGCCTTTATTGCCGTTACCAACGATGATGAAGCAAATATCATGTCGGCAATGCTAGCCAAACGCATGGGTGCGCAAAAAGCCATGGTGTTAATTCAGCGCAGCGCCTATGTTGATCTTGTGCAAGGCGGTGATATTGATATTGCCTTTTCTCCCCAACAAGCAACAATATCTGCACTGCTTACCCATGTAAGGCGCGGAGACATAGTAAACGTTCACTCACTAAGACGTGGGGCGGCAGAAGCCATCGAAGCGATTGCGCATGGGGATGAGTCCACATCAAAGGTTGTGGGTAAACAAATTCAGGATATAAAACTACCGCCGGGTACTACTATTGGTGCCATTGTCAGAGAAGATGAAGTGATCATTGCCCATAGCGACACGCTAATTCAGGCCAATGACCATGTGATACTGTTTTTAGTCGACAAAAAGTTTATTTGGGATGTTGAGAAACTGTTTCAACCTAGCGCGCTCTTTTTTGGCTAAACATTCCTTATTTTGGGGCGTTTGACTTGGAGTTAACGATGTCGTACCAGCGAAGGCCGGTACCTCCCTCAGATAACTGAAGTGTTAAGCCAAGGAGGTCGTGGCCTACGCCACGATGACGCTAT
>CAZUON010000022.1:0-36414 GCA_964621345.1 uncultured Glaciecola sp. | reverse complement strand
CTACGCCACGATGACGCTATTTTGTTGTACTAGCACTGCGCATCAACTACGCCAAAAGGTCGGCGAGAACAGTACAAGTAAGGAAAACACTTCCAAACGACCAAACAACATGGCTAAGACCAGCATCCACTTAGCACCATCAGACACCTCCGCATACGTACCAGCAACGCCACCAAGGCCTGGACCTAGATTGTTTAAGGTGGCAGCGGTAGCGGAAAACGCGGTGATATTGTCAAGGCCTGTGCCAATCAAACCAATCATGATGATCACAAACACAATTGCATAGGCTGCAAAGAAGCCCCATACCGCTTCGACAACTCGAGAGGGAATGGCTCTGTCGCCGAGCTTGACGGCATATACAGCCTTTGGATGAATAAGACGGTCGACTTCGCGCTTACCTTGTATAAATAGTAGCAACACACGAATAACTTTTAGTCCGCCGCCAGTTGAACCGGCGCAACCGCCAATAAAACTTGAAAATATTAGTAAGATTGGCAAAAAAGCTGGCCATGAAGAAAAATCGGTGGTCGCAAAACCCGCGGTGGTGCTAATAGAGACCGCTTGAATGAGTGCTTGGTCTAGGGCGAGTTCTGCACTGTCGTATACCGAGTATTTGACTAACACCAGAAAACATACCGTGATCAAAGCAAACTGCAAGGTAAAGAAGGTTTTACATTCAGGGTCTTTGAAGTAATTTTTGATATTGCGACCACTCACCGCGGCATAGTGAAGCGAGAAGTTAAGCGCGGCAATCCATAAAAATACCACGCAAACGATGTTAACCGCCACGCTATTAAAATACCCCAAACTTGCGTCGTAAGTTGAAAACCCACCAATGGCAATGGTAGAGAATGCATGGCATACCGCATCGAAAAGGCTCATTCCCGCTAGCCAGTAGGCAAACGAACAAGCAATAGTAAGTGATAAATAGATGTACCAAAGGTGCTTTGCAGTATCTGCAATCCGTGGCGTCATTTTGGAGTCTTTCACCGGGCCTGGGGTTTCTGCACGATATAACTGCATGCCCCCTACTCCCAAGATGGGCAGCACAGCAACGGCTAACACGATGATACCCATACCGCCTAACCATTGTAATTGCTGACGGTAAAACTGCACCGCTTTAGGTAAAAACTCAATTCCTTCAATAACAGTGGCGCCGGTAGTAGTTAAACCTGAGAAGGATTCAAAAATCGCATCGGTGACTGTCATTTGTGGTTGGTCTAGTAGCGCGAAGGGCAAAGCTCCAAACATCGCAAGTACTGTCCAGAACAAAACAACAATCAAAAAACCTTCTTTAGCGCGTAAGTCTTCTTTACTGCCTCGGTTGGGATACCAAATGGCCAAACCCGTTACCAAGCTCAAAAAGAAGGCAACGACGAACGCAAGCCCTCCTCCGTCTTGATAAATCAGGGAAATCAAGGCAGGCGGCAACATGGTGACGCTAAATAAAGCGACAAGTAAGCCTAAAATTCTAATGATGGCGCGGTATTGCAATGCGTTTGCCTTGTGTTGGAATAAGAGCCTAAGTGCAAACAACTCAAGCCTAAGAAAGCGAATAATGAGTGTCTGCATTCAGTGTAATGTATTGTGTGCCTTTCGCAAAAAAAACTCAAACACAATGCCAAAAATAAAATTTCATTTGTAAGCCATTGAAGCTCAACGACAAAAAAATTTATGTAATTTATTACTTGGCAAGCTCAAAATTTATGCTAAATTTAGTGCGTCTAATTCATCGAGCCTTCGGTAAGTTAGCATTAAGGAAGTAAATAAAAAACGTTACTCGCAAGCAGTAACAATAAATCGGTAAAGGATATACGCCTGTCGTTTATGCATTATTCTTGAAGCAACTTTGATATACTTTCGCCAAACTGGTGGAGGTAGGTTTTTTGTGTCTTTTTTTTACTTACCAACAAAGTTATCCACAAGCGAATAATAATCAAACATTAAAATAATATATATTTTTCAATACCTTAGAGCAATAACGATATAAGAGTAACCGAATTATGCACAAAGCCAGTACAGCTCCCTTAGTCCTCGTTGACGGCTCATCTTATTTATTCAGAGCCTTTCATGGGCTCCCTCCGCTTACCAACAGCAAAGGCCAAGACACCGGGGCGATCTATGGTGTAGTCAATATGCTCAGAAGCCTAGTCAAAGACTATCAACCTACCCATATGGCAGTGGTATTTGACGCTAAAGGTAAAACGTTCAGAGATGAAATATATGATCAATACAAAGCTAACCGCCCCCCTATGCCCAATGAACTGCGCAGCCAAATCGAGCCATTGCACACCATCGTAAAAGCGATGGGTTTCCCAATTATTGTTGAGCCTGGAGTAGAGGCTGACGATGTGATTGGTACCCTTGCCAAACAAGCGACAGAACAAGGCATTGAATGCGTTATTAGTACCGGCGATAAAGACATGGCGCAATTAGTGAGCGAACATGTGACCTTAATTAATACCATGACTCGCACCACTATGGATTTAGAAGGCGTGGTCGAAAAATTCGGTGTACCTGCTGAGCTAATCATTGATTTTTTAGCGCTAAAGGGCGACAAAGTCGATAATATTCCCGGCGTCCCTGGCGTGGGTGATAAAAGCGCTGTTGCGATGTTAAACGGCATTGGTGGCGTGCACGCCATTTACGAGAACTTAGATAAAATCGCGAGCCTTAATTTTAGAGGTGCCAAGACCATGGCGGCAAAAATGGCCGAGTACAAAGAACAGGCCTTGCTTTCTTATGAACTTGCGACCATTGCATGCGATCTTGAACTCGACTATGTGCCGACAAATCTCAATATGACCGACATGGATAAAGATCAGTTAAAGACCTTATTTGCCGAGTTAGAATTTAAGAAGTGGCTCAGTGAAGTTAGCGGTAACTCCGAAGATTATACCCAAGCGGTAGAAGGCTCATCATCTAATTCAAATCAGGACGAGGAAGAGCATGCAAACGCTGAGTTTCAACACGACAAATACCATACCGTACTAGATGAAGGTGTATTTTCTGAAGTAAAAACAAAGCTAGAAAACGCAAAGTATTATGCCATTGATACCGAAACTACGAGCATCGACTATATGCAAGCAGAGTTAGTGGGTATCAGTGTAGCGTTTGCAGAAAATGACGCTTATTACATTCCCTTAGGCCATGACTACGCCGGCGCGCCACAACAACTCGACCGTGATTGGGTATTAGCTGAGCTTAAAGACGAGCTTGAAGCGGACAATAATAAGAAGGTTGGTCAGCATATTAAGTACGATAAAAACGTATTGGCTAATTACAATATTGAGCTTAGAGGAATTTTATGTGACACCATGCTCGCATCTTATGTGTTAAACAGTGTTGCAACGAAACATAATATGGATAACCTCTCGCTTAAATACTTAGGTCACAAATGTATTGGCTTTGAGGAAATTGCGGGCAAAGGTGCCAAACAACTTACCTTTAACCAGCTTGAGCTTGAGGTAGCAAGTCCCTATGCAGCTGAAGATGCCGATGTTACCTTACGCTTATACGAGGCTCTAAGCACCCTGCTCGATAAGCAAGAAGGACTTACCGAGGTATTAAATGATATAGAAGTGCCTTTGTCTTCTATTTTAGCGAAGATGGAACAAACCGGCGTATTGATTGATTCGCAGATGTTAGGGCAACAAAGCCAAGACCTCGCGAAACGTATTTTAGAACTCGAAGAACAAGTTCACGAACTTGCGGGGGAAGCCTTTAACCTAGGTTCAACCAAACAATTACAACATATTTTGTTTGAGAAAATGTCGCTGCCGGTGGTAAAGAAAACCCCAAAAGGCGCGCCCTCAACATCAGAAGAAGTATTGCAAGAGCTTGCCAATGACTATGAGTTACCGGCGCTTATTATGCAGTATCGTGGTCTTTCAAAACTAAAGAACACCTATACCGACAAGTTACCGAAGATGATTCATCACCGTAGTAACCGCGTGCATACCTCGTATCATCAAGCTGTTACCGCTACCGGACGACTTTCCTCTAGCGATCCGAATCTACAGAACATTCCAATTCGCACAGCCGAAGGCCGCCAAGTCCGTCAGGCGTTTATTCCGCAAGCAGGTTATAAGATTGTTGCTGCCGATTATTCTCAAATTGAACTAAGAATAATGGCGCACTTAAGCAAAGACCCTGGATTATTAAAGGCCTTCAGCGAAGGGAAGGATATACACAGCGCAACTGCCGCAGAGGTATTTGGCGTAAGTTTAGAAGACGTCACAACCAATCAACGCCGCAGTGCAAAAGCAATTAATTTTGGTCTGATTTATGGCATGAGTGCCTTTGGATTATCTAAACAATTGAATATTTCTCGCCAAGATGCACAAATGTATATGGATTTATATTTTGAACGCTACCCAGGCGTGCTCAAATATATGGAATCAACCCGTGAGGGCGCCAAACAAAGCGGTTATGTCAGTACGGTGTTTCATCGGCGTTTATATTTGCCCGAAATCAACGCCAGTAATGGGGCAAGACGCAAAGGCGCGGAACGAGCCGCGATCAATGCACCGATGCAAGGCACTGCAGCCGATATCATCAAAAAAGCGATGATTGATGTAGCTGCATGGATTGATAGCTTAGGAGACACAAAAGACATCATCATGATCATGCAAGTTCACGATGAACTGGTCTTTGAGATACGTGAAGACAAACTTGATACTTTTGTGCCTAAAATTTGCGAGATTATGGAGAAGTGCGTAAGCATCGATGTGCCATTGGTCGTTGAAGCGGGAATAGGGGAAAACTGGGATGAAGCGCATTAATTCACAATTTTTTATTTTAATTGGAACTAATTGCAAGGCCCTTACTCTTACATAGTGTGTGTTGTCCCTAGTGGTTTGCCCCGAAGTCTCTTCGGGGCTTTCTTGTTTTAAGGCTATGCGTTTTTGTTAGCCGGTTTTTCAATTCCTAACCAATTTAACAATATCCCCTCAGCTTCTCCCAAACCAATGCCTTTTAGCGAAGAGAAAGCTTGTACCTGAACATCTCCCATAAACGCCATTGAGGCCTCGCGGACCATTAGCACTTGTTGTTTGCGCTTACCTGCTTTTAATTTGTCGGCTTTAGTGAGTAGCAACAGCACCGGTAAATTAGCACTCACCGCCCAGTACACTAACTCCTGATCGAGGTCTTTTAAGGGGTGCCTAATATCCATTAACACAACTAAACCCTTCAGACATTCGCGTTTTTGCAGATACTCTCCTAAAGCCTTTTGCCACTTTTGCTTCATTGCGAGGGGCACTTTAGCGTATCCGTAACCGGGTAAATCAACTAAACGTCGCTTATCGTCGAGCTCGAATAAGTTGATCAGTTGCGTCCGGCCAGGGGTCTTACTCGTGCGAGCCAGATTATTTTGACGCGTTATTTTATTTAGCGCACTAGACTTCCCAGCATTAGAACGCCCTGCAAAAGCGATCTCGATGCCGTCGAATGGGTCTAAATGGGCGATATCGGGGGCGCTGGTTAAAAATTTAGCTTGTGTAAAATATGACATAAGTTCCCAAAATTTGTTAGAAACAGACAAAAAGTGTATGAATTCATTTACCGATCATGCATTTAAATCGATAGTATTACTAGGTAAGAGTTTTTTTAATAGTGGATTTGTGTAAAATATACGCCCATCACAGTATGGTGATTGGTTAAACCGTATCTTAAGAGAGATTAAGTATGAAAAATTTATGTTTGCTTTTAGGGCTCATCCTCACAAGCGCAACTAGCGTCGCGATAGACGGTGATCCTGAAGCAGGAAAAGCGAAGTCTGTTACTTGTGCAGCATGTCATGGCACCGACGGTAATAGTGCAATCCCACTTAATCCGAAAATTGCGGGTCAACACGCCGGTTATCTGTTTAAGCAACTGAGTGAATTTAAACTTGCGGGCCAAACGGCCGGTAAGGAAGGCCGCAACAATGCTGTTATGAATGGCATGGCAGCTCCACTGTCTGAGCAAGATATGAAAGATCTTGCCGCCTACTTCTCTAGTCAAGAACTCAAAATAGGCTCTGCTCCAGAAGATGTGATTGCCGCAGGCGAAGCTTTATACAGGGGCGGAGATGCTGAGCGCGGAATTACTGCTTGTATCGCATGTCACAGTGCAGATGGTAAAGGAATGAATTTAGCTGGCTTCCCAGTATTGAGCGGACAACATGCTCAATACACCAAACAGCAGTTAGAGATGTTTCGTAGCGGACAACGCAATAATGATTTAAACGGCATGATGCGCGATATTGCTGTTAAATTAACCGATGAAGACATTGAAATTCTTTCTGCTTACCTAGAAGGGTTATATTAATTCGAGCTTTTCTCTTTGTAATTCAAGGCTTAAGCATATTATCGAAAACTTCGATAGAAAAAGTGATGTAAATAAGTTGTAAATTTTTTTAACTTGGGTAATATGCTCAGCAACTTACTTGCAAAGCTTGATTATTACAGCGTTTGTGAGTATGCTTTTACTATAATAAAGCGTAACGGAATACCAAAAACAATACGCTTATTTTGATAAGAAGAATAAAAAGAGAAATAAGTAACCTAAGCACATGATGTGCTAAACGGGAGAGGTGTCACAAGACACTATTTACATTAAGGTGATATCTTCGGGTATCACCTTTTTTCTTGTCTCCAACATTTAAGAGATATTAACCCATTTCATATAAAGACCAATGTCTTGGCATTTAGGTCTGCACTACTATACAAACGATGATGAAATAACGTCGTTTCAAGCTAAACATCAATCAAGAGAACATTATGGCACGCGTAAAAAAATCTCGAAAAGTCGGTAAAATCGGGATCACTAAAACAGAAAGTCCAAGAAAACCTAGTAAACCGCAGCTAGGTAAATCGACAAAGACCTCTGGGAACAAAGCAGGGACACGTCAACAAGTTGCAGTGAACGACAATGGCAAAGGTAACAATAACCAAAAGTTGGATGCGCGCATTGGTAGCAAAAAATCCATTGACCTTGGCAAATATAAACATAAACCAGTCACAAAAGTAGAGGCCGAACCGAAGCCTCGTTACGAAACGCCACAACAAGAACTAGATGCGATTGAACAAGACCCGCGCTTAGAAGCGCTTTTAACAAAACAGGAACAGAAAAAACTAAACAGTGATGAGCAGACCTACCTCGACAAAACCTTAAAGCGACACAAAGTGCTTTGCGACATGCTCGGTATTGACAGTGACGACGATGTATCTGAGCAAGAGATTGATCCCTTTGCACAGTTAGATGCAATAAGACTAGACGATTTCAAAGACTAGAAGACAATTATGCAGTGGATTTTACTTGGCGTAGGTGCCTTAATTATTATCGCATTAAGCATCTATGCCGGTAGGCTTTTATTTTTGCTACAGGCACAAAAAAACAGGCACCAACAGGCCAGAAACAAACGCATTGAGAGCATGACGACAAGTATTCAGACGATTGCTTTTGCCATGCAGCAACAACAATGCGACCTATCTGAAGGCGTCATCCGTATTTGCCGCCTACTCGAGGCTATGCCCCTAGACCCCCTACCCGATTACAAAAGCCATTACCCTGCCGTGCACGCATTATTTGATAAAGTGAAAGGCTACCCAACCCATGAGCAACGAGCAGCCCTTTCGAAAGCACAGCGCAGGGCACAAGACAAAGAGCGCGAGCAGTTTGAAAGTGAAGCTGAATCAGCAATTTTGGTCGAAACCGAAAAACTAAAGCTATTTGGGAGCCAATAAGGCTTTTTTGTTCCGCTTCAAGGGTTACCAAGGGCTAGTAATACAAGGTATACTACGCGCCTTATTTTAATGCTCTGGCGAAGATAAAGCGGGCTGACATGCACAAATACAATCTCGATACTTTTCAGGGGCTGATTCTTGCCCTACAAGATTACTGGGCACAACAAGGTTGTGTGATTATTCAGCCCCTCGATATGGAAGTGGGTGCCGGTACCTTTCATCCAATGACATTTTTGCGCTCATTAGGCCCAGAGCCTATGAACAGTGCCTATGTTCAGCCATGTAGACGCCCTACAGACGGCCGCTACGGTGAAAACCCGAATCGACTGCAACATTACTATCAGTTTCAAGTCATGCTCAAGCCTTCACCGGACAATATTCAAGAACTCTATCTGGGCTCTTTACAAGCCTTGGGCTTTGACCCCTTAGTACACGACATTCGCTTTGTTGAAGATAACTGGGAGTCTCCCACACTGGGTGCTTGGGGCTTAGGCTGGGAAGTATGGTTAAATGGCATGGAAGTTACGCAGTTTACCTACTTCCAACAGGTCGGTGGCCTTGAATGCAAGCCCGTAACTGGCGAAATTACCTACGGACTAGAACGCTTAGCGATGTATATGCAAGGCGTTGATAGTATCTATGATTTGGTATGGACCAAAGGACCTTTTGGTACCATCACTTATGGCGATGTCTTTTTGCAAAACGAAAAAGAACAGTCTGCTTATAACTTTGAACATGCCAACGTACCGTTTCTGTTCGAAAGCTTTGACCAATGTGAAAAAGCCTGTGAGAAATTAATCGAAGCTCAGTTACCCTTGCCCGCTTACGAGCAAGTAATGAAAGCCTCTCACGCGTTTAATTTACTAGATGCTCGTCATGCCATTTCAGTGACCGAGCGACAAGGTTATATTTTGCGTGTGCGCACCTTATCTAAAGCCGTTGCGCAAATGTACTTTGATTCACGAGAAGCCTTAGGTTTCCCGCTTTGCACATCGAGCACAAACACTAATACTAGCGCAGGAGTAAAATAAAAAATGACGAATAATACTGCACTAGAGACCTTGTTAATTGAGCTAGGTACCGAAGAGCTTCCACCAAAGTCATTAAAGCAACTGAGTGATAGCTTTACTCAAGGTATTAAGAGTGAACTTACAAAGCGCGATTTCAGTTTTGAAGAGGTGTTTAGTTACGGCGCACCGCGTCGCTTAGCGCTGCGCTTAAGCAAGTGTCAAAATATACAAGCCGATAAAGAAGTTGAAAAGCGCGGGCCAGCAGTATCAGCAGCCTTTGACGCAGACGGCCAAGCAACTAAAGCCGCTAGCGGCTGGGCGCGCGCAAATGGTATTGAAGTTGCCGATGCCCAGCGTCTTGTTACCGATAAAGGCGAGTGGTTGCTACACAAAGCAATCGTTCCAGGTAAACGCTTAGCTGATGTTATCGAAGATGTTATTAATCAAGCACTTAAGCAGCTCCCCATACCCAAAGCGATGCGCTGGGGCGATAAGCAAGCTGAATTCATTCGCCCGGTGCACACCTTGTGCGTGATGTATGGTGGACAAGTACTTAACGCTAATATCATGGATATTGCCTCATCGAATCAGTGTTCAGGGCATCGCTTTCATGGCGAGCACCGTTTTACAATGGAACATGCTGATAGCTACGAAAATCAGATGAAAGAGCAATACGTTTTGGCGAATTATCAAACGCGCATGCATGCAATTGCCGACCAACTGCAAACACAAGCTGATGCCTTAGGTTTAATTGCTGATTATGACCAAACCCTACTAGAAGAAATTTCATCACTTGTAGAATGGCCTGTCGTGCTACAAGCCAAGTTTGAAGCGCGTTTCTTACAAGTACCTAAAGAAGCGCTCATATATACAATGAAAGACGATCAGAAGTACGTGCCTTTATTGACCCAAGATGGGGATTTAAGTGAAACCTTCTTGTTCGTGTCTAATATAGAGAGCAAAGACCCGGCACAGGTCATCTCTGGTAATGAAAAAGTGATTCGCCCTCGCCTCGCAGATGCTGAGTTTTTCTTTGAAACCGATAAAAAGACGAGTCTAGCTGATAAATCAGCTAAGTTAAAAGACATCGTCTTTCAAAAATCGCTAGGAAGCATTGCAGATAAAAGCCAACGTGTAGCAAATATTACACAAATATTGGGCAAGCTTATTGGCTATGACTCGAGCACATTAGCGCATGCCAAACGAGCGGCGCTACTGGCAAAAGCAGACTTGGTTTCTGATATGGTGATGGAGTTTACTTCTGTACAAGGGACCATGGGAAAATACTACGCGCTGCATGACGGCGAAGCCAAAGAAGTTGCTGTGGCCATTGAAGAGCAATATCTACCAAGGTTTGCGGGCGACGCGTTACCACAAAGCGACGTTGGAATGTTACTCGCTCTAGCAGAAAAGCTTGATACTCTAGTTGGTATATTTGGCGTTAACTTAATTCCCAAAGGCGATAAAGACCCCTTCGCATTACGCAGAAGTGCCATTGGTATTTTACGTATGTTGGTCAGCTTTGACTTAACACTCAAAGTAACAGATGTAATAGAGAAAGTTTCCCAAGAATTTAACGATTTACTGAAAAACAAAGACGCAGCTGAACAAGTCTCGGCGTTTTTATTTGACCGCTGCAAAGCGTTTTATGCCGACCAAGGTATATCTTCTGATGCAGTCAACTCGGTGATGGCAGCAGAAACAACTGGCTCACTAAGTGATATTAATAAGCGAGTATTGGCCGTATCTGCATTTAGTAACTTATCTAGTGCAGGTAGCTTAGTTGAAGCGAACAAACGCGTCGCCAACATTCTAAATAAAAATAATATAGTAGTGAGCGAAGAGCAAAACATCGACACAGCCTTGCTTTCACAAACGGAAGAAAGTGCTCTGTTTGATGCATATACATTGATAAAAGCAAGCTTGAGTGAGCAACACAATAAACTCGATTACACTCAGGTACTAGTAGAGTTAAGTGCCCTGAAAGAGCCCTTAGACGCCTTTTTTGACAAGGTAATGATTATGGCCGATGATGAGGCGATAAAGCAAAATCGTATTCGTTTAATTGCGAATGTACGTTTGCTGTTTTTATCGGTTGCCGACATTTCGTTGCTGAACGTGTAAAGGACTTAGAAGTTGAATGTTGTGATGGGCTTATGTGTAAAGTACTAAGAATGTGTATCGTTGGCGCGGTGTTAACTTTAACCGGTTGCGCCACGCCTAGTTCATCAGAGCTATTTTCTTCTGAGCAAAAGAAAGACTACAGTGACATTTATTTGCGAGGCGTTTTTAACTGGTGGGAAGCCACTGAAGCGTTTAAGTTCCAGCGCCTAGACAATAGTACCCTAGCTGTAGAGATAGAGCTTATTGCCGATGGTCAGCCATACGCTTTTAAAGTTGCCGATGAAACCTGGTCGCCAGCCTACAATTGCGGCTTAGCCTCTGATGACGAGCGCATGACACTTAATAGTCGTCGTGAATTGTATTGCTTTTCTGATTCGCTAAACTTGCAGTTCACGCCCTCTGAAACAGCTACATATCGCTTTGAATTAGATATATCCAATAGTCAATATCCCAACCTAAGCATCAGCAGCGTCAATTAAGTAAAAAGACTAGCATTGGATTAGGCTGCATTAAGCGTTAACATCAACACTTGGTTTTTCTTAAAAGGTGTATATGTGATAGACCCGAGTATTGCATTAGTCAGCGTTGGATTGCTGTCCATCGGATGTCAATTTTTAGCATACAAAGTTAAACTTCCCGCCATATTATTTTTATTACTTGCCGGTATGTTGATAGGGCCAGTAACTGGTGCCTTTACCGCAGATCAACTTTTTGGCGACTTACTCTTTCCTATTGTCTCCTTAGCGGTTGCCATTATTTTGTTTGAAGGTTCGTTAACGCTTAAATTCTCTGATATTAGTGGTCATGGGAACATGGTTCGCAACCTATGTACAGTTGGCGTATTTATTACATGGCTTGTGGTCACCCCCGTTGCCTATTACTTTTTGAATATCCCACTAGGGCTCGCCGCCCTTTTAGGTGCTATTGTTACGGTCACCGGGCCTACTGTTATTGTTCCGATGCTGCGAACGGTTAGGCCCTCTAGCAAAATCGGCAATATTTTACGTTGGGAAGGTATTATTATTGACCCAATTGGTGCCTTATGTGCGGTGTTAGTATTTGAGTTCATTCTTACTCAACAAGACGCATTGACCCATACCTTCTTCGCGTTTGGGCAAACGGTGCTGTCTGGTCTGGTACTAGGCGCCCTAACCGGTTATCTGTTAGGCCTATGTTTACGCCATAAAGTCATCCCACACTATCTACAAAATGTGGCCACATTAACGGTTATTCTTGCCTCCTTTGCTTTTTCGAACTTACTTGCCCACGAATCAGGCCTGTTGACCGTGACAATTGCAGGTATGATTTTAGCCAACATGAAGAATGTTGATGTATCAGACATATTAGAATTTAAAGAGACCTTAAGTGTACTGTTGATCAGTGGTTTATTTATTTTATTAGCCACGCGGATGGATTTTGCAGCAATACAGGCGGTTGGTTTTGGTGCTGTCATTGTGGTACTTGCAGTAATATTGATAGCCCGCCCTGCCTCAGTATTTATATCTGCAATAGGTACGCAGCTCAACTTTAAAGAAAAGCTTTTATTGAGCTGGATAGCTCCCCGGGGCATTGTCGCTGCAGCAGTAAGTGCGTTATTTGCACTAAAACTTGAAGCTGAGAACTATCCACAGGCAGAGGTGCTGGTGCCAGTAGTGTTTATCATCATCATTGCGACGGTAGTTTTACAAAGCTTAAGTTCAGCAAAAGTTGCATCAATGCTTGGCTTACGCTCGCCTGAAGCACGTGGATTGTTTCTTTTTGGTGCCAACCAATTTTCGCGTGCCTTAGCCCATGAACTGCAGCAAAACGATGTACCAGTCATAGTAGCGGACACAAACTGGGATGCGGTAAAAGACGCGCGTATGGGCAGTATCAAGACGTATTTCGGAAATCCAATGTCAGAGCATGCCCAACGTCATTTAGACCTCACAAGCGTAGGCTCTGCCCTTATGCTCTCTCCATATAAGCAGTTGAACCCTTTGGTAATGATGCATTTTGAGCATGAGCTAGGTAAAGAGGCGACAATATTAGGGCTAAGTAGTAAAGACACCGAGGGAATGAGCAGCCACCAAGTCTCAGACTCCTACGCTAAAAAGCTCGGTGCTTTTGATAATTTCGTTACCTACAGTTATCTTGCAAGTGCCATGCAACGAGGTGCTATCATTAAGACAACGCCCATTACAGAGACTTTCGACTATGAAGCATACTTGGCTCGTTATAGTCACGAGCTTGTGCCTTTAATCTATATATATGAAGGAGCCGTTCATATATTCTCAGCAAACACATCGTTAGAGCCAAAAGCAGGAAGCAAAATTATTAGTTTAATTTTAAAACCGGAGGCGGCGCTAGCAGGCAGTGGCGATTAGCTTTTAAAGATATTAAGTTAGCTACGTTTAAGAGACTAAGCATAGAACGCGTAATGCTCAATTCAGGTGTCCACATCAGGGTTTGTTTAGCTTAGTACCGCACAAAAAAAAGGTGCTCAAAATGAGCACCTTCTATTAACAATAACTGAGTCTTTTAGCAAAGACCATACTGCTCCATATACAAGTACCTAAACGTCCAGATTTTCAACGTTCAATGCATTGGTCTCTATGAAGTCCCGTCTTGGTTCAACATGGTCTCCCATGAGCGTGGTAAACAATTGATCTGCACCAATGGCATCTTCGATGGTCACCTGTAACATTCTGCGTGAGTTCGGATCCATGGTGGTCTCCCACAATTGTTCTGGGTTCATTTCACCAAGTCCTTTATAACGCTGGATATATTGACCACGTTTAGCTTCGGCCATTAACCAATCAAGAGCTTGCTCAAAACTATCTACTGCTAAGGTTTTTTCGCCGCGTTGAATGTAGGCACCTTCTTCCATTAGATTGTTGATGGTCTGATTGAGTAACATCATCTTTTGATACTCAGGAGTAGACATAAAGTCTTGATTTATAAAGTATTCGTAATCAATTCCATGACGCTTCATGATGATCACAAGTTCGTTTTTACCAGCATCATCGAGTCTTATTTCAAACAAAAAGCTCTGCCCAGTATCTTCAGACTGACTAAGCTTATCTACAAGCTCTTGACCTAACAAACTCAGCTTTGATTTATCGTCCAATAGATTTTGGTCAAGTACGTCAGAATACACTAACTGCTTTAAGATGGACTCCGGCATTCTCCGGCTCATACGAGCAATCATCGTAAAGGTGGTCTGATATAACCTAACCATATTTTCTAAGGCAACACCTTGAATTGCTGGTGACGAATCGCTTACGAACAAACTTGCTCCATCTACCGCAATATTAGTCAAATGATCGGTAAGCGCAGGTTCGTCTTTCAAATACTGTTCTTGCTTACCTTTTTTGATTTTATACAGGGGTGGCTGCGCTATGAATATATGACCTCTTTCAATCATCTCCGGCATTTGGCGGAAGAAGAAGGTTAACAATAAGGTTCTAATATGTGAGCCATCAACATCAGCATCGGTCATGATTATAATGCTGTGGTAACGCAATTTATCAGGGTTATATTCATCTCTACCAATACCACAGCCCAAGGCAGTAATAAGAGTAGCAACCTCTTGTGAGGACAGCATTTTATCAAAACGTGCTTTTTCCACGTTTAGTATTTTACCCTTCAAAGGTAATATCGCTTGGTTTTTTCGGTTACGCCCTTGCTTAGCGGAACCGCCAGCTGAGTCTCCTTCCACTATATACAGTTCAGACAATGCTGGGTCTTTCTCTTGGCAGTCGGCTAATTTACCCGGCAAACCCGCTAAGTCCAATGCACCCTTACGACGTGTCATATCGCGGGCTTTTCGAGCAGCTTCTCTAGCTCTAGCAGCATCAATGATCTTGTTTACAATGATTTTACTGTCGCCTGGGTTTTCTGCTAAGTAGTCTGTAAGCTCTTCGCCCATAGCACTTTCTACCGCGGTCTTAACTTCTGATGAAACTAATTTGTCTTTAGTTTGAGAGGAGAATTTAGGATCGGGTACTTTTACAGAAATAATCGCCGTTAAACCTTCTCGGGCATCATCTCCACTTGCATTGGTTTTATTCTTTTTGTTGTAGCCTTCTTTTTCCATGTAATTGTTCAGCGTTCGAGTTAAGGCGCCTCTGAAACCCGCCAAATGGGTACCACCATCACGCTGTGGAATATTGTTGGTAAAGCAGAATACATTTTCTTGGAAACTATCATTCCATTGCATAGCAACTTCTACAGCTATGCCATCTTCTTTTTCTAAGCTGAAGTAAAAAGCATTTGGATGAATGGAATTTTTATTTTTATTTAAATACTGCACAAAGGCACGAATGCCGCCTTCATAATGAAAACGCTCTTTACGGCCATCGCGTTCATCTTCAAGGATGATTGATACGCCGGAATTTAAAAATGATAACTCTCGAATACGTTTAGCAAGGAGGTCAAAGTGGAAAACAACATTTGTGAATGTTTCTTCGCTTGGCCAGAATCGAATACTGGTACCGGTTTTTTCAGTGTCGGCGATGGGTGCTAGTGGTGCATCGGGTACACCCATTGTGTAAGACTGTTCATACACTTTACCCGAACGATGGATAGTCATCTTCAACTTTCGTGATAAGGCATTTACAACTGAAACACCTACCCCATGTAATCCGCCAGATACTTTATAAGAGTTATCATCAAATTTACCACCAGCATGAAGTACAGTCATGATAACTTCAGCAGCTGATACACCTTCTTCTTCATGAATGTCAGTTGGAATACCACGGCCATCATCACTTACAGAAACAGAATTATCAGAGTGAATTTTGATTACTATGTCACTACAGTGACCGGCTAATGCTTCATCGATTGAGTTATCTACAACCTCAAAAACCATGTGGTGTAAACCAGTTCCGTCATCAGTATCACCAATGTACATCCCTGGGCGTTTACGAACTGCGTCTAAGCCTTTAAGTACTTTAATACTCGACGAGTCATAGTTGTTCTCTGACATTTTTACTCCTCATTCACGCTTTGATGTTTCACGTGGAACACTTTTTTATTGTTATACTTTTCTGCAAACGACAGTTGCTCGCGCTCTATTGCAGTGACAAATATTTGTGCTTGTTCAGCGACAATGGTATCCAAAAAAAACTCTCTAGTGTCAATATCCAATTCTGCGGCAATATCGTCTACCAAAAATATACAGCTCTTCCCGGTATGTTTTTTTAACAAACGCACTTCTGCAATTAGTAGCAGCGAGACAAGGACTCTCAACTGCCCTCGCGACAAAAATTCTGCAGCGTTTTTTCCATCTACCAAAAATTGAATATCGGCTTTATGGGGGCCAGACGATGTACTTCCTCTTAGTATATCTTTTGATACCTTGGCGTCTAAAGACTCTTGTAATGACGCCCCCGCTTCCCAACCTTGAGTATACCTCAAATCAATCTCTACATCAGGTTTAAATTCGGCGTATAAGGCTTTTAATTCGCTATTTAAGGCCTTTAAATAACACTTTCGATGTTCGCTTATAATATTACCTTGTTCAACCAAAATAGATGACCACATATCTTGTTCAGCAAACCATGATTCAGGCTTCCCGTACGCCATTTTCAGCAAAGCATTGCGTTGATTAATTGCATGAGTATACGCCTTACTTGCCGCATAAAAATTATGTTCCACGTGAAACAATAGCCAATCAATAAAGCGCCGACGTAGCATTGGAGCACCTATAATTAAGTCACTACTTTGAGGGGTGAATATTTGAATCGGAAGAATTTTAGCTATATCTGAAATACGACGAGTTTTCTGAGAATTGATATTAAAAACAAAACCATCAGCCTTATTCCTACTTACCCCTAATAGCTGCTCACCAGACTCATTAACATAGCGACAAAAACTAGTCGCAACATCTGCGTCAGTATGTATAAGATTGTTTGCCTTAGTTGTTCGAAATGAACGGCCATAACCGAGTAGGTGAATAGCCTCTAGTACACTAGACTTACCCGCTCCATTTAACCCATAAATTAAATTGAATGAAGGGGAAGGATTTATTGAGGCTTCAAAGAAGTTGCGGAAAGAAGTTAACCGCAACTGAGTGATATGCATATTAATATTTAACGACTAGAGTCTCATTGGCATGATGACATACTGAGATGATTCATCTTCAACTAATTCGTCATTCTGCTTTTTCATGCCGTGGACTAATGCACTGGCATTGGAATCAGACAACTTGAAAATGACAGACTGAGAGTCAATAGCATTCAGCGCATCAATTAAATACGCGACATTAAAACCAATTTCTAACGACTCGCCATTGTAATCAACATCAATAATCTCTTCTGCTTGTTCCTGTTCAGGATTCGTGGCAGTGATTTTTAACTCACCTGGATCGAGATTTAATCTAACGCCCTTGAATTTTTCGTTCGTTAAAATCATTGCACGTGAAAAAGCACTTTTGATAAATTCACGATTTACCACTAAACCCTTATCGGTGTTCTTTGGAACCACCCGGTTGTAGTCAGGGAAACGCCCGTCTACGAGTTTACTGGTAAAAATAAATGATGTGCTAAAAATTCGAATGTGGTTAGAACCCAATTGTACTTTAATATTTGCATCAGACTCATCAATCAAGCGCGCGATTTCCATTACCCCTTTACGAGGAATGATCACTTGCTTAACCGGTAACTGCCCGGCTGAATAATCATGCACGGCCATCGCCAAACGGTGGCCATCGGTAGCAACTGAACGAATTTCATTTTCGTTAGTTTCTAAGCTCATACCATTTAGATAATAACGAACATCTTGTTGAGCCATCGAAAACTGCACAGAATCAATCAAGTGCTTCAAGGTATGCTGACTAATTTCAAATTCGCTTTCGCCAACCCAATCTTCAAGGTTCGGATAATCGTCAGCTGATAAGGTTGAAAGTGAGTATCGAGCACGCCCAGAACGTAAAACTGCTTTATTATCAGTAACTTCAAAGATAATCGTTACGTCTTCTGGCAACCCACGTACGATGTCGAGAACCTTCTTTGCTGGAACTGTAATTTGCCCATCAGCATGAGAGCCCGATAACACCACGTTGGCAATAAGCTCAACTTCTAGGTCTGTACCGGTCATCCATAATTTACCATCATCCACTTTTAACAATAAATTCGCTAATATTGGTAAGGTATGTCGGCGCTCTACTGCACCCGATACTAACTGCAATGGTTGTAAGAAGTTTTCGCGGCTGATCGTAAAATTCATGTGTTATTCTCGTTTAGGTGCTTATGACGAAAGTGTACGGATCAAGTTCTTGTAATCTTCCTTGACGTCGTGATTCTCGGCTCTCAATTCTGTGACCTTTCTTACCGCATGCAACACGGTAGTATGATCTTTCCCACCAAAGGCATTACCTATCTCAGGCAGACTCTGGTTAGTAAGTTCTTTCGATAGGGCCATCGCGATTTGTCGAGGCCGAGCAACACTTCTGGTTCTTCTTTTTGACAGTATATCTGAAACTTTTATTTTATAGTAATCAGCGACCGTCTTTATAATGTTATCAATAGTAACTAACTTATCTTGCAAGGCAAGTAAATCTCGCAATGCATCTCTAACAAAATCAATGGTAATTGGTCGCCCGGTAAAATTAGCATTTGCAATCACCCGATTTAAAGCGCCTTCTAGTTCCCTAACATTCGAACGTAAACGCTTTGCAATGAAAAATGCCACTTCGTTTGGCAAGTCTATTTTATTCTCATGTGCTTTGCGCATCAAAATAGCTACACGCGTTTCTAGTTCGGGGGGTTCTATGACCACAGTAAGACCCCAACCAAACCGAGACTTCAATCTGTCTTCTACCCCGTCTATTTCTTTTGGATAACGATCCGATGTCAGGATAATTTGCTGATTCCCTTCTAATAAGGCATTAAAGGTATGAAAAAACTCTTCCTGAGAGCGGTCTTTTTTGGCAAAAAACTGGATGTCATCAATCAATAACGCATCAACAGAGCGATAAAAGCGTTTAAACTCTTCAATTGCATTATTTTGTAGAGCCTTAACCATGTCTTGAACAAAGCGCTCAGAATGCATATATACAATTTTGGCATCAGGCTTATTCGCAACGATGCCGTTACCCACCGCATGAATCAGGTGCGTCTTACCTAAGCCAGTACCGCCATATAAAAACAAAGGATTGTATGAGTGCCCAGGATTTTGCGCCACTTGCACCGCCGCAGCTCGTGCCAGTTGATTCGACTTACCCTCTACAAAATTATCAAAGGTATATTCTGGTTTTACATTACTCTTATGATTATTCAGCTTTGGTAACGGTACGTTAGGTGGCGGGGAAACATTATTGGCCGCAGCATTATTTGTAGTATCACCTTGTGGTTGATTAATTGACAATGAGGGCGAATAAGCCGCTTTTGTTTGAATCGGACTTGTTACGGGAGCTTGCACTTGTGCAGTGTTTACAACACGCCTTTCTTGGAGCACTAAAACAGGCGCATCTTGCCCATATAACTGCGATAAAGTGCTACTGATGAGTTCATAATATTTGTCTTTAACCCAAGACAATACAAACTGATTTGCTGCAAATAAATATAGAGCTTCGCCATCAAATTCTGACCTTAGTGGTTTTAACCACGTATTAAATTGCTCACTGGACATTTCGTGCTTCAGCACATCCAAGCATTTTTCCCAGCTTATCGTCAAAATAATCTCCGTGGTAATCGGCGGGTGTCCGTAACAAATAGCCGACTAGAATAGGTGAAAACCTCATATTTATCCACAGCTGAAAAGCAATAATTTTGATGAATCACCATTAGCCAGAGCAATAACTCTTTATCTCATTGTAAATACAACATATTATTAATTGTTATAGGAACTTACATCTATATAATAAAGCAGCACTTGGTGCATTTATGGCCTGGACATTGCTTTTTTGAGTATATAAAAGACGAAAAGCTTAGTAAAATACCTTGTAGATATCCGGCTAAATGTGGATAACTAATACGCAAACTACCACTCTGTGGATAGTATCCTTTGCAGTTGCACAGTCCTTCGCCTATAAAAAGCAAATATAAATAAGCAAAATATCCATCTTTTTTGGCTCTTAGCCTTGACTTTAGGGGGCTTGATCACTAATATTCCGCGTCCGATTAATAGAGACGGTCATAAAACATCCATTTTTTAGGAATGATGTGTTACCCGTCAGCATAAACAGAACGAGAACAGGTCATGAAAAGAACTTTTCAACCAAGTAACATAAAGCGTAAGCGTTCTCACGGTTTCCGTGCTCGCATGGCCACTAAAAACGGTCGTAAAGTACTCGCTAATCGTAGAGCAAAAGGCAGAAAGAGCTTATCAGCGTAAAAGCTCGCTATCAAAGTGAGTGATTCGCCGACATCTTTCCCGAGAGAGTCAAGACTCTTGACTCCTCGGCAGTTTTCCTTTGTTTTTGAACAAGCCATTCCTGCTACATCTTCTACCATTACTATTCTTGCCCGACACAACAGCGAAGCGCACCCTCGCCTAGGTATTACTGTGGCAAAGAAACGTGTCAAATTAGCCGTTCAGCGTAACCGCATAAAACGGTGTGTCCGTGAGAGTTTTCGACATCATGCAAATGACTTACCCAATGTTGATATAATTGTGGTTGCAAAACACGGTATTGGCGCACTAGATAATGCTAGTATATACAAGCAACTTGAAAATTTATGGGGACGTTTGAAAAAACGATGTCAATAAGTAAGGCTGAAACACCGTCGCACACACAAAAAACCCCTTTGCTGGCATGGCCAGCGATTGGTGTGGTGCGCATGTATCAGTTGTTTGTTTCACCACTGCTGGGGCAAAATTGCAGGTTTTATCCAAGTTGTTCATGTTATGCTCACGAAGCGTTAAAAACCCATGGTTTAGCAAAAGGAAGTTTGTTAGCCATAAAGCGTATTGGTAAGTGTCATCCTCTTCACCCAGGTGGGATAGATATGGTGCCAAAACGCACGAGTAAAACAACTCACAAACACCATCAAAAAGACTAACATTGTTTAAATGAGAGATTTATGGAATCGCAAAGAAGTATCCTGATCATTGGCTTATTATTAGTAAGCTTTTTACTATGGATAGAATACCAAGACGCAAATGCACCACAACCTGCAAATGCCGTCACTAATCCTAGCACCACGCAAACTTTAGATGCACAAGCCGATGCCGGAATACCCTCCGCACAGCCTTCTGTTCAATCTACTGCGACCTCGGCCAATGCTTCAGCACTTGATGTCCCTACCGATATTCAAGAAAATGCCCCCCTTGCACCTGCCATAACCAACCTCAATAGCCAACGTTATATTGAGGTAACTACCGATACTTTACACGTCACCATCGATTTAGTAGGTGGCGACATCGTACAAGCAGATTTGATTCAATACCCCGTTACCCAAGGTGCTAATGACTCATATCAACTGCTTAGCCCACAAGATGCAACACTGTATGTTGCACAAAGTGGTCTAGTCGGTAAAGATGGCCCAGATAGCACCGGCGGACGCCCACGATACGATGCCACCGCTAGCGAATTTACAATGTCAGGGCAAACACAATTAAGTGTGCCACTATCTTGGCAATCTGCCGACGGCTTATTAGTTACTAAAACCTTTGTATTTGATAGCAACAGCCATACTGTAAGCGTTGACTATAACATTACAAATAACTCGGCTGACGCCAAACAAATGCAACAATTTGCGCAGCTTAAGCAAACCTTAAACAAGCAAAGTGGTGGTTCAATGTTTATGCCCACTTTCAGAGGTGCTGCTTTTTCTACTCAAGATGAGCGTTACGAAAAATTGCCTTTTGGTGACATTGAAGACGAACCTATGCGCGTTGCAACAATAGGTGGTTGGGCTGGTATGCTTGAGCACTATTTTGTGTCAGCGTGGGTACCTCCTCAAGAGCAAAACAATACTTTATATTCTAGAATTGTACAAAATACTGCAATTATTGGTTACACCGGCGAAAGCGTTGTTATCAACAGCGGTGATAGCACAAGTATTTCATCACAACTGTATATGGGACCAAAAAACCAAGCGGTATTAGCAGAGCTAGCTCGTGGCCTAGATTTAACTGTCGATTACGGTATTTTGTGGTGGTTAGCGCAACCTTTATTTGATTTACTCAAACTTATCCAATCGTTTGTCATTAACTGGGGCTTAGCCATCATTATCATTACCTTAATTGTAAAAGGTGCAATGTACTGGCTCACCAAAAAGCAATATGAGTCAATGGCGAAAATGCGTAACTTAGCCCCTAAGATGGCGCAGCTAAAAGAACGTTATGGCGACGACAGACAAAAGATGTCCCAAGCCATGATGGAGATGTATAAAAAAGAAAAGGTCAACCCAATGGGTGGTTGCTTCCCATTACTTCTACAAATGCCTATTTTCTTAGCCTTATATTGGGTGCTACTAGAAAGCGTTGAATTACGACATGCTGACTTTGTATTATGGATAACCGATTTGTCGGTACCCGATCCATTCTTTGTACTGCCAATTTTAACCGGCGCCAGTATGTTCTTATTACAAAAACTACAGCCAATGACAATTCAAGATCCATTGCAGCAAAAGCTATTACAATACATGCCAGTGGCGATGAGTATATTCTTTTTCTTCTTCCCTGCAGGACTTGTGCTTTACTGGTTAATCAGTAACTTAGTAACCTTAGTGCAAGCAAAAATTATATACGCATCAATGGAAAAACGCGGGTTAAGTGCTAAAAAGTCTTAACCTGCACCATACTTTTACTGAGCATTATAAGTAAGAGTAAACATTAAAGCCCGCTACTGCGGGTTTTTTTGTGCATTTTTTTGAGGCTAAAAGGTTTATAATAGTGCCAATAATCACCACAATATTTGTTCTGCTAAAAGGAATCTAATTATGCCTTCTTTTGATGTTGTATCTGAACTTAACAATGTTGACGTTAAACACGCAGTTGACAATGCCACACGTGAACTTTCTACACGATTTGATTTTAGAGGTGTTGAAGCCTCTTTTGAGTATAAAAATGACACCGTAGTGCTGTCGGCGGAAGGAGACTTCCAGCTACAGCAGTTACAAGATATGTTACGTAATAGCTGCGCAAAAGGGAAAGTAGATACCCGCGCTTTAAAGGTAAATCCTTTTGACCACACCGGTAAAACTTACAAGCAAGTCATTGAATTTAAACAAGGCATTGATCAAGAATTAGCCAAGCGTATGGTAAAACTTATCAAAGAGAAAAAGCTTAAAGTACAAGCCTCTATTCAAGGTGACCAATTACGGGTAACTGGCAAAAAGCGCGATGACTTACAATCCGCAATGGCACTGTTAAAAGCAGAAGACTTACCGTTACCACTTCAGTTCACTAACTTTCGCGACTAATAGATGAATCAGTTAGCTGCACATACCGACACTATTGTTGCACAAGCTACCTCTCCTGGGCGTGGCTCTGTGGGTATTGTGCGGGTTTCTGGACCTAATACTGTGGATATAGCCAAGGTTATTTTGGGGCAATGCCCGCCACCTCGACAAGCTACTTACCAAGCATTTAAAGACGCAAAAGGTAAAGTGATTGATGAAGGGATAGCTTTGTATTTCAATAATCCTCACTCCTTTACCGGTGAAGACGTATTAGAGCTACAAGGCCATGGCGGTCAAGTAGTAATGCAACTGCTATTAGAAACATGTTTAGCAACTGGACTGGCACGCTCAGCAAAGCCTGGTGAGTTTAGTGAACAAGCGTTCTTGAATGATAAAATGGACCTCACTCAAGCCGAAGCGATTGCCGATCTGATTAACGCTTCATCTGTACAGGCCGCTAAAAGTGCGGTAAAGAGCTTACAAGGTGACTTTTCAAAAACAATCCACCGTTTAGTCGATGAGGTCATTCATCTACGTATGTATGTTGAAGCTGCCATTGATTTTCCGGAAGAAGAAATCGATTTTTTAGCGGATGGTAAGGTACACAGCTACTTACAAGAAATCGTGTCACAACTTGACGCCGTTAAAAAACAAGCAATTCAAGGTTCGTTGTTACGCGACGGCATGCACGTGGTTATTGTGGGCAGGCCAAACGCGGGCAAATCAAGCTTGATGAATGCCCTTTCTGGCAAAGAATCGGCTATCGTAACCGATATTGCTGGTACTACCCGAGATGTATTAAAAGAGCACATTCATATCGACGGCATGCCGCTACACATTATTGACACAGCAGGTTTACGTGAAAGCGCAGACGCTGTAGAAAAAATTGGAATAGAGCGAGCCTGGCAAGAAATTGAAAAAGCCGACAGAGTCTTATTTATGCTCGATGCACAAAGTAGCAAGGCCACACAACCTGAGCAAATATGGCCAGAGTTTTTTGCACAATTACCCGAAAATATGGGCCTGAGCGTTATCCGTAATAAGTGTGATCTAACTAGCGAAACCATGGGAATTGATGAAAGCCAAACCTACCCGGTTATACGCATTGCCGCTCGTGATAAGCTGGGTATCGACGAGCTTAAACAGCATTTAAAAGCGTGCATGGGCTTTGACCAAACGGGTGAAGACCAAGTAATAGCACGCCAACGCCATATTAACGCCTTGCTTGCTGCTGATACACACATTCAACAAGGTAAGTCGCAATTAGAAGGTTATATGGCGGGTGAATTACTTGCCGAAGAGCTACGCATTGCACAACAACATTTAAATGAAATTACCGGCGAATTCAGTTCTGATGATTTACTCGGTAAAATATTCTCGTCGTTTTGTATTGGTAAATAATCAATAAACAAATACATTCAACTTGAGTCGATTACGACAACACAGCTTTAACAGGAAAGATACGTGAAATTTGAAATTGTAGTGGGGTCAGTGTTAGGCGCGAGCGAATATGTAGCGGATGCACTTGAAGAACGACTCAAAGCACTCTCACATGACGTTAAGGTTTATTTTCAGCCATCTTTGGCAGATATAAATATGAACAATATCATCATTGTTGTTACCTCGACCCACGGTGCAGGCGACTTACCTGACAATATCCAAGATTTTAAAGATAGCTTAACTGGGCAGCATTTTAACAATACACAATTTATCGTTATTGGCTTAGGCGACAGTAGCTACGACACTTTTTGCCAAGGTGCCATCACAATGGAGGAAAGTTTGACTCAATGCGGTGCTACACTTGTCCATCCCCCTATCCATATCGATGTGTTGCATCACCCCGTACCAGAAGATGAGGCGCTTATTTACTTAGATAAGGTATTAGATACTTTATGAATAGTCTTGAAGTTGCCGCGCTGCGTGAGCCTATTTCAAATGAAGCCAGAGTGCTCTATTGCATATACTTGCGGCCAAATTTTGATTACGAAGCACAAAGCACCACGGTAAATAATAAAGATATTCTTAGTCTATTGAATGCCCAACGTACTTGCCTAAGTCTTGGTCGTGAGGTCAGCGCCCTATTTAAAGAATTGAACGACGTCGGATTAATTGCTTTAAAGCGCGATAACCCACAAGAAACTATAGGCTCAAGTAATAATGAAGAGTTTTCTCGTAGCTTAAATAAACGTCAAGTTACATTACCGCTTTTTCAAGCAGATATTTCGGCACTTGATTTAGGCGATGATAGTGCCCATCTGCAGCATCATAAAATAATGGTGACCTGGCGACCAGACGAAGCGTTGTTTAAGCAAATTTGTCAACTCGTAGGAGTCATTGAGAGCTATTTTGATGCCGATGAATTAGGTGAATTCATTGCCTATTGGCTCGGCCGCCCTGAGGTACAAAATACGCCCTATCAATGGACGCAAAAATTTGTGTTACATTTAAAGCAACGCCGAATGAGAAAACCGTTACAAGCGGATAAAAGTAAAGTAGGACACCAATGGGTAGCACCTACAGCAAGCATTGAATTTGATGATAATGTAAAGCAACTCATCAAAAAATATAGTGAGCAATCATGAAAAGTCTTGAAGATAGATTAAACGATATAGGCAGAGCGCTGGGCAAAGATGTTGACTCTTTAAATAAAAATGCCCCCGCATATGACTATAAAAAACAACGAGCTCAATACGATGCTTTAGCCAATCAAGAAATTGCTCAACTGCAACAACAAAGCAAGCAAAAACGAATTGAAACGCTTTATGGACAGTCTGAATTAAATAGCCACTGGACCTTTGCAAACTTAAATGAAGATGCACCCGATGTGATCGCAGCGGTAGATATCGCTCGTTCAATTATTGCAGCGCATAACGACCCAAAATGGCGAAAAACCAACGCCAACATGATGTTATTTTATGGTGATTATGGTCGCGGTAAATCACACCTTGCTGGCGCTATCGCGCACCAGTTAATTCAGCAGTTTGAAACAACCGTATTGTATCGCCAACTACAAACACTACTAGAAATGCGCTTTTTTTCTTACGATTACCAAGCAGATGACAATGCCGCTCAGCAATTTCGAGAAATTAATAAGCAATTGCATGAAGTGGATTTGCTCATACTTGATGAAGTATGCGTTAATGAAACGGTACTCAAAAAAAGTGCACAAAGCTGGCTGGGTAATTTGCTGCGTCAGCGGGCTGCGAACAATAAAAATTGTATTATGATCACCAATCATAATCTTGCCGAACTAGAAAAAGCACTCGGTCGTTATTGCTTTGAGTCACTCAAGGAGTATGAAACTTATAAAGTGAGATTCCAAGGTCCAAGCAGACGCCAAGCGCTCTCCCAAGGTCAAGCAGAAGCATCTAATCAGCAAAACAGCGGATATCGACCCAACGAAATTTAGTCATCGCTAAACTCTTCAGGCCAAAACCAGTATAAGTGTTAAACAATACATATAGTGTAGTTCGTATTTTCCTAACCTGAAAACACGTCTTATCCACTAAACCGAGTTAACACGATCAGTATCAAACACCTTAAATACTGATCATTGGATTATCTAATTACTGAATGGCGATTCTCATGATATATAAAAAAACCTTTTTAAGTGCAGCCGCATTGCTCAGCAGTTCATTATTGTTCGCCTGTGCACAAGAACCAGAAATAACGACCTCCCCCACTGAAACACAGTTCAATTTAGAACTGATCACTGATGCAATAGCCATCCCTTGGGGTATGACCTGGCTTAATAAAGATGAGTTATTAGTCACAAATAAAGCCGGTGATTTACGACTAATTCGTAATGGTGTACTACTCGATGAAAAAATAGCAGGCCTGCCCGCATTGAACGATGCAACACAAGGCGGATTGCTCGATGTAGAGGTCGACCCTAATTATGACAACAATGGTTGGATTTATATTGCCTACTCCGGTTACGAGGGTGAGGGCGAAGGTCAAAATACCTCTGTGATGCGCGCCAAACTAAACAACATGCAGTTAGTTGAACAAGAAGTAATATTTAATGGTGAGCCGAATTCTGAAAAAGGATTTCACTACGGCAGTCGTTTAGAATTTGATAAAGACGGTTATTTATATATCACTATTGGCGACAGAGGTGAGCGTGATGTTAATCCGCAAAGACTCGATCGCGACGCAGGTAAAGTCCATCGCATTTACTCAGATGGTAGCATTCCAAAAGATAATCCATTTGTGAATATCGCCAATGCAAATGACACGATTTATACCTATGGCCATCGTAATCCTCAAGGTATGGCAATGCACCCTGCGACAGGCGTAATTTGGACACATGAGCATGGCCCAAAAGGTGGAGATGAGATTAATATTATCAAAGCGTCCTCCAATTACGGCTGGCCATTAATTACTTACGGCGTTAACTACAGCGGCACAGTTATTACCAAAGAAACCCATATGGAAGGGATGGAGCAACCTCAGTGGCAATGGACACCTTCAATAGCGCCCTCTGGTATGCATTTTGTTACAAGTGAAAAATATCCCGAATGGCAAGGTCATATGTTGGTAGGCTCACTTAAATTCCGTTATTTACTGTTAATGGAAATTAACGGTGAAGAAGTCCTCTCACAAACCAAATTGTTTGAAGATGTAGGACGTTTACGCAGTATTAGCCAAAGCCCAGATGGCTATATTTATATAGGTACTGACGGCAGTGGAATATTTAAAGTCACACCTTTGTCATAAAAAAAATGGCTGCCTTTATGGGCAGCCAACTTAGCTTTGTATATTAAATAATCAATTTCGTCAGCAAAACTATGCAAACTTCGTAATATATTTCATTTGTTTTTAGCTAATGCCTTGTGGATAAGTGCCTAATAAGTCTGTGATCAATGAAGTGATAAGATCTGGACTAAATTTTCAAAAAAAAGCCCTGTGGACAAAACGTCTATTTACCGACAAGTTATTGATCACTTATTGATCATTTATCCAAAGCTTAATAATTATATAAACACATGATTATTATATTAAAAATTAGCTTTTCCACAGAAAATCACTCACTTAATAATAATAGTAATAAAGATCTCTAGTATATATCTTTACTTATATTAGCATCGCTCAAAATTTGAGCTTAGCTAAAAAAAACCTTAAAAAAATGACTAGTGAATAAATAAAAATCTAATGTATGCTCTTGCAACTCCTAACTGATGTTTGATGTATCTTTAATATTACAATTGTATAATTAATAAGCATGTTCAAATTATTTAATTTCATATACAATATGCGCCCTTTTTTTAACGCCTCTAATACCGCGTTAATGAACAATGTTTAACGGTGAGCTTTAAATGTTTTATCAGCATGATTTTGATGTAATTGTGATTGGTGGTGGCCATGCAGGCACTGAGGCTGCTATGGCATCAGCTCGTATGGGCGCTTCTACGCTGTTACTAACCCACAGTATTGAGACCTTAGGTCAAATGTCATGTAACCCCGCCATAGGTGGGATTGGAAAAGGGCATTTGGTAAAAGAAATTGATGCCTTAGGTGGCGTAATGGCAAAAGCTATCGACAAAGCCGGTATTCAATTTAGGACTTTAAATTCTTCAAAAGGCCCAGCAGTAAGGGCTACTCGTGCACAAGCTGATAGAACCTTATATCGCATTGCAGTGCGTAACATGCTCGAAAATCAAGAAAACCTAACCTTGTTTCAACAATCATGCGATGACCTTATCATTGAAAATGACCGAGTGTGTGGTGTCGTTACTCAGATGGGCTTAAAGTTTCGAGCAAAAACTGTTGTACTCACAGTAGGTACCTTCCTTGGCGGTACTATTCATATTGGTCTTGAAAATTATAAAGGCGGTAGAGCAGGCGATCCCCCCTCCATCGCATTAGCGGATAAACTGCGAGCTATGCCGTTTAGAGTGGACCGACTAAAAACCGGTACACCTGCACGTTTAGATGCACGTACTTTAGATTTTTCAGTGATGCAAGAACAAGCCGGAGACACGCCGTTACCCGTCTTTTCGTTTATGGGCAATGTTGAGGATCATCCAGCGCAAATTCCTTGTTACATCACTCATACCAATGAAAAAACTCACGACATCATTCGTTCTGGTCTTGACCGTTCGCCTATGTATACCGGTGTGATTGAAGGAGTAGGTCCAAGATATTGCCCCTCTATTGAAGATAAAATCACTCGGTTTGCTGATAAAAACTCACATCAAATTTTTGTAGAGCCCGAGGGTTTAAATAGCATTGAAGTATATCCAAATGGAATATCGACTAGCTTACCCTTTGATGTGCAAATGGATTTGGTCAGGTCCATAAAGGGCTTTGAGAATGCACACATTATTCGTCCAGGCTATGCCATTGAATATGACTTTTTTGACCCGAGAGATTTAAAACAGACTCTTGAGACTAAGTTTGTAGAAGGTTTATTTTTTGCCGGACAAATTAATGGTACAACCGGTTATGAAGAAGCCGGAGCACAGGGACTAATTGCCGGTGCAAATGCAGCACTACAAGTGCAGCAAAAAGACAGTTTAGTCATTGGTCGAGACCAAGCTTATATGGGCGTATTGATTGATGATTTAGCAACTATGGGAACCAAAGAGCCCTACCGGATGTTTACCAGCCGTGCTGAGTATAGATTATTGCTGCGTGAAGATAATGCGGATGTTCGCTTAACCGAATTGGGTCGAAAAGCAGGTTTGGTTGATGATGAGCGCTGGGCTGCGTTTCAGACTAAAATGGAACATATCGAACTTGAAAAACAGCGTTTAGCCAAGCATTGGGTACATCCTGGTCATGCTGGTGTGGATGCGTTAAATGGGATGCTAAAAAGCCCAGTTACGAAAGAACATTCTTTAGAGGAATTAATTCGTCGTCCTGAATTAAGCTATGAAAAACTCATGCAAGTTGAAGCCTTTGGCCCGGCACTAGAAGATTCAAAAGCCGCTGAACAAGTCGAAATTCAAATAAAATATGCAGGATATATTTCTCGTCAACTTGAGGATATTGCTAAATCGCAGCGTCATGAAAATGCCCTGATACCCCCAGAATTTGATTTTTCTAAAATTTCTGGCTTGTCTAACGAAGTGGTGGCGAAACTCAATGATGCGCGACCTGAAACCTTAGGCAAGGCCTCACGTATTTCAGGTATTACGCCGGCTGCAATTTCTTTATTGCTAGTATATTTGAAAAAACACGACATGTTATTTAAACATGAAAGAAAATCTGCGTGATAGTGAATCAATGGAAATGATACAACTGTATTCGTCGTTATCAGCCCAACTCACGCAGTTAACAACACAAAGCAGTATTACCTTAAGTGAAGAACAACACGATAAATTAATCAATTTTGTGTTGCTCATGCACAAATGGAATAAAGCCTATAATTTAAGTTCGGTGCGCGAACCTGAACAAATGTTGGTGAAACATATTATGGATTCTTTGGTTGTTGGCGAGCACATACACGGTAGTAATATTGCTGATGTGGGCACAGGTCCAGGATTACCGGGTGTTCCGTTAGCTATTTTATTTCCAGAAAAATCGTTTACCTTGATTGATTCTCTTGGTAAACGCATACGATTCATAAAGCAAGCTTGCTATGAGCTTGGCATCAATAATGTTACCGCATTGCAAAGCCGAGTCGAAGATGTACAAGCAAATCCACCCTTTGATTTAGTATTAAGTCGAGCCTTTGCATCGTTGTCTGATATGCTTAATTGGTGTGCGCATTTAGTCGACAAAAATGGAGAATTTCTTGCCTTAAAGGGTCAACTGCATCAAGATGAACTCGCACAGGTTCCTTCGCAATTTGGCATAAATAAAACGACGGCGCTGCAAGTACCATCACTTAAAGGCGAACGTCATTTAGTGAGTATTTTTAAACGTACGTAATATACGTAACAACAACGAGCAGGTTAGATTTTGGCGAGAGTCATTTCCATTGCAAATCAAAAAGGGGGGGTGGGTAAAACCACAACCGCGGTCAATGTTGCAGCATCTATGGCAGCAACTAAACGTAAAGTGCTATTAATTGACCTAGACCCTCAAGGCAACGCAACAATGGGAAGCGGTGTCGACAAATACGAAGTAGAAAATACTTGTTACGAATTACTCATTGATGAAAAACCAGCTGAAGAAGTTATCATTACTGAAACCAGTGGAAAATTTCATTTGATTGCCGGTAATTCGGATGTGACTGCGGCCGAAATTAAGTTAATGGAAGTGTTCGCCAGAGAAGTGCGTTTACGTAATGCTTTGTCGAGCATTAAAGACAACTACGATTTTATTTTTATTGATTGTCCACCCTCACTTAATCAACTAACGGTAAATGCATTGGCAGCTTCTGATTCGGTGTTGGTGCCCATGCAATGCGAATATTATGCCCTAGAGGGTTTAACTGCGTTAATGGATACCATTGGCAAACTCGCGTCAGTGGTGAATCCAAGTTTGAAAATTGAAGGTGTGCTGCGCACCATGTATGACCCGCGCAATCGTTTAGCGAATGATGTAAGCGAACAATTAAAGCGGCATTTTGGTGAACAAGTGTATCGTACCGTGATCCCCAGGAACGTGCGGCTTGCAGAAGCACCAAGCTTTGGTGCACCAGCAATGTATTACGATAAGTCCTCTACAGGCGCTAAAGCTTATTTGGCATTAGCAGGCGAAATATTACGTCGACAAAAACAGGCCCAAGCGGCCACTTAATTACAGTTAATTTGAGGTCAAGATGGCGAAGAGTAAAGGCTTAGGCAGAGGATTAGATGCACTGCTTGCAACGAGCAAAAGCTATACCGACAAATATAACGAAGATAATCCGGCACAAGCAGCGGCAGAGACGCCAACAAGCGAACTACAAAAACTCCCCATTGAATTTTTGCAACCCGGTAAATACCAACCGCGAAAAGATATGGCTGATGCTGCCCTTGAAGAACTTGCTGCATCGATTCGGGTACAGGGGATCATTCAACCACTAGTGGTTCGAGAAATAAGCGAAGATAAATACGAGATCATCGCTGGAGAACGTCGTTGGAGAGCTGCCCAGTTAGCTAAATTAGATCTTGTTCCCTGCCTAATTAAAGATATTCCAGATGAGGCAGCTGTTGCCATTGCACTGATTGAAAATATTCAGCGCGAAGATTTAAATGCAATGGAAGAGGCTCAAGCGTTAGACCGGTTAATGGTCGAATTTAACTTAACGCATCAACAAGTTGCCGAAGCGGTAGGTAAATCTCGTACCACGGTAACCAATATTTTACGGCTTAATGGCTTGGAGGACGCAGTAAAAACATTATTAGAGCATGGCGATATTGATATGGGGCACGCTCGCGCATTGCTTGCCTTAGCCGGCAAAGAACAAGAGAACTTAGCTCATCAGGTCGCAGAAAAAGGCCTAAATGTGCGAGAAACTGAACGGTTAGTAAAGAAGGTACAAGGCGATAAAGAAGAGCCGACATCCGCTCCTGTTAAAACCGATCCGGATGTACAACGTTTAGAAACATCCTTAGCAGAAAAACTCGGTGCTCAAGTTAAAATTGATCATAATAAGCAAGGCAAAGGTAAAATGACTATTGCCTTTCACAACTTAGAGCAATTGGAAGGTATTTTGGCGCACATTCAAGACAAAAATAGTGAATAGTGACCTTACGTTAACGCGTTTATGCTGTTTTTTATGTTAAGTTAGAATAATTGCTCGAGAAAACCTTATATTAGCTATTAGTATTATTGAGGGTAAGAATAGGCAATAAGCTTTTAATACTTGGGCTTTATGGTTGAATTTTTTCGCATTAGCAGTATACTTCGTCCGCTTTTGCTAGGTCTTACCCACAGGTACTAATTTTTATGGCTTCTGATTTAGCAGCACCGGGTAAAAAACTGGCAAGAAAAGGTTTGCTGGTGCAAGCGGTAACGGCCACTATTTTGGTCGCTTTGACGGTATTTTTTGGGTCTGAAGAATGGATATCAACTGCCTTAGGGTGTTTGGCGTTTTTTCTCCCACATAGTATTTTTGCGTATTGGGTATTCCGATATGCAGGCGCAACAAAAAATAGAATAGTTGCGCAGAGTTTTAATCAGGGCATGAAATTAAAACTGATTATCACTGCATTAATTTTTGTTATTGCGTTTTCCTTTTTTAACGCGCACCCGCTATTACTATTAGGTGCATATGCAATAACCTCGCTTAGCCAATGGATGGCTATGCTTTGTGTTACCTACCCCTCAAAGTCGGCGTAAGTAGCATACACAACAGTTTTTAAATTATACATTAGGTTAAACAATGGCATCTTACGATACTACGCAAGAATACATTAATCACCACTTGACCAATGCTCGGATGTGTTCAACTGAAGAAGGCATTGTGTTTAATAAAGCCTGCGAAGACGCTGGCTTTTGGGTGTGGCACATCGATACTATGGCTTGGTCTGCTTTTATTGGCATCAGCTTCCTTTTCTTGTTTTGGCGCGTTGGTAAAAAGGCCACAACAGGTGTACCGAGCAAAACACAAGCTTTAGTTGAAATGATTGTCGAGTTTGTGGATGACAACGTTAAAAGCTCTTTTCATGGCACTAGCAAATTAATTGCACCATTGGCGTTAACCATCTTTGTATGGGTTTTGCTGATGAATTTAACTGATTTGATTCCTGTTGACTTGTTTCCTTGGATTGCAGGTTTAATTGGCCAGTATGCTTTCGGTATGGATCCAAAAGACGTGTATATGAAGATCGTGCCGACTACCGATATCAATACCACTTTTGCCCTATCACTAGGTGTGTTTGTACTGATCATCTACTACTCGCTTAAAATCAAAGGTATTAAAGGCTTCACTAAAGAAATGACAATGCAGCCGTTAAACCACCCTGTTTTTATACCCTTCAACTTTGTCATTGAATCGGTAACCTTACTCGCACGTCCGTTATCGTTGTCACTTCGTTTATTCGGTAACTTATATGCGAGTGAGCTAATATTTATCCTTATTGCGACCATCGGCTATTTGCAGCTTCCATTGCACTTTGCATGGGCCGTGTTCCATATTCTCGTTCTTCCCTTACAAGCCTTCATATTTATGATGTTAACCATCGTTTATTTAAGCTTGGCTTGTGAAGACCACTAATTTCTAACTTTTATATTTTTACATTTAACTTAAATCGGAGATAACAATGATCTACATCGCAGTTGCTATAATCATCGGAATGGGTGCTCTAGGTACCGCTATTGGTTTCGGAATCATGGGGGGCAAATTCTTAGAATCTTCTGCTCGTCAACCTGAGCTTGCACCACAGTTGCAAGTGAAAATGTTTATTTTGGCCGGTCTTATCGATGCAATCTCTATGATCGGTGTTGGTGTCGCGCTATACATCTTGTTCGTTGTTGCTCCTGGTTTAGGCGGTGTTTACTAAGCACCCTTTTTGAGTCAACGAATAACCAAGAGGAGGAGCGGACGTGAACTTTAACGCCACTCTAATAGGTCAGCTCATTGCGTTTACCGTGTTTGTTGTGTTCTGCATGAAATATGTATGGCCACCACTTATCAGCGCAATTGAAGAAAGACAGAAAAAAATAGCCGATGGTCTTGCTGCGTCTGAACGCGCAACTAAAGACCTAGAGTTAGCTCAAGAAAGCGCTACTGATAAACTTCGCGAAGCCAAAGATGAGGCGAGCAAGATTATTGAGCAGGCTAAACGCCGAGCGACTCAACTGGTTGATGAAGAAACCCAAAAAGGGCATGCCGAGCGAGAGAAAATCATCGCGCAAGGTTATGCTGAAATTGAAGCTGAGAAAAATCGTGTGAAAGAAGACTTGCGTAAGCAGGTAGGTGTGTTGGCCGTAACAGGTGCACAACGTATTCTTGCTCGCGAGATTGATGCTCAAGCGCAAAGCGACATTGTTGAAAAACTTGTCGAAGAGCTTTAGGAGAGTGAGCCATGTCTGAATTGACAACCGTTGCTCGCCCCTATTCTTTAGCAGCTTTTGATTTTGCAGTAGCAAATTCAGCCATAGACGATTGGCAGGCAATGTTGGTTTTTGCCGCTGAAGTGTCGAAAAACGAGAACATGCATCATTATTTGTCAGGCGCAGTTGCTGCGGCTACGGCAACCGATGTATTTAACAGCGTTTGTGGCGAACAGCTCAATGAACATGGGCAAAACTTCATCAAAATTTTAGCGGAAAATAACCGTCTTCAACTTTTGCCAGAGATATCTACAATGTTTAACACGCTAAAAACTGAGCGTGAAAAACAAATTAATGTTGATGTCGTTTCTGCCGCGAAGTTGGATGATGCTCAGCAAACCAAACTGAGCAGCGCTTTAGAAAAGCGTTTTGACCGCAAAGTACAGCTTAATTGTAGCGTGGATCCTACCCTCATCGCCGGCATGATTATAAAAGCCGGTGACACGGTAATAGATGGCTCCGTAAATTCACAGTTGAACCGTCTTAACGACGCGTTACAAGCATAAACGGGAATATAAGTATGCAACTTAATTCTACAGAGATTGCAGAACTGATTAAAAAACGTATTGATCAGTTTGAAGTAGTAAGTGAAGCTCGAAACGAAGGTACCATTGTTGGTGTAACCGACGGTATCATCCGCATTAACGGCTTAGCAGATGTAATGCAAGGCGAAATGATTGAACTGCCAGGTGGTCGTTATGCGATTGCACTGAACCTTGAAAGAGACTCAGTGGGTGCGGTTGTTATGGGCCCTTACACCGACTTACAAGAAGGCGATAAAGTTAAATCGTCTGGTCGTATTTTAGAAGTACCGGTAGGTCCTCAATTGCTCGGGCGTGTGGTAAATACCCTAGGCGAAGCAATTGACGGAAAAGGCGCAATTGATGCTGAAACCTTTGAACCTGTTGAAAAAATCGCACCAGGTGTAATCGAACGTCAGTCAGTAGACGAACCAGTACAAACCGGTTATAAGTCAGTTGATGCTATGATCCCAGTAGGTCGTGGTCAACGTGAGTTAATCATCGGTGACCGCCAAACAGGTAAAACAGCGCTTGCAATTGATGCCATCATTAACCAAAAAGGCACAGGCGTTAAGTGCGTTTATGTGGCTATTGGTCAAAAAGCTTCAACCATTGCTAACGTCGTACGTAAGCTTGAAGAGCACGGTGCTATGGCACATACCATCATCGTTGCAGCTTCGGCATCAGAATCGGCGGCACTTCAGTATTTAGCACCTTATTCTGGTTGTACTATGGGCGAATACTTCCGTGACCGCGGTGAAGA
>CAZUON010000021.1:0-50436 GCA_964621345.1 uncultured Glaciecola sp. | reverse complement strand
CCCTTAGCAGGGGAGCGCCTTCAGCCACTCGGCCACCTCTCCTAAATGTGGGGCGCAAGTTTACTCAATCAGCACCACAAGTCAACGGTTTTTTAGGATGTTTCTTTCAATCGTTAGTTTTTTAAACAAAGCCGGCAATAAGCGCGTAAATAAACGACAAATTGGGCACTCAAACAAAAAACTCAGCATGAGCTGAGCTTATGCAACGAAACTTATTCCGCTGGGCTACTCTGACCTTTTTCAGCCTGAATACGCATGTAAATTTCTTCTCTGTGTACCGATACATCTTTAGGCGCATTTACACCAATACGCACTTGATTACCTTTAACGCCAAGAACTGTAACAGTGACATTATCACCAACCATTAAGGTCTCACCTACTCTACGAGTCAAAATAAGCATTCTTTGCTCCTTTTAAAATGACCACTGTTAATAAAAATATATGGGTCTAGCTTATGCATCCGGCCTTTGAGTCTACTATAATGGAAGAGTTCACATTTATCCAAAAAAAAGCCGATTAATCTTCATTTTTATACATAAAAACAATAAATAAGCAGATTTATGCCTGCTTTAAAACATTATTGAGCAAGCTTTTCTTCCACAAAACTTTTCACAGAGGCTAATGCATTATCGAGGCCTTGAGGTTGCGTACCTCCAGCTTGAGCCATATCTGGTCGGCCACCACCTTTACCGCCTACTTGAGAGGCAATATGATTTACTAATTCGCCAGCTTTGATTTGTGCGACTAAATCTTTAGTTACACCGGTGATCACATTCACCTTATCGCCACTGACCAGCCCTAGTGCAATAACGCCTGATTGCAGTTGATTTTTTAAGTCATCCATCATGGTACGCAGCGTCTTTGCTTCAACGCCTTCTAACTTCGCAACAAGGAGTTTTACTCCATTGACTTCAACCACATTTGCTAACAAATCTTTTGATTTTTCGCCAGCAGACTTTTGCTTAAGTTGATTTAACTCTTTTTCAAGCTGCTTGGTTTGCAGTAAGCTTTGTTCGAGTTTCGACGGTAGTGAGCCCTTATCTGATTTGAGCATACTCGCCAGTAGACTTAAACTTGCAGCATCAGCTTGTGTTAACTTCAAAGCTCCCTGCCCTGTAACCGCTTCCATTCGCCGCACACCGCTTGAAATACCACCTTCAGATGTAATCTTGAACAAACCTATATCACCGGTTCGCTCCACATGGGTACCACCACATAACTCTGTACTAAAGTCACCCATTTTAACAACGCGGACTTCATCATCATACTTCTCGCCAAATAAGGCCATCGCGCCTGCTTGTTTAGCCTGTTCGAGCTCCATCATGGTCGTTGTGAGTATATGGTTTTGACGAATTTCTTGGTTAACGCGGTCCTCAATCTCTGTTAACTGCGCTGCACTAATGCTCTCAAAATGAGAAAAATCAAAACGCAGTTTTTCTTCATCTACCAAAGAACCTTTTTGAGTAACATGTTCGCCCAAAATTTCTCGTAATGCGGCGTGCAATAAATGCGTAGCACTATGGTTAAGCTTAATTGCTTCTCGTCGCGTATTGTCGACTTTAAGGGTAATGGTATCGCCAATTTTTAAACTACCGTTTAAACGCACCTGATGCGCAAAGGCGTTGCCCATTTTTTGCGTATCGGTAACGTCTCCGCTTGCATTAGCAGAAGCTATAGTACCGCTGTCACCTATTTGACCACCAGATTCAGCATAAAACACCGTCTTATCAACAAAAACTAATGCATCACCACCTTCAACGGCATCTACTGCTTTATCGTTTTGAACAAGCTGAATAACCGTGGCACTGCCTTGCAGAGTATCGTAGCCAGTAAACTGTGTATCGGCGTCTATTTTTACAACACTGCTGTAATCTGCGCCAAACTTACTGGCAGATTGCGCCATTTGCTTTTGCTTTTGCATCGCCGCTTCAAAGCCGGCTTCATCTACACTTAGGCCTTTTTCGCGAGCAACATCGTTGGTTAAATCCACAGGAAAACCATAGGTATCGTACAGTTTAAACGCTAAATCGCCCGGAACCTGCTCACCCTCAAGAGTTTCAAGGGCCTGGTTTAAGATGCTCATGCCGCGAGAAAGAGTATTTGCAAACTGTTCCTCCTCTACTTTCAATACTTTTTCAATGACCGCCTGCTGCGACGCAAGTTCAGGATAAGCCTCACCCATTTCAGCGACGAGTTGGCTAACTAAGCGGTAAAAGAAAATATCTTTACAGCCTAATTGATAGCCGTGTCTTACCGCGCGTCTAATAATTCTGCGTAATACATATCCGCGGCCCTCATTTGACGGCATTACGCCATCGCATATTAAAAATGCACAAGAGCGAATATGGTCGGCCACTACGCGCAAAGATTTATTTTCTAAATCGTTGCTACCCACAATCTCGGCAGCCGCTTTAATTAAGCGCTCAAATAAGTCAATTTCGTAATTACTATGTACGTTTTGTAAAATGGCAGAAATACGCTCTAGCCCCATGCCGGTATCGATAGAAGGCTTAGGTAGGTTCTCCATAGTGCCGTCGGCCTGACGGTTAAACTGCATAAAGACCAGGTTCCATATCTCGATAAAACGGTCGCCGTCTTCTTCAGGAGAACCGGGAGGTCCGCCCCAAATATGTTCACCATGGTCATAAAAAATTTCTGAACACGGACCACAAGGACCGGTATCACCCATAGACCAAAAGTTATCTGAGGTAGCAATACGAATGATTTTATCTGCCGGCACGCCAATTTTTTTATGCCAAATATCAAAGGCTTCATCATCTTCGTGGTAAATGGTTACTAATAGCTTTTCTTTAGGTAGACCAAACTCGTTGGTTAACAAATCCCAAGCAAACCCAATCGCTTCCTCTTTGAAGTAGTCTCCAAAACTAAAATTACCTAACATTTCAAAGAAGGTATGGTGACGCGCCGTGTACCCAACATTTTCAAGGTCGTTGTGTTTACCGCCAGCTCTAACGCAGCGTTGAGAAGATACTGCGCGAGTGTATGCGCGTGTTTCTGCACCCAAAAACACATCTTTAAACTGGTTCATACCCGCATTAGTAAATAATAAGGTGGGATCATCACTGGGTACCAGTGAACAGCTGCTCACAGATTGGTGTCCATGCTTATTAAAATACTCTATGAATGTGCGACGAATATCAGCAGTAGTGCGGGTCATGCAGTGTCCTATAAGTAAAATGATTAGAGTGGAGTTTAGCGCGCAACAATAGCATGTTGCTTGTATAAATTTAAGCCTGAAAGCCCCTCAGCCATAAATTATCTGCCAAAAACTTCGTTTATATGCGCCTGATAAAATCCTCGGTATTGTAAAAATCTTTTTTGCTTTTGAATATCATCCCAATCACTAGGTAAATTTTCGCCGAAACGCTTTTCCCTAACTAGGCTTGCAGAGGTATACCAATCGTAATCATCATCTTGTATCAAAGACTTAATGACATGGCTGTCGATGTCATGCTGTTGAAGGTTTTGTTCAATAAAAGATGGACCTTTGCCCTTGTGATACGCGGTTCTTACGTAGCTTTGCGCATAGCGAAGATCAGACTGCAAGCCCCTTTCAGTAAAGCTCTGTAGCACCTCTATAATCTCTTTATGTACAAAGTCTTTTTGTTTAAGCTTGTTCACTAATTCAAAAAAACTATGCTCTCGCCTAGCTAAAAAGCGCGTAATGCTATGACGAAGCGCTCGTTTTACGTCAATGTGATCATCTTCGTTGTTCATAATACTTAGCTTCTTTTAAATGGCTCTGATTTTGTAATGAAACGCGCTTTACTGTACTCATAATATATTAATATGCGTTTGCGCTTGCTTAAAGCTAATCTTTAATAATGAAAAAGCGTATAAGTTAATTATTGTTAGCTTACGAGACCATAGGTCTGCAAGTTTTGCGCTAACAGCATCAACCACTATTATACTCAAAGGAATATGCACTGTATGCAACAATGGCAGTGGTCTATCGTCAACAATCTTTTAGATCTTCCCGTGAATGTTCGAAAGCAGCTGATGCAAAACAATGCCACGACAACCCCATTTTTAAGTCTCGATTTTTTGCAGCTTCTGGCAAGTAGTGAAAGCGTTGACGCTGATTCTGGTTGGCACAGCCATCATATATTAATTTACCAATGCAGCGATCCCACAAATGCAGATGCAGCCAAGCGCTACGACGAAGTAATTGCGCTTGTACCCTGTTATTTAAAAACCCACTCCTACGGCGAATACGTGTTTGACCACGCTTGGGCAAATGCTTATCACCAACATGGCCTTGAATACTATCCTAAGTTGGTGTGCGCAGTGCCGTTTACACCGGTTACTGGCGCCCGGGCTCTTATCCATAGTAAATATGTGGAACAAGGTATCGACGAACAACAGGTGTTTGACTACATCAACAGCAACAAACAAGCCCTTGTAGAGGATGCCAAAGCGTCTTCTTTTCATATTTTGTTTCAAACACAAAACATCAGTGATGCGCTGGCTCATCCAAAAGCAGATGAGCAAGTGCCTGAGCAAGACATTGATGCAGAACACACAATGCATCAGCGCTTAAGTGTTCAATTTGTTTGGCAAAACCAAGGCTATCAGAATTTTGATGATTTTATGGCGCAGCTGACATCACGCAAACGCCGTAGCATTCGAAAAGAGCGTGCGCCTTTTGCCGAAGATAAGAATCAGCTCAGGATAAAGACCCTCACCGGCGAGCAACTAAACCAAAACATTCTAGACTCGTTTTATTTGTGCTATCAACAAACCTATTTTAAACGCTCTGGGCATGCTGGTTACCTCAGCGCAGGATTTTTTGACAAGCTTTTAAGCACCTTAAAAAACCACATTTGTATAATTGGCGCATTCAGGGGGGAGCAAATGCTTGCAGGCTCGCTCTTTTTTTACAACAAACGAGCTTTGTTTGGACGCTATTGGGGCGCGTTAGAGGATGTATCGGGCTTACATTTTGAGTGTTGCTATTACCGCGGTATCGACTTTGCGATTAAACAAGGCATTACTGAATTTAACCCTGGCACGCAAGGTGAACATAAAATTTTAAGGGGCTTTCGTCCTACTTTTTGCTACTCGAACCACTTCTTACTTGAACCCGCCTTTGACCAAGCCGTGGCCGACTTTGTTCGCAGGGAGCGTCCGAGTATAGAACAATACCACGCTCAGGCTAGCGAAGTGCTACCTTACCGTAAGCATCAATGATTTAAATTGAAGCCGTGGTGTGAGCTAAACCCATCAGGATTTTATTAATCTTTAAGTATGGCAGGTCAGTAATAATTGTTACGAAGTATGTCAGTTGCTTGATTTACCGCTTCGTAACGCTTACATTTTGCGACGACGGAACTTTTACACACAAAAACATAACCATAATTAAAACAGGATCGACAATGAAACCTTCAATTTTAGCGTTAGCCGTTGCTAGCTCTTTGGTAATGATGGGCTGTAGCCAGCCAGATAGTAATAACACTCAAAGCGGCGCCAGCGGTGCTGCGCAAGCTGAACAAACCAGTCAAGTGACTGAGGCAGCAAAGCCCGAACTCGGTAGCTTTGGAATTGACCTTGACGCACGTAACACCAACATCAAGCCTGGCGACGACTTTTTCATGTATGCCAGTGGAACGTGGTATGACAACTTTGAAATGCCTGCTGATAAAACCAGCTATGGCGCATTCGCAGTCTTAGCAGATCGCAGCGAAGAACGTGTACAAGGTATTATTGAAAACGTTAACAGTGTAGAAAATAAGACACTAGAAGAATCGCTTATTGCTAACTATTACAGTGCCTTCATGGATGTAGACAGCGCCAACGAAAAAGGCATTAGCCCGATTCAACCAATGCTCGACGACATTGCTAATATTGAAGATACGGCAGGATTGACTAAGGCTTTTGGTAATGCATGGATGACAGGCACAAACACGCCCATCGCGGGTGGTTTAGGCTTTAACCGCTTAGACCCAAATGAATATCAGCTTTCGATTGGTGTGTCGGGTTTAGGTCTGCCAGACCGCTCTTACTACTTAGAAGACAATGAACGTTTTCAAGCTATACGCGACGCATATGTAGCAAGCATCGTGACCATGTTGAATTTTGCCGGTGTTGAAAACGCAGAAGAAAAAGCAAACAGCATATTAGCGCTTGAAACACAAATCGCAGAAATACAGTGGCCACGAGAGAAACGCAGAAACCGCGACCTTACGCTTAACCAAATTTCTCGCGAAGACCTCAGTACTGAGTACGCAAATTTTAATTGGGATGTATTTTTCGAGCCGTCTGGTTTAAAAGTGCCTAACTTGAACGTATCTCAACCTGAGCCGGTTAAAGAAGTTATTGCACTTATCAACGATCAAGACCTCAGTGTTTGGAAGGACTATTTAACTTACCACTTAGTGTCTGGGAATGCGGCTTGGTTGTCTGACGAAATTTCAATGGCTAATTTTGAATTCTACGGAAAAACGCTTCGTGGTCAGCAAGAACCAAGAGACCGTTGGAAGCGAGCGATATCTGCAATGTCTGGTACCAATTCATTGGGCTTTGCAATTGGTAAAGTATACGTTGACCGTTACTTCCCAGAAAGCTCCAAGGCACAAATGAGCGAGCTTGTTGAGAATTTACGTACCGCTCTTGAGCAGCGTATCGAAAATCTCGACTGGATGGGTGAAGAGACAAAAGTAAACGCGCAGGCAAAACTTGCTGCATTTAACCCCAAAATTGGTTACCCCGATGAGTGGGAATCGTTTGAAGGGCTTGAACTTACCAGTGACGACATTATCACTAACGTCCACAACATGCGTAAGTTCTTCCAAGCGAAACAAGTTGCAGATGAGCTAGAGCCAACTAACCGAAACGATTGGTTTATGGCACCACAACGCGTTAACGCTTATTATAATCCGTCATTCAATGAAATTGTATTTCCAGCAGCCATTCTACAAGCTCCATTTTTTGACCCGAATGCCGATCCAGCAGTTAACTACGGTGCCATTGGCGCGGTAATTGGCCATGAAATGGGCCATGGTTTTGATGACCAGGGTTCTAAATCAGATGCAATGGGTATTCAGCGTAATTGGTGGACAGAAGCCGACAGAACGGCTTTTGAAGCTAAAACGCAACAACTCATCGAACAATACAGCGCTTATGAACCAATTGAAGGTAACTTTGTAAACGGTGCTAACTCGCTCGGCGAAAACATTGGTGATGTGGGTGGTTTAGCTATGGCTTATCATGCGTATCAACTAAGTCTAAACGGCGAAGAAGCACCTGTGATTGACGGCCTAACGGGCGACCAACGTTTCTTCTTGGCGTGGGCGCAAGTATGGCGAGTGAAGTTTACCGAAGAAGCCTTACTTAACCAGCTTCGCGGTGGTACACATGCACCAGGTCAATATCGAGCCCTCGCGCCACGTAACCACGATGCATGGTATACGGCTTTTGATGTACAACCTGGTGATGCACTTTACCTTGCACCGGAAGATCGTGTGCGTATTTGGTAATGGGCTGATGCGGGAGAATATCTTATCTCCCGCTTTACTTTTGTAGATATACAAGTGAAAAAAGGCGAGAACGGTAACCGTTCTCGCCTTTTTTATTGCACTATAGTTTGCCTTTTAGCCTTTAGAACTTAAAGCCAAGCTCAGCTCTTATAGTACCGATAGACGAGCTTCCGTCAGCGTTATCAAAATCTGACCAAGTCTGATAATACCCCAACTTTAAAAAGTTGTTACCGTTAAGGTCGTAGCGCAAACCTGCACCCGCATTGTAGGTAAATGTATTTTCAGTGTAAGTGGGTCTAACTGTTGTGCAGATATAACCTAACCAAGGGTCCCAATAGCAAACTGTTTCAGGTGGGCCGCTTGCTACATTTGAGTCAATCCAAGACCAACCAATTCCAGCCGCAACAAATGGACTTAATACATTATCGCTAAGGTAATATTCACCGCCTACATTAAAGCGATAAGTATCCAAACGGCTCGAAATATCGACTGGGGTATTGTTACCGTCGTCAAGAATTCGCGTGGCGTTATAGTCAGTGCCATTCCATAAAACACTAGTCACTACTGTAAAACGGTCGGTATAATTGAAGCTTAAACCAAGGCCAAAACCGAAGTCTGAATCTAAATCAGCACTTGCTCCACCTTCAAACTCTAATTCTTCACTCAACATATACGGTACTTGAATTGTGATATCGAAGGTTTGAGCTTGGGAAGCTTGTACTTGTGACGATATCCCAAACACACTCGCAACAATAATCAAGCCAGTGGCCAGTAAACTACGCATCTAATACTCTCCTAATAAAATAATCGCGCGGATTCTAAAGTATTCTAAGCTTTTCATCCAATATCTTTTCTAGCGGAAAAATAATAGTGTAGGTATTTACTCACTTAGCTTGGCAAATTCCGGACTAGCGAGCTTACAATTATGTTCATTAAGCAAGCCTAACAATGCCAAATTCAACTCTTCAATAATTTCCATATATTGAGCAAAATCGGTAGTAGCGACATAACTAAGCACATCGACTTCAAGCGCCCATGGCGTGAAGCCTTTAAAGCGAACTCGGCATGGTGTCTCGTCAATCATCTCGTGCTGCTCTAGGAGTGTTTTACATGCATCCATAAACGCTGCCAAGTTAGCCTGAGTAGTCTTTTCGCTAAGCATAAGTTTGGGTTTATAAGCGATTTTTTCACGTTCAGAAACGTTTTCTAACTCCATATCCACAAACTTAGCATTGGGTACGTAAATCACTGAGCGGTCAATAGTGCGAATGCGAGTAGCCCGCAGTCCAATCTCTTCAATCACGCCAAAATTTTTAGCAAACTGGCATAAATCGCCAATTTTAACTGGAGCTGATGCATACAGCGTAATGGCCCCAATAACATTCTCAACGGTTTTTTGTGCCGCTAATGCAATGGCTAAGCCTCCAATACCCAAACCGGCAAGTAAAGTCGTGGCCTTAAAGCCCAAGTTTTCAAACCACAGTAAGGTCATCACAATAATGATACACATTTTTACTACGTTACTCGCTGGTCGTAATAAAAAAACCGCCTGAGGTTTATCGTTAGCAACAAAACTTTGTGCCATTCTATGTTTGATCAAATCGATACTACGAATGAGTACCCAGGACCAAGCAATTAAGAGGATAGTCGCGGCATGCTCCAGTGCGGCCACGGCAATGGTAATGTTTGAATCACCATGAAAAGTTCGAGAAATAATGATGGCGATTAATAAACAAATAGGGCCCTTTATGAAACGCAGAATGTCCTCTTGTGTAGAGGGTCTTATAGTTTTCAATAAACCAGCGACAACTCGCGTTATCAACATAGACAGGAGGAAAAAGCCTATGAACATGCCCAAAAAGTAAAGCCACTGCCATAACATTACATTCAGAAAGTCTATTTTAGGTAGATGGTGATAAAGCCACTCTCCTAATTCGTTATAACCGAACTCTTCAATTAAAAATGGAATTTGACTAACGGTGGCGTTGGAGATTTTCCAGACTAATTGTTTGTTTTCTTCGTCTGGTACATGTTGCATAAGAATTTGAACCGAACCTTTTGATGTTTCAATTTCGGCGATTAAATCTCTATACGCGGGCACAGATTCATTTTTTTTACCCTCGGCATGCATGCTTAACGAATTCAAATCAATCCATATTGTTCGGTCAAGCACTAGCATTAACTGCTCAGCTAAAAGTTCTGGGGCGATGCCTTGGATCTCTGAGGGTAAGTTTCGGTAATCTAGATATTTTGTCGCTAACTCATAATCGAGAGCTTTTACAGCCTTTAAGTAGCCTTGCATAGAGGCGCGTGGGGTCATACGGTGATATTCGTCAAAAGGTAATGACTCTATCTCTAAGTTTTCATCCCTAGCTAAAGAATTTGTAGCACCATTTGTGACCTGTTTTTGCAACGAATCACTGTCTTGTTGGGCGCTATCGCTTTGTTGACTGTCTTGGTCAAGTAGTGATTTAACGGTTGCTTCTTCTTGGGCATAAAGGCCCGAACAAAAGCATAATATTAGCGCCAGAATGGCTAACCTAAATGAAGCCACAATAGCTCTCTTATATCGTATTTAAAGGGATGTAAAAATATATATGCAATGATAATTTGATGCAAGAGCCAAAAGATTACGCTCTATGCCACAGCAACATCAAATTATTCGCTGGCATCTCGATGATCTCGCTCAGCGCCAATTGCTGAGCCCAGTCTTGTAATTGAGTGATATCACAATATCCTCCACGCCCACTAGCGATAAGCTTTTCATGAAAGTCCTCATTACTTTGGCTGCTAAATTTCCCATCTATAGTGAAAGGCCCATACTGACAAAACACACCATGTTGCGGAAGCTCTCGCATAATACTGTGCATCATGTGTTGCACTTCATGCTTTTGCATAATATGCGCAGTATTCGCGCTAAAAAAGCCATCGTAGGTCCCGCTCGGAATATCATTAACCGGAATACTTAAAGGTAGCGGCGATAAAAGATTGGGGCTTGGTACTTGGGTTAGCCAATATTGAATTGCGCTGTGGTATTGTTCTTGGTCGGCGGTTTGCCATGTTAAATGGGGTAAATGTTTAGCAAAATACACCGCGTGCTGACCTGTTCCAGACCCAATTTCAAGTACCCTATTGACATCCGTAAAGGCTGTTTTAAGCACCTCTAAAATTGGCTGTTTATTGTTTTCACAGGCCTGACTGTATGGAATATCTTGCTCTGACATGGTTTTTCCTTTTTTGCTAACGTAGCCTAGTCTTGCAAGTTAGGTGCTAACCACTTTTCGGCTTGGTCAATACTCCAACCTTTGCGCGCGGCATAATCTTGCAGCTGATCTTGTTGGATTTTTGCTACGGCAAAATAACGCGCATCTGGGTGAGCAAAGTACCAGCCTGATACCGCCGCCCCTGGCCACATCGCGTAGGAGGAAGTTAACTTCATGCCAATGCTTTGTTCAACGTTAAGTAAATCCCAAATTAGCTGTTTTTCGGTATGCTCAGGGCAGGCAGCGTAGCCTGGCGCTGGTCGAATCCCTTGATATTTTTCAGCAATGAGGGCGTTGTTATCTAGCTTCTCATCTTGTGCATAGCCCCATAGCTCTTTGCGCACTCGCTCGTGCATGTATTCGGCAAAGGCTTCGGCTAAACGGTCAGCGATGGCTTTACTCATGATTGAGTTGTAATCATCCCCATCTTGCTCGTATGCTTGTGCAAGTTCATCTTCACCAATGCCGGCAGTAACCGCAAAGGCGCCCATGTAATCCCGTCCTTTAATATTGGCGGGCATCACATAATCACTCAAACAATAATTGAAGCCTTTCGGTTTTTCAGTTTGCTGACGGCAATGATGAGCGGTGCCAATGAGTTCATCGCTATTGCTTGGGCTATAAATATGAATATCTTCGTTGTCGCTATTTGCAGGGAATATTCCCACTCGACCTTTTGCTTGAAGCTTTGCATTTTTAACAATGTCGTCAAGCATTGCGTTTGCATCTTTAAATAGACTTGTTGCTTCTTCACCAACCACTTCGTCATTTAAAATACGTGGGTATTTACCCGCAAGCGACCATGTCAAAAAGAAAGGTGTCCAATCGATATAAGGGCGCAAAGTATTCAAGTCGACCGAGATAGTTTTCACACCAAGAAAGTTTGGTTTAGGTAATGCATAGTTTTGCCAGTCGCAGGTAAATCGATTGGCTCTGGCTTGCTCAAAAGAAATCGATTTAGTACGCGGTTTCTTGCGGGAATGTTGTTCGCGTACCTTTACATATTCTGCTGAGATTTCTTGCGCGTAGGCACCTCTGTGTTCTTTTGAAATTAACTTTTGGCATACGCCTACCGCACGGCTCGCGTTCGGTACATATACTACAGGATGCTCATAGTTTTGCTCAATTTTAACCGCAGTATGGGCTTTTGAAGTCGTTGCTCCGCCTATTAATAGCGGCAAATCGAGGTTTAAGCGCTGCATTTCTTTGGCAACGTTCACCATTTCGTCAAGAGAAGGTGTGATCAAACCTGACAGCCCTATCATGTCAGCCTCTTCGTCAATAGCCGTTTGGATGATTTTTGCGGCAGGCACCATTACGCCTAAATCTATCACTTCAAAGTTATTACATTGCAGCACCACACCTACAATATTTTTGCCAATATCGTGCACATCGCCTTTTACCGTAGCCATGATGATTTTGCCATTGGAACGATTTTCACCTGATTTTTCAGCTTCAATATAAGGTTGTAAGTGGGATACTGCCTTTTTCATGACACGGGCAGATTTTACTACTTGGGGTAGGAACATCTTCCCTTCACCAAATAAATCCCCTACTACATTCATGCCGTCCATTAAGGGCCCCTCAATTACATGCAAGGGTCGCTCGGCGGCTAAGCGGGCTTCTTCGGTGTCGTCAATGATATATTCGGTAATACCTTTAACTAAAGCATGCTCTAAACGCTTGTTTACGTCTTGCTCGCGCCAAGTTAAATCTTCTACCGCGGCAGCCTTGCCATCGCCTTGATATTTAGGAGCAAGTTCGAGTAAACGGTCAGTGGCTTGTTCATGGCGGTTGAGGATCACATCCTCTACTGCGTTTTTCAGCTCTTCGGGGATTTGATCGTACACCTCAAGCTGGCCAGCATTTACAATACCCATATCCATGCCCGCGCGAATTGCGTAATACAAAAACACTGAATGCATGGCCTCGCGCACAGGGTTGTTACCCCGAAACGAAAAGGAAATATTAGATAAGCCCCCCGACACATGGCAATGCGGTAACTCTTGGCGAATTTGACGCGTGGCTTCAATAAAATCTACCGCGTAGTTATTGTGTTCTTCTATACCCGTAGCAACGGCAAAAATATTGGGGTCAAAAATAATATCTTCAGGCGCAAAATCGATAGTGTTTACGAGTAAATCATAACTGCGCTTACAGATTTCAAATTTGCGGGCTTGGGTATCGGCTTGGCCTTGTTCGTCAAAGGCCATTACAACGGTGGCAGCGCCATAGCGTTTTATTTTTCGGGCCTGCTCTAAAAAGCTCTGTTCACCCTCTTTTAAGCTAATTGAGTTAACAATCGCCTTGCCTTGTACACATTTAAGCCCTGCTTCAATGACCGTCCATTTTGATGAATCAATCATAATCGGTACGCGCGATATATCTGGCTCAGAGGCAATCAAGTTAAGAAACCTTACCATCGCCGCTTCTGAATCAAGCATGGCCTCATCCATGTTGATATCGATGATCTGCGCACCATTTTCGACTTGCTGACGAGCAACATCGAGGGCAGCTTCATAATCTTCTGATAAGATTAATCGTTTGAACATAGCCGAGCCAGTTACGTTAGTTCGCTCACCAATGTTAATAAAGCTTGAAAATTCTGCTGTCACTCATTTACTCTCTTTTATCTAATACTGAATGTTTTGCATAAATCTACTTAAGCGTAAATATGCTGAACTTAAGGGGTATTTTGGTCACATGCTTAATGCACAAAAGGTTCTAAGCCACTGAGGCGCAACTTTACTTCTTTGCTGGCAATTGCACGTGGTTTTAACCCTGCAACGGCCTCGCTAATGGCTTTAATATGCAAAGGAGTGCTCCCGCAACAGCCCCCTACAATGTTTACCAAGCCAGTTCTTGCCCATTCCTCAATATGCTCCGCCATTTCATCGGCTTGCATATCATATTCGCCAAACTCATTCGGTAGCCCCGCATTCGGGTGCGCGGAAACAAGTGTCTCTGATACGCGCGATAATTCTGCCACGTATTGACGCAACAAATCAGGACCCAGTGCGCAATTCAATCCAAAGGCAACGGGCTTTACATGACGCAATGAGTAATAAAATGCCTCGGTAGTTTGGCCCGACAAGGTGCGACCAGAGGCATCAGTAATGGTACCAGATATCATTACCGGCAGTTTTATGCCTAATTCTTCAAATACTTCATCCACCGCAAAGGCCGCAGCTTTTGCATTTAGCGTGTCAAAAATGGTTTCAAGCATAATAATGTCGACTTTGCCTTTTATCAGCGCTTTGGTCGCCTCAGTGTACGTCGCGACTAGTTCGTCAAAACTCACATTACGTTTACCTGGGTCATTTACATCGGGCGATATTGACGCGGTACGACTGGTTGGGCCTAATACACCTGCAACAAAACGTGGTTGCCCAGGTGTTTGTGCGCTAACCTCATCGGCGGCTTCTCTTGCAAGTCTGGCGGCGCTGACATTAATCAATTCAACATGGTCTTGCATGTCGTAGTCGGCCATCGAAATTGCGGTAGCATTAAAGGTATTCGTTTCAATAATATCTGCACCTGCATGCAAATATGCCAAGTGGATGTCTTTAATCAACTTAGCTTGAGTAACAGCTAGTAAATCGTTATTGCCTTTTAGGTCGCAGTGCCAGTTTTTAAATTGCTCGCCTCTGTAGTCCGCTTCTTCCAACTTATGTTCTTGAATCATCGTACCCATAGCGCCGTCGAGCACGAGAATGCGGTCTTGTGCCAATATATTTATGCGTTTTTCAGTTTCTGTCACCGCTTTTTCCTAGTTGCTTATTGCTCAATATAAAGAATATTTACATACTCATTAGCAGCTTGACTAACTTTGATTAACATCACTCAAATCGTTTAAATCAAATGGAGTAGTTTGATATACGCAGTAGTTTAGCCAATTGGTAAAAAATAATGTGCCATGTGATTTCCAGTGCACCATAACGTCGTTATCAGGATTGTTTTGTCGATAATAATTTTGTGGAATACTCGGACAAATACCCGCTTTTAGGTCGCGAACATATTCTTGGTCAAGGGTATTAGGATCGTATTCTGGATGACCGGTGACGTAGACTAAGCGTTTATCGTCGGTGGCGGCAATGTAGACGCCCGCGTCATCAGACTGCGCTAATACTTCTAGTCCTCTTACGCTGTGATACGCTTCAATTGGAATTTCTGCTACACGCGAATGAGGTGCCCAAAACTGGGGGTCAAAGCCACGCATCAACTCGTGCTTTTGGTTTAAAACACTGTGCTCAAAGACACCTGATATTTTGCTTTCTCTAAGTACACGATTAACGCCGTAATAATGATACATCGCAGCATGCGCGGCCCAGCACAAAAAAATAGTCGATTGAACGTTGCGCTTACTCCAATCCATTAGCTGAGTCATCTTTTCCCAGTATTTGACCTCTTCATACGCAATATTACCAAGAGGCGCACCGGTAACAATAAGACCATCGTATTTTTTATCTTTGACTTCAGAAAACGAATGATAAAACGCATTCATATGTGAGGCTGGCGTATTCTTTGGCGCAGTTTCGTCTATTCGAATAAGGTCAATATTGATTTGCAAAGGGGTGTTTGAAAGTAAGCGTAGAATCTGTAGCTCAGTTTCAATCTTGTTAGGCATTAAATTTAAAATACCCACGTTGAGTGGACGAATGTTTTGGTTCTGCGCGCGCTCGTTATCCATAGCAAAAATGTTTTCTGCGGATAAACCTTCTAGGGCGGGCAACTCTGCGGGTATGGTGATCGGCATCGCAACTATTCATCCTTAATATTAAGTGATGCCACTATTTTGTCTGATTGCGCCTAAATGTCAAGAATAAACGTCTAGACGTCTAAACGCTTATTTCTTTTTTATGACACGTTTATCCGGGCATATAGGTATTTGTTTTCACCATGACAGCAAGCTTATTTAGAGGTAAGTGCCGACTGCAACACCAATGCATGCTCAACCAAGTCATGGCCTAAATCAGTTAAATATCCACCATCTGGCTGCTGCACCACACCTTTGTCGTACAAACGCTGAGCGGCGGCGATTATCTCTGGCGAAGCATCTTTATGAATCTTTAAGCCCTGCATTAAACTTTTGTTGGGAAATTTTAGGATGAGATTAAGTTCTTCAAGAATTTGGGAATCAAATGACATTCAGTACCTCTATGGTATATGCATAATGGAAGATAATTCATGCTTGGCACAACAAAGCCGCACACGTGCCTAGCATCATTGGCTAAAACGAGAAGTGAGTCAAACGATATATCGACCGATTCTAATGAAAAGAGCTTAAGGCTCTTAGTTACGGCCTGGTTTAGGCTGCTTTGTAATTATAATCGCGGTCAAAATGACTACCGCGCCTATGCTTAGCAAATAACTGAAGTGTAAACTGAGTAAGAAACCTGATGCATACATCGGCGTGCATAGCGCCAACAAGCCTAAAAACGTAAGCTTTGACTTTGAAAACAATAAATACAAGGGAAAAACTAAACTGTAAAAAAACAAAAAAGCTTTATATAACGTCTCTGCGAATGGAATGTTAAGCCAGGGGATCCCCGCATTTTTGGTGAACAATAACAATACCGTTAGCAAAATAGAAAGGCCAGCAACAAGCCCCAATAGTGTGGGCGCCTCTAAAAAGCCTTGTTCGCGTAATTCTGAGCAATGCGCAGCAATGGTAAAGCTAATCTGCAGCACTAAAAATATAATCAAAGGGTAAATTAAAACACTCGTTGCTCCTTGTGCAAAAAATACCTCACCTAAACTACTGGTATATAAAAATACAAAACCAATAAGGCTTAGAAACAACAACCCAAAGCCAATACTAAAACTTAACTTAGGCTTGTCGCTTAAACGATAGGCGCGATGAAAGGTAATATCTAGGTAAGGAGAAAGAATAAAACCAATGGCCAATGGCAATACGGCATGCGGCCAATACTCTTTTGCATTTAGGTTAAAAGCTGGCCATTCATAGCGCCAAAATACAAAGAACAGCATCGCAGATACAGCGTAAATGACAATCGCCCATGTATTGATATTGGCCCTCAAAAAAAATATGAGCCCAACAAGCACAAGGACACCCGCCGGTAACCAACTTATTCCCACAACAGCCGCTAACCATGCAACAAAAAACACCTGATAAGCAAGTGTAACGTAAGAGAAATAGCTTATTGCCTTTTTGTGCCGAGTAACAAAAGATTTATGTTGTGCTGGGGTTTTAAAATAAAAGCCCATTGCCATAGCTCCGCCCACATTAAAAATCGTAAATGCAAGTAAGGCGGGCCAACCATAGTCACGACCCAGTATTAACGGAAAAAATCCGCCCAAACACCATAACCATGAACAGGCCAAATAGAAGCTATATTGAAGATAATTAGGCAAGATTAATTACCGATTGGCCACATATGAAAACTGATAGTACCAGAGCCAATACGTCGCCCTGCTTTGTCTTGTTTAGTGCGGAATACTTTGATGGTCATATCGATGTTGAATTTACCGCCGGCTTTTATTTTTTCAGCAAGCTCCTCTAAATCAACATTCGCTTTGTACATAATCGCATCGAGACTTGGCAGCAAAAAGCGATAATTTAAACGCGTGCAAATCATGCGGTACTCACCCTTGCTTAACATGAACAAATATGAGCCTGCGGCAAGTTCAGAATTACCCAAAATTGCGCCACCTGCCATGCTGCCGTACCAATTCACGTTCATGCGCCTTCTTGGCAGAATGGCATAATAGTCGTCTTCAACAAAATTCATTTTTAAGCCACTTTTGTGAACAAAGGGCATAAAGAAAAAGCTAAGCAGTCTATTGAAGAAGCGGCTTTTCATCGACAATTTATTAAAGTATTTTTCTAACTTTGGTGTTAATGGTATTGACATGGACAACCTAAAAACGAAAACAACGAGTTTTGTAGATATTTTGTATCTACATACTTTAAATCTAGATAATATGCATAGTACGCGCCAACAAGCACTTGAGATTTTTAAAACACAATCGTGGAGCGAGCGTGCAGTTTACCAGTGTGAAGCCTCGATGTTTAGTAATATTAAGCCGCAATGGCAATACTTTTTCACTATCGGTTATGACGTATCAATAAAGCTCGCACATAAATCAATAAAGCCTTTCTAATTTTAAGCAATATACACCACAAGTCGAATGGTCTTGAGTATGCCTTCTGTTTTAAAGTGGTAACAGAGCAATTATCCAAGTAGTAGCCATATGACATATCAAACACATTACGATGAGTCGATTAAAACACCCATCGACTTTTGGAAAAAAAGAGCCAACGATTTACCGTGGTATAAAGCACCACACAATATCTTATCAAAAGACGAAAACGGCATGGATCGGTGGTTTGCCGATGGTGAAATGAATACCTGCTATATGGCCCTAGATTTTCATGTTGAAAATGGTCACGGTGATAACATCGCCCTTATTTATGACTCCCCCGTTACTGGCTCTTCCCGCAAGTACAGCTATGCTGAATTACTCGAAAAAGTTGCCCAATTTGCGGGTGTGTTAAAGCAACACGGGGTTAATAAAGGCGACACTGTTGTGCTTTATATGCCGATGATCGCAGAGTCGGTGATCGCGATGCTTGCCTGTGCTCGCTTAGGTGCTATCCATTCAGTAGTTTTTGGCGGGTTTTCTGCCAACGAATTGGCTATTCGTATTGACGACGCTCAACCTAAATTAGTGGTTAGCGCATCCTGCGGCGTTGAAGTGAGTCGCGTGATTGCTTATAAGCCAATGGTAGATGAGGCAATTAATCTCGCCGCGCACAAGCCTGAGCATGTAATTCTATTGCAGCGCGAACAATGCCAAGCACAGATGCAAGCACCGCGAGATATAGACTGGGAGGAAGCAGTACAAAAAGTCGTTGATAACAACCAAGCAGCAACATGCACCCCTGTAAAAGGCTGCGACCCACTTTACGTTCTCTATACCTCCGGTACAACGGGCAAACCTAAAGGCGTTGTGCGCGACAATGCAGGACATGCGGTAGCCTTAAAATATTCCATGAGCGCCGTATATAATATGCAAGCGGGAGACGTGTTTTGGGCGGCCTCCGATGTTGGATGGGTGGTGGGTCACTCGTATATCGTTTATGCACCTTTATTGCATGGTTGCACAACCATTGTATACGAAGGAAAACCAGTAAGAACACCAGATGCGGGCGCATTTTGGCGGGTAATAGAAGAATATTCTGTGAAAGCGGTATTTGCCGCTCCGACCGCGTTTAGAGCCATTCGCAAAGAAGATCCCGATGGTGCATTGCTTAACCAATATAACCTTGATTGTTTGGACTGTATTTTCATGGCAGGCGAGCGACTTGACCCGCCCACATATGATTGGACTGTCGAAAAAACGGGCAAACCAGTTGTGGATCATTGGTGGCAAACCGAAACAGGCTGGGCGATTTGTGCAAACTTAACCGGTATAGAGCGACTTCCGACTAAGGCTGGCTCGGCAACCAAACCGGTACCGGGATTTAATGTGCAAATTTTAGATACTAAGGGTCAGCCGCTGCCCCCAAATTCACAAGGCGCCATTGCCATCAAACTTCCGTTGCCACCAAGCTGCCTAGCAACAATTTGGCACGACTTTGAGCGTTTTAATCGTGACTATTTAAGTGAGTTTGAGGGGTATTACAGTTCCGGAGATGGTGGTTATATTGATGAAGACGGGTATTTGTTTGTAATGGGCCGAACCGACGACGTCATAAACGTCGCCGGCCACCGCCTCTCAACCGGCGAAATGGAAGAGGTATTAGCGGCCCACGATGCGGTTGCAGAATGCAGCGTTATTGGGGTGCACGATGGCTTAAAAGGCCAAGTGCCCGTGGGCTTTGTTCTGCTAAAAGATGGCGTAGATATAAGCGAAGAAGTATTACAAAGTGAATTGGTCTCAATGGTACGCAAAAAAATTGGTGCGGTAGCCTGTTTAAAACAAACGCTTATTGTGCCGCGTTTACCTAAAACCCGTTCTGGCAAAATTTTACGCAAATTGATTCGACAAATAGCAGAAGATACTGACTTTGCGATCCCCTCGACCATTGATGACCCACAAAGTGTTAGCGAGATGAAAGAGGTAATGGTTAACAATGGTCTGGTGAGGGTAAAAGCAAGCTAATCGGACTATTTTAGTGTTGCTAGGCTTTGACAAATTTCCCGCAGTGCAGGCGGTTGTTACAAAGTGACACACAAAAGGAATTGACCCTTTCAAAAAATACCTGAATGATAGAAGCTGTATTTAAATGATAGACTAAGAGGTCAAGCTTATGGAAGGCACCACATTTGTACTACTGATCCTATTTTTGTTTGTATTGCCCATCACGTTGTTCGGCATTTTTACCGGTCATCGCAAAGAAATGATGAAAATGAATGCAAAGCTCGGAAGCAGTGAAATCGATAATGTGAAAAACGAACTTGAGGCAGTAAAGGCGCGCCTTGAGGTGGTTGAAGCAATTGTTACCGACAAACAATATCAGTTGAATCAAGAATTGGCCTCGCTTAAAGAAAGCTAAGCTTACTTATATTCAAAACACGCGGAGATATTACAAGGCTTAGCTTTTAGGATGCTGATTCTTTGCATGAAGCGAAATCAATACTTCCACCTCCGCACGCGGTAATCCGCTAGCTTCAATGATATCTTCCATTGCAGCCCCCTGCTCCACTAATTTGCTGGCTTTGCTATACATTTTTAGAGCAGGATCTTGTTCTTCTAAACGCTCTACGGTAGCGGCAACTTTGTTTACTGTAGCTTCAATGTTGCTACTAAAGCCTTTATAGGCTTTTTGTGTACTTTTACTCAGCTTGTTAGCTTCTGCAATTTCAGCTTGAAGCGTTTCAATACTAGCCGCTTGGCTAGTAGTGAGTTTATACAACTCATCAATTAGGCCCACCGACTGCATTAGTTTTGTTTTGATATTTTGTGCATACATCCACAGCACAATCACCAATACAATACACAGTAACGACAAAGCAACTGCGACCCAAAGTGTTGACGTTGTTTCCATAGTATTTCTTTTAATTAACTGAGTTATAAAGTGATTATATAGCGATATCTCGAAAATAGTAGTCCACAGTGCTTTGTTTATGCACTTGAAATATAAAGCTGCGCGCCCATCTCATCTTTAACCATGATGTTAAAAAAGGACAGACATATGAGCCGTCATTTCGACCACGCTGAAGGTTTAGTCGAGGAGCACGACAGCGACACTCACAATTTTGTGTTCAATCAAACAATGCTGAGAATTAAAGATCCGAAAAGAACACTCAAATTTTATAGCGAAGCGCTAGGTATGACCTTAGTAAAACGCTTAGATTTTGATGATATGAAGTTTACGCTTTATTTTATGGCGGCGTTGTCACCTGAGGAGCGCGTCAATTGGTCATCTGATAATAATGCGCGAATTGTGCAAACCTTTGGCCGACCCGCTATGCTTGAACTCACGCACAATTGGGGTGATGAGAACAACGACAGCGTCTCTTATCATAGTGGCAATGAACAGCCTAAAGGCTTTGGCCATATCGGCTTTGCTGTACCCGATATTGACGTAGCTTGCGCCAGATTCGAACGCCTCGGCGTTGAGTTTCAGAAAAAACCTAACGATGGCAATATGAAGGGGATAGCGTTTATCAAAGATCCCGACGGTTATTGGATTGAAATTTTCACCCCCGAGCGCTTGCCTGAGTTATTAGGCTAGCACCTGTTTTATCACAAACCTTAGAGTAAGCGCTTCCATAAAAAACGTGTGCCCCATAACATAAGAAACATCATAGCTGGCACGCGTTTTTTCTTTGACCACAAGAACGAAAACTGACCTTTCAAAAAAGCAGCACCTAAGAAACAGTTTGCAAGCTCTACCGATTCGCTCTCGTTTACTGCCCGTAACTGCGCTAAGTCACTATTGCCTCTGAATGAACGTACTCGTTTTTCTGCCACCCACGTTTGCGCTACCTTTTGGGCTTCTTGTTGCAGAGTTTGTTTAGATGCCACCTGATTGATTAAACCTGCCTCAAGCGCTTGGGCTGCGTTCGGTCGCCAACCTTCACTTCCTAACATGCGCTGGGCATTTTCCTCGCCCATTAAATTTGCAAAGTGGATACTCGAACAGCCCTCAGGGGTGATACCCAGTGCGGCAAAAGGTGTTGAGAATGTTGCAGTATCGCTTGCAATAATCTCATCACACAAAGTAGCAGAGGTAACACTTGCGCCAATCGCAGGGCCATTTACCGCCACCAGAATAGGCTTAGGGAAGCTTAAGAATCGTTCAAACAGTAATATATTTTGCTCTACAATTTTCTTGTGCAATATTTTCGGATGCATAATTTTTAAGGTGCCGCCCAAATTCACACCGGCACAGTAGTAATCCCCTGCCCCAGTAAAAATAACTGCCTTTGTATCTTGGTCTGTACTTGCTTTTTCAAGCGCTTCTGCAAAAGCTGCCATCATATCCGCCGTCCACCCGTTGAGTTTTTTCGGCTTATTCATACAAATGGTCAGTACGCTTTCTTGCAAGGTAGTTTGAATATAGCTGGCGTGCTTGTCGCCAAGATTAAGGTAGTTCAAAGGGGAGCTCGCGTATCTGCTTAATTTCAAAGAGCGATTATTGCCGAATTCAAACTAAAGCACCAGCGTAATCTTATGCTTGTTTTACTGCTAATTTATATTTTGCGGAAGTGATGACACATAACTAATCACGTTAAAATAACAAAGCCCTAAAAGGCGATTGGCACTTTAGGGCTTTAGTATCGATTCAAATGTGTTTGTTATGCTAACGCGAGCTTACATACCCACTACATCATCCCACTCATCGTCAGTTAGCAACTTATTTAAATCAACTAATATGAGCAGTTCGTTGTCGCGATTCGATACGCCTTGGATGAATTTGGCACTCTCTTCAGTACCAACATTCGGAGCACTGTCGATTTCAGACGATCGCAGATACACTACCTCAGCAACACTATCTACTAATATACCCACGACGTGTTCGTCCGACTCGATAATTACAATACGAGAATTGTCGGTAATTTCTGACGAGGGAAGCCCAAAGCGTGCTCGGGTATCAATGACCGTAACAACATTACCGCGCAAGTTAATGATGCCCATCACATAATCAGGTGCGCCGGGAACTGGGGCGATTTCGGTATAACGCAGCACTTCTTGTACCTGCATAACGTTAATGCCATAGGTTTCTTCATCTAGACGATAGGTGACCCATTGCAAGACTTCATCATTTGGATCGTTAGCCGATGCTGTCGCTTTTTTCTCAGACATAGATTTTACTCCGTTACCACACTTGATGCGTTTTTCGTTGGCTTAGACTCGAGCAGCTTAATGACTTGACTTGCATCGACTAAAGCACACATTTTTTGTTTAATCATTCCCGCGAGCCATGGACGCTTACCGCCTATTTCTCGCCATTTAATATCATCATGACTCAGTTCATGGGTTGTGGCTAAATGCTCACAAGCCAAAGACCATGGTGTCTTTCCTAGTTGTATCAAATACGTATAATTGAGTGATTCAGCCATATCCTGAGTATACTTTTCAGGCATTATCCAAAGCGCTGTATCAACACATTGATACTTATCTTGTTGTTTAACTAACACGCCCATAAACCAATCGGGTTTCGCCGGTAACTTGCTCAATTCCTGCATCTGTATGATGCCGCCAAGTTCTACGAGCGGAATAGCAAGCGTCAAGCCAGCGACCTCAAAAAATAAAGCTTGAAAGCGACCTGGCAGCTTTTGCCTTAAAGGCTTTTCGTTATCTGCGTCAGTCTGAACCTGTATCTCTTTTTTAGGCTCTGCAACATCAATTTCGTTTATAAGCGGTGCTTCTATGCTTACTGTTTCGACCGAATTTGCAATTTCTTTACTCTCAATCGCTTTTATTCCTAAATCATTTGGCTGATGAGGGCTTTTTTCTAGCGTCACAGGAGGAGCTAATTCAATTTGCTCTTCAATCAACAAACTATTGGCATTTTCTAGCAGCCGTGAAGCAAGCGCTAAGTCGTTGACTAAATCTGGTTCATCGCTCGATGTCAGCGTATCTAAATAGTCATTTAGGGCTAACTTCGCTTGATTAGGCGGCATCTTTTAAAAGCTCATTGGTAAGTTTGTCGTAAGCAAAGCTGCCACGACTGTCTTTCACAATCATATTTATTGGCATGCCTTGTTGGCTAGCATCTCTAAACTTCGTATCTACTGGAATATAGCCACGCCACATATGGCTTTTGTATAAATCGCGCATTTTGTTATAAGCATTCATACTTGCATTTACCCGTCTATCAAATAAGGTTGCAACGACCAAAGTCCGCACCTTTTGGTTCAGCGTGGGGGCTAGCTGCGTAATCGTTTGCAGCATTCTATCGAGCCCTCTAAGCGCAAGATACTCAGTTTGTGTGGGGATCACTATCTTGTCTGCGGCGACTAAACCATTGACCATCAACACACCAAGTACTGGGGGGCAATCAATAATCGCAATATCAAAATCATCGGCAAGCTGTGCTAACGCTTTTTTTATGACTAAACCCTTACCCGGTTTTGTACCAAACTGTTTATCAAGAGTGGCTAAGGCAATGTGTGCTGGCAATAACGCAAGGTGTTTAATCTTGGTCGCGTGTAAGGCTTGTCTAATATCAAAAGGCTGCTGTGGCTCTTGGCAAAAAACATCGTATAAAGTACCTGTCAAACTTTCGGCGTCTAGCCCAAGATAGTAGGTCAACGAGGCATGCGGGTCTAAGTCTAACAACACCACCTTATAACCCATAGCCGTTAAGCTTCCTGCGAGAGAAATCGAGCTTGTGGTTTTTCCTACACCACCTTTTTGATTCACTATGGTCCATACTTTCATACAACGTTACTGCGCATTTTCATTTTTTTTAGTCTTGTCTTTGTGTAAGCAAAATCCGTGCTCAATTACACAAAAAAGTCGCATCTATTAAATGCGACTTTTTAAATTCAACGCTTCTTAAATAAAATGGCTAAGCGTAACGTTTTAATAAATTAGGAATATCTAGAATTAACGCGATGCCGCCGTCTGAGGTAATGGTCGCCCCTGCCATACCTGCAGTTCCCTGCAATAGAGCATCTAAGGGTTTGATAACCACTTCTTCTTGGCCAATTAATGAATCAACCACAAATCCAATTTGCTGTGTGCCGATTTGCACTACAACGACGTGTCCTGTTGCTCTGCTCTCAATCGGACGCATAGGATTAAGCCAATCATTCAAATAAAATAATGGAATAGCTTTTGAGCGAACAATCATGGTTAGCTGTCCGTCCACGGTGTTTGTGCGCTGTAAATCCATATTAATGATTTCGTTGACCGCACCAAGTGGTAGAGCAAAGGTTTGTTCGCCCACAACAATCATAAGTGTTGGTAAAATAGCAAGAGTGAGCGGCACTTTAATTTCTAAAGTAGTGCCTTTGCCAAGCTCTGAATTAATACTTACCGAGCCATTAAGCTGATTGATTTTGGTTTTCACCACGTCCATGCCCACACCACGACCTGAAATATCACTAATTTCAGTTTTGGTAGAAAAGCCTGGCGCAAAAATAAGATTGAAGGCCTCAACATCTGACATGCGAGCGGCAGAGTCTGCGTCTAACACGCCGCGACTAACAGCAATCTCTTTCAATTTTTCAGCGTCCATCCCTTTACCATCATCGGCAATGGTCAAAAGTATATGATCACCTTCTTGTGAAGCGGCAAGGCGCACGGTACCCATGCTTGGTTTACCCGACGCTTCGCGCTCTGCCGGCATTTCAATGCCGTGGTCAACAGAGTTTCTGACCAAATGCACTAAGGGATCGGCTAGTGCCTCTACCAAGTTTTTATCTAAATCTGTTTCTTCGCCTTCAAGGACTAAGGTAATTTCTTTTTTCAGTGTACGAGCTAAATCTCGAACAACTCGAGGAAAACGGCCAAACACTTTCTTAATAGGCTGCATGCGGGTTTTCATGACCGCACCTTGTAAATCGCCGGTCACCACGTCCAAATTTGCAATTGCCTTGGACATGCTCTCATCGGCATTGTTAATGCCTAAGCTCAGTAAACGGTTACGCACGAGAACTAACTCACCCACCATATTCATGATTTGGTCTAGGCGCTTGGTATCTACCCTTACGGTAGTCTCGGCTTGTGGAGCTGCTGCTTTATCTGACTTTTTCGCCGGTGCTTTGGCACCACTACTAGCAGGCTTTGCTACCTTGCTTGGTGCTGCTGGCTCTGCGGCTTTTGCTGCCTCTGGCTGTTTCGGCGCGGCTGGTTTTTCAGTGCTTGCTGGCGCGGCTGCGCTTGGTGTGTCTTGTTTAGTATCTTTTACCGTTTCTGCTTTTGGCGCGCTTGCTGCAACAGGCGCTTTGCCCGAGCCGTGTAAATCGTCTAATAGTGCTTCAAATTCTGCGTCTGTGATTTCATCATCACTTGCACCAGCACTTTTGCTATCGTCTGAGCTTGCACTTGGTGTGCTGCTGGGACTTGTGGTCTCACTTTGTGCTTTAAAGCTCCCCTTACCGTGCAAATCATCTAGTAGAGCCTCAAACTCATCGTCGCTGATATCACCATCTGACCCGCTAGCATCAGTACTTTGTGCCGCTGTGTCTGCACTAGGAGCATTAGGGGTTTTTGAGGGTGAACCGCCATGTAACTCATCTAACAACGCTTCAAATTCATCTTCGGTAATTTCTTCAATCTTTTCTTTTGCATCACCCGCTTCTGTAGCGGTCGCTTCAGGCTGCTGTGAGCTAGGTTCTTCTGCGGCCGCGGCCACTTCTTCTGCTGGCGCTTCGCTCACAGGCTCCGCGGCGACCTGCTCATCGCTGGCGTCGGTGTCAAAAATCTTTTCGTCAGGTGTTTGTGGCTTGCTTAATTTATGCAAAAGCTCAATTAAGTGTGCAGGTGCCGCCGTTAATGGCTCACGAGCCTTCACTTGCTCAAACATCTCCACGACTACGTCGGTAGCCTGCAAGATAACATCCATCAATTCAGGGGTAAGCGCGCGTTGGCCGTTTCGCATGATATCGAAAACGTTTTCTGCACCATGGCATATATCAACTAACTCTGCTAACGAGAGAAATCCAGCACCACCTTTTACTGTGTGGTAACCGCGAAATATGGCATTCAAAAGATCAGAGTCTTCTGGATTATTTTCTAAATCTACGAGTTGCTCTTGTAACTGCTCCAAGATTTCTCCGGCTTCCACCAGAAAGTCTTGCAAGATATCCTCGTCAACTTCAAACGACATTCGTTTGCTCCCCTAAAAACCTAAACTAGACAACAGATCGTCAACATCATCTTGACCGTGTACTACATCGTCGCGTTCTGCTGCATCAATAATTGGCCCTTCAGCTTTTACCTTATCGCCAATTTTCTGAGAAGGTTGAGCCTTATCTTCATCTGCGCCTTTTTCGATGGGTTCTTTTTTGCCATCCTCATCGCTGAACGCGGCTAACATGCCAACTAAATTATCTTCTACATCTTTTACCAGCTCAATCACGCGACGAATCACTTGACCGGTCAAGTCTTGATAACCTTGGGCCATTAATACTTCGTTGAGCATGGTATTTAAGGTCGCCGAATCTTGATGCGCATCGCTGAGTAAGGTGTCCAAATCGATACACAATGATTTAAACTCTCCGAGTTCAATTTGCCGTGACATCAGCTTTTTCCACTCTGGCATCACAGTCGTTAAACGACCATTTAGCGCTTCGGCAATGGGCATGCTGCGCTCTACTGCATCCATGGTCGAATTGGCTGCCTTCTCGGTTTCTTCAATCACATACTCTAGGCGAGACTGAGCGTCAGGTATTTGTGTCTTGGTAAGATTAGAAATGCGCTCATCTAATTGGAAATTGCGCAAAGAATCGTGCAATTGCCTAGTAAGCCGACCCACATCTGAAAATAGCTCTGTAGATTCTCTAAGTGTAATGTTGTGCACAATATTATTGGCAGACTCAATATCGTCTGACTCAAGATGTGCGACCAGTGCCTTCGCTTCTTCTAGCGAAATTAATGATTCTTCATTCGTCATTAGACGTCACCTCTTAACCGGTTATTAGCCTAAACGTTCGAAGATCTTATCTAACTTCTCTTTCAGCGTCGCTGCGGTAAAAGGTTTTACCACGTAACCATTCACCCCTGCTTGGGCAGCGGCAACGATTTGCTCTTTTTTCGCCTCAGCTGTTACCATCAACACTGGTAAGTGCTTAAGACGGTCGTCAGAACGAATCGCTCTGAGCAAATCAATACCTTGCATACCCGGCATGTTCCAGTCGGTGACTACAAAGTCAAAATCGCCTTGATTCAACATCGGTAACGCAGTGTTACCATCGTCTGCTTCTTGGACATTGGTAAAACCCAAGTCTTTCAGCAAGTTCTTAATGATTCGCCGCATTGTTGAAAAGTCATCAACAACCAGGATTTTCATATTCTTATCCAAAACTACCTCCGCCATGGAAATTTTATTGCACAAATGTGTTCGTGCTGTGATTAAAACAAAATTTTATTTTTCAACCGTCCGCCAAGATTGCATCTTCGCTTTAAGTTTGAGCATCGCCTGACTATGAATTTGACTCACCCTAGACTCACTGACTTCAAGGACTTCGCCAATTTCACGTAGGTTTAACTCTTCGTCGTAATACAAAGACAGCACGATCGCTTCACGCTCTGGTAATGTAGTTATCGCCCGCGCGAGCGCTTTCTGAAATGATCCTTGCATCATTTCTTCAAAAGGTTTGTCTGCGCCTTTACTTTCTTCGTTTGTTAAGACGTCTTCGCTGACTCCTAAATCCTCAATTCCTACCAGTTTTCCGGCATTTACCTCATTGAGCATCTGGTGATATTCCTGTACCGACACATTCATAATCTCGGCGACTTCTGTGTCTCTAGCATCTCTCCCCGTTTCGCGTTCAACTAGGTTGATTGCTTCGGTAATAGCACGAGAGTTCTTATGCACCGAGCGTGGTGTCCAGTCGCCTTTGCGAATTTCATCCAGCATTGCGCCTCTTATGCGTATGCCGGCAAAGGTTTCAAAACTGGCTCCTTTGGTGCCATCAAAATTTCTAGCCGCCTCGAGTAGGCCTATCATTCCCGACTGGATCAGATCATCAATCAACACGCTTGCCGGTAACCTTGCCATCAAGTGATGTGCAATTCTTTTGACCAGTGGGGCGTGCCGCTCAACCAATTGGTTTTTGTCTATTTGCTGTTGATATACTGTCACTTTATTACTCACTCTGTTTACCTACTCATGCAAAGACACGAGGTTTTCAATGAAAAACTCTAAGTGTCCGCCTGCTTGTGTCGGAATGGGCCATGTCATCACACGCTCTGCCAGCTTCGAAATCGCTTTAGAGGCGGGTGACCCAGGAAAAGCATCAACTACTGCAGTTTGCTTTCTGATCGCTTTTCTTACGTTTTCATCAAAGGGAACAATACTCACCAGTTCAAGCGCGACATCTAAGAACCTGCCCGTGACCTTCGATAACTTACTAAAGAGCTCTCGCCCCTCGCGTTCTGAACGCACCATGTTTGCGACTATTTTGAATCGAAATACACCGTGCTCCCTGTTTAATATTTTAATGAGAGCATAGGCGTCGGTTAAGGAGGTGGGTTCATCGCACACCACCATCACAACATCTTGTGCAGCGCGTGAGAAACTCACCACCATGTCTGAAATGCCCGCTGCGGTATCTACTAACATCATGTCGATGGGCGTCTGTAATTCGCTAAACGCACGAATTAACCCAGCATGCTCATGCACCCCTAGCTCTGCCATCGATTTTGTACCCGATGTTGCTGGTGCTATTTTGATTCCATAAGGACCAGTTACTAATACCTCATCTAAACTGCAGTCTCCTGAGAGCACATGAGAGAGGTTTTTGTCGACCCGTAGTCCTAGCATCACATCAACATTGGCTAAGCCTAAGTCGGCATCGAGTACCATTACCCTTTGGCCTTGCTTAGCCGCTGACACTGCTAAATTAAGCGTAAGATTAGTCTTACCGACTCCGCCTTTACCGCCCGTTACGGCGACCACTTTTATTTGTTTGTTTTGATTCATAGTTCTTAAACTACTTGCTTGATCGATAATCATAAGCCACCAGCGTTAGCAGCGGGCTCCTGACTTAGCATTGGCAAGCCATACTTTTTGTAAAGCTTGGCTGCAACTAAGGTCAAATTGGCCGAGTCTGCAAGTTTGATATCTTCTGGTACACGCTGTCCGTCGGTGACGTAACTAAGGGCTAAATCGTTTTCGATGATGACACTTAATGCTTCGCCCAAGCTGTAACATTCGTCGAGTTTAGTGAAAATACAGCCTTGTACCTCAGTGGAGTGATAGGCTTTAACTGTTTGGTTAAGCACCTGATACTGTGCGCCTGCAGGCAATACTAAATACTTGCGAATATTGACCGACAAGCCTGTCTCATATTCATTGAGCTGTTCAATTAGGCGTGCGTCTCGCTGACTGAAACCTGCGGTATCAATCAGTACTAATTTTTTATTGCGCATTTGATACAAAAGTTGATTGAGTTCTTCGGCGCTTTGCGCTTTTTTAACGCTACAACCAATAATGCGACCATAAGTAGCTAATTGTTCAAAGGCCGCAATCCGATAGGTGTCGATAGTGACCATAGCTACTTGGTCGGCACCATACTTTTGTGCGTATTTGGCGGCAAGTTTAGCTAACGTTGTGGTTTTACCGGTGCCTGTTGGCCCCACTAAAGCAACCACACCCGATTGATTTAAAATGTCGTTGCCACCAACATGTAAACGATTTGAAAGCAGATTAAGAAGGTATTTCCAGCCTTGTTTTTCATCCACGTTGTGCGGCAAAAAGTCTATGAACTGACGTGCTAACTGTGCGCTTACTCCCATACCAATTAATTGCTCATGCAAATAATGATGGGTAGGGTTGTGACGTTTTTTGCGCTCATCAGCAAGTTCTGATACCTGGAACTTCAATACATTTTTAATCGATTCAAGCTCAGCTCGAATAGTATCCATTTGATCTGGCTCTAGTACACTCGGAGGCGGTGTTAGGCTGGCAGCTTGTGAGTTTTCGATACTCAAATCGTTGTCGTTGCTTTGGCTAAATGCAGGCGAGCGCACCATCGAATCATCACTGCGCGCATCAACTTTAGCTTGAGCATTTTGCTTATGCTGCGAACTATATGCACTTTGCTGATGCGTTTGCTGTTTGCTGATATTGCTTTGCTGCTTTTCAAGTAGAGCTTGTAAACTATCTGGAATATCATCACCAATCACTTCACTTAAAGTAGGTGCCCGTTTAGCCGGTTTAACATTTACTTGTTCATCTTGACTCTGGGCGCTAGCGGCTGACGGCACTGGTGCTGGATCTACGGCTGCAACTAGCTCAACGCCACCTGACACCTTTTTATTAGACATGATAACCGCGTCTCCACCGAGCTCATCTTTTACTTGCTTGAGGGCTTCGCGCATGTCTTTGCCAAAAAAACGTCTAATCTTCATAACTTCCTCTTTAGTGTTGAGCGCGTGTCAGTTTATTGACCCACCGATGACACAATTTTTATTTGTTTGTCGTCTGGGATTTCTTGATACGACAACACATGTAATCCGCTAACTGCTTGTTTTAAAAATTTAGATAACACAGGGCGCAGCATTCCCGATGTTAAGAGCACCGCAGGCTCACCTGCTATCTCTTGTTGTTGATGTGCTTGGCTAAGCGAATCTTGTAGCTTCTCAGCAAGGCCTGGTTCTATGCCAGCGCCATCTTCTCCACCTGCTTGAAGTGACTTATGCAACATCTGTTCCAAATCAGGAGCCAAAGTAATAACAGGGATTTCGGCAGCACCATTGGTTATTTCTTGAACTATCAAACGCTTAAGGGCGATGCGCAAAGCAGATACCAGTACATCTGGGTCTTGGCTCTTCGGACCATATTCAGCAAGGGTTTGCACTATTGTTCGCATGTCTCTAATCGGCACGCCTTCAAATAAGAGTGTTTGTAAAACCTTAACAACCGTACTTAAGGGCAAAATATCGGGAACCAGACCTTCCACTAATTTCGGATGAGTTTTTTCCAGCATATCGAGTAGCTGCTGAACTTCTTCATGACCTAATAATTGATGGGCGTGGGTGGTGAGTAATTGACTCAAATGCGTGGCAATGACGGTGGCCGAATCAACAACGGTATAACCTAAGGTTTGCGCATGATCGCGCTGACTAGCTTTAATCCAAACCGCTTCTAACCCAAAGGCAGGGTCGGTGGTAGCGGTTCCTTCTAAGGTGCCAAAAACCTGACCGGGGTTTATCGCCAGCTCACTGTCGTGAGTAACTTCGGCATCGCCCACACTTACTCCCAGCATGGAAATGGTATAAGCATTAGGCGAAAAGTCTAAATTATCGCGAATATGTACCGGAGGCACTAAAAAGCCAAGTTCTTGAGAAAGCTTTTTACGCACTCCTTTTATACGAGTCAGTAATTCGCCGCCTTGAGATTTATCGACCAAGGGAATAAGTCTATAGCCGACTTCGAGGCCAATAATATCGACTTGTTGTACGTCATCCCACCCTAGCTCTTTCACTTCTTTCATAGCGGTGGTGTTATCTGGTAATGCCTCGACTTTTTGAGCCTCTGCTAATAATTTTTTGCGATTGTATTCTCTAAAATATGCGTAGCCGGCAACTATTGCGGCAAAAGATAAAAAGGCAAAATGTGGCATGCCAGGAACAATACCCATAATGAACAGGATGGCCGCGGTAATGTATAAGGCTTGCTTGTTAGACAACTGCTCTTGAATTTCAGTGCCCATTTCCTGTGTGTCATTTTCGCGTGTTACAATAATCGCGGTAGCTACCGACAACAGTAATGAGGGGATTTGTGCAACTAGGCCATCACCAATGGTTAGCATGGTGTAGACTTCCATTGCGTTGTCAAAGGCTAAATTATGTTGATACATACCAATGAATAAGCCGCCTACAATATTGATCATCATAATGAACAATCCGGCAACTGCATCCCCTTTCACAAATTTTGACGCACCATCCATAGAACCGTAAAAGTCAGCTTCTGCGGTAATTTCTTCGCGGCGCTTTCGTGCTTGGTCTTGGTCGATATAACCGGCATTTAAATCGGCGTCGATGGCCATCTGTTTACCGGGCATTGCGTCGAGGGTAAAACGGGCATTTACTTCTGATATACGCCCGGCACCTGCGGTAACAACTTTAAAGTTAATTATTAGCAAAATAGCAAAGACCACCACACCTACTGCGTAATTGCCGCCAATAACGACCTCACCAAAGGCTTGGATGACTTTACCTGCTGCGTCTCCGCCTTCATGTCCCTCAAGCAATACAACACGTGTAGATGCTACGTTTAGCGCTAAACGCAATACGGTTGCCACCAATAACACCAGAGGAAAAATACCAAAATCGATAGGGCGTGCTGTAAATACACACACTAAAATAATGACCAGTGAAAGTGCGATATTGAAAGAAAATAGAACATCTAAAAGTACTGCTGGCATAGGCAGAATCACCATGCCCATAAGGGCCAGTACTACAATAGGAGCACCAAGGCCGGAAGCAAAATTTTTGAACTGATTTTTATCAACTCGTTGAAAATAAGACGCTAATTGCATACAACAAATTTTTGACAGCTAAGGGTAATTAACAAAAGGCATTACAACTTGCGTGCCAGTTTTAATTTTCATCGCTCGTTACTTTATTAGCAGCCTTGGCTGAGATACACTCAACCAAGGACAGTGTTTGAGCGTAGTAAGCACATTGCCTAAGCAGCTCAAATACATTAAGAACGGATTAACAAAGGCTACGGAAAATTGACTATGATAAAACATCAGAATAAACCAACAGCGGCATTAGCCATGAACGCCAAGCAAGCGTTAAGCGCACTCGCCCTCGTATTAACACTTAGTGCCTGTGGTAGCGGTGGAGGTAGCTCTACTCCAACAAACACTCCTCCTACTACACCGCCTGTGAGTAGCGGACCAACATGGCAAGCGGGCGTGTACGAAAGCAGCGACAATTTTGTTGCTCAATGTGTTACTCCACGCACTGGTATCGACCCCTTTACCGGTCTTGCCTACCCTGATACCGCTGGCTCTGCGCTAACCGAAAAGCTATGGCTGCGCTCTTGGACCGATGAGACCTATTTATGGTTTGATGAGGTGCCAGACAACAACCCCAACAATTTCAGTATTCCAGCCTATTTCGAACAACTGAAAACAGATGAACTTACCGCTTCTGGCAAACAAAAAGATAACTTTCATTTTAGTGAGCCTACTCAAGAGTATAATGAGCGCACGCAATCGGGCACTAGTTCACAATATGGTATCAGTTGGGAGTTTGTTGCGAGCCGAGCTCCGCGCGAGTTGATTGTTCGATTTACAGAGCCTAACTCGCCAGCTTCGCTAGCTGGCATACCTCGCGGCGCGAGTCTCAAGCGCATTGATGATGTTGATTTTGTGAATACTGAAAATGGCGATGATATTGATTTTATTAATGCTGCGCTTTTTCCCTCAGACGCCGGAACGACTCATCGCTTTGAATTTGAAACCTCCAGCGGTGATATTATTAGCGAAGAAATTAGCTCTGAAGTAATCACTTTGTCTCCTGTGCAAAATGTGAAAGTTTTTGATACCGAACGCGGACGCATGGGCTACTTTCAGTTCAATACCTTTATTACGCCAGCTCAGTCTGACCTCATTGGCGCATTTCAGCGTTTTGTTGACGACACCGTAACCGAGCTTGTGATTGACCTTAGGTATAATGGTGGAGGGTCGTTAGCGCTATCATCACAAATTGGCTATATGATTGCGGGTCCAAATCAAACCAACAATTTGCCTTTTGAGCGCATCGTATATAACAGCAAGCGCCCCGCTCCTGCCCCTTTGCCCTTTTATGATTTAGAAATCGATTATGATAATGGCGTATTTACCAACAACACTCTACCTAGCCCTGAGTTAACTCGGGTATTTATTTTGTCTACAGAAAACACGTGCTCTGCCAGTGAGTCGTTAATTAACGGCCTTCGTGGCATAGACGTTGAAGTGATTTTGATTGGTGATACGACTTGCGGAAAACCTTTTGGCTTCTTCCCTGAAGATAATTGCGGCACAACCTACTTTACCATTCAACTACAAGGTATTAATGCCAAGGGCTTTGGTGATTATGCTGACGGCTTCTCCCCCTCTACCAGCCCAGTATTTGACGACCAAGTACAAGGCTGCTTTGTTGAAGATGACTTTAGTCAAAGTTTAGGTAGTGAAGAAGAAGGCATGTTAAGTACTGCAATTTATTATGCCCAAAACGGCACCTGCCCGCTTACTGCAAATACTACTGAATCGTTTAGCGAAGATAGATTGACAGAAGATGGCCAAAGCAATGGCCCTGCTATTAAAGCGCCAAATCGATTTATAGAGGCGATTATTAACGACGATAGAACGGTTATCTCCAAAGGTCGCAATTAGTCACACCAGTAATTCCGGCGCAAATAGCGTCTGCATACTAAAAGACCAAGGCGAATAACCTTGGTCTTTTTTTAGTAAAAGGGTTAAAACAACGCGTTTAGCGGCGTCTTTATTGTCCGCTGTTGTCACTATTGTTATATGCGCTTAATACGCCAAACTTGGCTTGATGCATTTTTTGATAGGTTAAGTCTGCGACTTTAAAATCTACGTATTTGCTTTTAAGTTCAGGGTCTGACACGAGCAAGGTTTGTATCTCCTCAACCAAATCCTCTCGCCTTTCTTTGGTTTCAATATTTCCTACCTGACTCACAGCATAAGCACCAAACATATTACCTTGGCGAATTTCGTACTGCTTGATTTCTTCTTCGATACGCCACTGAAACTCATTTTTACAAACTTCTTCCATCATTTTAGATCCGTATTTGCGTTCTCGCTCACAACGAAATTTAAAATCAGGCTCACTTACAATATCGTTAAAGTAATTCATAAAGACTTTACGCTTTGCATCACGAAAGGCTCTATATTGATATAAAGGCCGACTACCTTGTACTTCGATTACCTCAACATTGCCTTTGTCGTCTACCATAATTTGGGGTGATTGCTGCTTGGCCACATCCTGTGTACCAGAACTAAGCATGGCTAAAAATAAAAGTGTTTTTGACATAATTAACATCCTGTTTGGTGGTGAGTTACATCGTAAACAATAGTACCAATGCATCCTCCGTGCAACTGCATCAAAGATCAGTTTTATAATTAGCGCCTTAACTCCGGCGGTATCGGCATATCTTTTTTCAAGTTCTTGGGGCGTTTACCCTTTCCTGCTTTATATGCTTTTAACTGATACACATATGCAAGAATTTGCGCCACGGCCATAAACAGTTTTTGCGGGACTTCGTGGTTAATTTCTGTGGAGTAATATATTGCCCTAGCGAGTGCTGGTGATTCCACAATCGGCACATCGTGTGCGCTAGCAATTTTACGAATATGCATGGCCAGTTCATCTAAGCCTTTTGCTACCATCACCGGGGCTCTTGAGCCGTCTTGTTCGTATTGAATAGCGACCGAGTAATGAGTCGGGTTAGTCACAATGACATCGGCTTTGGGCACATCTTGCATCATTCGATTCGCCGCGGCCTGATACTGCAAGCGGCGTACGCGACTTTTTACCATCGGGTCGCCTTCCGCGTTTTTACGCTCGTCTTTGACTTCTTGTAAGGTCATTTTCATTTCTTCGTTGTGCTTATGATTTTGATAAGGCACGTCAATCAGCGCGATGGGGATCATGGCGGTACATAAGAGCAAAAATGCCCACTCAATCATATTCATGGCATGAAAGAGGTTCATCGGGTACAGCTCAATATCTAAATGCAGCGCTTCGTCTTTAAACACGATGAGCGCAATATAAGTCATAAACATCACCACCACTACTTTGGCAATGCCTTTTATTAATTCCACTAATGCCTCTGTACCAAACATGCGTTTGAAACCATTAAGAGGTGACAGTTTGCTTGCTTTAGGACCCGCAGCCTCCCAGCTAAAGTTATATCCACCCATGGCAATACTGCCGTAAATACCGCCAATCATGGCAATGAGCATAAAGCCAATGAGCGGTCCGGCACTTTCAGCCACCGACATCTCTAAAAGCTGAAACATGTGTTTGGTATCGTAGGTTTCGTCTCTAGACAGGGAAAAGGTACGCTGGGTAATTTCATACATTGCTTCGGCAATAAATGAGCCTATGGCAATCATAGCAATCGCGCTGGCTAGCAGCACCAATGCGGTAGACAGTTCTTTGGAACGTGCAATCTGACCTTTCTTTCGGGCATCATCGATTTTTTTCTGCGTCGGTTCTTCTGTTTTTTCCTGCGCGTCTTTATTCTCAGCCATGCTTACCTCAGCACGTTAACAGCAGCTTGCACATAAACTCTTGTGCACGCAGCCACTGGGCATTGAAATGATACATCTGGTTCGACAGCGTGATCCAGATAATGACTAAGCCGGTGATTTGCGCAATGGCAAAACCTAAGCTGAAAATATTTAACTGTGGAGCCGCTTTGGTCATTACGCCAAAAGACAGGTTAACAATTAATAAAGAAACAATAGGCGCTAACGATATCGTTACAGCTGATATAAACATCCATGCCCCCCAATGGGCAATCTGTTTAAACTGCTCACCGGTCCACCATGGACCGTCAATAGGAAAGGCTTCAAAACTAATTACAATCATGTTAATTAGTAACAAATGCCCATCAACCATCCAAAAGATCAGCGTCGCAAGGATGAGATAAAACTGACCAATGGTGGTCACGTTAACCCCGTTTACCGGGTCAACAATGGAGGCAAAGCCCAAACCTGTTTGCATCGCAATAATTTGACCGGCTAGCACAAATGTGTCGACAACCATTACCGAAATAAAACCAATGGCAATGCCAATAATTAGTTGTTTTATGACTTCAAAAAAAGTGCCTAACGAAACGATATCGGTAATGGGTACAGGTGGCAGCATTGGTACCACCATCAGCGTAAGCAGCACCGCAAGTAAATTCCGCACAGGGGTTGGCACGGTGCGCGCACTAATACCTACCATGGCAATAAATAACCCCGACACCCGCATAAACGCCAACATATAGTCGCTGATAAGGTCCATGAGGTTGCTGCTAAGTAAATCCATCGCGACTTCGCTAACCAATCACTGAAGGGATACTAAGGACGATGTTATTGGTAAAATCCATCATCTTGGTGGTAAGCCAACTGCCTAAAAAACTCAATGCAAGCAAAGTAATAAGCAAACGAGGCAGAAAACTCATGGTTTGTTCGTTTATAGAGGTTGCCGCTTGAAACACAGCAACAACTAAACCTACTAACAAGCCAGGTACAATAAGTGCGCTTACTATCACAATAATAAGCAGCATGGCGTCACGCATAATTTCAACAAATGCTTCTGGACTCATGTCAGACTCCCATACCAAAACTATTGGCAAGGGTACCTAAAATCAGGTTCCAGCCATCTACTAATACAAATAACATCAGCTTAAAGGGCAAAGATACAATCATGGGCGATAGCATCATCATACCCATTGCCATCAAAATAGAAGCCACCACCAAATCTAAAATTAAAAAGGGGATAAAGAGCATAAAACCAATTTGAAAGGCAGTTTTAAGCTCACTGGTTACAAATGCTGGAATAAGCACTGTTAGCGGAACTTCTTCGGGAGAGTCAAACTGCCCCTCGTAGCCGCCAATGCGAATAAAGGTGTCTAAATCGGTCACTCGCGTTTGACTTAACATAAACTGTCGCATGGGCTCTTTGGCCTGATCAAAAGCCTCAATGGAGGTCATTTCTTCACTCAAATAAGGCTGTAGTGCTTTTTCATTTATTTCGTCAAATACCGGCGCCATAATAAACATCGATAAAAACAAACTAATGCCAATCAAGATTTGATTCGAAGGTGCTTGTTGCAAACCAATCGCTTGGCGCAATATCGACAATACTATGATTATTCGCGTAAACGAGGTCATCATCATCACAAAGGCGGGGATGAGGCTGAGCGCAGTCATTATAAACAGCGCTTGCAAGGTCATTGAATACTCTTGGCTACCGTCATTATTGGTAGTCACCGTTACCGCAGAGATACCACTTTGCTGAGCAAACAGTTCGGCATTAAAACCAATCAAAAGTGCGGCAACCAGTAGCAATTTAACCAAGTGTTTATTTGATAATATCGATTTAATCACGAGCCACTCCTTGCTTTATTGCAGAGGTGTCGCTGGTATTTGCTGGCTTTTTACCGCTAATACTTTGGGCCATCGCTTGCACAAGCTTTTGCTGAAAGCCTGCTTTACCGTCTAGCTCAGGTGCCTTGTTAGTGCTTTCGAGATTTGTGTTTAAAGTCGCTAGGTGGTTTATGTTATGCGCCGTGATACCGAGTAAGTGTTGTTCGTCACCTACTTCAATAACCATAATTTTTTCTTTTGTACCTGCCATCATGCTGGCAACCACTTTCATCTGACCATTTCCTGACTGAGTGACATTAAACCGTCGCATAATAAACGCGAGCGCAAAAATAATGGCGATCACCAACAACAGAGAAAGGAAAATAGAGATGACGGACGAACTGCCACCAAAGCCAGAATTACTTTGTTGAGCGTGTACAGGCATCCAGATTGAGGATAAAAACAGGGCGTAAAACCCTGTTTTTAATGATTTTTTTATCTTATAGCTATTTAAGCTTTTTGATTCTCTCGACTTGACTAATAACATCTGTTAACCGAATACCAAATTTATCGTTGATGACCACTACCTCTCCATGAGCAATCAACGTGCCATTTACTAAAACATCTAATGGCTCCCCAGCAACTCGGTCTAATTCCACTACAGAGCCTTGATTTAACTGTAGTAAATTTCTGATGCTAATATTGGTTCGGCCCACTTCCATCGAAATGGTCACCGGAATATCTAAAATGGTATCGAGCTTAGTTTCTTGATCTGCGGTGATACTTTTTGACTCACTAAGCTCGTCTAAGTCTACTGCTTCAGCCTCATTCGCGTCTGCTGCCTCAGATATTGCTTGCTCCGCCATGGCTTCGCCCCATGCGTCTAAGCCGTCATCTTCTTCACTCATGTGTATATCCTCTGTTATTTTCTTACGAGGGTGCTTAATAAATCTTCTTCAAGCACCTGTAGCTCAGCGTCACTGTCAATCTTTTTGCCACCCTTGGTAAAGGAGTTAAGCTCAGATTTGACCGACACTGGACGCGGAATTTTGTTTTCAATTTGTAATGCTAAGCAGTCACGTGATTTGCCCATCTTCGCTCTAAAGCTAGGTAAATCCTCTATCGAAACGGTAACGGTCTCAGGCATATTGATGGGAATAATATCGCCATCTTTGTAACCCATAAGTTGCTCTAAGGTCACCTCAACGTCTAAAAAGTGCGTAGAAAGCCCCACTTTGACATCCATGATCTCGTCACGCAGTGCCTTACTCCATCTAAAATCGGTATCTTCTTTGTCGGTTTGCACTCCAGCATCAAGGGTGTCGCGAATAGGCTCTAACATCGAATACGGTAGCGATACATGAAAATCTCCACCGCCCCCATCTAGTTCGATATGAAAAGAGCTAATTACAACAACCTCCGACGGCGATACAATATTCGCCATCGCTGGGTTAACTTCTGAATCGAGATATTCAAACGATACATCCATCACCGGCGCCCACGCTTCTTTATAATCTTCAAAAATGAGTTTGAGCAACATTTGAATAATGCGGCGCTCTGTTGGCGTAAACTCCCTACCCTCAATTTTTGCGTGATAACGCCCATCGCCACCAAAGAAGTTATCGACCATAATAAAGACCAGTCGCGCTTCCATAGTAATTAAGCCGGTACCTTTGAGCGGTCTAAAACGCACCATGTTCAAACTTGTGGGTACAAATAGGGTGTGAATATACTCGCCAAACTTAATCATTTGAATGCCGTTTATAGACACCTCAGCACTGCGGCGCATCATATTAAATAAGCTAATGCGCATATGCCGAGCAAAACGTTCGTTGACGATTTCCAACGTTGGCATGCGTCCACGTACAATTCTGTCCTGAGAAGAAAAGTCATATTCTAAGGCGGAGCCATCGTGCTCGACCTCCTCGATCTCTTCTTCTTCAACATCATCAACGCCATGTAGTAGCGCGTCAATTTCGTCTTGTGATAATAAATCGCTCACTAAACTTCCCGCTTATGATTTTAATGTATCGTGAAAATACAACATGCTATTGCTTAATATGACTACTGAATAACAAAGCCTGTAAATAACACTTCTTCAACAACTGGGTTCTGCTCTAAGTCATTCATGACTTGTCTTACCTGAGATGTTGCCTTTGTACGCAGCTCAGTTTTCCCCGACTCGGTAACTAAATCGTCGGCGTTAGAGGTGCTAAACACCCTCAATAAAGTGCCTTCTATCATTGGAATATGACGTTTTGCACGTTCTTCATTCTCAGGTCCGCGCACCATTAGTTGCACGTCTATTTGTACCAACCTTTCTCTGGAGAGCCCAGGTGCATTGAATTGGAAGGGTCTGGGCATCGCAACATACATTGCCTTGCCACTATCGTTGACCATTTCTGCTTCTGGCGCATTGCCGGACTCTAGTTCAACACTCGCAGTATCGTCTGATGCAAACAAAAAGAAATAAGCGCCAGCCCCACCTCCGCCAAGTACGACTACGGCGATGATGATAATCAGCATCAATTTGCTTTTCTTTTTACCGCCTTGTTCACCCTCTAGCTCTGGTTCTGCCATGGTTTTTTCCTACATTGTTAATTACTAGTGTTTGTATACTTGTTAGCTCGCATGCTTTTTTGTACCTAGTAGGACTAGGCGTAAAAGTCGATGCCACCTAAGCTGCCACCCGCTACTCTTTGTTCAATCACGGAAGTAGCTTGTTGCTCATTTTCTTGCGCTGAACCGGCTAAACGCGACGCGCTACCACCCGTACTGCTATTATCACTTTGCTGCTCCTGCGGCTGTCCCTGACCATTATTTTGTTGCTCAACTGAAGACTGCCCTAATTCAATTCCCTGCTCTTGCAGCATATCTCGTAATCGAGGCACGGCTTGGTCTAAGGCCTCTTTCGCTTGGGCCGATTGCACCGTAAAGCTCACTGTTGCCGTCTCTGATGTCATATTCACTTTAATCTGCATAGCACCAAGTTCAGGTGGATCTAAACGAATCTCAGCAGCCGGGTTACGGCCATTAACCATCCAACGAACCTTTTCAGCTAATTGCTGCTGACCTTCGGCTTTAAAAATATTTACGGCTTTATCAAAGTTACTTGGCGATTGCTGAGCAAGTTTCGTACCTTCTGCGTGCAAAACATTAGATTCTTTTACAATTTGTGTTTCAGTTAAGCCGAATAACTGATGAGCTTGGGCTTGGCTAGACTGATTCACATTATTTGCTAGATTCATAATGCCGGCAAACTGGTTTAAAGCACTGTCAATTTTTGGCTGATTTTGTGCTGGGATCTCGACTTTCACCTGTTCTAAAGCGTCAGAAACCAGTGCTTTTAGGTCAATTCCTGGCTCTCGGCCGCTTTGTAATTGCTCTTTAAATTCTTTTAATCCTGACTGCATGGCCGCAACAAACTCACTGCCTTTGACGCTATTGCCCGATAAATCAGCTGCAAATTTTTCAACACGGGACTTTATATTCTCTAAAGTATTGGTTTGCGAACGTTCATCTAAAAGCGCAAGTTGTTTTGTGATGTCGGTCGTATTCGCATCATTATTATTTACCACAACAGGCGCTGGCATCTGAGTTTTTTCTACTTGCTTAAGTGATGCATTTTCTGCTTCGGTGGGCATCGACGACGCTAGCATTGCTTCTTTTAATGTATTGCGAAGCTCGGCTTTGTTGCTTTCTTGCTGAGTCACATCTGCATAACCTACATCATTTGTTGCAAACTGCTGTGCTAACATGGCTTCATCTGAGTTGGGATCAGGCTCCAGGAGAGCAGGCTTGTTCTCGGCTAAAAAGTCTTTATCCAGTAACGCCTTATTTGCGTTCTCTTGTGTCGCTTTATTATTTGTTTCGGCGGTCAGTGCTGATTGTTCATCTGCATCTAACGAAGACGACTGCTCGTTATCTAGAGGCGGCTCTACAGGTTCACTAAGCCGTTCTGTGTTTTGTTTGATGGCTGTCGCAATAAGTTCCGATTCGCTAGATACCTTGGGAGATATTCCATCTATTTCAATATTTTCTGGTGCAGCTTCTAAAGGCGTTGGCTGAGAGCTCACCAATAAGGTTTCCAGCAACTTTGTATTTAAGTCGTCTTCTTGTGCAAGGGCCTGTGCATCAGTATTTGCAGATTGTTCTTGCTCATGAAATTGATTCAACATCTTTTGAATCACATCACCTAACTTAATTTGTTGCTCTTCACTAAGCGATGCTTGCAAATCTAAGCCAGTTTGTTTGGCATCTAAGATGATTTGCAACTCTTCTTGGGTAAGCGTGATATTGTTTAGTTCATTTGCTTGCTCAGGATTCACCAAATCAACTAATTTGTCGCTACGGTCTGCCTTTTCCTGATTTAAAGATTGGATTTGACTAACAAAATTTATATAGTCGAAATCTAACTTAGCGCTGTCTTCCTCTGGTATTTGTGCAGTAACTTGCGTGACTACTGATTCTTCACTTTGTTCAGCCCCAGCACCATCGTTTGGCGGGCCTTGCTCTGCTGCACTATATTTTAGTGCGTCATTGCTTGGTGTTTCTTTAGCATCAATCGCTTTTTGGCTGTTATCGGTATCTTTGCTCGCAACATTCTTAGCGTTTTCTTCTGGTTCGTATCTTGCCCGCTGATCGCTTACGCGAATATTACTATCGTTGCCTGACGAGGATTTTGTAAGGTCATTATGATTATTGGCTTCACCCGGCTTTTGAGGCATTTCATCAACAAACTTGCCACGTAAGTCGTTTAGATCTTTGGCTTTTACAAAAGCACTTTTTTCTGAATCTGCAATGGCTTGCTCAAAGGCGCTTTTTGAAGCGTTTTCACCAAAGCTTGGCGATCTGCCGTCGTTCTGATTACCCGACATATGGATTGGCAAACTACTTACGGCAAGTTTTGAAGATGAAGTGGCAACTTGTTGCATCATGGCAAAGGTTTCCTAATTTATATTCTCATGCAAGCTATTGTTATATATGGTTTTATTTATATACCAATATGCATTGCGCGTAACGTAAACATACGTTTTGAATATACTTAGCAAATGTCGTACCAAATTAAATAAAGAAGGTAAACCTATGATTTTAAACGTTTAAAGTGAGATAAACTAGCAAGCTCATCAAACAACTTTTGCTCTTGTTTGTCTGCCAGTTGCTGATATTTGCGGGATTGTGTTTGCATTAACTTTACAATTGCTTGCGCTTTACTTTTTTGCATAAGCCACTGATTCTTTCGCTGTTCTACAACCAGTGTTGCTTGATTAATAATACCGATTTGTTGCTCACAGGCTTTATCTAGCTTGGCCACAAAACTTTGATGCTGAATCAGCGCTTTTGCCGCCAATCCTTCGCTCGCTTTTTGCTTAATTAAATTCAGATAATCTAAGCGGTATTGTTCTAAGGCACTGAGTTTTTGTTGATTCTCAAACAGGTGTTGTTTCGCTTGCTGATGTTGCCCAAGCAAGTTTTGCTCTTTTTCTGCCTCGATGTTGGCGACCAAATTAAGCTGCTTTACGCTAGCCATTTAGCCTTGCCCCTGGCTAGCGGCACTCAATCCTTTACCTAAAGTATCGAGGGCCTGCTCTCCTTGCTCAAAACTAATCACTTGTTTTGTACTTTGCTGTAAAAACGCGTTAATTGCAGGTGCTGCTGCAATCGATAAATCGATGGTTGGATCTGAGCCTTTGGCATAAGCACCTAAATTAATAAGGTCTTTGTTTTGCTGATACGCTGAATATACACGCTTTATACTGCGCGCATTCTGCTCATGCTCGGTGCTAACAACTTGCGGCATTACCCGTGAAATGGACGCTTCAATGTCAATAGCTGGATAATGCCCAGATTCTGCCAATGAGCGCGATAAAACCACATGTCCATCTAAAATAGCACGGGCTGAATCTGCGATAGGATCTTGTAGGTCGTCTCCTTCGGTGAGCACTGTATAAAAAGCGGTAATTGACCCTTGGTGTTGATTACCGTTACCCGCACGTTCGACCAAGGCCGGTAATTTAGCAAAAACAGAGGGCGGATAGCCTTTTGTTGCGGGAGGTTCGCCAACCGCGAGTGCGATTTCTCGCTGGGCCATGGCATAACGGGTCAATGAATCCATTAACAACAATACATTTTTACCTTGGTCACGAAAGTATTCTGCTACCGTAATGGCCGTCTCGCTACCTTTTAAGCGCATCAAAGGAGAGGTATCTGCAGGCGCTGCTACCACTACCGCTCTGCCGCGGTCTTCTTCTGATAATATATCTTCAATAAATTCTTTAACTTCGCGGCCGCGTTCACCAATTAAGCCCACCACCACAACATCGGCGCTTGTGCCTCTTGTCATCATCCCCATTAGTACACTTTTACCAACACCTGAGCCTGCAAATAGTCCCATACGTTGGCCTTTGCCTACGGTTAAAATAGAGTTTATGGCGCGCACCCCTACGTCAAGCGGTTCAGACACGGGTTTTCTTTGCAAGGGGTTAATCGGCGGTGGCTGCGTGCTAACGTGTTTGTCGTGACGTATTGGCCCTTTGCCATCAAGTGGTTCACCATTGCCATCTATTACACGGCCTAAAAGCGCATCGCCGACCCCTAAACCAGCATCGTGCGCTATGGGCTCAACTAAAGAGCCTGGAACAATGCCTTTAATCGATTCAACAGGCATCAAAAACGTTAGGTCATTACCAAAACCAACCACTTCCGCTTCTACTTTGCCATTAATGGTTTGTACGCGGCAACGTCCACCAATAGGAATTTGGCAGCCTACCGCCTCAAGCGTAAGCCCGACTCCACGCACCAACTTGCCTGAGGCAACTGCTCCGCAAGAGGGCAATGATTCTCTAATATCTTTAAACTGCTCAATCAGCGCGAGGGTCATCAGCTAATCCTTGATTGAGTAACACTTGCCCAAACACTTGTTCACTTCTGCGAGCAATAGACATATCTACTGCATTATTCTGGCTAACAATTTTACAGCCTCCGCGCTGCATCTCGGCGCAAGCAATAAATTGCCAGTGTTTGTTTTCGATGGCTTGTTCGCCCATATGTGCTTGCAACGCGCTCATGTCATCAACATGTAAATGCAATTGATAGGCGTTTTCTTGCATCGGCAAGACCGCAATACCTTCGTTAATCGCTTGTAATAAGCTTTCGTTCGACTGGCTGAGCTCAACTTTGAGCACTGCTTTTGCCAAACTCACCGCCAACAATAACAATTCGTTTTTAAGCTCTTGTTGCAGTTCTGCCAAAGGACTTTGTAGCTGCTCTACAATATTTTTTAGTGCATCGAGCTGAACTTTAGCCTCTTCATCTGCTTGCGCTTTACCTTGGCTGATGCCTTCTTCTTTACCTAACTCAAGACCTTCTTGCTTGCCACTTTCAAGACCTTGCTCATGGCCCTGAGCAAAACCTTCTTCTTTTCCCATGGCTAAGCCTTCATCAAAAGCAGCCTTGCGGATAGCCTCAATATCTTCTGCGGTAAGCGGTTTAAGATCTTCTTCTTGCTCTTGCTCTGGTGCTTCAAACTTCCATCTGCCAAGAGGCTTTTTAAAGGCGTTGGTTTGACCTTCCTCAATGACCGTAGCATCATCAACGCTGGGCAAATCCCAGAGCTTTACGTCCATATAGTCCTGATTGGTAGTCGGTTGACCGTTTTGCGCCGGCTTATCTGTAGCTTGAACAACTGTATCTTGGGTATCCGCTTCTTCGGTATCTGTTGCTTGGTTTTGTGCTGCAGGAGCCTCTTGTTCGTCGTAGTCTGGCGCTTGACTATTATCTTCTTGCAAGGCCTCGCTTTGCTTATCTTCAGTATGGTTCATTAGACGAACTCTTCACCACCGCCGCCGCCGAGAACTATTTCACCCGCATCGGCTAGTCTACGCGCAATCGACAAGATTTCTTTTTGTGCCGTTTCCACTTCACTCAAACGCACTGGGCCCATGGCTTCCATATCATCTACAAGCATTTCTGCGGCACGCTTGGACATATTGCCTGTAATTTTTTCTCGTAAGTCATCGTCTGCGCCTTTAATCGCTTTCATTAATGACTCTTGCTGCACTTCACGTAATATCGCCTGAATACCTCTGTCGTCTACGTCAATTAAATTATCAAATACAAACATTAAGTCTTGAATTTGCTGCGACATTTCTTCGTCTTGCTCACGCATAGCATCCATAAGCTGTGCTTCGATATTGGTATCAAGGTAGTTCATAATATTGGCAGCAGACTTCAAGCCGCCCATTTTCGCAGCTTGTGCACCGGCTTGCCCGGCAAATTGTTTTTCCATAATTTCGTTGAGTTCTTGTAAGGCCGCAGGTTGTACTTCTTCTAAATTGGCTACGCGCATTAATAAATCTAGGCGTACCTTTTCTGGGAATTGCGCCATAATCTCTGCAGATTGTTCCGGCTCTAAATACGACATAACAATAGTTTGAATTTGCGGGTGCTCGTTGCGAATAATATTTGCTACTTGCTTAGAATCCATCCATTTGAGTGACTCAAGCCCTTTCGCTCCAGCGCCTGCCAGAATCTGGTCAAGTAAATGGGCGGCTTTATCTTCCCCTAATGCGGTGGTCAAGGTACGACGTACAAAATCTTCACTCTTAAAGCCAATGGTCGAATAATTTTGAATCTCTTCAATAAAGTGTTTATGAACAGAATTTATTTTTGACTGCGTCATATCATCCATCGCAGCCATAGCAGAGCCAAGGGCTTGCACTTGCTTAGGTTGCATAAACTTAAGAATTTGTGCTGCATCATCTTCCGATAAGCTCAACAGCAAAATTGCGGCTTTTTCAATGCCATCAAGCTTGCTCACGTCATAGGCGGGCGTCGCTTCTGCTTTTTGGAGTTCTGTACCTTCAGCCATTATTGTTCACTCGTAATATTTATTATTGTATTGCTTATTCGTCTTCTAAAAGCCAACCGCGCACCACTTGAGCAGAAAGCTCTGGCTCATTTGCCACCAATGCACGCACCACTTTTAATATGTCTTCATCTTTATTCAAATTAGGTAAGCTAAGAGAACCATCTGCCGAGAAGCCAACTTTAGTTTCGTCAAAGTCTTCGCTGAGCATGCTCATGGTCTCATCACCTAAATCTAGCTCAATGTCATCGTCGCTGGCCACTTCAGTCATGTCTGCTTCTGGGAATATTAAACGTCTGAGCATTGGGCGTACCACTGCCAGAATTAATACTATGATGACCGCAGCACCTACAACCAGCTTGAGAATAGGCATAAAGAAGTCTTGCTCCCAAATGGAGGGCGGCTCAACTTCGCCAACTTCTATACGATTAAAGGGAATACTAACGACTTCAAGAGAGTCACCGCGAGTTACGTCAAATCCAATTCCACCTTGTAATAAACGGCGAATATTCAATAACTCTTGCTGAGACATTGGCGTAGAAACAGGCTCGCCATCGGCGCCGGTGCTAGCAATGTGGTCAACCGCGACCGACACACTCAAACGGCGGATAACCCCGGTTTGCTGTTTGGTATGGCTTATTGTGGTATCTAATTCAAAATTGCGAGTTTGCTCTTTACTGCGATTACCCGGGACTGGCGAGTCATTGCCGCCACCATTAGCTTCCTCTGGAATATTTGCGTCAAGTGGAGGTTGGTTAGTCAGCGCGCCTGGGATACCCGCAATAATTCCGCCCACACTGTTTTGCTCAGAAATCATTTCGCTGCGTACAGCCGGTAAATCTGGGTTGTAACGGCGCTGGGTTTGCTCAACCGAGGTGAAGTCCATGCTAACATCTGCTTGGGCCGTATAATTTCCTAGACCAAGCACGGGAATTAAGATGGAATCGATTTTTTGAAGATACTCATCTTCGCGCTTTTTCTCAATTTCGTATTCTTTGCGAGCTCTGGCACTTACCGAATCTTGAGAGCCTGAATTAAGCAGTCGGCCATTGCTGTCGGTAACTGTGACACGACTAGGCTCCATACCCTGTACCGCAGACGCCACAATATCAACGATAGAGTCTACTTCTTCACCTGAGAGCATAGTCCCGCGAGCAGGGGTTATTACCACTGTGGCGCTGGCTTGCTTTTCTTTGCGTGCAAATACGTTTTCTTTAGGAATAGCCAACAAAACTCGCGCTTTGCTCACCGATTTAATGTCTTCTATTGTGCGCGCAACCATTTGTTCACGCGCATGTTTTAAGCGCTCCATCTCCACACGCTGGCTTACGCCAAAGCCCATGTCTTGCATAATGATATCGGTACCACCAGCATCTTGTGCGCTAATACCTTGTCGTACCATGCCCATACGGACATCTTTAAACTCGCTATCGACAACGTAAATCGTATTGCCTTCGATTTTGTATTTGATTTGGTTTTGGTCTAGATAATCGAGGGTTTCTATCATTTCTTGAGTCGGCATTTGCGCCAATGGACGATAGGTAGGCTCTTTTGACCATAAGAAGATAAAAATCGCAATGGCGACACAAATTACCAAGGTCACAATCATGGTCATCTGGCGAATCGTCTCGGCGTTACCTAAGGACTCCATCACCGGATTACGTCGAGCCTCGGCGACCTCGCGTTCGCTGATATCGTCGGTAATTGCTAGTTCGGTACTTGCTGCTTCAGCCACGGTTCAATCCTTTCTTAAACAGACATATTCATAATGGTTTTGTAAGCTTCTAGCACTTTGTTACGCACCTGAACAGTGGCCTCAAAGGCAATGCCTGACTTCTCTTTTGCAACCATAACGTCCACAAGCGACAGGTCAGGGTCACCCATCTCAAATCGCTTTTGTAAATTACGAGATTCGCCTTGCAGTTCATTGACGTTATTGACCGCTTGAGTCAGCATTGCCGAAAACTCTGAACCTGAGCTGTTGATTTCTAGTCGTGGTATAGACGCAGAAGGCGCGCTTGCTTGCATCGCCATGGCTTGCATTTCTTGGTATACAGAACTTGCTTTTATGTCCATAAAAAACCTCAACCGTCATATTTTTGTTACGTGAACATTACTTTGACAGGGGTTTTGCAATATAAATGCCACTTATTGCCGCAGCGGCAATATTTGTAGCTAAAGATAAAAATTGAGGGCAATGACTTGCAGTTTGCGTGTCTTATATTAGAAATATCTGACAAGGGGAGTGCAGTTAAGTTAACTGCACTCCCCTTGTAAAATTACCTTATTAAATACATAAAAAAGCCGCCCTATCAAAGGGCGGCAAAAGGGATCGACATCCATATCATTCTGCTTACAAATGGTTGATTAAGCCTTGGCTTAATTGGGCACTTCAATACCCGACTCACGCATTTTCGCGAGTTTATAACGAAGTGTTCTAGGGCTAATGCCAAGCTTTTCAGCAACATCTTTGCGTTTGCCGTTATATACCTGCAAAGCATCCAATATAATTTGATGCTCTTGGTATTTAAGCTCAGACCCTAATAACTTGTTATCGGGGTCTTCCGCTTCAACTTGAGCAAAATATTGTGCCTGATTATTTGGACTTGTATCGT
>CAZUON010000020.1:0-52013 GCA_964621345.1 uncultured Glaciecola sp. | reverse complement strand
TCGCCGGCATGACGAGGTTCGAACAACTGTGTATGCAGGGTGTAGCAATTAAAAGACTTGGAATCAATTTACGAAATATAATAAAAACAATAAGTTACAAGAAACGATAGTCAATATCATTTATATCGTCTTAGCTAAGCTACAGTATTATGCCGGACAAATCCGTGGAGCATTACAATACTCCATTAACACATTGATAAATCGAGGTTATTTATAAATGGCACAATAAGTGTAATAGCATCTATGACGCACCATGTTGGTGTTATATTGCAAAACATAAAGAGAATGGAGACTATTATGTCATTATCTAAAAAATTAACTGCTTTAACCTTATCATCTATTTTTTTCGCAAGTGTAGTTATCACTGCAAACGCCTCTGAAGAGCTTTTTAGCTCGCTAGACACCGACCAAAGCGGGACTATTTCCCAAACTGAAGCCAGTGCTCACTCTGGTCTAAGCGCGTTATTTGGAGAAGTGGACGCCGACGCTGATGGTGAAATTACCTATGCAGAATTTGCTGCAGCGGGTCTTGATAAATAACATTTCCCAGCAGGGGCGCAACGCCCCTGTTTCATTTTTTTACTTGCATAGCACATAAGCATTATCTACCCTTGTACCACCCTTCCTCTTACAAGTAACGCTTGTAATCCATGTTAGATGTCTTTAACTACACACTCAGTTATGTCGATATATTTTTAATAGCTTTAGCAGGTCTTTTTGTTGGTATGGCTAAAACCGGCATACATGGCGTCGGTATGCTCACTGTGCCATTAATGGCGTTAATTTTTGGTGGAAAGAGCTCTTCTGGTATTGTCCTGCCAATGCTTATCATAGCCGATGTGTTTGCCGTTTATTATTATCATCGCCATGCAAGCTGGCCTCATTTAATAAAGTTATTTCCGTCAGCGGCTGCTGGGGTAATTGTTGCAACGGTATTCGGCAACTATGTAAATGATGAGGTATTTCTACATCTAATGGGCTTAATTATATTTGCCAGCCTATTTGTGATGTTATGGATGGAAAAAAGTAATAAAAATAATATTCCTGATAAGTATTGGTTCGCATTGCTGATGGGTTTTTTAGGAGGCTTTACTACCATGGTGGGTAATTTAGCCGGCCCCGTAATGGCGCTTTATCTATTGAGTATGCGCTTACCTAAAAATGAATATATAGGAACCGCTGCGTGGTTCTTTTTGGTTATTAACGTGTTTAAAGTACCGTTTCATGTCTTGAGTTGGGAAACGATATCAGTACAGTCTTTGTCGTTAAATATGCTTACCATCCCGTTTATTGCAGTCGGTGCGATATCAGGTATTTATTTAGTGAAAAGAATTTCGGAAACTAATTACCGTTGGTTTGTCATTGGTATGACTGCGGTCGCTGCTTTTTCACTTATTGTTTAGCTGCATTAGTAACCTATGTTCAATTTATTAGCGCCTTGGTCACCTAAAACTTCTACAGGCTACATTTAGTTTGCTTAATAAAGGGGTTTGATCAATTAGGCGGCCCGCAATAACGTGGATAACATCGCCATCTCCGCGCTCTAATATCCCATTTACTTGCAAAATTTTCGCTTTCAAATATGCCTGCTTTTGCGCTCGCGCTGAGCCCTGCCAGATAATTACATTACTATTACCTGTGTGATCTTCAAGGGTAATGAAGGTGACACCGGCTGCTGTGCCCGGGCTTTGTCTGCAACTGACTACACCAAGAACGCTTACTAGAGACTTATGAGAAATATTAATAAGATCCTTAGCCAACACAAACTTTGGCAGTAAATTCGCTTCTTGTAGCAAGGCAATAGGATGTTGCTTAACCGACAAGCCAGTACTTGCATAATCTTCGATTAAGTTATCAAACAAACTTGGCTGGCGGACATATTGCGCGTCATATTGAGCACTGGCTTCATGTGCAAATAAAGGCAGTGAAGCGTTATCGTTCATCAGGTCCCAGCGAGCTGTAAAACGGTTTTCAGTAAAGCATGCAAATGCATTCGCGCTTGCTAAGGCTTGCATGCAGCTCTTTGGTAATTCTACACGACGAATATCAACCATTGACTTAAAAGTATCTTGCTCTCGGGCTGCGATTAATCGATGCGCCGAAGATGTTTTTAGACCTTTTACTAAACGCAGGCCCAAGCGAATAGAATATTGGCCTTTTTCCAGAATAATTTTATGGTCATAGTGTGAGTGAAGTGCACAACAAGGAAGGACCTCAGTATGGTGATGTTTTGCATCCTGTATAATTTGTGACGGGGTATAAAAGCCCATTGGAAGAGAGTTCATCAGACCGGTATAAAATACCGCTGGATAATAATGTTTCAGCCAGGCAGATACGTAGGCAAGCACTGCAAAAGACGCTGAATGTGATTCTGGGAAACCGTATTCTCCAAATCCACATATTTGTTCGAATAGGCGCTGGGCATACGCCTCGCTATAATCTCGTTGTGTCATACCCTCAATAAGTTTGGAGCGAAACTTGTGCAAAGCACCGTTTTTTTTCCAACTCGCCATTGCTCGCCTGAGTTGGTCAGCCTCTCCTCCGGTGAAGCCAGCCGCTACCATTGCAAGTTGAATAACTTGCTCCTGAAATATTGGCACACCCATAGTGCGTGACAATACTTGCTCGATGTCTTTTGAAGGGTAGCTAACCGCTTCTTTACCATCCCGCCGTCGTAAATATGGATGCACCATATCACCTTGAATAGGCCCAGGTCTTACAATAGCAATTTGTACAACTAAATCGTAATAGCAACGAGGTTTAAGCCTAGGGAGCATAGACATCTGTGCGCGAGATTCAATTTGAAATACCCCCACGGTATCGGCTTTTTGTATTTGCCTATAAACCTGTTGGTCGTCTCCTAGGCGAGTGATCATAGGAATGCTGCAATCTTGTTGATAATGACGTTTAAGTAAATCAAAACACTTACGAATTGCGGTAAGCATACCTAATGCGAGTACGTCGACTTTAAGTAGTTTGAGGCTCTCTAAATCGTCTTTATCCCATTGAATAACAGTACGATCTGCCATTGCGGCGTTTTCGATGGGCACCATTTCATAAAGCGGGCCTGAGGAAATTACAAAACCACCCACATGTTGAGAAAGGTGCCGAGGAAAGCCAATTAGTTGCTCCACTAAGGTAATAAAGGTTGTTGCTAGTTCCGATTCAGGCTCAATACCGAGCTCACCGAGTTGAGATTGCCAACTTAATGTACGATCTCGGCGGTTAACATTTTGGATAAAAAAATCTAAATCAGTGACATTAAGGCCAAGTGCTTTACCCACTTCACGCAATGCACTTTTAAAGCGGTAACATACCACCGTAGCGGCAAGGGCGGTACGTTCACGGCCATATTTTTGATAAATATACTGAATCACCTCTTCTCGTCGCTCATGCTCAAAATCGACGTCAATATCGGGCGGTTCATCACGCTCCTTTGAGATAAAACGTTCAAACAACACGCTAATTTGCCGAGGATCAACAGCGGTAATTTCAAGACAATAACAGACCACAGAATTTGCAGCAGAGCCTCTACCTTGGTACAAAATATTTTGACGTTTAGCAAACTGAACAATGTCATAAATGGTTAAAAAAAAGTGCTCGTAAGATTGTTCTTGAATGAGTTTGAGTTCTTTTTCAATGGTGTTGCGTATTGCTTGGCTAACACCTTGTTTAAAGCGTAGCTTAATACCCTTTTCAACCAGATGGCGTAGATATTCGCTGGGCGTCATCCCCTTTGCAACTACCTCTGCTGGGTAACTGTATGCGAGTTCTGACATATCAAAGGTACAGAGCTTAGCGACTTCAACGGTGTTATCGAGCCATTGACTAGGATAAAGCTGTTTAAGTTTAGCAATAGGGCGCAAACAACTCTCAGCATTTGCATGCATATTACGACCAAGCTGGTGAATGACCGTACCTTGTTTTATCGCTTGCAAACATTGCTGTAAGGGCAGGCGCGAGGGGTCATGCATGCAAGCGGCAGAGCTCGCAATGACTTCGATATCATAATGTTCGGCTATATGCTCGCAGTGCGCCAAGTAACTTTCTTCGTTAGCGGTTAACCATCGTTTAATGGCTAAATATAAACGGTTTTTAAAATGCTTTTGCAGCCACTTAGCCCATTTTCTATCGGCATCAGCTTGACCACTAGGTAACCATAGGCATAAACAATGCTTAACACTTTTTAAATCCCACTCCGATAGATTGTACTCGCCCTTACTGGCCCTGCGACGTGCATTAGTAATCACTCTACAGCACTCTGCATAGGCTACTTTGTTGGGGCACAACAACACCATACGCTGCCCTTGGTAGACGAATAAACTACCTACAATGAGTTTAATGGGAATATGATTGTTTTTAATTTCTGTGAAGGCACGAACAACCCCTGCCATAGAGCATTCGTCGGTGATAGCAATGGCTTGATAGCCTAAGAAGTAAGCTTGGCGTATGTACTCTTGTGGATGCGAAGCGCCATACAAAAAGGAAAAATTTGATTGGCAAATCAGCTCTGCATATGTCACTGGAGGCTGGCTCATAAGTGATTCCTACTGAGCCTATACAAAATAACCATGCAAGTACCACTTTTGCTCTGCGTTTTTAAACATCCATAGCTGCTGACCGCTTTTACTTTGCCCGATATAATAATCGCGGCAGATTTGAGCGTTGTCCCACCAGCCCGAAATGATACGTTCTGGCCCTTTTATTACCTGAACTTTTTGTTCAAGCAATTTAGGCTCTTTGAGCAATAGGCCGGGCCTATCTGTAAAAATGCTATTTATATTTTTAATTTTATTTGTGTGCGCATATTTAGCCTCAACTGAGCTATGTTCAGGTCTGAAATCTTCAACAAATTGCAAACCACTTACTTTATCGTTGCCTAACTTGCTAATGAGTCTCGACATTAAGGACATGGCTTCTACATGTGTCGATTTACTGGCAAAAAAATCGTCATGATGAAGTTCAGCTAATTCGTGATCATGACAATGTAAGGCAAGGGCATATACCGGCGATTGAAAGCGTACCTGCTCAAGTTTTAAATCAATCAGGCTAAGCCAATCTTTACTCTGATAAATAGGGCTTGCGCTATCGAAAGGGATATTCATAGGCGGATGTTCGCGCTGATAAAAATCAATGTTAATGTGCAGGCAGCGCGCATTTCTTACATATAAAAAATCGCGCAGTTTATGCAGAGCATGTTCAATCACCGGGCGTAATTTCTCGACTAAAGAGATATCGTAAAGTAGCTCGATATAATCATCATATTGTGTAAGAGGTTTAAAAAAGCTTACTTTGGCTGCAGATTGCCCACGTAATTCTGAAATAACAGCTAATGAATGACGCCCAAGACGATTTGCTAGCTCAGAGCTTGGAATGGGTTTTAGGTCGGCCATACTGGAAATGCCAATTCGCTTGAGTTTTTCAATATCTTTTGGGTCAATTTCGCTGTACTTGAGCAAGCATTGTTGCAAGTGACGTTCTATAACATTGCGCTCTTTGGTGATCACCCCAAGGCCTTGCTTTGCCATTAGCTTTACCGCTTGAATAGAAAATCCGGCGGCACTGCTGTATTTATAGCCATATTTAGCTAAACATTGGCTAATAACTTGCCAGTATGCAGACAAACCTCCGTATAATTTAAGCATATTTTGAGCACGCAAAATAATCCCATTAGGCGGTGAGAGGACAATGTCAGAGCTTAATAAATATAGGGCATTAGCTAGGTGTTCTAGGGTGTTAGTTTCTACTTCACTTCTATATTCGTGCAAGCGTAAATCGGGATATAACAAGCTCGCACTTGCTAAGCCCATACCCACTTTAATCCCGCGTGCATGGGCTGTTTGATTAACTTGTACAATCTGATTATTTTGTAGCTCATAAATAGCGCGAGCCTTATCTTGAGTATCGAGGCTTGCACTGCGGCTATGCTCAATGACATCGAGTTGAAGCCGTGTAAAGTGTAGATAAATCCACAAAGAGCGTGTATCAAATTGCATGTGAATATTAAGGCTTAAGTGTTGTTTCGAAGAGCGACAACATTGCTTTTGTGTAAAGTCCTGGGCACAAATGCCCGGCCTGTTCGGGACTTAAACCCTAACTTAATATTGATAGGTGCTTTGGCCCAACCTACTTTTTGTTTATTGATACGCACCTTCAGTTGCTGGTCTTCCCGCTGCAATGACAAGGATAAGCTAAGTGGTAAATTGGCCGTTTTATGTTGGCTGCTATCAAACCAAAAGCAGTGGCTAGCCCCATGTAAAGCGGCTAGCTCTAGTTTGCGTATTTGTGTATGTTTGAGGCTCTTTTGCCATAAAAATACCGCTTCGCAAACTCCGCTTTTCGCGCATTGTTCTGCACTCCAGAGTGCTTCTTCTAGAGAGTCAGGATGAATCAAAATAAGTTGCTCTAAGCTTATATTTTCACTTAATAAAAACTCAGCGTTCAGTTGACAAGGTGGGGTAATAAATACCCAGATTTTATGGCCATTACTGCGTTTTTGGTGCTGCAAAATCTTGAGCATAAGGCGAAGCTCACCGCAGCCCAAATGACTACTTACATGAATCATTCCGGCATTAGGAAAACCCGCTGATAATGCACTATCTAAAGGTTCATAACCGGTTTTAAGGCGCGTATGTTCAGAAGAGGCTTGCAGCGTTTTTGCCGCGCTCCATATCCATTGTTTATTTTCTAACTCATTCAGAATAGGGTTCATATCGCACTCTAAATAACTGTATATACATACAGTATAAATAATTTGCTTAAGGGATCAAGCTATTCTGATAGCTCTATTTTATCTTTGCGGTAAGTTGTTAATTTTTATGAAGGATTAATTGCCTTAACAACAACAAAAACGCCATCCTCGATGCCTCAAGGATGGCGTTTTTGTTGTTTTCAGTAATAAAGTTTTAATTACATAGGTAATGGCATCGGTTGATTATTCAGTGTGGCTTTACCGTCTGTCATGCTAAACGACATGCTATAACCGTTTTCGGTTTTTTCTAACAAACCCTGCTGTATCATACTGTTGATGGTGGCCAAACTTTGTTGTTCAATGACTTGCTTAAGCTGTTCAGGCTCCATTTCTGCCAGTTGTGGGTTACCGGCAAGCTGGCTCTTAATAAAAGTGTTCGCAATATATAAAGCGGCACTTTCATCTACCTTCATTTGCGCAGAAGAGGCCAAATGCTCTAACCAAAAACGATTGTTTTCAAGGGTATCAGGTAATGCTGTAATGCCTACAAGTTGAGTGTTGCTGTTAAAGGTCAGCGAGCCACCGTTAAGTACAGTATCTAGCTGAGTAATATTAAACTCAGGCTCAGCTTTAAGTTGACCTAACAAATGCGTTTGCATGATTTCTTGCATAATCGCTTGTGCACGCTCAGGAGACGCCATAATGTCTTTATTCATTTGCTGATAGGCATTAAAAAACGCTTGTTGCATATTGTTAATCTCAAGCTTCATCACCGTATCTTTAAGCGCTAGGTCAGCAAGTGTAAAGCTTGCAAGCGTCATATTTGTAGCGGTGTCGGCTAAGCCTGTTGTGCGGTCAAAATCTACCGTACTGATTATATTGAGCTTGCTTAATTGCGCTTTACTTTGATCAATTAAGTTATCGAGCTCAAGCTCACCTAACAAAAAGGATGCGCCTCCATTATAAAAATTACCATTGAGCATATCGATAATAGATACGTCAGCATTCCAAGCTACTTGTAGCTCGTTAATGTTCAATGTGTAGGTATCGGGTAAGCTCATTTGCATATTACTTGGACCGCCTTCATACATCATTGAGCTTTGCGAAAAATGGCCTTCACCTTGCCAACCATTGCTAGAAAATACCATGCCTATTGAAGGGTCAGCATAATTAAAGCCAAGAATGCGATCTTGATAACTCGTGGCACCTAACAGGCCCATTTGACCTTGCGCACTATAGATAGGACCTTCCTCTTCGGTACTTAAACCTGTGGGCAGCTCTTCTACAATTAGGGTCAATGCCCAGTCAATCCAGCCAATGCCAAAGCCATTGTTGGTAAGAACTGGACCATGCTGCGCGTTTATCTGAAAGTTTGCCGATAAAGCCTCCATGTCATCTTGTTGTGCCATAGCGCCCATATTTATTTGCAAATTAATTGCCGCTGAGCTTGCAAACCAACTTTGTTCGCGTGCGCTTACATTCATTTGGTAAACGCCTTGCTCATTCACAGCCGCCACGTATTCATCAATTTTCTGATTAAATATATTTCCTGCAAACTTAGGCCCAATTAGGGCAAAAGCAATTAATAAGGCAATGATAATGGCCAATGTTTTTTTCATATAAATGTCCTTGTAGTGTATATATCCGTGTGGTTAAGTTTTGGCGAGTTCATCAGCAATAAATTGCTTCATGTTACGTTCTAAAATAAAAAGGGGCACTGAGCCATGTGCTAATAAAGCATCATGAAAGGCGCGTAAATCAAATTTATCACCTAAGGCATCTTCCGCTTCCCGGCGTAATTCTTTGATTTTGATTTCGCCTATTTTGTAGGAAAGTGCTTGTGCTGGCCAAGAAATATAACGGTCTATCTCAGTGCGCACATTATGTTCGCTAAGCGCAGTATTTTCTAGCATATAATTGAGGGCTTTTTCTCGACTCCAGCCAAAAACATGCATACCGGTATCCACAACCAAGCGACACGCGCGCCACATCTCGTAACTAAGGCGTCCAAAATTATCGTAGGGGTCATCGTATATGCCGACTTCTAGGCCCAAAAACTCTGAATACAGACCCCAACCTTCACCAAAGGCTGATATATAAGTTTTACGACGTACATTCGGCAAATTTTCAAGTTCGGCCGCTAAAGATATCTGCAAATGATGGCCTGGCACTGCCTCATGCAAGGTCAATGCAGGTAATGCATATAAAGGTCGCTTGTCTAAGGCATAGGTATTTACCCAATAATATCCAGGTTGGTCATCGCTGCGAGGAGAGATATAACGACCGGTAGTATATTTAGGCGCAATACTATCGGGCACAGGGGCAACGCCGTATGGCGTACGTGGTAGTTTATAGAAAAGCTGAGGTAGGCGAGCATCCATTTGTTTTGAAATATAAGATGCGACCATGAGTAATTCTTCGGCGCTTTTTGCGTAAAACTGCTCGTCGGTACGTAAAAACTGAATAAATTCGTTAATGTCCCCGTCAAATTCAAGTTCATCTACAATATTTTGCATCTCAGCACGAATACGAGCCACCTCACTCAAACCAATATCGTGAATTTCTTGGGCGCTAAGGTCAGTTGTTGTGTAGTGCTTAATACGATTATTGTAAAGGGCTTCACCGTTTGGCCAGTTTGTCGCGGCGATATCGGTTTTGGCGTTGACTTTGTAATCGTTCATGAAAAAATCGTAAAAGGCTTGATATTCATCTATTACTGCGGCGACTTTTTGTTTTGCTGATGCGCGCTGTTTATTATCGATAATGCCTGATTTTGCATTTTTTATTGGCGCATAAAAAGGGTTATCTTCAATTGCTTTGACGGTAAACGGGCGAATAGAATCTTCGTATCCGACTAATACGGCTTGTGGTTGAGAGTGCCCACTGGCGAGGCCTTCTTTCATGTATTGCACGTTTAAGCGCATGTTTTCAGGAATAGCGTCAAGTAGGGCTAAATAGTTCTCAAAATCTTCAGCGTTATTAATATTGGTGTTATCAGGCAAACGTCCTAAGCTACTGTGAAAGCCATACTCTGAGGTGATGGGTACTCGATATTCTTTAAATACAAAGCCGTCGATGTAGTTATTTAAGCGGTATTCTTGCATTAAATAACTGATTTGATCAGCATCGTTTAATGAGGTCATATCTATACGCTTTAACTGTGCTAGATAGTCGCTAAAAGTCTCAAAGCGCGACTGCATCGCCGGCATGCTAATATCGGTTAGTCGAGTGCTTGGCGTTTTACCTTCTGCGCGGGCAATGCTTGGAAACTGCGTAGTTTCATATTCCCAAATCTCGCTCAGTAGAGCGTCTAGGCGCTGTGAGTTATTTTCATTGCTATCTTGAGCAATAGCGTTTGCCGCACTAAAGGCGAATAAAAGCAGTAAAAACCATTTTTTCATCGAACTTACCTATCGTTATATTTGCTAAGCCCAAAGTCTGCTACTAGGCCAAGAATTTAAGTAATCGCGTAATATTATTTTTTGGGTGTATAGATTGGTGAATGTAACGCGGTTACTTTATCAGAAAGTTGGCTTATTTTCGCGCTACCTTGCTTTTCAACCTGATCAATTCTCAACACATTATGCATCGGAATGTAACTACGTTTCACCTCAGAGAATTCACTTTTGAGTTTTTCATGACTGGGGTCTAGGACTATTTCGGTATGCGTATCCCACACAAAGTCGCCAATTTCAATAAAACCAAATACTTGGCTAGACACTAATTCACGTACGTATAGCTCATAACGCTCGCCGCTACTCACAAATTGAATTTTATAAATGCTCTGATTTTTGTTCATACTGCTCACATAAAAGAATGGGTAACTTAGTCCTGCTTATTTACAACCTAAGCCATACTGGACTCAGATATGCTCTTGAGTTTTAAAAATTAAGCTGGCGACTCTCGCCTATTGCCATTGTATCAAACTCTTGTGCCGACACGCGCTTTTTAACTCTTTGTTGCTCAAGTTCTAACACCGGTGCCATTGGTAACTCTGCGGTTAAGGGAAAGGTACCCCAATGCATGCCAATAGAATACTGGCTATTTACATCCTTATGGATTTGTATCGCTTCAGCAGGGTTAACATGGTACTGCTGCATAAACCAACGCGGCTCGTAAGCGCCAATTGGAATAATCGCCAAATCGGTTTTCCCTAAATACTCTCCAATTTGTTTAAATTGCACGTTGTTATATCCGGTATCTCCAGCAAACCAGATTTTGCGCCCAGAAATTTCTATTGCCCAACTGGCCCATAGCGTTTCGCGCCTATCGCCAGTCCCTCGGGCAGACCAATGCTGGCTAGGCAAGGCGTGAATTTTGTATTGTGCGGTTTCGCTAGTATCCCACCAGTCCATTTCATGGATGTTTTGCTCGGCAACGCCGTTTTCAGAAAGAATTGGAATGAGCCCCAGAGGAACATAAAAGCGCGTGGGCTTTGCCTGCGTGAGCGAGCGCTCGGCGAGGGTTTCAATGGTTTGTGTGTCTAAATGGTCATAGTGATTATGACTGATGATTACAATATCTACATTGGGTAAATTATTATAGTCCATAGCATGAGGTACGTAACGCTTAGGCCCGGCAAAGGGGATAGGGGAGGCGCGATCGGTAAAAATCGGATCGCTTAAAATATTTAGCCCTTGGTACTGCATTAAAAACATAGAGTGCCCAAGCCATGTGAGCTGAAACTTGTCGCCGGGTTGTTGCAGTAAATCGGGTTCAAGAGCTTCAAGAGGCACCTCATCTGCAAATTTTGCATGGTCAGCCCATTCTTCTTCGCCCAAAAACCGCATTTTTAGAAAATCAAAAAAACTTTTCTCACTGTCTTCGATATATAAATTACGAAAGCCGTCTTCAGTGTGATGTCGCTTGTCGTTGGAGCTAGGTGTTGCTGAGCCAGAGGCACAACTAAATATCCCTAAGAGCATGATGGAAGCAGCTATACATATGAGTTTTTTGATCGTTGGCATTTTCTATACATCGCTTAGGTAAAGCGATTGTTTACGCCGATAAATCAAATATAGATTGAATTAAGGGGGAAACGTCGTCATTGCCTTGTACAAGATGACTAGATACTGCAAAACCTTGTGCTAAGCAGGTCAGTCGTAGGGCTTGTTTTTCGATGTTGATATGCTGAGGAATTTGATTGTACTGCTGTGCGCGCTCAAGTAGCGCGATGAATTCTAATTGTAGTTGATCGTAAAACCAGCGGGCTTCGTGTTGAATGGTGCTGTTTTCGCTGCCCATTTCAACAATAAGCTTGGTTAATAAGCAACCTCGTGCATGAATTAAACTTTGGTATTGCTCAAAATATTCTACCACGCATTTTTGTGCGTCATTACTGGTATTTAAGTAGCGGCTTAGAGGCAGCAGGTGCGCTTGCAGATAGTGATTCAGCAAGGCTTCGAAAAATTCTTCTTTATTTTTAAAATGTAGGTAAAAGGCGCGGCGATTAAAGTCGGTTTGCGCAATCAATACCGCCATTGAACAAGCTCGGTACCCTCTTTCAATAGCCAATGGTAGTGCTTGCTCTAGTACCTTTTCTAAATGATATTTACGGGTTTGAGCCATAAGAGTCAACTGCGCTAATGTATAAAGAATAATTATTCTTATACCCCAAGCATATATACAGTGCAAGGCCTGCATTTAAGTTAAGTGACGAAAAAACGAACAGCAAAAGCAGTCGAAAAGCTTTGTCACTGGCTTTTTCCTGGTTTTACTTAGTTAAATGTAACTAATTGTGAATAAACGCTGAGTGCGTGAGAATCGAGTGCGCTTTTATGCTATAAACCAGCGTCTTTTTTATTTTGAATATGGTGTCTTTCGTGACGAATTCCAAAAATCAATTAGTTTGCCTATTTGCTACGTGTTTAGTCACGAGTGCTTTGATGGGCTGTTCTCAAACCGCGCAGCAAAATGCAGGCGCTAGTGCAAGGGCTGTCACGCAGCCCTCATCAAGTTCGCAAACGCCAGTCTCTCAAATAGTGCGCCCTCAAGTTGATAATATAAAAGGCCACATGGCTTTTTTAGCAGACGATTTATTAGAAGGCCGCGATACTGGCTCCCAAGGTCATGAAATTGCCTCTTTGTATATTGCGAGCGAATTTAAAAAGTATGGGCTAGTTCCTGCTGGTGATAACGGCAGCTACATGCAACGCGTTGGATTTAGGAAAACCTTATTGGTGCAAGAGTCACCCGTATTTTCTGTCAGTACAGCAAATGGTGATTATCAATTAGATTACCCTAGTGATTTTATTATGGGGCCTGACCCAATAAGAACGGAATCAGCCGTTGACGCGCCGCTAGTGTTTGTCGGTTATGGCATTACTGCGCTTGAGTATGATCACAATGACTACGACGGCTTAGATGTTGAAGGTAAAATTGTAGTGGCCTTGTCAGGCAAACCTAAGTTATTAGACAGCGAAGAAGGTGCACATTTAGCTTCGGGCGCGCAAAAGTCAAAATATGCGGTAGAAAACGGTGCGGTAGGGTTTATTACGGTTCAAACCCCCGCAGGTGAAAAAGTCAGGCCTTACCAGCAGTCTCTAAATTATATTCATGCGCCGCGCATGCGTTGGGTCGATACACAAGGCAATGTGGGCAATACTAACCCAGAACTAATTGGCAGTGCTTATTTGAGTATGAAAAGTGCTGAGACCCTTTTTGCCGATACTCCAGTATCTATCAAAGATATCTACGCGCAGCTTGAAAACGATGAAATCCCTAAGGGCTTCGATATGTCGATGACCGTGAATTTAGCACGGGCTTCGTTACATGAAGATTTGACTAGCCCCAATGTGGTCGCAGTGTTGCCTGGCAGCGACCCACAACTAAAAGATGAGTATGTGGTGTTTACGGCTCATTCTGATCATATTGGTATTTCAAAATCGGTCGAAAAAGACCGTATCAACAATGGCGCCCTGGATAACGCCTCAGGTACATCCGTAATGCTTGAAACTGCCCGAATGTTTGCTAGCTTAGATAAAGCCCCTGCTCGTTCCGTCATGTTTTTAGCGGTTACCGGAGAAGAAAAAGGGCTGTTAGGGGCAGACTACTTTGCGAAAAACCCAACGGTACCATTAGCCTCTATGGTGGCTAACGTGAATCTCGACATGCCCTTATTAACTTATGAATTTGCCGACGTGATTGCCTTTGGCGCGAGTCACAGTACGATGGGACGTTACGTAGAAACCGCAACGGCGAATGCGGGAATAAAACTCACCGATGATCCTTGGCCTGACCTAAACTTATTTACGCGCTCTGATCATTATGCGTTTGTGAAACAAGGCGTTCCGGCGGTATTTTTGGTCACGGGCATAGAATCTAAGGATCCTGACGTTGACGGTAGTGAAGTGCTTAATACCTTTCTAGGCACGCATTATCATCGTCCGAGTGACGACATGCATCAAGATTTTAATTGGAGTGCTGCTCGGGCTTTTACCCAAGTAAACTTTGAAATAGGTAAAACACTTGCCGATGCGCCAAATAGACCAACTTGGTATCGAGATAGCTTTTTTGGAAAGACCTTTGGCAAAGATTACAATTTAAGTGATAGGCAGTAATTTAGATCATAGCGCAAGAAATTGTTCATAATTGCCTCATAAAAAAACGCCGATAGCATTTGCTCCGGCGTTTTTAGTTTGAATCAACTTACTAGGGTGTTAAAGATAGGACTGCTTAATATGCGCCCAGTGTTCATTGAACTGTTGAGTAGGGCGTCGCTGGAACTGGCTGCGAACATACTGATTAATTTTACCGTCAACAAAACAAATTAACATATTTGCTAATAACGCTTCATCTACTGAGATAGATTTACCTTCGCGTAGCTTACTTTCCCGCAGTACATTTTTAAGCTGTGTTTCTAAACGGTCGAACAACTGCGCTATGCGCTCACGTAACCGTTCTTGTTCTCCCATCAAGGCATCTCCATTCAGAATACGGGTGATCCCCGGGTTTTTTTCGGCAAAGCCTAACAGTAGATGCAAAATCAACTGACATCTATTGGCTACGTCTTTCTCGTCGTTGAGTATTTTATTAATACGCGAGAACAAGGTTTCTTCAATAAATTCAATTAGACCTTCAAACATCCTTGCTTTAGACGGAAAGTGACGATACAAAGCGGCTTCCGAGACACCCACTTCTTCTGCGAGTTTGGCGGTTGTGATACGTTGGCCGTGGTGAGATTCAAGCATGCCAGCTAAGGCTTGCAGGATTTGTGCTTTTCTATTTGGTCTTTTAGCTGCGGGCATTGTGTAACATCTTAATTCGTGTGTGTTCGAGTATACTCAGCATGAACTAGCTTCATAAGCTCAGTTGCGAGTGAGTCCTTACTAGCAGGTGCTAGTTTTTGAGTGTGTTCTTTTGTAATCACAAGCAACGCATTTCGATCAGAATTAAATCCTAGTCCGGGTACTGATACGTCGTTTGCGGCAATCATATTGAGCTTTTTTCGAGCAAGCTTGTCGCGAGCGTAGGTCTCTACATCGTTTGTTTCGGCAGCGAAGCCAACCGTAAATGGAGGCGCGAGTTTATCCGCTACTGTTTTTAGAATATCAGGGTTTTGGGTAAATGTAAGCGAAAGTTCTTGTGCTTTTTTCTTCAGCTTTTGCGTATTCTCATTGGCAATCCGATAATCGGCGACCGCTGCACAAGCTATAAAAATGTCTTGTTGGTCGATTTGGGATGCTACAGCGTCCATCATATCTTGAGCACTTGTTACATCCACACGCTTAATGTTAGCAGGTGTTGCAAGGTTAACCGGGCCGGCAATTAAACATACTTCTGCACCTAAGGCTGCTGCCGCTGTTGCCAAAGCAAAGCCCATCTTTCCTGAGCTATGGTTTGAGATGTAACGCACCGGATCAATCGCCTCACGAGTAGGCCCTGCGGTGATCATAATGCGTTTACCTGCGAACAATGACAAGTTCACTTGTTCGTCTGTTGTATCGGTTTTAGCTGCAAATTTGCCTACAGCCTCAACAATTTCATGAGGTTCAAGCATACGACCATAACCTAAATCACCACACGCTTGCTCGCCTGATGCAGGGCCAACTTGAACCACCCCTCTTGCAAGTAGTGTATCGAGGTTTTCCATAGTCGCTGGCGCTGCCCACATTTGTTGATTCATAGCAGGGGCAATCAACAATGGCGCCGTTGTCGCAAGAGCTAAAGTACTTAACAAATCATCTGCAATACCGTGCGCTAGCTTGGCCATGCAGTTAGCGGTTGCTGGGGCAATAAGAAAAATATCAGCCCAACGAGCCAGTTCAATATGACCCATGCCGGCTTCAGCATCTTCATCCAATAAGTGAGTGCTTACTTTTTCTCCAGACACTGCTTGCAATGAAAGGCTTGAAACAAAATGCGTTGCAGATTCGGTCAACACTACTCTAACGTTGGCGCCTTGTGCTTTTAACTTTCGCACCAAATCGGGCGTTTTGTAAGCAGCAATGCCACCGCTAATACCGACTAATACATTCTTTTGTTCAAGTTGCATAATGGTCCTAAAGGGGGTCAGAATAAGCATCTATCAAGGGATGCGTGTCGTTATGTATCTCGCATTATTAAACCATTGTTATCCAAGGATGGGAACATGAAAATACTAGATTGGCCTGAACATGAGCGCCCCCGTGAGAAACTTTTAAACTATGGCGCCCACACCTTAAGCGATGCAGAACTGCTCGCAATCTTTTTACAGACTGGTTTAAAAGGTCAAAATGCAGTGCAGATTGCTAAGCAGGCTCTGCTGCGTCATGGCTCATTAAGAAGTTTACTACAAGCCCCCCGGCGCAAAATACTAGGCACAGATGGCTTTGGTAAGGCTAAGTATGCGATTTTACAAGCGAGTATTGAATTGCAAAAACGTAATCTGACTGAGCAAATGGTGCGGGAGCGCAGCTTTTTACATGCAGATGATGCCTCTCACTATTTAATTTCTCAGTTACGAGATAAACAACGAGAGGTGTTTTCGATGCTCATGCTCGACTCTCAGCATCAACTCATTGCCTATCGTGAAATGTTTCAAGGCACAATTAATAGTGCTGCGGTGTATCCACGTGAGCTGGTAAAACAAGCAATGGAAGACAATGCTGCCGCAGTTATTTTAGCGCATAATCACCCCAGTGGCCGGGCAGAGCCGAGTCAATCAGATATCAACATTACGCAAAAGATTAAACAAGCACTGGCGCTAGTGGATGTAACGGTGCTTGACCACTTTGTCATTGGAGATGGCACCGCAGTATCTTTTGCTCAGCGCGGCCTGTTGTAATGTGCTCTGTTGTGACTCGGTAACTTGCGGTAAATATCAACGACTTGTTAACAGATGGCGGCATAAGGTACAAAAAATCAGTTTTTGATCAATTTATCTTGTTTTTTTAAGTTGCTTACTGTATAACATGCGCCCTCATTATTAATAGCGTTCCACAGCAAGTTTGTTTGCTGTAGTGAAGCCGCAAACAAGTTGTTTTGGAGACAAACATGGCTAAAGTATGTGTAGTTACAGGCAAGCGTCCTGCAGTGGGTAACAACCGCTCTCACGCTAGAAACGCGACTCGTCGTCGTTTCTTACCAAACCTACAAACACACCGTTTTTGGGTTGAAAGCGAAAATCGTTTCGTTAAATTACGTCTTACCACTAAAGGTATGCGTATTATTGACAAAAAAGGTATTGATGCAGTATTAACTGATATCCGTGCCCGTGGTGAAAAGGTCTAAGGAATAAATCATGCGTGATAAAATCAAATTAGTATCATCTGCTGGAACAGGTTTCTACTACACCACAGACAAAAACAAACGTAACATGCCAGGCAAAATGGAGATCAAAAAATTCGATCCTAAAATTCGCCAACACGTTATGTTCAAGGAAGCGAAAATCAAGTAAGACCCTTTATAAGGTCTTCGCTTACGTAAGTAAGTAGATTCTGTCTCCATTAAAAACCCAGCTCATGCTGGGTTTTTTGTTATTGCGCTTTTTAATAGTTGTATATATGCGCTAAGCTAGGGACTCGCAAACGTTAATATAGGATAAGCCATGCGCAGACTGTCGCAAAAAGCGTGGAATAATGTGTTGATATTCGCGATGCTCATCCTCATCGTCATTTTTAATTACGAACGGCTTTTTCCGGTGAATGAGCAGGGTGCCCGTTTGATTGTGGGTGAAAACCAGTTTATTTTGAGTGTGCAAATTAATGTGCTTACTTTTGAGCGAATTGGCACCGGCTGGCGAGTAAGTGCACCAAGCGAAGATGACTTGCCCTCGATGCGAAGCGAAGATATTGATGTTTTGATAGGTCAATGGCAGCGAGCAATGCTAAAACCCACAAACGATGAGTTAGCAGCAAATGTCACCGCAAATCCCGATCATATTGTCAGTATTTGGGTGGCGGGAGAAAAGAGCCCCCAAGTACTTGGGCTCCTTAAAGCAAATAACAACGCTTATGCGATTTATAATGGAGACTTATACCTGTTAGATTTCCCCACTTTAAATCAATTATTACCCCCTAGCGATTAATACTAAACACATAACATTAAATATATCCTATGCCAGAGTTACCAGAAGTTGAAGTTACCCGATTGGGCATTGCTCCTTATCTTGAAGGGCAATTTATAGTAAAAATTCATGTGCATCAAAAGCAGATGCGTTGGCCTATTCCCGACGAAGTGATGCTGGCGGAAGGGCTTTTGATCGATAGTGTAACCCGTCGAGCGAAGTATTTGTTTATTAACACTGCACGCGGGGCTCTGGTTCTACATTTAGGCATGTCGGGTAAAATGCGCGTGGTAGACAAAGGCATAACGCGTAAAAAACATGACCATTTAGAAATTGTACTCTCCAATGGTAAAAAATTAGTGCTCAATGATGCACGCCGTTTTGGTAGTTGCTTATGGCAAGGTGTCGATGAGGAGCCACTAAGCTTATTGCAGCGCCTCGGGCCTGAACCTTTGAGTGATGACTTTGACCGAGAGCGATTATTCACCTTGTCGCGAGGCCGTCAGACGCCGGTTAAAGCGTTTATTATGGATAATGCTGTAGTGGTGGGAGTAGGTAACATTTATGCCAATGAATCGCTGTTTAAAAGCGGTATCGACCCGCGCCGAGCCGCAGGTAAAGTCAGTAAAGCGCGCTATGCAGATTTAACCGACAACATTAAAATAGTGTTAGCTAAAGCGATTGAGCAGGGAGGTACGACCTTACGTGATTTTGCGCAGGCCGATGGCAACCCTGGCTATTTTGCTCAGCATTTGCATGTGTATGGACGCACGGGGCAAGAATGTGATGTTTGCCGAGGGACAATCCGTAATAAAGTTATTGGGCAGCGCAATACCTTTTTTTGCATTAAGTGTCAGAAGTAAAAGGCGTTTATTCAATTACAATGAATTTATGTCATACTATTACCAGAAGCACTCTGTTAGTGTGTTGGGCTGAAGGAAAGCACGACCACGTCAAGCTAAAACGAGCACAGCAATTATATGACCGAAAACACGATTTCAAGCTCACTACCTATATTTGTAATCAACTTAGATGGCTCAACTGAACGTTTACGCAATGTAGAGAAGCAGTTGTCTAAGTATGAATTATCATTTGAGCGTATTTCTGCGGTAGACGGTCGCTTAATGAACAAAGCTCAACTAAATGAACATTATTGTGAGCATACGAACAAAGTTTCATATTATAAAATCTTAACCGCCGGTGAAATTGGCTGTTATTTAAGTCATCGTAAGGCTTGGCAGCAAATAGTTGAGCGCAAACTTCCTGCCGCCATTATTTTAGAAGATGATTTTGTGTGTGAGTATCCCCTTGGCGATGTGCAGACTTTTGTGCAATTACAGCAAAGCTTTGACTACATCAAATTATCTGACCATCCAGGGCGAAAGCGAAAAACTAGAGTGTTGCAGCGTATCGGTCAATCAGACTTTGTTAGTTTTGATAAAGTGCCAGCTCGCACTTGTGCGCAGTTGGTCAGTTACGAAGGTGCATTAAAATTATTAAAAGCATCAGAAAAGTTTGGGCGCCCAATCGACATCGACCTGCAGTATTGGTGGGAAAAGAAGATAAAAGTCAGAGGAATAAAGCCCTTTCCTTTTGCACCGGCGCCGGATGTTGCAAGCGACATCAGTGCCATGCAGAGCCGCAGTGGTATGAAAAAATATCGTATTCGGCGTATAAAACAGCAATTGAGTTTTAAAATAAACAACGCAGTACGAAGATTGAAATAGTCTTAGTGATTGCCTATAACCAGAGTAAAGCTAAGTGAGCATATCTCAAGCAGTGTCTAAAAATATCGCGATTATTATCGATTCCCTAGCGGGCGGTGGCGCGGAAAAGGTCATGCTAACGCTAGCTTCTGAAATGGTCTCCCAAGGTCATAATGTTACATTCTTTTCTTTAAAAAATACCACCGCCTATGATATTCCCGATAACATTTTGGTCAAATTCCCACTTGCTAAATTCAATGGGCGCATCCGCGGATGGTTTAACCGTGACAAACTTGCGGCAATGCTGCAACAAAGCGTGCGTGAAAGCGAGCAAGAGCAGGGCGTTTTTGATTTAGTCTTGGTCAATTTATACGAGAGTTATCGTTTGGCGAGTGCATGTGATTTTGCTCGGTGTTTCTACATCATTCACAACTCTTATGTGCAAGAACTTATGCGTGAGAAGCATATGGGACCCATCAAGTATCTGTACATGAAGCGTATTTTAAAAATGCTTAATGGCAAAGACCTTGTTGCGGTATCTAAAGGTGTGGCCGAAGAAGTCTCGCAAGCGACCTTGTTCCGAGCAAAAACAGTACAATGTATTTACAATCCTTTTGACATCGATGGGATCAAGGAGTTAGCGCAAGAAAATATTGAAACACCGCTGCCCGATAAATTCATTTTGCATGTAGGTAGAGCGGCTAAAGCCAAACGACACGATATCCTGTTTATGGCGTTAAAAGATATTCAGCCAGACTACAAACTTGTGTGTTTAACGGGCAACACTAAAAAACTCGAAAAACTTGCTCGCAAGCATGGCGTAGAGGATAGAGTGGTGTTGCCAGGCTTTACCGCAAACCCATACGCATGGATGAAACACGCAGATCTATTGGTATTAAGCTCTGATTTTGAGGGTTTACCCACGGTGCTTATTGAGTCAATTATATGCGGTACAAAAGTGGTATCGAGCAACTGCCCTCATGGACCAAAGGAAATATTAAAAGGTGAGTTAAGTCGCTATTTAGTTAGCCCCAGAGCCCCAGAAGCTCTAGCGAAAGCCGTTAATCTTGCTTTGCAGGATGACATAGATTTAAGTCATCACCCGATATTGACACAAGTGACCGCTCAGAAAATTACAGAGCGTTACCTGGCTCTGATGGGGTAATACTTGTTTGATGAAAATATTAAGGACGCTTATGTTCCTTGAGCCGCTCTACTAAGGCATCTAACACAACCGGATGGCAAAACTCAGACACGTCGCCGTTATGCATCGCTACCTCTTTTACTAAGGTCGATGAAATAAATGAGTTTTCTTCTGAAGGAGTCAAAAATACACTCTCGAGGTCTGGGTTCAAACGCCGGTTCATATTCGCTAGCTGAAACTCGTATTCAAAATCTGATACCGCCCGCAAGCCTCGGATTAGAATATTTGAGCCTTCTTGTTTTGCATATTCGGCCAGTAAACCGGTAAAGCCTTTTACAGTTACGTTGGGTAAGTGGGCACTTACTTTGCTAATCATCTCGACGCGTTCCTCTAATGAAAACAAAGGCTTTTTGCTTGGATTAGATGCAATTGCCACGATCACATGAGAAAACATATTTGCCGCACGCTCGATGAGGTCCGCATGGCCATTGGTAATTGGGTCAAAGGTACCAGGATAAATGGCTTTGTTGTTCTCGGCACTAAATGGCATGTTGTGTGTATTCCTGCGCCTAATGGCGTATTGATGTCAGCGTTAAGCGGTCACAATAACCAACAATTGCCGTAATTTGCAAATCAAAAATAGTGCATGAGACTAAAATCCGATATCATTCTAGTTATTGTGCTGCGATTTACATCGTTTGATTTTACGGTTTTAAAGGCTGGTATTCGTTTGATACAAACACGACAAACTATTTTCTCAGTGATGCTGATACTGGCGATGTCGTTGTTTTCGGCAGCGGTTTTTGCATCCGCATGGATTGGCACGCAAGATAAACAATTACACTACGACGTGCAAACGTTGGCCGAGTGGGGATATTTAGATTCTACCGTTAGCACCTATCCTATTCCTTGGAAAGGTATTGCGGGGCAACTTGCCAGCTTATCGGGGCAAGCGATGCCTGATATGCCAGCGCAAGCTTATGCGCGCCTGCTACATCATTTAAACAATCAAAAGCATCAAACGTTCAGGCATTTTTTAACGCTTCAGGGCGCAACAGATGATGTTCGCTTTCGCAGTCTAGACGATGGCGTAGAAGAAACCGGAAAACTTACTCTTACCAGTGAATTTACGCATGAACATTGGTCAGGGCAAGTGGCGATTAATTATGCCTCAGGGGGCGAAACTAATTTAGATAACTCATTTATAGCCTATCAATTAGGCGATTGGAATTTACGCGCAGGTTCAATGGACCAGTTCTGGGGGCCAGCTCAATCCTCAAGTTTGATATTATCGAACAATACGCGCCCCTTAAAATCCCTCGCCTTGTCGCGTTCAGTAACGACAAGATCTGAGCATCCCTGGTTGTCGTGGCTAGGACCTTGGTATTTCACTACGCAACTAGGGCAAATGGAGTCGGACCGCGTTGTACCTGATACCAAACTCTTACAAACGCGCTTTACTGCTCGTCCTTTTTCAGGCTTTGAATTCGGTGTTTCATGGGCTGCGATGTGGGGCGGAGAGGGCCAGCAAGAAGACTTAAAAGCGTTTTGGGAAGTCATTACCTTTCAAACGGTTTGTTTGCGCGAACCATCGTGTACCGATGAACAATTAACTAAGCGGGGCAATCATCTTGCCGGTTTTGATTTCAGCTATACGTTTAATCTCTTTTCTAGGCCTGTTTCGCTTTACGCGCAGCGCATTGGTGAAGACGCCTCAAGCCGTTTTCGAATCACCGACAACGCTAACTTAGTCGGTATATCTACGTACATTAACCGCGCAAAAGTGTTTATAGAAACCAGTGATACTAATATCGCTTGTGACGGTGACAGCGCAGTTACCAACTGTTATTACGAAAATGGTTTATATCAAAGTGGCTATCGCATGTATGACCGCACCTTGGGCAGTACCTTTGATTCCGATGCAAAACAAATCACTTTAGGGGCAAATATTCGCTTTGAAGATGGCGCCGTTGCCGAACTATATCTTCGCGCCGCAGAACTCAACCCAGATGGGCAGAAACCTTCACCGGTATTAACTGAAGATGTATCTGAAGATGTGCTTGAGTTATCCGGATTCTATCAGCGCCCTTACGGTAGCTGGCTACTCAAAGCAGGCGCAAGTGTTGCCAATCGCGATTATGTTGAGCAAGAAGATGAAGTGGATGCCTTGTTGTATTTAAAGGCGCAGTACGCCTTTTAAACGCTCGGTAATTGCAAACAGTTAAGCTCTATTCAACATCTGTATATCCATTTTGCAGACTTTCCCAATTTGATTGTTCAAAATAATATGGCTTATGTTTGTTATGTTGCTTTATTAGCGAGCGATAAAAGCGAGCTAAATTAGCCGATTTCCAGTTTCCAGTGTCTTGCTTTCGACACTTATCAAAATCTATGAGCACAATCTCACCGGCTTTAGTGATAAGGATATTTTTGACGTTGATATCGTCGTGTCTTACATTGAGTTTGTGCAAACGTCCTAAGGTTTCGCCAATTTTAGTCCATAACGATGTATCGACCTCATGCATTTTGAGCATTTCGTGTAATTCTTGAGCATCGGGGATGGCTTCGGTAATGATATCTGCTCGATAAAATGCGCCTTGTTTGCTAATGCGAGCAGCCACGGGATTGGGCACATTTAATTGATGATAGCGTAAAAAATCTAAAATCTGCAGCTCTTGAAAGCCGCGGGTTTTATAAATGCCGGTGTAGACAAATTTATCTCGGTTAGCTTTTGATAATAGACCGCCACGATGATAATGGCGCAATACTAATTCTTTATTTTGATGTTTAAAAAAATAGACTTTCCCGCGCCCTTCAGCCACATGCGTAATGGCGTTTTTACCTTCCAAATAATCGAGGTCAAAATGTTTCAAGCCCAGATTTAAAGACTGGCCAAGCTCGGTACGCAGCAAACTTACTTGATTAGGTGCGGTTTGTATATCTATGCTCACTGATAGAAGCTCTATATTGCCAAACTGGTTAATATATTGGGTTAAGATAGCAAAATTTCAATCTACCGCGCAGTTAATTCTATACCGTTTATACTTGCTTCAATAAAACAAGGAAGTCTGAGGGTAGCCTTGCTATAAGCAAACATTCATATACGCAAGCTTTAAATGCGCACAAAAGTATTTTCAAGCAAACGTTTGCAGGTAAGGATTTGTCCGTTAGAATTCACCTAAATTTTTGCCAAAAAAGGATGTGATGTATGTCGCAAGCATTTGTAGATCACTTAAATGCGCAGCTAAACGAGACCAAAGAACAAGGTTTATATAAAACAGAGCGTGTGATTACCTCGCAGCAATACTCAAAGATTGAAGTGCAGTCAGGCCAGAACGTACTAAACTTTTGCGCGAATAATTACTTAGGCTTAGCTAATCACCCAAGTTTAATTGAAGCCGCAAAAGAAGGTTTAGATAGCCATGGCTTTGGTGTGGCCTCGGTGCGTTTTATTTGCGGTACTCAAGACATACACAAGTCACTCGAGCATAAGATCAGCAGCTTTTTGGGCATGGAAGATACCATTTTATACCCCTCATGTTTTGACGCGAACGGCGGTTTATTTGAAACTATTCTAACCAGCGAAGATGCGGTGATTTCCGACTCTCTCAACCATGCCAGTATTATCGATGGGGTGCGTTTATCAAAAGCAAAACGCTATCGTTATGAGAGCAACAACATGCAGGCACTTGAGGAGCAACTTAAACAAGCAACGGCAGATGGCGCTCGCTTTAAGCTGATTGCCACCGACGGTGTATTTTCGATGGACGGTGTCATTGCGAATTTAAAAGGGGTTTGTGACCTAGCGGATAAGTATGATGCCATGGTTATGGTTGATGACTGCCACGCGACAGGCTTTGTTGGTGAGCAGGGCAAAGGCTCCCATGAATATTGCGATGTGATGGGGCGAGTGGATATTATCACTGGTACCTTAGGCAAAGCTCTTGGCGGTGCATCGGGCGGGTACACTTCTGGTAGAAAGGCGGTTATTGATTGGCTGCGTCAGCGCTCTCGTCCGTATTTGTTTTCGAATTCAGTCGCGCCGCCCATAGTCGCGGCATCGCTCAAAGTCTTCGATATGATGGCTCAGGGACAAGATTTACGTGATAAGTTAAAAGCCAATGCAGCGCACTTCAGAACAAGAATGGAAGAAGCTGGCTTTACTTTATCGGGTAAAGACCATGCAATTATTCCGGTGATGTTAGGGGATGCAAAAGTCGCCAGTGTTATGGCTGAAAAAATGCTAGAGAAAGGTATTTATGTTGTTGGCTTCTCCTTCCCTGTCGTTCCTAAAGGTAAAGCCCGTATTCGTACACAAATGTCTGCAGCGCATTCTATAGAGCAAATCGACCGTGCGGTTGATGCATTTATTGAGGTGGGTCGTGAAATGGGCGTAATTGGGAGTCAAGCATAATGAAATCCCTTGCTAAACTGCACCCGGAGAAGGGAATGTGGATGGTCGACAACCCTCAACCAGAGATGGGCCCTAACGACTTACTGATTAAAATACGAAAAACCGCGATTTGCGGCACCGATATGCACATTTTTAACTGGGATGAATGGTCGCAAAATACCATACCAGTACCGATGATAGTGGGTCACGAATATGTGGGCGAAGTGGTTGGTGTTGGCAGCGAGGTTGCTGGCTTCTCAATGGGCGATAGAGTCAGTGGCGAGGGCCATATTACTTGTGGGCACTGTCGAAACTGCCGTGCGGGTCGTCGCCATTTATGTCGCAATACCACCGGCGTTGGCGTTAATCGCCAGGGTGCGTTTGCCGAATATTTAGTTATTCCGGCGTTTAATGCCTTTAAAATTCCTGCAAATATCAGTGATGATATGGCGGCGATTTTTGACCCCTTTGGTAATGCTGTGCACACGGCTTTGTCTTTCGATTTGGTTGGTGAGGACGTTTTGGTTACCGGAGCTGGACCCATTGGTATTATGGCTGCTGCGGTAGCGCGTCATGTGGGAGCGCGCCATGTTGTGATCACCGACGTAAATGAATACCGCCTCGATTTGGCCAGAAAAATGGGCGTATCTCGCGCGGTGAATGTGAGCAATGAGTCACTCAAAGATGTGATGAACGACTTAGGCATGACCGAAGGCTTTGACATTGGTCTTGAGATGTCAGGGGTGCCCTCTGCCTTTAGTGATATGCTCGATAAAATGAATCATGGCGGCAAAGTAGCAATGCTCGGTATTCCTCCGCAAGATGTATCAGTAGACTGGAATAAAGTGATTTTTAAAGGTTTAACCATTAAAGGTATTTACGGGCGTGAAATGTTTGAGACCTGGTATAAAATGGTGAGTCTTTTGCAAAGTGGCTTAGATTTAAGCCCAATTATTACCCATCAGCTTGCGGTGGATGATTTTCAGAAAGGTTTTGAAATTATGGGCTCTGGTCAGTCTGGCAAGGTACTTCTTGATTGGGATGCCGCTTAGATTACACTCTAACATGCACAAATGATTATAAGTGAGAAAACCGTAAGTTATGGAACAATTTCAACATATCTCAGCTGAGCAAACCAAGGCTCGTTTAGACAAAAATGAAATAAAAGTGGTAGATATTCGCGATGCTCAGTCCTTTGAGCTAGGTCATATTCCAGGTTCATATCACCTAAGCAACGCCAGCATTAATCAATTTGTGCAAGAAAACGATTTTGCGATGCCAGTGGTAGTCTGTTGTTATCATGGTATTAGTTCTCAACAGGCTGCGCAGTATATGATTCATCAGGGTTTTACCGAAGTTTACAGCATGGACGGTGGCTTTGAAGCTTGGCGCACAGCCTATCATTTTGACACTGGCGCGCCTGCGTGAGTAACACAGGCCCTGACTCTCCACATACTCCCATTATCCGCTTCGGGCAGGAGCAAGCAGCTCAGCTTTTAGCGGCTTATTTACGGGAACAAGGTATTGCATGCAGCGTGGTGCCGGTTCGTGAGCAAGAGGGTCAAGCGTTTCAATTAAGTTTGCATGAGCAAACACAAAAAGACGCGGCGGTGGTTATTGCACAAGAGTTTTTAGCAAACCCACGCGCGCCAAAATTTCAAGAAGCGGCATGGCACACTGGAGAGGTCTCATCGAGTAAGCAGAGTATGTTAGGCAGTGGCACTATGCCAAGTTTAAAAGACCTAGCAAAAGCGCCGTTTACAATGCTCATTATCGTATTATGCATAGGCACTTACTTAACGAGTATATTGGGTTACTTCGATGCCATATATTCCGCTTTGAGTATTCAGTATTTTGATCAACTATCGAGTAATCATCAGTGGTGGCGTTTGTTTGGTCCTAACTTTCTGCACTTCTCAGCAACGCATATTATTTTCAATTTAATATGGTGGTGGGTATTTGGCAGTCAGCTTGAACGGGTCTTTGGTAGTTTTTGGTTAGTGGTATTGTTTGTAGTTGCTAGCCTCTTTGCAAATATCTCACAATTGTTAGTTAGCGGGCCTAATTTTGGCGGTATGTCGGGTGTGGTCTACGCGCTGTTTGGCTTTGTGTGGTGGATTGGGTGGTTGCGTCCACGTTGGGGAATCAGCATTCCCAATGGCTTTGTGGTCTTTTTATTGGTGTGGTTAGCGCTTGGATTCAGTGGGGTGTTATTTGTGGATATGGCTAATCAGGCGCATGCCTTTGGCTTGATTTCAGGGTGTTTATTGGCCTTGTCTTTACACTTGAGTATAAGTAAGTCGAAGGCTTAAATAAGTTTGGTCGTAGGCGGTATGCTACCTAACCGCCTTGGCTCAAATATTTTGTAAAAATAATATCTTTCACCACTTCATCGCCGGTTTCTTTGCTTAATAAATCCCTAAAGCGTTTAAGAATAAGCCGGCGCATTTCTTCACGTCCCGTTAGCGATTTGATTTTTTGCTCAGGCTGCGCTCCAATGACCTGAATAGCGGTGGCCCGAAGCAGAGGCATATGATGTTCAAGCTCTGGTATTAACGACGGGTTATCGAGCATCATTTCGATAGTTATGCTCAAAAACCCCAGACGCTCGCTGTTATCACCTGCATAATTGGTGACGATGTCGGGTTCTATGGCGATATACACAATGCTCGGCCCATCAGTTTCAGCATCTTGTGCATTGGCCTGACTACTAAACAGCAAGCTAAGGCCTAACAGACCCATATAAATTAAACACCAGCGCTGTGCGTTTTGCCATGAATTGGTCATGCTGATATACCCTTAAGTCATTTGTTATTTGAAAACAGCGCTTTGAGCAAAACGAGTTTTGTCGCTCCCCTGCGAATTTGCCAATGTTTACGCGGGCAAGTCTGGTCAATAAAGCGCTAAGCAATATACGCTGTTGTTTTCACTATGATAGACTTAGTTTATCGGTAAATAATGAGAAATCTTCAGCATTGTCAGTTAATTCTATGTATCCCTATGGTTTGTCGGTGGAATGGAGTCGCCCCGAGCACTTCTCATTTATTCAAGGCCCTATGCAATCTTGGCTTTTAGATACAGGCTCTTTAACCGAGCGATTACAGTCTCTATGCAATAAATTTGAGGTAAAAGTACTTGGCCAGAGCAACGTAGCACGGGACAAAAGTGAATCTTTAGCTTTGCCCGATAGTGCAAACAAAATATGGCAAATTCGTGAGGTAATTTTGTATGGCGATGGTCAACCTTGGGTCTTTGCTCGCTCGGTATTGCCTGAACAAATGTGCCGTTCGACGTGGGCAGATTTAGGCAATCAACCATTGGGCCAACGAATTTTTAACGATTCGAGTTTTGTGCGCAGTGGTTTTGAAATCGGTCATTTGCAACAACATCCTCTAACGCATCGTCCTTTTTCAGAAAAGGCAGGTAGCTCAACAAGTCAGCGTCAACATTGGGCTCGGCGCTCAATATTTTCGCGCGAGCAGGACTCCCTTCTGGTTGCCGAGGCCTTCTTACCCGATTGTCCTTGTTACAAAGATAGTCAATGATTGTATTAAAGTGGCAAAACCGTAAAGCCTATTGGCAGCTTATGCGAGCTGATAAACCTATTGGTATTTATTTACTTTTATGGCCTACGATGTGGGCCTTGTTATTGGCGGCTAATGGTCTTCCGTCGTGGCACATCCTGATAGTTTTTATAGCGGGTGTCATATTGATGCGAAGCGCCGGTTGCGTGATCAACGACTATGCCGACCGCCATGTTGATGGCGCTGTGAGCAGAACGCAAGGGCGACCTCTGGCCACCGGTCAAGCAAGTGAGCAAGAGGCTAAGCAGTTATTTACGCTGTTAATTGCCTTGGCTTTTTTACTCGTACTCACGCTTAATTGGCAAACTATCGCGTTGTCTTTTGTCGCATTGTTACTGGCGAGCATTTACCCTTTTATGAAACGGTACACGCATTTGCCACAAGTGGTATTAGGAGCTGCTTTTGCTTGGTCTATGCCGATGGCTTCTATGGCGATATTAGGCACAATCCCCACGTGGATATGGTGGCTATATATAGCCAATGTATGCTGGACTGTGGCATACGATACCCAGTACGCGATGGTGGATCGCAAAGACGATATTGAGGTAGGGATTAAATCCACCGCAATATTGTTTGGCAAATACGACTTACTCATCATTGGGCTGTTGCAAGGACTCACGTTAATATTACTGAGTTATGTGTACTACGTATTATCCCTTAGCGTGTTTGCTTACGCGGGACTTTGCTTTGCCGCATTGCTATTTGTGATGCAGTTTTTACGCACAAAAGAACGAAATGAAGCCGCCTGTTTCAATGCCTTTTTAAATAACCACTGGGTAGGCTTAGTGGTTGCCATTGGCATCGCCTCAGCAGTGATGTTCTGATGAGACGGGCGACGAGATAAACTAAAGGACGGTATTTATTCTGAATCTTGTGGAGCAGACTCTAGTTCGGCAAGTCGCTTTTCGAGTGCTTCGAGTTTTTCTCTGGTGCGAATAAGCACTTGGCTTTGAATATCAAACTCTTCACGACTGACAAAATCTAGCTTAGTCAGCTGCGCTTGCAGCACTTGTTTAATACGCCCTTCAGCTTCATCTGCCATATTTTTTACCCCAGGTGGGATGGCCGCTGAAATGTTTTTTGCAATTTCTTCGAGCTTTTTCGGATCAATCATCTTGCTTCCTTTGCTGTTTTCACTCCTCTTATTGTAGTCTTAAGCGACGAATAATGCAGTCTCAATTGTGCGTTCTTTTGCTATAATCGCTGTCTATTTTTGTTTACCTATAGCAGTAACGCTAAATGCGCTTAAATTCGGCTCAACAGTCTGCGGTAGAATATGTATCTGGACCATGCTTAGTACTTGCAGGGGCTGGCAGTGGTAAAACCCGCGTGATCACCAATAAAATTGCGTATTTGGTGAATCAATGCGGCTATAAGCCTAGTCAGATAGCTGCGGTGACCTTTACCAATAAAGCCGCACGCGAAATGAAAGAGCGCGTGGCCCAAACCCTAGGTAAAAAATCTTCACGCGGTCTTAAGGTATCTACCTTTCATACCCTTGGCTTAAATATTATTAAAAAGCATGTGACCAGCTTAGGCTATAAAGCAGGCTTTTCATTATTTGATGATAAAGATACGCTCTCTTTACTCACTGATTTAAGCGAGGATGAGTATGATGGCGATAAAGATGCGCTGCGAGCCTTGCTCACTCGAATATCGTCGTGGAAGAACGAATTGGTGTTGCCTGAGCATGCGCTTAAAACTGCTAGCGACGAAGTCATAAAACAACAAGCTGTTTACTATCAGGAGTACGCGCGGCACTTAAAGGCGTATAACGCATTAGATTTTGACGATCTTATTTTGCTACCTACTTTGCTTTTTTTGAATAATGAAAAGGCACTAGAGCTATGGCGACATAAAATTCGCTACCTACTGGTTGATGAATATCAAGACACCAACACCAGCCAATATCAGCTGGTAAAACTCTTGGTGGGTGAAAGAGCTCGTTTTACTGTGGTAGGAGATGACGACCAATCTATTTATTCGTGGCGTGGTGCGCAGCCCAAAAACTTGTTGTTACTGCAAAAAGATTTTCCGAGCCTTAAGTTAGTCAAACTTGAGCAAAACTATCGTTCTTCTGGTCGTATTTTGCATTCAGCCAATATTCTTATTCAGAATAATCCACATGTGTTTGATAAACGTCTGTTTTCAGAGCTCCAATATGGCGATAGCTTGAAAGTACTCGTCGCTAAAAACGATGAACATGAGGCGGAAAAGGTCATTGCAGAATTACTGGCACATCGTTTCATGGAGGATACTCAATACGCGCAGTATGCGATTCTATACCGAGGAAATCACCAGTCGCGAGTGTTTGAAAAAGTACTGATGAAAAACCGTATTCCCTACAAAATTAGCGGGGGTACATCTTTTTTTGGCCGCAGCGAAGTCAAAGATATCATGGCGTATTTAAGGCTGTTAACAAACCACAACGATGATAACGCTCTGTTACGCATTATTAACACTCCGCATCGCGGGATTGGCCGCTCGACTTTAGCCAAATTGGGTGAATTTGCCAATCAACAGGGCTGTGGTTTATTTGATGCGTTATGTCACAAAGGACTTAGCACGGTTTTACCCACCGCCAGCTACAATAGCACCCAAGAATTTGCGCGTTTAGTGGTCGAGACCGAAGACAACATGGCGCGTGGAGATGCTGTTGCAGTGCTTCGTGATTTTATTAAGAAACTAGGCTTTGAAGAGTGGTTATACGCTCAAAGTAATAGCCCTAAGGCCGCTGAAATGGCCATGGCCAATGTCTCGACCCTGTTCGGTTGGGTGCAAGATATGCTCAAAGGCGATGCCTTACAAAGCCCTATGACCCTTACAGAAATTGTGCAGCGCCTAACCTTACGAGACATGATGGAGCGCGGCGAAGATGATGAAGAGGCCGACCAGGTACAACTTATGACCTTGCATGCATCTAAGGGCTTGGAGTTTCCTTATGTATTTATGGTAGGAATGGAAGAGGGGTTGTTACCGCATCAAAGCAGTATAGATGAAGAAAATATTGAAGAGGAGCGCCGCTTAGCTTATGTTGGTATCACAAGAGCGCAAGAACGTTTGTTCTTCACTATAGCCAAGGAGCGCCGGCAAATGGGGGAATTAATCGAGCCCGAGCCAAGCCGCTTTTTGTATGAGTTACCCCATGATGATGTTGAGTGGGAATGGCAGAAGCGCAAAGATTCAGAGGAAGAGCGCAAACAAAAAGCGCAAAAGGGCATTGCGAATTTAAAAAACTTATTTGACACTTAGTTTATATAAAACCACTTGAGTAAACGCATTTTGGCACTTAACTTATGAAGTCTCAGGTAGCTTACAGGCCTAGATTGTTATAGGGCCGCCGGCAATATGGCCTTGTATGTAATGGCAAGAAATGAAGTTGAGCTCTTCTTTTACATCTTCTTCATTGACGCCATCGGCAATCACTTCAATGCCCGCGTTATTTGCAATCATTATAATCGACTGCGCCAATTTATGGGATTTGTCTGACATACTTATCGTATTAGTTAGTTTTTCACTTAACTTTATAAAGTCAAAATCATATTGAAACAGATAACCGATGGCAGCAGTCTCGCCGCCAAAATCATCGAGTACTAATAACACACCGGCATTGTGCAGTTGATATAAAATGTTAGGTAAATATTTGTTGAATCTTCCTAGGGCTTGCTCAGAAAGCTCGATAACTAAATGGTCACTGTCTATATCTGCCCATTCGATAAGTTGTAATAAGTTATCGAGTGATTTTTTATGAAGCAGATGTTCGATTGACAGGCTCATACCAATTTTCCTTTCACGGTAATTGGGATCGCTTTTCCATGATTGCAGTTGCTTAACGGTCAATTCCAGTAAATGTTGATTGATGCTGTGGGTGAGACCGCATTGGTCTGCGAGTTTCCAAAAGACATCGCCCTTAATAACGCCTTTGGAATCGTTTTGCCATTGCATGGTACTCTCGTAATAGAGCACCGACTCATTTTGTAGATGCGTAATTGGTGCTAATAGGTATTCAAACTCTCCATTTGTAAAGGCCTGTCTAAATACGCTTTCTTGTTCTATTTCTTCAACCAATTGATTGCGCATACTCACGTCAAACAAGACAAAGCGATTGCGGCCTAAGTTTTTTGCTTGATACATCGCGGCATCGGCATCACGTAAGGCGTCATCTGCACCTGTATAATACTCTGAGAGTTCAGCGATCCCCACACTGGCTCCAGAGAATACTTCTTTATTTTCAATCACAAAGGGATTGGCGATACTAGTGACGATACGTTGAGCCACCATTTCTACGTCTTTTATGTGGTTAAAACTGTCGACAAGAATAACAAACTCATCGCCTCCAAGGCGCGCGAGGAGGTCGTGACTGCGTTTGCATTGATCAATACGTTGAGCCGCTTCTATTAGAAACTGGTCGCCAGCATGATGACCTAGGCTGTCGTTAATATTTTTAAAGCGGTCTAAATCGATAAACAGCAATGCATAATTGTGTTCAGCGTGCCTTCGCTTGCTGGAAATCGCAAGTTCTAAACGGTTATGAAACATAACACGATTTGGTAAAGCGGTAAGTGCATCATGGTGCGCGTCGTGAATAAGCTTTAATTCAATTTCTTTGCGTTGCTCTATTTGACGTTTAAGTGACTCGTTCGTGGTGTTTAAAGCCGCAGTGCGTTCTTTGACTTTGTCGGCAAGCAATTTATTGTAACTCTGCAAATTCTGTGATGCTTGACGACGCTCCATAGCAACGGCAACATGCTGTGAGACAAAGCGCAGGACATTGAGATCTTCTTGGGTATAGTCGTCGCTGTACCCATAGGTTTGAACGGCAATAACCCCTTCAACTTTGCCATTAATGACCAATGGCGCTCCCATCCAGCAATTCCCTTCGTCCATCAATTTTTGCGCAACTAAGGGGTCTAACTTGTCTTCATTTTTAAGAGTATTGATGTAGTTGCTATCAAGCAAGCAGGCTTGCTCTTTAGTGATAACATACTCAGTAAGACCTTTGCTTAATGTGCGCGTGCCTGAAGAGTCACTACTTTTACCAACAAAGTATGGAAAACTAAGTAGGTTCTCATTACGCTCCACCGTTGCAACGTAACAGTTTGGGGCTTTTATCAGTTTTTGTAAAATCTCGTGGATATGGCCATAAAATTTTAAAATATCAAGGTCGGTTGAGGCTGATAACTCTGATATTTGGAACAGCGCTTTTTGCAGCGCCTCCATGCGTTTACGCTCTTTGACTTCGTCTTCTAAAATTTGGTTTGAATCGCGTAATTGTCGAGTGCGTTCTTCAATCAATGATTCTGTGACTTCTCGATGCTTAACTCTATCAACGGTGTTGACGATATGTTGAGAGATGAACACTAAAATTTCTAAATCTTCTTCGGTGTAGCGAACGTTGTCGTTGTAGCTTTGCACGACCATAGCACCAATTACCACATCATCTCGTTTTAATGGTACACCGATTAAATCAACTGGCGGGCTTCCCACAATTTCGAAGCCATGTTCAAGTACTAGACCCTGATAATTTTCTTTGGTCATCACTAAGTTTTGACCACTACTTAATATGTGGGCAGTAATACCCGTCTTTATTTTTTCATAAGAAATGGAATGAATTATTTCTTCGTCGTGCTCATCAACAAAATAGGCAAACTGTATGCGCTCTTCTTGTTTCTCATGAAACGCGACAAAGAAATTGTTGGCGGTCATGAAATCGCGAACAATATCGTGAATAGAGAGGTATAGGCTATCTAAATTAAAGGCAGAACTAGAGAGTTCACTGATACGATACAGCGCCTTTTGAATTCTTTCGGCGCGTTTATATCGTTCGGTTAAACTTTGCAGCTCCGGCACCATCGCGCGCAGCTCAGTTTCTGTTAAATTACTCGCTACTTCAAATCTTTGCATAGACAACTTACAACTCTCAAGTTGGCAATCAAAGGTAAAAGTATAGTCCCTTAAATACCTTCAATCATGTACTCAATAGCGGATTTGATGTCGTCTTCAGAACAATCACCACATGTGCCCATAGCAGGCATAGCGTTAATGCCATTTACAGCATTTTTCCAGACTTGGTCAAAGCCTTTTTCGTCTAAACGTGGTTGCCAATCAGCGGCTACTTGAGTTTTCGGTGCGCCGAGCACTCCTACTGCGTGACATGCTGTACATGCTGCTTGGTAGATGTCAGCACCTGAACGAGGACCTGCTGCTACGGCTGTTTCGTCCACTGCACCGGCGACTTTAACTTTGCCTACGGGCATAATGCGTTCTTTAATTTCATCTTCACTCATGGTTTGAGCGACTGCGGTGCTTAAAAGTAAGCCGCCAACTACTAATGCTAATAATGCTTTTACTTTCACAAAGGTCTCCTGAGACAAGCTACATAAAATTATCGAACGATTATAACTACATCGATATGCATCACAACAAATTGTTGTACATGTTTTACATTTACCTGTCCTTACTTGCTGACAGGCTTGTCATTATTGGGGTTTCTGATCCATCTTATATGCGTTCCTAGAACTTACTATTCTTTATCGGCGAGCGCCAATATTTGTGAAGTGCTGGTGTTAACCAACGGTATACATCTTTATAAGTGATGGGAATACTTTCAGACGCCTTGATGTTGGTAGAAATGTCTTTTACTTTCTATGTATTAGTGCGACCAAGTCGGTAAAAGGCTCGATGATAGTTACATTGCAGTCTTTTTAATTTTATAGAAAATTGTATTTTCTATACGTTTTGATGTATATAACAACACTATCCTGCCGAAATTGTATGCTAAGTAAACTCCCCATTACATATCCGGGGTCTTTGGTAACCAATGTACGCAGTAAAAATAAGGAATGCACCAAACCATTCAAATGCCGAATGAGTAAATATAAGAGCATATTGTGATATTTGCATCACATCAGCTGGCAAAGGAAAACGCTATCAATAGCGTTTGAAAGGAATTTTAGGGAAGCTGTTTATGAGTAATAGTAAAGTATTGGCCTTCGCATGTGCTTGTTTTTTGGCGATGTTATCAGCATTTGTGCACGCGACCACGCCTTCAGTCAACAATGGCATTCCATCTGCCGGATTAGCGGGTGGCGAGCAATGCTTTGATGTTCCTTTAACTCACACTGGCGATCCAGGTTATGGCCCTTACCTTCGAGTAATTTCAGACGATAGCTTAAGTCTCAGTTCAGCAAGCTTATTTGGCATAGCGCAAAGTATTACAACGGTAGGTACCTTCCCGGCTACGCCTCCATTTGAATTAGAAGATCCCTTAAGTAAAACGATGGTAACGGGTAGTGCAGAACAAGTGTTCTACATTGTTAGTTTAGGTGTTGGGTCAATAGTGGAGGGAGGCGCAGAGATTAGTCCTTCACTGTGTGTAACGATTGACGCCGCTGCCGAAATTGGCACACCTCTCGATTTTTCAGTGGCGCCAGTATATCGCTTTGGAGACACTTCAACCGGTGACAATGGGTCAATTGTTGGGGCTACCAACAGTAAAAGCATTACCCCTGAATTATATCAATATAGCTTTAGTACAAGTGCTCCCGAGCAAGAAATTGCTCCGAATCCATCGGTGAATATTCCGTTCACACATGTGGTCGACATCGCCGACGGTAGTCAAATTGCTTTGTTGAGTGTTGAACAATTACTTCAAAACCAGATGATAGCGACTTCATCCTCGGTTGTTACTGGTGCAGGGGGGTGTTTGGTATCGTCAGAACCCTCTGTTGGAGTTAATGGCGGGAATTTACTCGTTAACTGCGCACTTGCGTCGGGAAGCGCGGCTAGCAATGATGTTGAGATAAACTATACCGCGGTTGTTGACGATGTATTAAATGGCGCTAGTTGCGCGGTAGAACCGATTTTGCACGAGGGTGAAGTCAACGGTCAATCTACAATTGGTAATCAGCTTAGCACCTTAACCGACAACTCGAGTTTAGTCGCCAAGCACATAACAGCTCGTCAGAATGTGTCAGCAGGCGTGGTTAACCCGGGTGATATCGTTACGGTGAGTAACGAAATTCAAGTGAGTGCTTATGCAAACCCCAATCAATTTATTCTCACCGACACCTTAGGCGATGGCCTTTCGTTTAATAGCCATACCGGGCTTAGTGTAGGAGGTAGTTCACAAATAATTACGCCTAGCACATCAACTAATGGCGATGGCACTGTTAGTGTGATGTACAATTTAGGTGCTGCAAACATTAGCGTGAGCGCAGGTCAAACAGTCAGTATTTCTTATACGGTGCTTGTTGAGCAAAGCTTCAGGCAAAATTCAGCGTCGCTGTTGGCGGGTGATAAGATAAATGTAAGCAGCGACTTGCAATATGGCCTAACAGAAGGTGCCTCTGCATGTGGCGAAGATTCAAGTGCAAGTCTCACTGTTAATCCTATTTCAATCAACAAGACTATTTCTGGTGGCGCTTCTGACTTTGACCCAGGCGATCCGATTAGCTTTTTGTTAAGGGTCAATGTTCCTTCGGGCGATATTTCAAGCTTTACCGTGACTGACTTCTTGCCTTTATCTTTACTCAGTGTGGCAGATATCGACCCGAACTTTGGGAACGACGTTACCTTCAGTAGCAATGATAATGTGGGACTTAGTCCAAGTAATTTTGTGCTTAATACTTCAACCAACGCGATTGAGCTTTCATTTAGTAATTTAACGGATGTGCCTGCTGGCAGCGTGATTGAGTATGAAGTCGATGCAATCATTAGTACTGCTCCGTTTGCTGACGGTTTGACCTTCACCAACATAATGCAGACCAGCAATTCAAACAGTGCAGGTGCTTCCAATGCATTAGTAAGTACAGCATCTTTTGATGCCAGAGCGCCTATTTTAGAAGGGGCTCTAACACAAGTTTTACCTGCAGTTAAAGATGCGGGTGATACCGTTGTATATACACTTGAGCTTAGCAATGTGGGCGGTGCCGATGCTTTTGATATTGGTGTTGAGGTTCCTAGTGCCGTGGGCCTAGAGGGAGCAACGCTTGTCTCTGCAGAAATTGACGGGGTGAGTGCTAGTACTTCTGGTAGTTTTGCGCTTAACACGTTTTCGGTTGATGGACCGGTCGCGCCAAACTCGGTTGTGTCTGTGGTTTTTTCAAGGGTTATCTCAGACAATGTTGTGCCGCTTCAAGAAATCACGTCGCAGGCGAATGCAAATTGGGCCAGTGCACCGACCGCCGGTCCGTTCCCACAGATATCGACCGAGCAAAGCTTTAATATTGATAACTTTAGTGTGAGCACAAGTGTCGATTCTGTGAGCCCTGAAGGCTCGGTTGGTAATGTTGTTGTTGGAGATACCGTAACCTATCAGACCTCAGTGACGCTTCCAGAGAGTCAGATAAACGGGTTTAATGTCGATTTAGCTTTGCCAGCAGGCTTTGAATTTGTGGCCAATAGCATTGTTGTGAACAACACTGGGTTTGGCGGCAATGTCGATACTTCTCCTACCGCTAACGTCACTGGCAACGTTGATACCGGACCAAATGTCGAAGTGAGTTTTACGGGCACCTTAAGTACCACATCCGACAATAATACGGCTAATGACACCTTTAGCTTCACTTTTGAAGCCCTTGTGCAAGATTCTTCAGCGAATACCGCAACTTCTTCTGTGCAATCTAAACAGCTTAACGCAAGTGCTAGTTTTACCGGAATTAGCGGCGGTAATATTGCCTCAAATGTGAGTAGTTCATTCGCTGAGCACGCCTTAAGTATTAGTACTGTTGCGACTAATGGCGACGGTGCTACCGGTAGCTTCCAATCAGGCGACGACATTACCATCGTCGTAACGATAACAAATAACGGAACCGCGCCGGCTTACGATGTGGTCTTTGATAGTATTGTAAATGGCGATTTATTTGATTTGAGCACGGTGACAGAGGTTACCACGCCAGCAAATTATACTTACAATTATAATAACCCTACGGTTTCCTATACTGCTAGCAACCAAAGTCTCAACGTTAACGATAGTATTTCCTTTACCTATCAAGCTCGAGTAAAAGATGGTGTGCGCAGTGGTTCTGATTTTGTGCTGACAAGTAATGCCACTGGCTCGAGTCTCGATGGTATGCCAACGATAGAGCGTGAAGGAACGGTTGCGGATGATGCGATTTTAACGACGCTGTCGCCGGCATTGGCTGGTTTAACTGTTATTGATACCAGTGAAAGTTGGTCTGGTACTGCTACGCAGGATATTTTCGCTATTGGCGAGGTGGTGACCTATGAATTTACTGCCACCTTACCCGAGGGTTTGACAGCAAGCAATGCAAGCAAAAGCTTGCTGTCTGTTAGGTTACCAAAGGGTTACGACTATTTAAGCGGTACATCGCTTATTAGGGCTGACTTTGACACATCAATGGTCAGTGCAAATGAGGGGGCTTTCAGTACGAGTGATACATCCATCACACCTGTTTTAAATGGCCGAAATATCAATTATGACTTAGGTGATGTGATAAATAACGATAACGACAGCGATGACGAAACCATAACAATTACCTTTAATATGCTGGTAAACAACACTCGCTCCAATAATCGTTCGAATAATAAATCTGCTAGAGCAACGATCAATTATATAAACCAAGCTGGCGTTTCTCAAAGCACCAATATTAGTACCACATCAAGAATTGGTGAGCCCAGTTTACGACTAAGTTATACGGTGAGACCATCCACAGTTACCGGTGGGAATACGGTTATATATGAGCTTGTGCTTCGCAATTTTAATTATCGTTATAGTTTACGGGCTTGGGAAGTCGATATTGAAGAAACAATTCCGAACCAATTAAGCCCATTACCTTTGCCTATTCAATCGGCGGTACTTTCGAGGGGGAACACCGACGTTAGTGCGTGTGCGGCGCTCAATGGGCAAGTATTAAATTTTGATTTCAGTTGTTTGCCCGCTGGTGAGGAGTATCTAGGGCCAGGCGAAAAGGTGACTATCCGTTTGGAGGCACAGGTTGACCCTGCCATTAAGTTTGAAGAAAGCGCTAGCAGTCAAGCTATCGTAACCGCGACCAGTCTACCAGGAACTCAGGGTAGCAATAATGCTACACCTGGATTACCAAATAGCGATAACGGAGAGCGTACTGGCGACCGTATCAGTAATACTTCCGGGGAAACGGTGAATGACTATTTTTATGCCAAAAATGCCACCGTTGTTGCTGAATCTCCTACGATAAACCTGACGCTCAGCGATACAAACCTGCAAATTGGTGAAGCGTTAACCATAACCAGCGATATCGGTTTGCCTACCGGTTCTACTGAGGATTTTGAGTTTTCTTTAACCCTGCCCGATGGTTTGCATTATAACAACATTCCCATACGCGTGATCCCACCAGCAAGTGGTTTTAGCAATAGCCTCAGTCCAGATTTAATGCCGGGCGTTGGCACCGATACCATCGTGTTAAACTTTGGTGAAATAGCCAATAGTAATAACGACGCTGAAACCCTCACCATCGAAGTAGACGTTGTTGTAGACAACGTAATAGGAAACCAAAACGGCACAAATTTGGCCTCTCAGGCGAGTTTAAATTATGCTACACGTGGTCAAAATATCCCTAGCGACACCCAAACTGTAACGGTAATTGAAGCTAATATAGATATTGTACAAACAATCGTAAGCGGCGCGACCAACTCAGATGCAGGTGATCGCATTAGCTATCGAAGTGTGCTGACCAATACGTCGCCACTAGCCGTTGCATATAATGTATCGTATGCCGACGTGTTTGATACACAATTACTCGGTGCACCAGCGGGTAATGGCGGTTCAGCGCCTTTTGAGAACTTGAGCGTAAGCAATCCTTCAAATGCGGTATTATTGCGAGCAAGCTCAGCGCCAGTTAGTGATGCTGATTTTGCCCTAGCGACAACGACGGTTAACAATGACACTCTAATTATTGATGGCACAATGCAGATGCCACCAAATAGCTCCATCACGTTTGAATATTCTGTAGTGGTATCGAACACAGCAACCCCTGGCCAGAGTCTAAGTAACATAATTTCAGCCTCGTATAACAGCAATCAAGCAATAGACAGTCGTTCAGGAGCAGATGCTAATAGTGATGACGACGACGATAGTACTTTAGATAATTACAATGAAAGCGTATCTAGTGCAGTAGTATTGAAAGATGCTTTAGCCGTACAGAGTCAGTTGAATGCAGTACACAGCGATAATGACTTTGCGCCGGGTGAAATAATCCTTATCGATGTTCGACTAGACATGAATGAAGGGCAAATCCCAAATACTCAAGTTAACAACGTGTTGCCTACAGGAGTCTCGTTTGTCGATTTAAGTGTGCAGTCGGGTGCAAACATCAGCTATACCGGTCTCGCTGAAGGTGTTCCGGGTGCAGGTAATAGTATCGACATTGACTTTGGTACCTTAACCAATGTAGCTGATGCCGATACCACCAACGACTTTTTAGTCATTACGATTGAAGCACAAGTACTCGATGTTGCCTCTAATGTTGATGGAGTTACCTTAACTAATGAAGTCACCGCAACTGATACGGTGAATAACGTAGGTCCTTCCTCGTTAGATGTCGACATTGTTGAACCTACTGTTGTTGCCACCATAAGTTCTAGTGCCAATGCAATAACCCTTGGTGATGTAGCAACTTTTACTGTCGATATTAATTCAAGCAACTTTGCCGCTGATGCCTATGAAACCACCTTTGAAATTATCATTCCAAGTGGCTTTACGTATCAGACGGGGAGCTTAGTTGGTCCAGGTATTATTGACGATAGTGACCCAACAAAACTCATCGTCAATTTAGGTGCCCTTGCGGCAAGTGATGGTGCCCGTAGCTTTATATTTGATGCACAACTTGATAACAACGCCCCAATTGGAGCTAACTTCGAATTTGAAGTACAAAACGGTGAGTTTAGCTCAGTTGCCGGTCCTGAAGCTGAAGAGCGCACTTATAGCTTTAACGGCTCTCTCATTGTTGCCTCAGATGATGCGAGTTTTATTGACGCCACACAAACACTGACCTTAGGCGATGATTTAAACAATAATGGTGTTGCTGACGAGGGAGACCGCTTAGACAAAGTTGTAGTCCTAACCAATAACGGCGGCCGGGTATCGGGCGTTGTGTTTGAAGAAGCCGTTCCAGCAAATACCAATTACGTTGCAGGTTCACTAACTAGTTCACAAGGTAGTACCGACGATTCAGGTGGTATCAACGTTGATATTGGTGAGATGCAGCCTAATGACGTAATTACCATGAACTTTAGCTTTGAGGTTGCCCCAGGCACATTGCCCGGTACCTTAATTCAAGCCCAAGGAAGCGTTGATTCTGACGCTACTATTCCCGAATTAACCGACGCCGATGGGAACGATGCAAACGGTGACCAGCCTAACCAAATTCGGGTTGGCCCCAACAGTATTTTGGCGCCCTCACTCAGGTTTGCGCAAAGTATTAGCCAACAAACGGATACCGATTCAAACTCAGCGGTCAGCGAGACTGACGTTTTAAGCATTAGTTATAGCATTGAGAATATGAGCAACCAAGCTCAGACGAATTTGCAACTAACAGACGTAATTCCGTCTGGTTTGTTATATGTGGCGAACAGCCTAGTGATTGGTGGTCCAGCAGACTCAGCCGACAGCGGCTCGGTTTCAGGGGCAAATGTTTCGGTTAATTTAGCTAATTTAGATGCAAATGAAATAGTCACCGTTAGCTTGCAGGTCATCATCGACGCTCCATTGGTAAATTTTGATGGCAATGCAGATACTGAATTGTTCAGCGTGCAGGCAAGCCTACAGAGCGATCAAACCGGTTCTACTTTGTCTGATAGTAACGGCAACGTCACCGATGGCGCGCAACCTGCGACCATCACCGCAATTGCAACCGGTGTAGCGCCTGAGCCAAGCCTTGCGGTTGCTCAAAGCTATATACTCACAAACGATGTCGACGGCGATGGTCTTGTTGACCCAGGTGATACGGTGCGCTTGGTTACCTCAATTACCAATAGCGGTGCAAGTAATGCAAATGCGGTGATATCGCAGCAAGCTATGCCATTAAATACAAGCTTAGTGGCTGGATCTGAACAAACCAGTCGTGGTGTTGTTACTAATGCTGGGCCAAACGCTTTCAATGCTAACATCGGGAGTATTCCACCGGGTGAAACCGTTGTGACCAGTTTTGAAGCAGTGATAGACGCACTCACCGCTGATACCATTATTAGCTCACAACAAAACGTATCGGGGGCTAATTTCATCAGTGTTGATTCTGATGCTAATGCAGATCTCAGCGATGGTGCCACGCCTACGCTTATTAACGTTTATGTATCATCAACGCCAAGCTATACGTTAAGCACAGTACTAAGCGCAACATCAGATGCGAGCACGGCATCAAACAACTTTATACAAAGTGAGGAGCTAACGTTTGAACTTGCCCTTACGGTGCCTGTAGGCCTTACTCGCGATGCTCGCTTGATGTTTGAATTACCGACTGGCTTTAGTTACATCGCAAATAGTGCATTGATTAAACGTGAGTTTGATAATGCACTTACTTCAAGCGCTAATCCAGGTAACGTCAATGCGGCGGCAAACGATAGCTTTGTGCCTACAACGGTAATCGATAATAGCAATGCTGTATCACTTAACTTAGCCAATATTAGCAGTACCGATAATGATGCCGACAACGCGACCTATATATTTTCTATAGGTGTTGATACAAGCGCCTTGGTGCCAAGCGCTGCAACGCAGAGCTTTGATATTACCAGTGATCTCGTTTACAACAACGAAGTGTTAGTCGCGCAAATGCAGACAAGTAATGATGTTACAGTAATCCTGAACAATCAAATGCCGGTAGCGATAGATGATATGGTCGCAACAAGCGAAGATGCTGCAGCTATCGTGATTACGCCTTTACCAAATGATAGTGACCCCGACGTTGGTCAGACTTTAAGTATTGTATCGCTTGGGCCTGTCAGCGCAGGTGGCAGTGTCACTCTTGATGCAATCAACGGCACGATTCAATATCAAAGTGGTGCTGACTATGCTGGTATAGAGACCTTTACCTATACTGTATCAGATGGCGCGGGTGGCTTCTCAACTGCTACGGTGATGGTCACAGTGGCCCCGACGCCAGATGCGCCAGTGGCAAACCCAGATGCTGCAACTACGAACGAAGACCAAGTCGTAGGTATTGATGTATTGGGTAATGATACCGATGCTGATAACGACATACTCACTGTAACTAGCGCAGTATCGCCCAATGGGACGATTGTAGTTGCCCCTAACGGCGACTTACTATTTACACCAAGCCCAGATTTCAATGGCACCGCTACCATCGTTTACAACATATCTGATGGCAATGGCGGTAGTGATACGTCAACCGTCACGGTAACCGTAATCCCGGTAAATGATCCACCCACGGCATCTGGGCAAGTGCTCACAACCCCAGAGGATACCGCACTCATAATTGACCCATTGATTAATGCAAATGACATCGATGGAGATACCTTAAGTGTTACGAATCTCAGTTCCTCAAGTGGTACGGTCACTTTAAATCCAGATGGCAGCCTAAATTTCGAGCCAGAGGAAAACTTCACCGGGCCTGTTACCATCACTTATAGTGTAGATGACGGTAATGGCGGAAGCGTTGCGGTTAGCATAATTGTGAATGTAACGCCGCTAAACGATGCACCGGTGGCCAATGATGATGTTGCTACAACTGATGAAGATACCGCCGTGACCATCAATGTATTAGCCAACGACACCGATGTTGAAAATGACAATTTAACAGTAACGTCAGCAAGCACCTCAGATGGCACTGTGAGTGTTGGGCCGTTAGGAAATTTACAATTTACGCCAAATGCTGATTTTAACGGGCCAGCAACAATCACTTATGCAATTTCAGATGGTAATGGTGGTAGCGATACTGCGACGGTTACTGTAAATGTTACTCCAGTGAATGACTCACCTACGGCGCCGGGACAAAACCTTACAACGCCAGAAGATACGGCTTTAATCATTGACCCACTGCTCAATGCCAATGACATTGACGGCGACACTCTGACTGTCACTGATTTAACGACTTCTAGCGGAACAGTTAGCTTAAACGCAGATGGTACAGTCAATTTTGAACCAGAGCCAGACTTTACCGGTCCTGTAACAATTAATTACAACGTTGATGATGGCAATGGTGGCGTTGTACCGGTGGTCATTACCATAGACGTAACGCCAGTTAATGATGCGCCTGTTGCAAATCCTGATGCTGGGACTACCCCTGAAGATACGCCAGTGACTATTAATGCGATAGCAAATGATACCGACCCAGACGGCGACCCCTTACAAATTACTAATGCGGTGGTGAATGATGGCGTGGCGACCGTGCTTGCATCGGGCGAGATTGTCTTTGAGCCGAACGCAAACTTTAATGGTATTGCGACTATCACCTATACCTTGACGGATGGAACGGGACTAGTAGATACCGGTTCTATTTTAGTGCAAGTGACTTCGGTGAATGATATTCCAGTAGTGCCAAATCAAATCATAAAAGCGCAAGAAGACGTACCAGTAAGCTTTGACCCACTTGCGAACGGTTTTGACGCTGATGGCGATACGTTAACGGTATCGGATTTAACCACCAGCGCAGGTACGTTAGTACAAAACCCAGACGGCACAATTACCTTTGTGCCTGACCAAGACTTTAATGGTCCGGTGTTAGTGACCTACACTGTAGATGACGGGAATGGCGGTGTAATTACCGTAATGGTGTTTATTAACGTTGAGCCAGAGGTAGACCCACCGGTTGCAGCACCTGATACAGCAAGCACGCCAGAAGAAACACCGGTGACGATTAATGCGCTAGCGAATGACAGCGACCCAGATGGCGATACCTTGAGCATTACCGGCGCAGTGACGGCCGATGGAAGCGTGAGCATAGACGGCAATGGCGATGTGTTATTCACGCCCAGTGAAGACTTTACTGGCCCCGCTATCATTAACTATACGCTCAGCGATGGCACAGGTGAAGTTGCGACAGGTACTATTACGGTAGATGTTACTCCGGTTAACGATCCACCTACAGTAACCAACCAAATCGTGATTGCGCAAGAAGACACGCCAGTAACGCTTGACCCATTACTTACGGCCAATGATGTTGACGGTGATGTATTAACCATCACGAACTTAACGGTATCCACCGGCACCATCACGCAGAACCCAGATGGCACCTTAGTGTTTACGCCAGACCCAGACTTTAACGGTCCGGTAACTGTGACCTATTTGGTTGATGACGGTAATGGCGGTACTGCACCTGCTACCATCTTTATTAACGTTCAAGCAGTGGTAGACGCACCCGTTGCCAATCCAGACACTGCGGTTACCGACGAAGACCAACCTGTGACGATTGATGTCTTGAGTAACGATACCGATGCAGATAACGATGTATTAACCGTAGTTCAAGCGCAATCAAATAATGGTAGCGTAGTGATAGATACGAACGGTGACTTAGTATTTACGCCGGATGCTAACTTTAATGGCACCACTATTATTGATTATATTATTCAAGACCCAAGCGGACAGGTAAGTTCGTCTACGGTAACCGTTGAAGTACGTCCAATAAATGACCCACCTGTTGCGCCTGACTTGAATGTGAGCGTGAATGAAGACGAAGTGCTTAATGTGGATGTCATTGCTGCGGCTAGCGATCCAGACAACGACACCTTAACCATTACGGCAATTAGTGTCGATATAGGTATGGTAAGTATTGGCCCGGATGGCACAGTATTCTTTACGCCACCGCCAAATTACAATGGCCCTGCGACAATTAACTACACAGTTGATGATGGCAATGGTGCTAGCGAATCTGGGGTCATTAATGTTGATGTAATACCGGTGAACGATCCGCCCGTCTTAGATGATGTGGTATTCACCGTACCTGGTAACCAAGCATCAACTCTCACAGTAATTGACCAAGTGATGGATGAGGATTCTACAGAATTAACCATTTCTAGCGTCACCATTGCTGATGGAAACGTCACTGCAAATCCTGATGGAAGTATTACCTATAATCCGCCACTTGATTTTGAGGGTACAACACAAGGTGAGATATGTGTAGATGACGGTGATGGTGGAAGTGTGTGCGCAAGCTTAACCATTACTGTGGTGCTCAGTAATACACCGCCAGTGGCTAGTAACTTTGTATTCAGTACCCCGGAAGATACCAGTTTACTAATGGATATCACCGCATCAGATGATCAAAACGATGCCCTGACATATAGCGTGCAAACTCAGCCAAATGGTACCTTAACCGGCAGTGGGCCAACGTATACTTACATTCCCCCTGCAGGATTTATTGGTGTAACGAGCTTTACTTATCTTGTTAATGATGGCCAAGAAAACTCGAATCTTGCAACCGTGACAATTAATGTAACACCAGTAAACGATACACCTGTCGCGGTGGATGATTTTGTTGAGACAGAAAACGCTCAAGATCCGATAACTATTGATGTACTTGCCAATGACAGCGACCCTGACGGTGACTCACTTACGATTGTTAGTGTTCAGGCCAATGCCGGCAGTGTAAGCATTGAGAACAATCAGGTTGTATACACGCCAATTCCAGGCTTTGTTGGTACGGTCTTCATGCAGTACTCAATTGAAGACCCATCAGGAGAATCTGCGTCAGCAACGGTACAACTTTCAATCAACTCAGATGGAGGCAATGGGATTGTCATTCTGCCTTCTCCTGGCGCTGAAGCATACGACGCGGTTGCCTTATATACCAAGATTGACTTAGGCGTTGCCCAAGCCTTCGATAGATTTGGCAATCCTTTACCGGTGTCGCTAGTTGACGGTGTTTCTTTTTATGAACCGGGTATAAATACGGTATTTTATGAAACTCAAGACAGCGAGGGAAATACTGCAATCACCAGCCAGCTAGTAAGGGTTAATCCGTTAATTTCGATTCAAGCTGATCAAATGATTACCGAAGGTGGTAGCGTTAGCGTCTCGGTTCACCTTAATGGTCAAGCGCCAAGTTACCCGCTTGTTGTGCCTTACACGGTAAGTGGCACTGCTGACTTTAGCGACCATGATTTAATCTCGGGTGAGGTGATTTTTGACAATAGCACAGAGGCATTTATTACCTTTGATACCTTTGAAGACAGATTCCCTGAAGGGGTTGAGACGGTTACAATTAGCCTTTCGACCGCGCTCAACGTGGGGAATCGTTTTGAGCACGTTGTTACAATAGTCGAAGACAATATCGACCCAGAGGTGAGCTTATCAGCGAGCCAAAATGAAGAGGTGCGCAGTACGGTTAGCTTATCTGGAGGCCCGGTGCTTATTACGAGCGCAATTGATCATCCTGACCCCAATAATCGCTACCTCTACACATGGCGTAATATCGAGGGGGTCATTGATGATATTGACAATGCGAACGATAGTTACACCTTTGACCCGCTTAATCTGCCTCCTGGGGTGTATGAAATTGACCTTAGAGTCACGGATATCAATGACCCAACTTTTGATGATACAACAGTAATATTCGTCAATGTTGTGGAAACATTACCAGAGCTTAGCGAAGACGATTCTGATTTCGACGGTTTATCCGATCTTGAAGAGGGATATGTGGATTTTGATGGTGATTCTGTTCCTGATTACTTAGATACCAAAGGTGAATGCAATGTCATTGCTGAAGAAGCGGCGTCACTTGATTTATTCTTGATTGAATCTGAGCCTGGCACCTGTATCCGTATCGGTAACTTCGCGTTTGGGAGTTCAAGTGGCGGCGTGCAAATTTTTGAAAGCGATTTAGATAGCATCGAGGGTATTGAGGCAGATACACTGGCAGTCAATATTGGCGGTATCTTTGACCTTATTGTATATGACTTAGCGGAATCAGGCGAAGAGCACAGAGTCGTTATTCCACAGCGTAAGCCAATACCGGTTGATGCGGTATATCGTCAATTCAATCAGAGCGAGGGCTGGCAATTTTTTGACCAGTCAGCTAATGATAAGCTTTGGTCAACACCTGGCGAATTTGGATTATGCCCACCGCCGGGAGGCGATGTCTGGGAACCAGGTCTGCAACCCGGGTATTGGTGTGTTCAGATTGAAATTACCGATGGCCAGCCAAATGATGAGGATGGTATTGCAAATGGTGAGATTGATGGTCTCGGATTTGTTGGGGTCATATTCAACGAGCCAAACGCTCTGCCTGAGGCCATTGATGATGAGGTACAAACCAATACCGACGTGTCGTTAACTATTGATGCCTTAAGTAACGATATCGATCCAGACGGCGATTCACTTATTATTACCTCGGTAAATGCAAAATTTGGCTTAGCCACGATTGAAGATAATCAAGTGTTCTATATACCGCCACCAGGTTTTAGTGGTGTTGACGAGCTCGTATATGGTATTGACGACGGAAAAGGCGGAACGGATGCTGCGATTATTACCGTTACCGTGCTCGGTAATCTGCCTCCAATTGCAGTAGATGATAGAGTGGAAGGGAAGCTTAATACCACAATACTCATTGATGCCCTTGCTAATGACAGCGACCCTGAGGGCGGACCTTTAAACATCATCGAGGCAACATCAAATGATGGCCTTGTTACTATCACCGCAGATGAGAAGATACAATTTACGGCTGATGCGAGCAATAGTCGCCAATTTACCGTAGATTATACGATTTCGGACGACCAAGGGCTGATTTCAAAAGCGGTGATTACTGTTGTGATTACTGAAGAGGAAGTCCGCATTGAAAATAGTTCGAAGGGTGGGGCAGTCTCGGCCTATGTTATGGCCTTACTGTTGTTTATTGCACTATTTCGGCGACGGGTATTGATGATTACCCTGTATCGATATTTGTATCAACAATTAATATGTTTTGGAGAAGGTCGATGAGTATAGTGAATAAGAGCTTAAGCCATGCTGCAACAGCTGTTCTATTGGGTGGCGTATGTTTGGCTAGTGGACTTCTTTCATCGGCCGTACATGCGCAAAGTAGTACTGGCGAACAAGCAACAAGCGAAGATGCGGAATCTGGCGTCTATGTGAATAAGTCTCAGTGCGCCAAACAAAGCGCACAAGCTGCTTGTGCATTTGAATATTTTTATTTAAGTGCTGCCCTTGGCGCAAATATAGGTGGCTCCGACTTAGATGTGGTTAGCGCAGCTAATGATATTGGCTTTGACGTATTTGACGTTGAAGAAGATGATGCCTCTATCGCCTTTAAATTTGCGTTAGGCGCTTCATTAACCGACCGACTTGCACTTGAGTTTGGTTACACGCGTTTGGCCGATGCTGAGGTCGCATTTTCTGCGATTACCGATGATCCAGAATTGTTCTTCGACCTTGCGCGCTCAGTACGACCAGGTGCCGTTGACGGCTTTACTCTTGCATTAAGCTACAGTTTTTATACGGATGAAAATTGGTATATGTACGGCAGAGCAGGCGTATTTAATTGGAGTGGCAGCTATAGCTCATTTAACGTAACCGCAAACCAACAATTACCCAGCTTAGAAGATAGTGATGGAACTGACTTATTATTAGGCTTAGGGGCGACTTACCGCTTTAACGAGCGGGTGGACGTCAATTTAGAATGGGAGCGTTACAGCTTTGACGACTTTGACCAAAACGTCGCTTGGCTTGGGCTTACCTACCACTTTATTCAAAACTAGTTAACACCGCTTATAGCAATATGGCAACCTTCATGCAACATGAGGGTTGCATTATCTCATCATAAAATCTTCATCCAAAACGCGTAATTTCCTGTATAAGTCACATAAGATTTTATTCTTAATCAATCAGTTATGTAATACCTCACTTCAGTAAAGGAAAAATAAAGATGATAAAACCTCTAATCATAGGTGCTGCAAGCGCACTTTTAGTGTTTGCTGCAAACGACGCAATTGCTCACAATCATGGCGAAAAGGGCAGTGCTAAAGCCGCCATCGAAATGGCTGTAAAAAATGATAGCAATAGAACGGCCCTAGACATGGAGCGTGACCAATATCGCAATCCTGTTGAAACCCTATACTTCTTTGGTGTTGAACCAAGCATGACCATAGCCGAAGTCGGTCCTGGTGGCGGCTGGTATACACGTATTCTTGCGCCTTTGACCGCTGAAAAGGGCAAGTATATTGCCTTAAACGGAGTGCCGGCAGCAGGTGAGCGATACGAGCGTGGCATGCAATGGCGTGAAAGTTTTATCAATCATGAAAGCGGCCTATTTGGCGCAAATGCCAGTGCGCGCTTTTTAAACCAAAATGTCCCTTTTGCTGCCCCTAACAGTGTTGATGTGGTACTTGTGATTCGCGGTATGCATGGTCGAATTGCACGTGGTGGTGCAACAGAGCTATTAGCTGAAGCGTTCAGCGTATTAAAACCTGGCGGCGTGTTAGGTATTGTGCAACACCGCGAGCCAGAAGAAACTGACACTGATCCAACTAAAACAATGCGCGGTTATGTAAAGCAGAGCTTTATTGTAGATATGGTTACCGAGGCAGGCTTTGAGTTGGCTGAAAGCAGCGAAATTAATGCTAACCCAAAAGATACTGCTGAGTGGGAGCGTGGTGTTTGGGCTCTGCAAGCGGGTAGACCTCTTGCCGAAAAAGACGAAAAGTATCGTGAGATTGGTGAGTCAGATCGTATGACATTGAAGTTTGTTAAGCCGGCTGAGTAGTATCTCAGCAACCAACATTCACATTCAGGCCAACATACTGTACAGAAAGTGTGTTGGCCTTTAAGCCATCCTAGTTACCAAAGAGTTTCCTGCAAAAAACTGCGTTAGCTTAATTTAACTCGAACCGTTATTAAGTATTACTTCCCTAGCTTTTCCAATCCGCTGGTATCAATTCCTTTCATAACTTCTTTTTCAAGGCGATATTGTTTTTGCAGGTCGTTTTCTTCCCTTTGTTCGCTAAGCTTTTGCTGCTCAATCGATATGCGAGTTTGACGCTGCAGGGCTTCTTGCTCGCTCTCACATTGTCTAAACGCATCTGACCAGCCTTGAGCATATTGCGTATCGTTGTCAAAGCGATTAA
>CAZUON010000019.1:7969-53196 GCA_964621345.1 uncultured Glaciecola sp. | reverse complement strand
GTTTACATCCATCACACCGATGCCCAGCGCGAATGGGCATATGATTTAGAATCACATATAGGGCGTTTAAAGCAGGGCCTTATTGATGCAAAGAATAACGATTGGCTTGTAGTTGATATGAAAAATGACTGGCTGAATGTTTATCCACCCACTAAAACTAGTTTAAAGTGAGAAAATACGTATGAATATTAAAAAGAGAGTGCTCTTTGCCGCCGTTGCTTGCGCAATGGTAAGCACAGTAGCTAAAGCCGAAAAGCCTAATATTGTTGCAATTTGGGGTGATGATATTGGTCAGTCTAATATTAGCGCTTACACACATGGCATGATGGGTTACCAAACTCCTAACATCGACCGTGTTGCAAAAGAAGGTGTAATGTTTACTGATTACTACGCGGAACAAAGTTGTACCGCTGGCCGCTCTGCATTTATCACCGGTCAGAACGTATACCGCACAGGCCTGAGTAAAGTGGGTATGCCAGGCGCTGAGCTAGGCATGAACATTAAAGATCCAACTATTGCTGGTTTGTTGAAAGAAGAAGGCTACGCAACGGGCCAGTTTGGTAAAAACCACCTTGGTGACCGTGATGAAATGCTTCCGACTAACCATGGTTTTGATGAGTTCTACGGTAATTTATACCACTTAAATGCGGAAGAAGAGCCAGAGCATATTGATTATCCAAAAGATCCTGCGTTTAAAGAGCGTTTTGGACCTCGTGGCGTAATTCATAGCTTTGCTGATGGCCGAATCATCGATACTGGTCCACTTACCAAAAAGCGTATGGAAACTATTGATGACGACATCGCAGATCGCGCTGCAGCATGGATGGAAGAGCAAGCGAAGGCGAATAAGCCATTTTTTGTATGGGTTAACTTTACGCACATGCACTTTAGAACGTATGCAAAAGAAGAGAGTGTTGGTCAAGCCGGTCGTTGGCAGAGCCTTTATCATGACGTAATGATCGACCATGATAAAAATGTAGGTACTATTCTTGATAAAATCGATGAGCTTGGTATTACCGACAACACCATCGTAATGTATTCAACCGACAATGGCCCTCATATGAACACATGGCCAGATGCCGGTACAACGCCTTTCCGCGGCGAGAAAAATACTAACTGGGAAGGCGCTTACCGTGTACCTGCAATGGTTCGCTGGCCTGGTCGTATAAAGCCAGGTAGTGTTTCTAATAGCATCGTGTCTCACTTAGACTGGTTACCTACGTTCTTAGCTGCTGCTGGCAACGAAACTGTTAAAGAGGATTTGCTAGAGGGTTATTCAGCGATAGGACGTGATTATCGAGTACACCTAGACGGTTACAACATGATCCCATACCTTAAAGGCGAAGCTGAAGAGTTCCCAAGAAAAGGCTTTGTTTATTATTCTGATGACGGTGACTTAACCGGTGTCCGTGTAGATAACTGGAAGGTAGTATTCCAGCAACAGCGCGAAGTAGGTACACTAAATATTTGGGCTGAACCGTTCACAAAAACTCGTATGCCAATCTTGTTCAACCTAAGAACAGACCCGTATGAAAATGCGACTATTACGTCAAATACATATTGGGATTGGTACTTAGACAGAGCTTATCTGCTTATCCCTGCACAAAGCTTAGTTATTGATCACTTTAAAACTTATGTTGAGTATCCGCCGCGTATGAAGTCTGCGAGCTTTACTATTGACCAAGATGCAATTATAGAGATGTTAACACCACCTTCTAGCTAATTGCGTTTCTTGTAGCTTAATAAAAAACTCGGCATTGCCGAGTTTTTTTATGTTTGTGTTTTAGTAAAAGTAACGTAGTAATATTAATGCACTATTTAAGCAATTCGCAGGGCTGTTCATAGTCATTGACTAGCTCATTGGCCCTAGCATAGTCGTCATCTATTTTACTTAGCATAATGCGCATCGATCCAAATACGCCACGTACAATATCAGGCATTTCTTGTTGTGTTTTTAAGGCATCTAACGTTTTTTGGTACTTCTGATTGTAGTCGCCTGCTAGTACAGCGCTATCAACACTATAATCTTCTGCCAAACCAAGGCTGCGTAATTGCCAGTAAGCTAAGCAATCGGTTGCCGACACACCAAGAGTGTCATCATCAGAGCCGGCATAAGACACGGTGCTACTTAGCACTAGACAAAGTATTGATGGTAATTGTTTGAATTTCATTTTGCTTGCTCACAGATGCGCTAAAACCAATTTATGCCTATTAGTTTACTGTTTTATTTAATCTGCACCAGCAGCAATGCTGTATGCTTTGGTAGAAAGTGTTAACCCTGAATATACCTTGAGGGTTTATAACGCATATACGAAGCAAAATAGATGAACCAAAACATTTTTCGGCTGAAGCATAAACTGATTATTGATAGTTCTGTACAAATATTAGTCAGTTGGGCTATATTAATTAAAACTTTCTATAAAACACTAGCTGACTAATTGCACCTACTTCGCCGTATACATAGGTCGTCGTTTTAGTCCTTAAACTCGTTTAGGACAAAATCATGGCATCAGACCATCACTCTTGGGACGCGAAGTGCATCCGCGAGCGCTTTACTATCGTCAAAACTGAAATAACACAAATAAATACCGGACACAAAAAAGAACTAGTGTTGTGGACCGCTTTTTGCCTAGTGCTGCTGTTAGTCACCACCTACATTAGCTTTGAAGATAAAACCGGAACCGTATTTTTAGGTACGGTTATTGGTCTAGTTGGTGCTGCTTTTGTATTTATATTCATCATCATTAATGCCTCAGAAAAATGCATATCAAAACTTAGCTTTTGTTTACTTGCGGTTGACGATAAGCAACGTTTTTTTGAGCTGTTGTCGCAAGTATCCTGTGGCGATGCCGCCATCGGTCACTTTTTAGAGTTTGTTGACAGAGCGACAAAGGTAATCGAAGTCGTTAACCCGGCCGCAAGCCCGCAAGCAGCTCAGCAAAACCCAGCGCAACCAATCCAAGGTGACAATCATGCAAAGTGAACTAGAGCAAACGCTAGCTGCATATAATCACAACCAGAAACGCGCAAAATTAATGATCATATTATGGTTAGGTGTCATCGTTGTGATCACTGGATTTTTCTTTTACGGTGCAAAGGAATATGAAAAAACGCAAAGCGATGTAGAAATCTTGCGTAATGACTTAAACACCATAAATGAGCAAGCTCAAGCTGACCGACTCAGAATTCAAACCGTTCTGAATGAAGTCAACGTTATTAAAGAATCCATTGAAGATATGCGTTTAAAAGACGACGATTCCCAAAGAGCTTTGTATGTGGCGGACAAAAAACTACAAAAGCTACCGCTCATCAATAGCGAACAAGCGATTCTACTTGATGCCTATAATCTTAAAGATCAGTCTGGCAACGATTCCCCAGAAATCTTATTGCTCAAAGGAATAAAAAGTTTTGATGACAAAGAGTATGACAAAGCTTTAAATTATTTTGAATTAGCAAGTGGGGACGAAGCAACAAAATACTTGTCGTACTGGGCAATCGGGCGAGTGTTGTTTGCCCAAAAGCAATTTGATGCAGCACTTGAGCAATTTACGCTGGCGCTGGGTGCGGATAAAACCTCCACTCAGTTTGGTGCACTGGTAGACCGCGGACTTACCTATGTGCGCCTGCATACTAATAATGCGGGGCACCTAAACGATGCTTTAGCTGACTATGACCGCTCCATCGAAATGGGAAATACTTACCCTGTTGTATACCGTCGCCGAGGCCTTGTGAATTTGCGAATGGGTAATACTGAAAAAGCCATAGATGACTTTGATGAAGCGGTGAAGATGTCAACCACTGATGAGGAGCTTGCATCAGCAATGGAAAACAGAGCATTAGCAGCTCTCAAACAATCACAGTGGCTTGCTGCAATAGAAAGATCGCAGACGGTTTTAAAAATTAATAAAGATAGCGCATGGAATTGGGCTATTCGAAGCATCGCATTTAACGAACTTAATGATACGACAGGGAAGGTTTGTTCAATACTCAAGTGGGCAGAAAACGGTGGAGATAGTACATCCTCTATTCAATATTATTTGCCGGAGCGTTTATGGCAAACTCTCATTGACTTATACAATAAGCGAGAGAGCTTTAACCCTAAATATTGTTAACATTTAAGCGGTTAAGACCAATCAATACAAAAAAGGGTTACCCTTGATGGCAACCCTTTTTTACAAGCAATATAACTTAGCTTTTGCGTCGCATAAGCATAAGCCCAAGTGCAAAGCTCATAAATAAACCTAGTGCAGGTGCATTTACCTGTTCTACTGGACCTACCGTGATACTAGTGATTGCAAACGAAGCATCATCGATAACAAGGTTGCCAGGAGGAGCAGACAAGAAATCAGCGTTAATAACGCCTTCTAACATGTCCATAGCGGTTACCCCTAAGTTAAAATCATAAAAGCCATCACTTAGATTAGAGATAGTGATGGTTGCAAGGTTGATGTCGGTGCCACTGATTGCAAATGGTAGTGGGGCGAATGGCGGCATAGGTGTCACCATCGGTGGTACGCCACCTGCAAATCCGTCACCGTCTGGAGTTGGGAATGTATCGAATAAACTGTTGATCATCACGCTCATATCACTTGCTAATAATTGCGTATTGTTCATCAGTAAATCTAAGCCAAAGCTGGTAAATACGCTTCCCTCAGTTGTGGTAGCACTGATGTTAAGTACAACATCTTCACCGGTATCAACGCTATTGTTGTCAGGGGTGACAGAGAGTATTACAGCCGCTTGTGAGCTTGTGCTAATGGCACTTAATACTAAAAATAATGCGAGTAACTTTTTCATTTTGTTTTCCGTTTGTTGTTGCGCATCTCATCATGAGATGCGCAGTTCCTGATTAAAATACGATTTAACTAATATGCTAAATCGTCATCTATTTTTTATTGAGCAAGAAATAAATTATACCAAGCGAACAAGTCACCAAAGGTGATAATGCCGTCTTCGTCTATATCTGCTGCTGGGTTAAAGTTAGTGTCGTTGCTGGTAATCCCAAGTAACGCATAGATTGCAAAGTAGTCTTCAAAGGTGAGTGAACCGTCGCCATTCACATCTCCGAACAACTGCTCTGAATCAAAGCTAAAGCCAACTAATACTGGGTCATGATCTGACGAACGATATACCGAGCTATCTCTAAAGCTTGCTGGGTAGAACTCTTCGTTATAGTCAAGTGCAATAGGCTCATCGGCGTTTATATGCCACTCTACCACTTCTTTGACCAATGGTGAGGCAGATGGATTTGCCAACGCATAATCAAGAGAACCAAACTCACCTCTAAAGGCGTAGCTGTAGGCCATAGGACCGTTAAATTGGCGAGCTAAATCAACAAAACCTGCTGATTGAAGTTCAGTGATGGGGTCTTCTTTCGCATAGCTATTTAAATCACCTACGATGAATACTGGCTCGTCTGCAAAGGTCGAGGCTAACCATACATGTACTGCTTGCGCTGCACGGGTGCGTGTACCATTACAGTTACCTTGGTCTGCACTGTCATCGCCAGCGCCGCAACCACTGCCTTTTGATTTAAGGTGGTTCACGTTTACCACAAAGGTGTTGTCTGAACCTACTTCAGTAAACATTTGTGCCAAAGATGGACGATTACGTCGGGTATTGAACAAAGGTCCTTCGTCATCTGCGATAGAATTGCTTTCATCGAGAATTTCAAAATCCCCCACTGGCATTACCTCAGCACTTTGGTAGACCATACCTACAGCAATTGCATCGCTGCCAAGAATACCACCTGCATCAATGAAGGAGTAAACCCCAGCGCCTGCGCGTTGATTAAGGGCCTCAACTAACTGAGCAATCGCACTGTTTGTGCCATAGCCATCGTTTTCGATTTCCATTAAACCCACCACACTCGCATCAAGTGCAACAATTGCGTTGGCTATTTTAGCCAGTTGCAAGTCATACTCGCTAGTAGTGTCTGCACCACGAGGTGTTGGGAAGTCACCGCCAGCACCGTCACCGTTGAATAAATTCAACACATTGAAGCTTGCTACGCTAAGATCGCCTTCCACACTTGGTGTTTCAGGACGAGGTGCAGATTGCACAACCGGAGTGCTATTGGGCTGAATGCGATACGCATTGAAGCCATAATCCATTACACCACTTACACCTGTAATTAAACTACCCGTGCGCAGCGTATTTTGTGCCGACAAAGGACCATTTAAATCAAGGTTTTCAGGAGCACCATTGGCACCATCGTCATAAATGATCTTGTTGCGAGCATTGCTCGAAGCAAGTGCGATGGCCTCAGGTGAGCCTGGGTTATGTAAATGTGTAGGGTTGAAAGTACGGCCATTGGCAACTTCAATTTCACCAAATCGAGCATAAGTAAAGTTGTTCACAATGGTTAAGGTTTGTGAAGAGCTTATTGCCATGCCCTCTAGCGCCTCAAAACTTGTACCTTCAGCAATAGGCAAGGTAAGTTCGGTAACCGCATATTCACCTACCCCGCAGCTTGCTGATACTTCAGTTGCATTGATTTGTGTTTTACCAAAGAACTCATTTGCTGTTCCTAGCACGCGCACTAACTGGCCTTCGCTTACGCTAATGGGCGCTTCACCGGTAAAGACAAAGATACCTTCGGAGCTTAGAGGGTCTCCATCTGATTGCGCGCTCTCTTCTTGCATAAAGAAGCCATCAAGCCCTGGGGTGACTAAAGTAACAGACGCTTCAATTACCACCTCGGTGTTAGCCATCATCGTGCTATCGCCGGTACCTTGAATGGCGCTAATGAGCACGGCTTCATCGCCACACTGACCAATCAATAATGGGTCACCACCATCGTCTGGATCACCACCTGCATTACCAAACTGTCCTAAGTCACTAAAGGAATCGATAGGCTGACCTGTCCATTCTGTGCTAGGTTCAAAGGCATCGCTTGGCTCAATGTCGCCCACACGAATATTGGTATTGCGCAATAAAGTATTGTTTTGTGTACTGGCATCGCCTGTACCCCATTGACTACCTGGGTCTTCGCCAAGAGTACCAATAACATCCAAAATTTCGTTACCCGGGCCACGCAATATGATGGTGTCATCGCCATTAAATGATACTGAGCCCGTTGTTTGGTCACTTTCATCCAGGATGGCAGCCACTGAATTTGAGTTCGCTAACACATAAACATCTCTGTTTGCCACTGAGCCGGTTAGGCCAATCGTTTGTCCGGCACTAGTACTACCGTTGAAATAAATCTCAACGCTGTAGTTACCCATGAGATCGACGTTGCCTCCGGTGAGGTTGGCAATTTCGAGGGCTTTGTTATTGCTGCTGCCTTCAATGTATTCAGAGAAGAATAGCGAGCCTGCAGCAAATTCAAAGCTGCCCACTGGAATAGTGCCATCATTTACCGATGTTCCATCTAGGGCGTTCGGGCCTTCGATAACCCAGTCGCCGAGCATGAATGTGCTTGATGCGGTAGTTTCTGATACGCGATAAGCAAAACTATCAAGATACTCCCATGCTTCGCCATTACCATCTACATCTTGCTCACCATATACGTCAATCAAGGTATCGTTGCAGAAAAGCTCAACGGCATCATCGCCATTTACGCTCATAGCAGAGCCAGCTGTGTAAGTCGGTGCAAAGCCAAAAAAGGCAGTAAAGCCAGTACTTTCTGATGCAACATAAATAAAGTCGCCAGCCGATGCACTTGCGCCAGCTGGGAAAGTAAACTCTTGACCATCTGTACCGCCGCCATTATTTGCGCTACCTAAGCCGCATACCGAAAGATCGGCTATGTCTTCAGAGACGTAAAGTTCAACGCCTTTAGGTACGCCGCCACTGAGCGGTCCATCAAATATGGCGGTTAGCAGTATTGGCGCGTCTGAATTATCACCGCCGTTGTCGCCATCATCACCATCACCATCATCTCCATCGCCGTTATCGCCATCGTCGCAGCAGCCTTTGTGAGTACCTAAGTTAGTCGTGTCGTCTTGGGCTAAAGCGAACCATTCTGCCGACGGGTCAAATATATTGCTACTGTCACTATCACCTAAGCTAATTGCATCAAGTCTTAGTAAGGTTGCATTTTGCGTTGATACATCGCCAGCAGACCATTGTGAGCCGGGGTCAAAGCCTACTTGGCCGAATGAGTCGATAACATTACCGTCGTTGATTAATTCAATGGCGTCGTCACCATTAAAAAAGCCGGAGCCAGAGGTTAGGTCTGCTTGGGCAAGAATATCGGCGTTTGCATCGGCATCGGCAACTACGTATACCGAATTAGCAGCAAGTTGCCCCGATAAATTAATAACCGTATTGGCGCTGCTGCCACCATTAAAATAGAAATTGAGTGAGTAAGTTGATAAGTCAACCGCGGTGTCGCTGTCGTTATAGAGTTCGATTGCTTTGTTGTTTGACGAGCCTTCTATGTATTCAGAAATATACACGTCGGCCTGAGTAGCAGACGCGAAGCATCCTGCTACCAACAACGAAATGGCTTTCATTTGCATGGTAATAATCCCTTTATTTATTATACTTTGCTTTTTGCAAGCTGTACTACGGTATTGATTTTAGGCTCACTAAGCTACAAAAATATGACAAAATCGTATGTTTCCTAATACATAACTGTTTAGGATTTGTGCCATTTAGCCGATACACATGCTATGGACCATCGATAATGCAGGTCTGTGCTTATCGTCAGTTGATGATTTTAAAAAGGGTAATGGGTATTGGTATATCAGGTAATAGGGCTTTTCCAGCATGGCGCGGTGAACATTTTAGCATTGATGTTAGATGTTGGATGTATTCGTGCTTGCTATAAATTTTTAGTAATGCCTCCGTTTACAGGAAACCTGTGGCAATGAAACGCATCATCACACTTTTGTGTTTTAAAGCCTGTTTCTTCTTTATGCTCAGTTGCATCATCCCGCATGCTCATGCAAACGCGGTGATCAGTGAAGAAGAACTCTTGGCTCAAATAGGTCGGTTGGAAGTAGACAGTGAAAGTTCTCCGCACCTATTAATAAGTGAACTTGAAGACTTAATACAAAAGTCAGAGCAAAACGACTACCGAGATGCATATTCAAGTGCAATGCTATTAAAAGCTGAGTTGCTGTTTAACAGCGACAACAAAGTAGACGCGCAACAAACAATTGAAACGCTCCTTGATGTTACCGATAACACTTTTTTTGAAACTTCACTAAAATCATCTGCCCGCATTAAGTTATTAAGATTAGCCATAAGCGATGCCATGGGTGATTTTATGCAAAATCAAGACAAGCGTGATGAACTTAAAGTGCTCGCCGAGCAAATCGAAGATAGTGACTTACGTGGCGATATTTATTTGGGGCTTGCCCATAGTCAGTTTGATAGTACGCAGTTTGCCAATGCCATTGAGAGTTTGAAGCTTGCCTACAACGATTTTGAGTTGATTGGGAATAATCAAGGTTTAGGCTCAGTCATGTCAGCATTAGGTAATATTAACGTTACCCTTGGCAACATCGAAGCAGGCCTGACTGACTTTGAGCAAGCACTAGGGTATGCGCGTTTATCAAAAGACAAATTTGATGAATCAATCTTGCTTTACAATATCAGTCAGGCTCATTTTCAGTTAGGAGAGCTTGAGGCTGCCAGCGATAAAATTAAAGAGGCATTGTCGCTGAGCATTGAATTAAAAGATGATGTTGGCGTAACTTGGGCGAACAATTTTCGTGGACGAATTTTGTTAGAACAAGAGCAGTGGCAACAAGCGGCAGATATCTTTACAAAAACGACAGTGGAATTTGAAGAATCGGGTTATATGAGGGTGCATTTTCAATCTTTGTTGGCATTATCGTATGCGCTTGGTAGGACTGGGCAAATAGAAAAAGCGGCAAATGCATTACAGGATGCCAAAGGACATGCGGCAACATTTAACGATGAGAGTGCAGATTTACAACTTGCACGAGGTGTATCACGTTTAAGTTATGCGCAAGGCAACTATAAAGAGGCCTATGATTCGCTGGAACAAGTGCTAGATTTGCAGGATAAAATTCATAAACAAGAGCAGGCGGCTCAAATTCAGAAATATCGTATTGAGTTTGATTCAGACTTAAAAGACCGCCAGAACCAAGCGCTACAGAGAGAGAACGAACTCACTGTAACCTTGTTACAAAAGCAGAAGCAGCTTGAACATGTATGGTTAGCCTTAGGGGTAGCGAGCATATTTATTCTCGCAATGTTAGGTTTTAGCTTGTATTTGCAAGTTAAGAAACGAAATCAATACAAAGAACTTGCCCACATAGACTTGTTAACGAAAGCGCCAAATCGCCGCTCCATCATGCATCGGGCTAAACTGCAATTTAACCAAGCACAAACGGGTAAGTTTTCCATCGCTTTGCTCGATATTGATAATTTTAAACAAGTAAATGATACCTACGGGCACGATATTGGCGATGAGGTCCTCCTCGCCTTTGCTGAAGCTTGTGAGCTAGCTATTCGAAAGCAAGATAATTACGGGCGTTACGGAGGAGAGGAGTGGTTATTAGTATTTGACGGTGCACAAGCCCAAAACACACTTGAAATATTTAAACGCCTGAGAGCTGCCTTGCAGGAGCTTAAACCTGTCGCATTGCCCGATTCATTTGTGATCACCTTTAGCATGGGAGTCGCGACCTTTGATGCAAATATTGATAACAACCTCAATCAATTAATCTCCAGAGCAGACACCATGCTCTATAAAGCGAAGCACCAAGGTAAAGATCAAATTGTATTTGACTCTGGCACCTAATATTTTATTTGCAACAGCGTATGTGAAATTGTATCGCGTTGGTGCTAGTCTTTATTGATATCCGTGAGCAATTGTATCTTCGTTACGCGTTGTTACAGCACATATGAGGGGCCGCCATGTCTATCTATCTGATTACCAACCGCAGCATCGTTAATAACAGAATCTCGGACATTGGAAAGGAGCGTGGCTCCCCCTCTTTTCGTATTGCAAAGTGCAGTATTGACCCTGAGCTTGAGCCATCTCACGCGGTTACTTATGAGCTACTGAAAGATATTAACTCAAACATGCAATACCGTAAGCGTCGAGGCAGCAAAAAGGCCCAGATGATGCCAGACTTACTTGATAATATCGAGAATCTAAAAGGCTCTGAACGCTTGTTTGCAGAGCTTTATCAAAAGTTATCAACAAAAGAAGATGGCTGTTGTGATGTACTCTTTTTCATTCATGGTTTTGCCAATGATATGGAATCAACCCTCAAGCATATTTATCAATTGAATAAGCTTTATGTAGAGCCTGAAGATAGTCCCATTGAGCATTTAGTGTATTTCAGTTGGCCGACCATCGGCCATACCGCGTTAACCTATTGGAATGACCAAGAAGATGCACAAATTGCTGGCATGGTGGTTGCTCGGTTATTTTCGCTGCTACGCGGCTTTTATATTGATATGTTTGAAATTGGTGCACATCAACGCTGTAAGCACCGCATTCACTTAATGGCTCATTCCATGGGCAATCAAGTGTTAGCAAATGCGTTGGAATCAATCGGCAGAGCAAAACTCTTTCAAATGTTCGAAGAAGTGTTTTTATTAAATGCAGATGTTGAGTACGATCTTTTTGAGCCCCAACAGGCCTTTTCGCGACTTACTCCATTGAGTGAACGCACAACCATGTATACGCATCGCAGAGATGATGCCTTACGTATTTCTCGATTCACTAAAAATTTCAATCGCAGACTTGGCTCCAAAGGTCCTATTAATCCGCAAAGCTTAGCAGAGGATGTGTTTGTAGTTGATACCACCGGCGCTAAGCAAGATATTGATACGAAAATTTATGATAGCCTAAAGGAAAAGACCATTGATCATTGGGGTTATTTATATCGCAGCGCAGTCATTAACGACATAAAAGCGGTAATGAGGGGAGAGGACGAGGCGCTTATTACCGGTAGAAAAAGTAGAAGCGACTCGCAAAATACATATCAGTTGACTGATAATTAAACATCAATTACGCGCGCAAACCAGCGCAACCTTGTCGCCAAAATGAGAAATAGCGCTGCGTGAAATACCATTTTGGCATGCTTCGCCTTCGATTTTTATGGGTGTCCATGTGCCTTGAGCTTGCAGGCGTTTGCCTTTTTTAATAATTTGCCGATGGTAAAGCGTGTTACCGTCGCTGGTGATTACATGTCCTGTTGCCCCTACTGAAAAATAAACGCTTCCTTCGGGGAGTTCTGTCAAGTCTTGGCTAGTGCCTAGAGCCGCGTTATACGCTTTTAGCATATTAGTATCGGTTTTTTTTGAATACAAAAACCAATCAGACTGTTCAAATTGAAACAGGCTAGCGCCTATGTGAGTATCAACGACTTTTCCCTGTGCATTAGGAGTATTGATATTGACTCGCTGCAAACTATGCGGTTCGCCCAACACAAATAGCAATAGCTCTTCAGCGTTAAGCCATACCTGATAGCCCACAGGCTCAATGGCCGGCACTAAATGGGTTTTTAAATGACCGCTAGTATCGATTGTCCAAAGCTCTTGTTTATTCTCAGCATTGACTCGAATGACCGACATATCTTGACTGTTTGGAACCGGTGTAGGTGAGTATTCGCTTTCGCTAGAGTTAGTCACGTTTTTTATTGATTGTTCAGAAAGCTGATACACAAAAATGTCCATTTGTTGTGGGATTTCTGTGGTGTTAGTAGTGAGAGCGTCACTAATCTCAGCTTGTGTAAAGTACAAATGCTGACTGTCAAAAAAGTAGGGTTGATTACTGTAGCGGTTATTGTCAGTGACTTGTGTAAGTTCGGTGATGGGCTGTTTGTGCCAAAAATTTAGCTTGCCAATATAGATATCGCTGCCCTCTTGCGCATGACCAAAAGCAGCGCCAAATAGGCTAAGTACAATGGTGAGAGCATAGCAAAGCCGTACTGAGAAAATGTTCATATTGGTTGTTTCACTCATAAGGTTGTTTAATTAAAGCGAGAAATGGGTAGCAGTGGCAATGGCAGTCACTAAGGTACTACAAAACTTGCTAGGCCATATTGGTTAATTGATTTTAGAGCGCGTGCTGATACATCGTTATTTTCCATGATCAGGAGTTTGCGCGAATATACATTGTGTGATTGCATAGTTTGTTGGTAATGTGCTTTAAATATGTCGAAGAAACTACCGTTTTCAATCGCACGCTCAAATCCATAATTCAGGCGCTCTTTTAATTCTGGATTCATGTTACTCACGAATAAAAACTCGGCAGATGGGTAAATAAACACAAGATTTTCTTCGATTTTTAATGGCATTTTAGGGCGTTGTTCAAGTTCAGCACCAATCTCCGCTAAGCTACGCAAAAAGCAATCGAAGCGGTCGTTTATGAGCATACTAAATAAGCTCTCATAGCGCGGGCTTGTTACCGTTTCAAAGCCTTGACTTTCAAAGGTGTTTTTATCGGGCCAGTGGGTTCCCATACCAAAAAGGACTTTACGTGCTCTGAGCTCTTCAAGGGTTTTGATATCGTTAAAAGACTTTTTTTGCTCATGCATTAAGCATAACCTGAAACCTAACAGACCACGGTCAATGGGGAAATAAATAGGACTTGCGGTCGCTTCTCTTTCAGCATCGATTCCGCCAACAAAGATATCGATGCCCTTGTTTGTGGCCATATTAGCAAATGCTCGGCCTTGTTCTATTTCTGCTGAAGAAGTAAGGGAGGCTCTTCCGTATTTATCTTCTGATAATGCTAAGATATTGCTAAGAGCAGCATGCATGTATGGTGCATCAAAGTTACGCTTCCACACCACTATGTCAGTGGCAAAAGCACACTGAGTGTTGGCGAGAACTAATGTGGTTAACAAACCCCATAGTAACTTCATGACGCTATCCTATTGTTTGCTGATTGCGTTGCGATGTATTTAGTAAAGCGTTTACTCTTGTCATAACCGCTAAACGCTTTTTAGTTTACAATCGTCAGCGCTAACAACCCGTTACGAACATAATTGAGATAAAGGCATGGTTAAAACTTAGCCTAAGGTATAACTAGAGATAGTTCAATGCTTTTACCCTAAAGTTATTGTTAAGCTTATCGAACTGCCTTTAATAAACGGTCAAGATTGCAAATAGAAAGCCTTATTATGGCTTGTCGGCGGTCAATGGACTGAACAAGGAACATTAAGAAAATGCCAGAGCCCTTCAAAAATGTCTTCTCTGTTGCTGTTATTGAACAAATGGCATTTTGTTTTAAACAGGCGGATGCGACCTTTGCATATAGCGACTTTATCAATGCAGCCAGTCATGATTTAGACAACCTAGAATTAAAACAACGTAGCGAGCAAATTGTTGAGGCGATGCAGCGTTTTCTACCGGTGGATTTTGTACAAAGCAGCAAAATCCTTCTGGCGAGTTTAAAGCCCATGCAAGACCACGACGTGCCAAGCGAGGCAACGGAGCATGCTTGGCAGTTGAGTGGGTGGCCCATTATGCCACTCGCCGATTATGTTGCGCGTAATGGCCATTCGGATTTTGATTTATCCATGCGGCTATTGTATGAAATGACACAACGTTTTACCGCTGAATTTGCAATTCGCTATTTTATTATTGCATGCCCAGAACAGACTCTCGCATACCTGCACCAATGCACAAAAGATAAAAGTGAGCATGTTCGTCGATTAGTATCAGAAGGCACGCGCCCGCGCTTGCCTTGGGGAATACAGCTCAAAGATTTTGTCGATAATCCTTCGGCCCTCTTACCTCTTTTAGAGGCACTCAAAGACGACCCAAGCGAGTACGTTAGGCGTTCGGTTGCAAATAACTTAAATGACATTGCAAAGGATCATCCAGACATAGTGGTCAACGTATGTAAGGCTTGGTTAAAAGGGGCAAGTAAAGAGCGAATACGCTTAATAAAACATGCCTGTAGAACCTTATTTAAACAAGGCATGCCCGAGGCTTTAGCTTTGTTAGGTTTCCATCCAGTTAAGGTCGGTGACCTTGAGCTGACTTTGTCGGCACAAGAACTTGCCTTTGATAATAGTTTGCAGATATCTGTGGCGTTCACATCCCATGCAAAGCTTAGGCAAAAGATTATGCTCGATTACGTGGTGCATCATAAAAAGGCAAACGGGAAGCTTTTGCCCAAGGTATTTAAATGGAAGAACTTTGAACTTGAAGCTGGTAAGCGTATCGTATTTAACAAAAAACATAGTTTTAAACCCATAAGCACGCGTAAATATTATGCCGGAGAGCATAGGATTTCTATATTATTGAACGGAAAAGAGTTTGGTATGGAAGTATTTAACTTAGTAATGTAAGCGTTTACTCCACCGCTGACTATACTTCAGCCAGAGTATTTGCTACTTTCCCCGCCTAAGAAATTTCAAGCTAAGACTGAGCTGCACCATTATGGCTTTGATCAAAAGTTTAGCGTTGTGTTAATAAAAATAAGACCTAAAGAGGCATCTATGAGCATCGAACTTAACCCATTGCATACACTAGGTGAATATTCTGAGCAGTATGCAACAGATAAGCGCTTACGTGTATTTGATATATTCACCAATAAAAGCGCTGGCGACATTGCCGTTCATATTCACAAAGATTTGGCATTTAAAAACGCCTACACTGAAAATGGCGAGTCTAAGTTAATTAGCAGTGACGAGCTTGCTGCTCTTGGCAGTCAAAAACAAGAGGCCCTTACAAAAACTATTTATCAGCAAGCGGGTAAGGGCGTTGGCTTTTTTTACAGTAAGTCACAAATTCATCAAGACCCAAGTGATCACTCACTTTCTCAACAGGTCTTGCAGCTACTTAACTCTGAAGACATGCTCGAACAGATTCGCCTCATGACAGGGCACGACGATATCGTTGGCGCAGATGCACAGGCAACGCGTTATTACCCTGGGCACTTTTTAACCCGTCATAACGATGTTGATGAAAAGCTTAATCGTAAGGTTGCCTACGTGCTGAATTTTACACCAGAATGGCATCCAGATTGGGGAGGCTTGTTGCAGTTTTATCATGACAACGGTAACCCAAAAGACACATGGGTACCGATTTTTAACTCTCTTGCATTATTTGATGTGACCCACCCACATGCAGTAAGTTATGTGGCGCCTTTTGCACGCCATCCTCGACTCGCAATCACCGGCTGGTTTGTCGGTAAAGGTTAAACTTACAGATTGAGCATTTACCTTATTGTTTAGGGTAAAGTGCTCACCAACGCCTTACCATGGCCGTTACTGTTTGAGGCAGCCTCGAGTTTAGCCTCTATATTTACAATCATATGGAAATCGTCTATTTCGTTAAGTTAAAAAGCCGGCCCCCTCGACTACCATGCCGATTATAAACCCTATTATAAAGCTCTTTGCTTGCCAGTTTATTTACTGAGCATTGCTTAGGCTTACTCGCTTTTTAGTGTTGCCGGATGGCCCTCGCTTTTGTCGTTGAGTAATGCCATTAGCAAAGCCGGTAAAAAGGTTAAACTTAACAAGGTTGATACAAAAATTCCGCACAATACAATAATGCCTACACCCCGGTATAGTTCGGTTCCCTCCCCTGGCACCAACACTAAGGGTGCAAGACCAAAAATAGTGGTTGCAGTAGACATTAAAATTGGCTTGAGACGTTTTTCGACTGCGCCACTAACCGCCACGTTAATACTTTGGCCTTGAGTTACCAAACGACGGGTTTGGTCGACGATTAAAATAGGATTGTTGACTACCGTGCCTAATAAAATTAAAAAGCCTAACATGGTGATCATATCAAAAGGTTGATACCCGCCACTTAAACCAACAGCCTCTAGCGCAGCGTTTACGCCGTTTATTGCGATTAAGCCTAATAAGCCACCAGCCATGCCAAGGGGGACGGTGGCTAAAATAAATAATGGATAGCGCCAGTGGGTGAATATTGCTACCAGCAGCAAGTAACAAAGGGCAATCGCGATAACAAAATTACTTGATAGGGATTCCTTTGTCGCTTCTAGTTGATCTGCCGCACCGCTTATACTCACGCTAATGCCTTGTGCAATACTGCCTTGTTCCCAAAGGCTTGGCAGTAAATCATTTCGCACAATTGCCTCAGCCGTTTCCAAGGCAACTTCACGCGGAGGAATGATATACACTGTTACCGTACGATTACCATCGACTCTGCGCACCGAATCGCTGTTTTTACTTTGGACTAAATCGGCTAAGGCATTAAGCGGGAACACACTACCTTGTGGAGTAACAATGGGCGTGGCTGCTAAATCTTGAATATTTTGTTGGTTACCTGCACCACTAAACATGAATATGTCGATTTTGTCGTCGTTGAGTATAAATTCGTCGACATAAGCACCGTCACTAATGGCGGCAACCGAATAGGCAAAGTCGCGGTTACTGATCTCTAGTTCTGCTAAACGCTGCCAACGCGGGCGAATTTCAACTAAAGGCTGCTCTAAAATTAAGGAGCCGGGGTCAGAGTTAATTTGAGGGTTATCAAAGCGCTTCTCAGCCTCATCAAAAACCGCTTGTGCAGCGCGATATAAATCGCTTATGTCGCTACCGGCTAAATCCACTGCGACGGCGCGGGTACCACCGTCGTTACTCGATATAATTGAACCTCTTGCAGAAAACGCTCGCATGTTTTCAAAGCTTCTAAATTTGAGTGTAATGGCATCCATCATCTGTTGTATATATTCAGGTTCAACGGGGGCGCTTAAAAACCAAATACTGCCAATAGATACCGACATATTGTAGTAAGCAATAGGCGGCATATTGGTCTCGCCATTGGCAAATGCAGCAGGGTCGGCATTGATGTAGTCATCAAAATATACTCTGAGCTGGTCACCAATTTTTTGCATTTCACTTAAATTGTAGCTGGGCGGCGCACTCATAATTGAAAATGCTTTGGGCTCCTCGCCCTCAGGTAAGTATTCAGCGGCAGGCATTAATGCATATGCACTGCCTAAAATACCAATAATAAACACAGCACTGTAAATTTGGGCACGTCGCCGCGTTTTGGTAAAAACGTGGACCAAGCTGAGCCACTTTTTTGAGAGGGTAGGGGCCTTATCGTGGCTTTTGCTTTGCTCATTTGTGAGGTTGGCCATTGCAACAGGAACCACAAAGATAGCCACTAGCATTGAGGCAATAATAGCGCCTGAAATTGCAATCGCAATATCCGAATATAATTGCCCAGCTTCTTGTTCAATAAATAAAATAGGTGCAAATACCAATACCGTAGTTGCGGTAGAGGCGAGCACCGCAGGCCATACGTCTTTAACTCCTTCAACTGCAGCTTGCAAACGATCACGGCCTTGTTTTTTGGCTTGCATAATCGACTCAAGCACCACAATCGTGTTATCCACCGTCATGCCAATAGCAAAGGCAACGCCAGCAAGTGAAATTACGTTAATTGTTCGACCAAATGCAAGCAAGGCCAAAAACGCGGCAATGGTACATATGGGAATGCCCATTACACCAATTAGTGTGGAGCGACCGGAGCGCAAAAAATAGAACATGACCAACGTAGCCAGTACAGCTCCTAGCCCTAAGTTCATCCATACGTTTTTGAGTGAGCTTGAAACATACTGCACATCGTCGCTGAACAGTTTTAAATTTAAACCATTCTGAATTAATAAAGAGTTATTTAGTTCTTCCACTAGAGGGAGGAGTTGCGCCTTAATATCTATTACATTTGAGCCACTTTCTCGGCGCACAGACATGGTTAGATTGCGTTCACCATTTGAATAAGACAAACCTCGGGTTTCAAAGTGATCAAGTTTGATTTGTGCGATATCTTTTAGGTAAATTTCACTGTTATCTATACGCGTGATGATAAGGTTTTCAAGTTCGCTGAGCTGTTCAAAGCGCCCAACGACCCTCAATAAATATCGGCTCGCGCCGCTTTCTAAATCACCAGCCGAAGCATCGGTATTACGAGTACGAATGGCGTCTCTGACTTGAGTTAAGCTTATTCCACGCTGCGCTAAACCTGCTGCATCTATTTTGATTTGAATTTGCCGGGCAGAGCCGCCGCGTACATCGACTTGTGAAATCCCTGGAACTGTCTCCATGCGTGGTCGAATGAAGTCATCTGCGAAGTCTCGCAACATATCAACATCGAGGGACATCGGATTACCTGGCAGAGGTGCAAGCCTGAAAAACATAAAGGCATTACTTGAAAATGAGCTAGAAAATAACCTTGGCTGGTCGACATTCTCTGGATAGGCAGGCACTTGACTCAGGGCGTTACTCACCCTAATTAGCGCATCGTTTACATCTACGCCAAAGGGAAACTCAAGGGCAATTCGTGCTGAGCCCATCTCAGCTGAAGAAATCATGCGCTGTAAGTTAGGCAAACTGCGCAGGTAACGCTCTTGCTCGATGAGAATTTCTTTTTCAATATCTTGCGGAGTCGCGCCCGGCCACCCCGTTTGCACTGTGATGGTTCTTACTTCAAGGTCGGGAATCATCTGTACAGGAATATTAAGCGCTGACACCACACCTAAAATACATCCAATTAAAACAACGACGGTAACCAGAATGCCCCGTTTAATAGCTGCTTCAATCATAAGTTGGCCTCTAGGTTAATGGTAGCGCTTATATTGGTTGCAGTAACCGACATACCGTCACGCAAAACCTCAATACCCGACACGATGTAAGGTAAATCTGCATTTTGATTACTGATACTGACCTGGCCATTTGGTAAATGCATATAAGAGGTAATGATGCGTTTGGCTTTACCGTTTTCCAACACAAATACACTACTACCGCCGTCTGGATGCTGTTTAATGGCGGAAAGTGGAAGGCTAAAGGTGTTTTCAGTTGTATTAGGGAGTTGAATTTGGGCTCGTGCAGACATTCCAGGCACCAGTTGACTGTTCTGGGGCAGGTCGATAAGCGCTTGAAAACTTCGGCTATTACCCTGGGAAACGGGCACGAATCGACTTAGCGATGCATTGATCGCAGGTATCGATTGGACGTCGGGTAATACGGTTACGGGGACCTGATTGCTATTGGCTAGTAAGGCAAAATATTGCTGGGGTATAGCAATATTCACTCGTAGGTGCCCTTGGTCTACTAATGTGAGCACTGTGCTTTGCTGAGTTATCCATTCACCTACATCAGCGTTCCGCTGCGAAATAACGCCTGCAAAAGGCGCTTGCAGTGTATGGCGCGCTAATACTTCTTGTTGCAGCGCCAAATCAGCCTCGGCGCGGGCGAGCTCGGACTCTGCATTTGCAAGTAGCGCTGCACGTTCAGCAATTAGGCTCTGTGCGACCACCTGCTTTTCTGAGAGCGCGAGGACCTCTGTATACAAACGCTTTGCTTCTGCTAAGTTAATCCTGGCAGATTCCATACTGGCCTTGGCACCCTCGACTAAAATGGCGCCTAGATCATCGTTAAGGCGAAGCAAGGTTTGGCCTTTGTTAACGCTTTCTCCGATGTCGACCAGGATCTCACTAACAACACCCGCCTCAAGACTCGCAAGCTCAGAGTTTTGTTTCGCTTCTACCGTGCCGCTTAAGGTAATGCTGCTTGTGCTTTCTACTTGTTTGGGATACACCACATTTACATTAATGGTGCTAGCTGGTTGCTGCGCAGACACTAAACAAGTTACCGCAAATAAAATAAAGGCAAATAAAACACGCATACAAACTCCAGAGTCAATAGCTAAATAAGCTTATTACATCGATAGATATTGTACTTAGAACAAGCGCTTTTTGATTATCTTTGCTCGAGTTTATTTACGCCAACCTAAACTGCAACTTTGAATCAACACGTGTTAGTTAGCGTAATTTTGAGTCAATTTTTCGAAGTCTTTACACTCTGGTGTTTCAAAGCCTTGTTGCACCGATGAACAGCTTTGTTGCTCAACCGATTCAAAACAGGCAACAGCGCTTTTCGTTAACTCAGCATCTTTTACCATGTTCTCAAATTCATACAAAGAGCTGCACATGTTAGCAGCCATGACTTTTGCCATCTCTTTCATTTGGGGAGGTAAGTCCTCTTCGGCATCCATTTGTTCTACGATACAAACGGTCATTTTGTCGCACAGTTTGTCTGCCGCTTTTTTAAAATCGTTTGCTAGTAATGGGGTACTAAGTAATAGCATTGAATAACCTATGCACCAGGTAATATTTTTCATATTCATTTCCTTATGAAATCAAGTTGGCTGTATAAAAAATGAGCGAGACTAGTATTGCCGGATTAACAATTTTAAGCAAGAAAACTTCCGAATAGTAGGATAAACAAAACAATGGTCTTACCAATATAAATTGGTAAGACCATTATATGGGTACGCAAGCCTTTTGAATAACAAAGTCCTCATAAAATACCGCGCATTGTTTTTGTTTTTTTGCGTGATACATAGCCTGATCGGCTTTATGCCGTAACACTTCTGAGTCGGTACCGTCATTTGGATAAACCGATACACCGATACTGCCGTTAATGCTCACACATTGACTAGGCACAAGTATGTCATCTACCCAAACGGTAGAAATACGTTTAAGAATCTGCTGAATCTCTTTTTTACTCTGCACTTTGGGCAACACAATTAAAAACTCATCCCCTCCAATTCGGCAGGTAATATCGACTTCCCTTAGCACTTTACGAATGCGGATCGCTACTTCTTGTAATACTTGGTCGCCAACATTATGACCAAGGGAATCGTTAATCGCCTTAAAGTTGTCTAGATCCATAAAGCATACTGCTACCAAATGCTTGTCGCGTTTGGCAGTTTTAATGGCTTGTGAGAGCAGAGGCATGGTTAGACGATTAGAACAACAACCGGTTAAAATATCGGTATTCGCCAGTTGTTCAATTTTTTGTTTTTGGGCTTCAACTTCTTCGAACACAGCCAGCATGAAATGATAGCCTTGTTTTGCAATGATCAGCATAAAGATAATGGTGAGGCTAGAGCCAAGTGCAACGACCGTCCAAGCGCCAAAGGTCTCACTGTACGTGCTTGGTTCAACACGATATTCCACAAAATTATGAGTAAATAAATAAGCACAGGTAAATAAAAAAGCGCCCCAGCTCATAGCATACATAATGGCTTTTTTAATGCCCCAATAAAAGGCAATGATAAACGTAGACAAGACGGCAAAGGGAGCCGCGCCAGATTGCAAACCGAAAGACAAACTGCCGATAATAATCATGACATTTAACGATATTACTATACAGATAATATCTAGCATGTAGTTTGATTTATCTTTTCTGAAATAACAGTACAGTGCAACTAAGGTCACAACAATGTGCACAATAAAAACAACTTGGAAGCCAATCTCCGGCCACCTTGATAATGAAAGAGGCAAGCCGACCGCATAAAACAGTACTAACCCTGCCATTAGTTTAGTGGCAAGGATGCGCTTAAAGTTGATGATCGACTTTTCAAATGTAACGCTTTTGGACAAAACGTTGCCCCTCGGTAAACTTTGCTTAGCTATATTCCTATAAATAAAGCAAAAATAGATAAGAAATATCGTTCATCCAGTGCCTTGATATTTCTATATTCTAGCCTTTAGTATAGTTATCTATCGGCAAAAGCCTAAAAATGATTAATTTTCGTACAGATTCATGTTCAGCCTGAGGGCGCTCGTGTTGTTTTATTTGATACTAGCCGCCTATTTGAAGTTTTTGAGAGTGCTTGGGTCGTAGTCTTCAACCTTAAGACTAACATTGAACTTAGCACATAAGGCATTCACCTCGGCCTGAGCGATGGCTAAATCATCCATTACGATGGTATTATCGTCGAGCTTCCACAATAAGCGTGAGCCATCATAACTATATTGTAGTGCTAACAATGCCTCCACATTACCGTGCTGAGCTGCCTCTTTGAGCTTCAGCATTTTACGATTGATTTGGTTGAGGGCTTTTTTAAGCTCCCAGACATAAACAATCTCGGTCATATAATCGTGATTTCGGTATTTTTTAAGTACCAACGCAATCGCGATGGTGGTTAAGATAACGCCCAAAAGGTTCCAACGAAAATGGCTGCCGCTAGGGTCTGGGAAAAGTGCAATAAGAATCTGGGCAATACCAAGACTTCCAGCTGCTAAAAGAATAATGCAGGCAATAATCACTCGATTTAAATGCTTGCGGTAACGCGCCTTGTTAATTTCGATAAGTTGCATAATGGCCTTTGTGTTCTGCTAAAAGTGATGCTTTACTTTTTTAGTTTACTTAAACATGATGCAAGAGGCATTACAAAAGCGCACTTCTTGTGATAAATCGTTATACTCACTAAATTGATGATTTGCTTTTCACTTAAGTAACGCTAAAAGGGTACTTTATGAGCGATAATTCGCAACCTAAATCTCAGCAAGCAACAACTGGCTCAATGATTATTCAAGCGCAAGCAGCCGAACTCACCAAAGCCGCTCATGCTCTTAAATCAATTGTTGGCATCAAATCGTCAAGGGCCTCACAGCGTCATGCTATTGCCATGGGCTTTGAATCGGCTAATCATTTAATTGTTGCATTGAAATCAGCCGCAGTGGAAAGAGACTTCGAGCAGTATATTGAGGTCTTAAGTGCCGAGCTTAAATCTCATCATCAAATCACGCTTGCACCGGAGCAACGAGAAGCCATTAAAAAAGCCCTAACGACGCAATAAAAGCGTAAGTCAGGGCTTATTCAATCACATATTGTTTTACTAAGCTTGTTTGACTTCTTGCGCTATTTTACCAAACAAAGACGCGCCGTTTGTATCAAACATCTCAATACTGACCTTGTCGCCAAATTTCATAAAGGGCGTAGAGGGTGAACCGTTTTCAATGGTCTCAATCATACGTATTTCAGCAATACAACTATAGCCTACACCACCTTCTGATACCGGTTTTCCTGGGCCGCCATCGAGTTTGTTCGATACTGTACCTGAGCCAATTACCGTGCCCGTTTCGAGTGGGCGGGTGCGTGCCGCATGGGCAATCAATTGGCCAAAATGAAATGTCATATCAACGCCTGCATGAGGTTCACCGAACTTATTACCATTTAAATGAGATACTAATGGCAGATGCAGTTTACCGCCTTGCCATGCATCGCCTAATTCGTCGGGGGTGACTGCAACAGGGCTAAACGCACTTGAGGGTTTAGACTGGAAAAAGCCAAAACCTTTACCGAGCTCGTTAGGTATTAAACCGCGCAGCGATACATCGTTAACAATCATGATCAAGCGCACATAATTAAGTGCGTCTTCAGCACTAACGCCCATGGGCACATCGCCAGTAATGACTGCAACTTCGGCTTCAAAATCAATCCCAAAACCTTCATCACTAGGCATGCTAATATCTTCGCGTGGGCCTAAGAATGAATCAGAGCCACCTTGGTACATTAGTGGGTCGGTCCAAAACGACTCTGGCATTTGTGCGCCACGCGCTTTTCGCACCAATTCAACGTGGTTCACATAGGCACTGCCATCTGCCCACTGATAAGCGCGAGGTAGTGGGGATGCACAATCAATTTGTTCAAAAACTTGTGACGCTATGTCACCCGACTCAAGTTGCTGCGATAAGGCATTTAACTTAGCAGAAACGTCTGACCAATTATCTAATGCGTATTGCAAAGTAGGGGCAATATCTTTGGCTGACACCATGTGAGTCAGTGCCTTATTCACTACCACTAATTCGCCGTCTCTACCGCTTTTTAAACTTGCTAATTTCATAATGTTTATGCCTCTCCCGTGGTTTGCTTGCCCTGAAAGCCTTGGCCGTTGTGCAGCCAATCAGCATGTTTGGGGGCTTTTTTAGTTTGTGACCATTCTTCTAACATCTCAGGTGCGACACGTTTAAGTTCTGTCATCATCTCTGGCGTATGGGTATTTGCAGCTAATTCAATACGGTGACCGTTAGGATCAAAGAAATAAATAGACTTAAAAATGCCGTGATTGGTTGGTCCAAGGACATCAATATCATTAGATTCCAGCTTAGCTTTAGCCGCTAAAAGCTCATCCATCGACTCTACTTCAAAGGCAATATGCTGCACCCATTCAGGGGTATTTATATCGCGGCCCATGCGCGGCGAATTTGGTAATTCAAAAAACGCTAACACATTGCCATTACCTGCATCTAAGAATACATGCATGTAAGGGTCTGGCGCTTTTGTTGATGGTACTTGGTCTTCAGCTATCGCCAGTTGAAAGTCCATGCCCAACATGTTTTGATAAAAATTGACGGTTTCTTTTGCATCATTGCAACGATATGCCACATGATGAATACGCGAAATAGCCATTATGCACCTTCCTTCGCGCCTGCATCTGCACCAGCAATCACACCACGTTCAACTTGGTCGCGCTCAATCGATTCGAACAAAGCTTTGAAGTTACCTTCGCCAAAGCCTTCGTCTTCTTTACGCTGAATAAACTCAAAAAAGACAGGGCCAAGTAAGGTCGCTGAGAATATTTGAAGTAATAAACGAGGTTGGCCGCCTTCGGTGGTGCCATCAAGTAAAATTCCGCGCATTTGTAATTCGTCAGCAGGTTCGCCATGACCTGGTAAGCGCTCGTCTAGCATACTGTAGTAGGTTGCAGGTGGCGCGGTCATAAACTTCATGCCTTGGGCTTTTAATCGGTCCCAGCAGGCGAGCAAATCATCACATGCAAAGGCAATGTGCTGTATCCCTTCACCGTTATAGGCCATTAAGAATTCTTCAATTTGACCACCTGCACCGCCCGCTTCTTCGTTCAAGGGAATACGAATTTTACCATCGGGCGCGGTCATCGCTTTTGATAATAACCCGGTGTATTCGCCTTTAATATCGAAATAACGAATTTCGCGGAAGTTAAACAGGGTTTCATAGAAGTTAGCCCAGTGCGCCATGCGGCCGCGATATACATTGTGAGTAAGGTGGTCAAGAGTATGGAAACCACAACCTTGTGGATGACGGTCAACTCCTTCAATCCACTCAAAGTCGATGTCATATATAGTGTTTTCGCCTTTATAGCGGTCGATTAAATATAACGCTGCACCGCCAATACCTTTAATTGCAGGAAGCTTAAGTTCCATGGCGCCGGTTTGCATATCGATAGGTTGCGCCCCCTTTTCGATAGCCATTTTGTATGCTTTTTGAGAGTTTTTTACGCGAAATGCCATGCCGCAGGCTGACGGACCATGCTCTTGTGCATAGTAATAGGCAGGGCTATTTTTGGTATAATTGGTGATAAAGTTAATATCACCCTGACGCCACAAAGATACGTCTTTTGATTTGTGATCTGCCACATGGGTAAAGCCCATCATAGTAAACACTGGCTCTAAAATGCCTTTTTCAGGAGCAGTAAACTCAACAAATTCAAAGCCGTCGAGGCCCATTGGGTTTTCAAATATATCAGCCATGTTCATTCCTATTTTTAAAGTCGCGATATGCAAAGTGAGTAAAGTGTATACGTACTTTGCGATAAATAGTTGTAAGTGCAACTAAATTAGTTGTAATTGCAACTAATGTCAAGTTTAATAGTCCTTCACTTACTACTGTGTGTTGGAGTTGATAGTGCCAGAACAACAAAAAACCTTACTGACTTTAGAAAAGTACATGCCTTATAGGCTCTCGATTGTGTCTAATAAGGTGAGTACGATTGTGGCCCAAACGTATAAAGATAAATTTGCCTTATCGATTACCGAATGGCGAATTATGGCGGTATTAGGTGAGTACCCCGGCGCATCGGCAGATGAAATCTCTGTAAAAACACAGATTGAAAAATCGATTATTAGCCGAGCTATAAGTCAGCTGTTAAAGCGTAAGTTGGTGCTTAGAAACATTGCAAAAGATGATAAACGCCGTTCAGAGATCACGCTTTCAGATACCGGTTATGACGTTTACGCTGAAATTGTTCCGCTATCGTTGCAATATGAAAAGGCCCTGTTAGATTGTTTGTCAGAACAAGAGCAAAGCGCGCTAAGCGATATTATAGAGCGCTTGTATGCACATGCCCAAGCAATGGAGTTTTAGTGCGCCAGGCACAACGTACAAAAGGGAGTAAGTATGTCGGATAAAAAAAAGATACGCTGGGGCATCATTGGTTGTGGGCATATTGCCAAAACCTTTACGCAGTCTTTTAAGGCAAGCAAAGGCGGCTATTTAAAGAGCTGCGCAGCATCTGATGTTGAGCGTGCGCAAAATTTTGCTGCTGAGCATGGCATTAGACATGTTCACGCAAGTTATCAAGCGCTAGTTGCCGATAGCGACATTGATGTCATCTACATCGCCACCACTCATAACTTTCACTTTGCGCACATCATGCTGTGTCTTGAAAACAACAAACATGTATTGTGCGAAAAACCTCTTACAATTAATGCAAAACAAGCCTTGCAGGTAAAAAAGACCGCAGAAGCAAAAGGTTTATTGGTACTAGAGGCGGTGTGGACACGATTTTTACCCGCAATAGACGCACTGAAACAAAGTTTGGCCGAGGGGGCCATTGGCCCCATAAAATCGATGTATGCGAACTTTAGCTTGAACCGCATCATGGCTGATGAACACCGCTTGTTAAACCCGCGCCTAGCGGGTGGTGCGTTGCTCGATTTAGGTATTTACCCTATCACCATGGCCGATATTGTGTTTGATGAAATACCTGAAAAAGCCATAGCAAGTGCAATTATGACGCACACCGGGGTAGATGAAGTGTCTAATTATTTGCTTAGTTATATGGGCGGAAAAACAGCATTGTTAAGCGCTGGGTTCCGACAAGCGGCACCGACTGAATGTTTAATATATGGTGAGAAAGGCTATATTCGTGTGCCGCATTTTTTAGGGGCAAAAGGTTATGAAATTTGTCTAGATGGACAAGCGACTCAACATATTCAATTCGATTATGTGGACGAGCATAAGTTTAGCTTTGAGATAAATCACGTGAACAAATGTTTGCAAGACAATAAGAGCAGCAGTGAGCTATTACCCCTCAGTAAATCGCTTCAACTCATTGAGCTGATGGACGATTTACGAGGGCAGTTTAACTTAGTTTACCCAGAAGACTAACTTCTGTACTTAATCGAACAACCATAGGGTGGAGTGAGTTTTTTCTCAATCTCTTGACCGTTTAATAAAGCGCTAAGGCCTACATCTAGGTAGTTCTCAGCTTTGGCAATATCGGCAGGATTCGCCGATTTAATGCTGTCTATGCCACCGGCATATTTGAGGTCGCCGGCAGGGTCAATGATATACATATGCGGTGTTGTTTTTGCCGAATAGGCTTTACCAACCTCTCCACTAGTGTCGAACAAGACATAGCTTGGAGCAGCATTTCTGTCTTTTGTTAAGGCATTGGCCTGCTCTGCATCGACATATCCTTGCTTGCCTACATCAGACGAAATAATTGATAACCACACTACGTCTTGCTCAGTATACTTGCGTTGTAGCATTTGCATGTTATCGCTACCGTAATGCTTGACCACGTAAGGACATAAATGATTAGTCCATTCAAGCACAACGTATTTACCCGCAAAATCTGATAAAGACACTGTTTCTCCCGTACTTGAGGTTAGGGTGAACCCTGGTGCGGGTGCATCAATGTTTACTTTAGCGGTAACGCTCGCGGCGACTAACAAAATACAGGCAACGAATAGCGATTTTAAGCTTTTGATACTAAAAGGTTTAATTGACATTTTGTATTTCCTCTTTTGCTTGCTCAATGGCATTTATAACGGTATTGGGGGTCAGTATTTGGGGTAATACTTGGTAACCTTGTGAGCCAGAGTAGACCACGTATAAGGGTACTCCAGCGCGTTGGTATTCGTTCAAATATTGTAAGATTTCATTATTTTTATTAGTCCAGTCTCCAAGCATGTATGTTACACCATCTTGGGAGAGTGCCTGCTTAACCTCACGGTTTGAAAACGCAACTTGTTCATTAACTTTACAAGTGATGCACCAATCGGCGGTCATGTTTACTACAACCACCTGCTCTTCGTTTTGTAACTGCGTTAGAGTACTGCGGTTAAAATCCACATACGCCAATGCATTATCATCCTTGGCGGCCATTTGGTTAGGCGGTGTCTGTTGACCAGATACGCCAAGCCATACTGCGAGAAAAAAGCATAGTAATGCGGCCAAACTGTTTAGCCCTTTAGCAAGAGCGCCAGTTGACCGGCCCAAAATAAATATAAACATGCAAAACAGTATAAGCATGATGAGCAGTGCGAACTGTGCTTGTATGCCAAGTTGTCCGGCAAAGACCCAACATAGCCAAGCGACTGTCGCGAACATCGGAAATGCAAGAATATGTTTGAACGTTTCCATCCAAGCCCCAGGTTTAGGCAGCCAGCTTTTTGCACGCTTTGAGATAAACAAAAGGGTGAGTGGCAGGGCAAAACCAATTGCAAGGGCATTGAATATGATAAACGTGACATAGATGTCACTCATCAAGGCAACGCCAAGCGCCGCAGCCATAAAGGGGGCAGTGCAAGGGGAGGCAACAATTACTGCAAGTGTACCGGTAGCAAAGTGAGAGCCTGCAGACTCCCCATTCACGAGATTCTGGCCCACGTTCGATAAGCTTGAACCAAGCATCAGGGTGTCGAGTAACACCATAGCGATGAGCGAAAATAAAAACGCTAATAGCACGATAACAACGGGCTCTTGCATGTGAAAGCCCCAGCCAACCTGCTCTCCGCCTTGTTGTAAGAGCACAATAACTAAGGCAAACACGTTAAAACAAAACATCACACCGGCAAAGTAAGCTAACTTATGTGTTGATGCATGCTGCGTATTTTGTAGTGCCATCGCTTTAATCGACAAGATGGGCAACACACAAGGCATTAAATTTAGAATCAGGCCGCCTGCAAACGCCATTAATGCAAATAGGGCGATTGCGCCGCCATCGATAATATTTGTACTAGATGTGTAGGGGTTTTGAATGGGTGCAGAGATACTCGGTTTACCGTTTACATAAAAGGCTCGTTGACCGTCACTTACAAGCCATTGCAGTGTTTGTGCCTCGCCAAAAAAATAGTCTGAACGAGGTGTGACGATGCTTGTTGTATTTCCAGCGTTATCAAAGATAACATTTTGTTGAGCAGCATGATTGATAAGATCGCTTCGAAATGGAAACAAGCGCCACTGGCCTTTCCCCAGCTCTGCTACTTCAAAGACAATCGCATCTTCGGTAATTTCAAATAGGCCTGACTTAGGCTCGCTCTCAGGTAAAAGGGCTCGCGTTGCGTCGAATACTGGTGCGTTATTTGATAGCGATGCTTCACTGCCAATAGGCAAAGAGAGCTGTAAGGTGGCCCAGCCGGGTATGCAATCTTCTTTACACACTAGCCACGACACATCAGCGCTAATCACAAGGCTGTTTGTTTCACTCGTATTTTGCATATTAGGCGAAATATCTTCGGGAATATCTACGGTGACACTCAGTAAGTTTTCAGCTTCATAGCCATAATTCACAAGATGAGCGACGGGAATTGCCATGGGCATAGGCCATTGAATTTCACTGAATTGTAACTCTTGTTCGGTCTCCCATTTAATGGTGGGTGCTTCGCCAGAGTCCCCAGGGTTACGCCAGTAGGTATGCCATTGTGGATCTGGTTTGAACAAAACGCCTAGGGTCATCGTTGAGCCAGGCACTACGGTGTCTTGTTCGCTCATCAAGGTGACTTCTATATGCGGACCGGTAGCGCTACTTGATGCTAAGGTTTGTTGTGTATGGACTTGCTGAGCGCCGGTTGGGGTAATAAACAGTAGTGCCAACAATACACATACAGTAATACAAGAAACCATATGCTTTAAGGGAGTGAATGTATTCATTTGCGTCTTTATTATGGTGTTTGCCGTATTGATAACGTTAAAATCGATTAATCCGTTGATAGTGGCTATACGTGGAAAGCAATGAATAAGAACATTTTTTTAACAAGTCTGTATGTAGCGAGTATTTCCTTATTTTTGTGTATCCAAAATGAGGCATTAGCGGCCATCTCAGAAAACATAAAAACTGAACGGTCGCTTACATCACAATGGCAATGGCAGTATCGCGTGCTTGCTATTTATTTGCCAAACTTAGAGCAGATATCACAATTGCGAGCTTATTTAGAAAAAGAGAAAGTAGCGATTGAACAAAGACGTCTAAAAGTGATTGTGTTGAATGAAGTATCGCTAGTCGATGTTCTTGAAAATAACAGTAAGGTAAACACCAATAGTAATCAAAAAGAAATAAGCGAAAAGATGGCGGGCAAGTCCAGCATACTCATTGGACTTGATGGCGGAGTTAAAAATTTTTACGACTGGCCAAATGCCCAAACATTAATTGACTTAGAGGCAGTTTTTGCTGATATCGATGGAATGCCCATGCGCCGCATAGAGCTGAGTGAAAGCCGCAATCCCGAGCAATGATAGGCGGCTATGTTTTTGCAGATCTGAGAGCTAATGCTTATTAACCCTTTAGTCGTCTAACAAACACTCTTTACCATATACCCTAGCGTCATTGATTGACCAATCGGCTTTGTCTTTCTTTTCCATTAGGTCGCACCAAGCATCGGTACCTTCAAAAATGGCGCATCCACTGCTACCTAATACAAGGCCGCAAACCAGGGCTAGTTTTAAAACGTTGCTGTTAATTCTTTCTTTCATTTGGGGTTGACTCACTTAGTTAGCTATTTCGCTTTTTAGGTATTTAAAAATTTCTCGCGATGCAGCAGGGGGCTTATTTTCTTTTTGTTCTTTGGTGGCAGTTCTTATTAGTTGTCTTAAACGCTGACGGTCAAGCTGCGGATGCGCTTCCATTAGCGCTTGAAGGCTTTGGTCGCCATTAGCTAATAAATCATCTCGGGTTTTCTCTAATTCATGGAAAATTTTGACCGTGTGCGTATGGGCATTTTTGAGCTTATCAAGCGCCAGGCGAATAGGTGCAATATCCCTCTGGCGTAGTAGTTTGCCAACCAACTGAATTTGCCGACGGAAACCTTCTTTTTTACGATTAATTTTAGAGGCTAATTCAAGTGCTTGGTCGAGCTCATCATCGAGGGGCATTTTTTCGCGCTCCCCTTTAGTTAAGCCGACCAGCTCTAAGCCCAATTTTTTGAGCGCTTCAGAGGCTTGTTTAAGCTGAGTTTTACTTTCAAACTCTGCTGCGTTGTACTGCTCGCCGGCTTCATCATCGTCGAAGGCTTCAGTATCAAATGCGTCGTTATTCATAGGGCGTTTTTTTAAATCATTAATGCTAAACTGAGCGCAATTGTAACAGGGCTGCATTTGAAAACATAATATTCTAAGCACAAGTATTAGATACAAAGCGCAAGGCCTTTGCCTTTTAGGGCACCGATTATCAGCGAAGTGGAGTTTATGCAGGTAGAGCAACAGCTTAGTGAAATTCAAAATATTGTCGATGACACCTTACAACTAGCCAAAAAACTAGGTGCAACTGGCGCCGAAGCAAGTATGTCTAAAGTGCAGGGAATTGCTGTCAGTTCTCGCATGCAAGAGGTTGAAACCGTTGAATTTACCAACGATGGTGGATTGGGCATATGTGTGTTTGTGGGAAATAAAAAAGGCAATGCTTCTACTGCCGACGTAAGCCCTCAAGCCCTTAAACTAACGGTAGAAAAAGCCGTAGAAATCGCAAAATATACTAGCGAGGACACATGCTCAGGGGTTGCTGATGAGAGCATGATTGCACGTGATATTCCAAATCTTGATTTGTACCATCCACAAGAGCTTGATGCAGAGTATGCGTTAAAACAAGCCTTAGAGGCAGAAAAAGCAGGTTTGGATACCGACTCGCGTATTACCAATTCAGACGGTGCAAGTTACAACGCTAATTTGGGTTTGCGTGTATATGGCAACACTCATGGCATCAACGCCGGCTACCCAAGTAGTCGCTATAGTTTAAGTTGCGTTCTCATTGGTCAACAAGACGATGATATGCAGCGAGATTATGCTTATACCGTTTCACGAGAGGCTCAGATGTTAGATAGCCCCGAAATGGTGGGTAAAAATGCAGGCTTACAAACAGTTTCGCGCTTAGGTGCGCGTAAAATTAATACTGCTAAAGTACCGGTGTTGTTTCACCGTGACATCGCCTCTAGTGTTTTTGGTCACTTTGTGAGTGCGGTGAGTGGTGGAAGTTTGTATCGTAAATCTTCGTTTTTGCTTGATTCGATTAATACTCAAGTCTTCCCTGATTGGTTGAGCATTCAAGAGCGGCCACACCTAGCAAAAGGCCTAGCAAGCAGCCCTTTTGATAACGAAGGCGTGCGCACTAGCGACATGGATATTGTGAGTGGAGGTATGCTCCAGCATTATTTATTGAGTAGCTATTCGGCTCGTAAACTGGGTTTGCAAACTAATGGCCATGCAGGTGGTATTCATAATTGTATCGTGAGTGATACCGGTCATTCGGACCAAGCCTTACTAAAAGAAATGGGTACCGGTTTGATGGTGACTGAGCTGATGGGGCAAGGCGTGAATATCGTAAACGGTGATTATTCTCGCGGCGCAGCAGGGTTCTGGGTGGAAAACGGCGTGATTCAATATCCGGTCCACGAAATTACTATTGCCGGTAGCCTCAAAGATATGTTTATGAATATTGTGGCAATTGGCGAGCAACGAGAAGTAAGAGGCGCATTACAAACTGGTTCTATATTGATAAGTGAGATGCAAGTCGCAGGTAATTAAGGGGATTTAGCTTAGGCGCTTAAAATTCAAACAAGCTTTTGTGGTATATGACTCAGATCAAGTTATTGTTATGTAGATACAGGCATAGTAGATGTATGAAGTGAGTAACGCATAATATTGTAAATAGATATTCTCAAAAGAGGTAAATAATATGTCATTAGAAAAACACAGCTTATTGAAAGAATTTCCTGACCATCACCACACTATTCGTCATTTGAAGATGCATGATGCGCACTTTACAAAACTATTTGATGAATACCATGAGCTCGACCATGAGATTTTTGAGCTTGAACGCAAAGGTGCGCCAACTTCAGATGAACACCTTGAAGCGCAAAAGTTAAAGCGAGTGCAGCTTAAAGATGTTTTGTTTAATCTAATTAAAAAAGAAGAGTCTTCTCAGTAGCAGGCTCTACAGGCACTAATGCCAATAGTCTTAATCAATAGTTAACAAGCATAAAAAAACGCAGCTCATTGGCTGCGTTTTTTGTTTTATTTTGAAAGCAACAACTAGTCGACTGCACCGCAAAAGCGATAGCCTTCGCCATGTATGGTAACAATCAATTCTTCGTCGTTAGGCTCAGATTCAAAATGCTTACGGATACGGCGGATAGTTACATCAACTGTTCTGTCGTTGGGGCGCAATTCACGGCCGGTCATTTCCATGATGAGTTGCTCGCGAGTGAGTATCTTGCCCGGATTACTTAGGAACAAATGTAGGGCTCTAAATTCACTGCGTGGTAGTCTGAACTCATTACCATTTGGCGATATTAGGCTGCGGCTGTCGCCATCGAGTGTCCAACCATTGAACTTTACCTTACTCGGTAAATCGTCGTCTTCGGCTGAGTTGCTGGTGCGAGACAGCAAGTTACGAGCACGAATAGTCAACTCTCTAGGGTTAAATGGCTTTGTTAAATAATCGTCTGCGCCAATTTCGAGGCCTAAAATACGGTCAACGTCATTATCGCGACCGGTTAAGAAAATAAGGCCGACGTTTTTACGATCGCGTACCTCGCGCGCTAAAATCAAACCGTTTTTACCCGGAAGATTAATATCTAGAATACACAAATTAATGTTGTTATTTTCAAAATAATCGTGCATCTCTTGGCCATTTTCGGCTTCAAACACATTATACCCTTCTGCTTCGAACAAGCTTTTGAGGGTCGTGCGTGTAACTACTTCATCTTCTACTATTAATATATTTGGCGTTTGCATCTTCTTACACTATTCTTATGGGCTGTTAAGATGCGCTACTGGGCGCTTAACACACATCAAACTTGCCGGAGTTTATACTGTAATCCTTCACGTCTGGCGTTATTACAGTGAAAATAAGCGATATTTATGCTTACTACCAGAACCAAATTGTAGTATTTCAAAAAACGTCGCACTTGAAAAGTAACTTTTTTGTTAATCGTGACATATATGTGTATAAAAACTTAATAAAAAACAAATAGATTGTTTGCAGTATATCGACACCTTTCTTGATTTCAGTATTTCTATACTCATTCTTCAAACTCAGATATAGTGAAGATATAATAAATAAAACAATGTGCTCTTGAGCTTTTCGCTTTAAAAACGTGAAAGCAGAATGCTGTTAAATGCACAGTTAACACATTGATTGTACTTACCCCAAGCTCGTATGTTATGTCCTTATTTAAGGTCTGTTGTCCTGTTGTTGCGAGCATAGATTGATGCAAAATTCTTGTGTGCGCACTGCTGTGCATACCATATTGTTTTGCTAAGGACACTGCAATGCCTACCAAACGTGCCTTAATCATTGGTATTAACACGTATCTACACATGGAAGAGCAATATCAATTAAAGGGATGTGAAAACGACGCTAGGCTTATGCATAGCGTGCTCGTCAATAAATTTAATTTTGCACCAGAAAACATTATTCTTCTGTTGAGTGAAGACGCCACACTCGCCGCGATTCATGAGGCCATGGCTAAAGTTGAACAAGCGCTAGAACAAGACGATATTTTTGTTTTTCACTTCAGTGGTCACGGTGGTGATTGCACCGTTCATGAGGCGTTTAGCGATGAAGCAACGGGCAAAGATAACTGTATTCTCCCTTGCGATGATTCCGAGCCAGACGCTGACGGAAAACCAATTTACAGGGAGGTGCGCGACCAGCAATTCAGTGACTATTTAAGCAAAGTCGCTAAAAAGACCGTGTATACCACACTCATTTTTGATGCTTGTTATTCTGGCACAATGACTAGAAGCAGCGTGCTGCAGGAGCCGGCTAAAGCTCGCTTTATCCCCCCTCATGAACGTCAAGTGCTGCCGACTCAAAGAGCTTTAGACCAAAATCTTTCGGCTCAGACACCGCTACCTCAGAACCCTTCAACACAAATGATTGAAAAGGGCGCGGGTGGATGGCTGCGCCGTAGCGATACTTATACCGTTATATCGGCCTCTCGTGACACACAAAAGGCCAAAGAATGGCATTTTGATATTGGTGGAGATACGGTTCGTCATGGTCTACTAAGCTTTTTCTTGGCGCGCAGTTTAATGCGATCAAAGCCTTTATCTACGTATCGAGACATTTTTGAAAACGTGAGCGCGGGCGTGGTATCAATGGTTACCCAGCAAAACCCGCAAATAGAGGGGGTTATTGACCGCGAGGTCTTTGGGGTGAAAGAGGTCGAAGCCCTAGATTTTGTGCCGATAACAAAAGTTGAAGCTAGCCTATTAACCTTGGGCGGAGGCGTGGCTCAGGGTTTGCGTGTTGGCAATATTTATAAGGTTTATCCGCCAGGTGCTAAAGTGGCTCATCCAGATGAGTATCAAGCGCTTATTCAAATTGTCAGTATTGCAGGCTTGTCTGCTAAAGCAGAAGTGCTAGAGCACAGTGCTGCCATTGCGGTTGCGGCGCGCTGCGTTTTATTTACAGCCGTAAAACATGCTGATTTATTCTCAGTAAACGTAGATGAGTTAGCACAGCAATATCAGCAGCCGATGCGAAATAGTCTAAATCAATCAAAACTCGTAGCGGCGGTTGATTCTGCAAAAGGGGCTCAGGTCACACTTTACGTATGCGAGACTCAGGCAAAGTTGGCAGACTATTTACAAGATGATGCGATAGCGCACTTGAACGAAGAGCTGCAATTATCATTAAGTTTCCCTTTATACATTGCCGTGGATCAAGAGGGCAACCTAGCAATGCGCCCCCGCGCGCTAGATGAGCCGGAAGCGCTTAACATTATAGTGACTAACCTCGAGAAACTCGCAAAGTTTCGGAATGTGATGCAACTGAATAACAGTGACAGCAAGCTTGATGTTGCCTTTGATTTATATCGTCTAAACGACGAGCACAATAAAGAACTGGTAAATGGTGGTACTGCAGAATTTGCTGAGCATGAACTCATGGCGATTGAGCTAAGCAATAAGGCGGCAAGCCACTCCGTGTTTTTCGCAATTTTTTGGATAGGCGCCGACAAAGAAATCATGCATTTTTACCCTCGCAACCGAAATAGTGAAGAGCTTGCAGCGGGTAAGACACTCCGTATTGGTAATTTGCAAAGCAAGTTAGCGGCCTCTTTACCGGAACATCATTTTTCTGAACTGGGTGCAATTACATGGAAGGTCATGTTCGCAAGTACTGAAACTGAGTTTGGCTTGTTAAGCCAAAGTGGTATGCGCTCAAGTGGCAGCAACGCAAGTCTCGAAGCCTTTGATGTTGCTTTTACCGGTGAAGCTGCGCCATCGCATAGTGAGCATGAGGATGGACTGCCTGTGATTGAGCAAGATTGGTGTGCCATAAATCGTAGTGTTGTTTTAAAGCGCACGCTGAAAAGCCGCACGGAGCAGTAAGTATGAAAACTCATGCGACTCGTCCGCTCGTGTTTTTGGCCTTTGCCAACGACATGGACGATTACTTGGTAAACCTCAAAGAAGAAAGCAGAGCTGTTTTTGATGCATTACGACCCTTAGAACAAGAAAGTGCCATTGCTGTGCACCGCGAAGAAAGTGTTGAGGTAAACGAACTCTACACAGACTTGCTTGGGTTTGATGGGCAAATCGTGTTGTTTCATTATGCGGGGCATGCAAATGGCAAGATGCTTCAGCTTGAGGGAGGAAATGGCGCTGCTGGTGGGCTAGCTAAGCTATTAGGTCAGCAACAAAGCTTACAGTTGGTCTTTTTAAATGGTTGCGCGACCAAAGACCAAGTCAAACTTTTACATGCAGCAGGTGTCCCTGCGGTGATTGCTACCTCGGTGGATATCAACGATGCAAAAGCCACGATGTTGTCTACTGCGTTTTATGCTGCATTGGCTAAAGGCCGCAGTATTGTAGAGGCTTTTGAATCAGCATGTGCTTATGTTGAGGCTAAGCTCGATACAAATTCTGCACTTAAATTTTCGATTAAACGCTCCCCTAGCTTTAACTTTGATGTGCATGAGCAACAAAACCCAGTGCAAAACGAGGAGAGTCTTGCCTTTGAATGGGTGCTATATATTCGTGAAGACTGCGAGGCGGACTTAGCGCAGTGGCGGCTTAATGACGCGAAAAAAGATTGGACCTTGGTGTTAGAAGATAGCAATGGTCCTCTACGAAATTTGCAGAACGAGATCGTAAGTCTTGAGCATAAAATGCGAAGCCGCAGTGTTGATGCTGTGCGTTGTGTGACCTGCGGTAGTGTAAGTGCAATGTCTCATGCTAAGAGTAAAGGTGTAAGTGCTCACTGTCCTGTGTGTGCCAGTAAAGATTGCATTATAGAACAGAGCAAATCAAAAGTGCCGCAGCAAAAAATTCCTTTTGAAATTACAGAATCTCAAGCTCGTATCATAGCGTCCTCGATGTTAACGGATGTTGAGCCAGCATCGCTTTTATTCCACCAAGTTTATTTTCCATTTTGGGTCTTTGATGTAGATACCCGCACAACGCTTAAAGCTCAGCGCGGCCGAATTAAAGACGTTCATGCAGATGAGCTAAGCTTGGTGTGGGAAAATATTGAGCGGCAAATCGATATTCAACAAAGCGGAGTAATGATCCCCGCATTTACTCACCGCTCCACAAATACCAATGACTCGCAAGATTGGTATTGGCAAGACTCAAAAGCAGAACCAGTTAAACAATTTAGTCGAGATACTGCGTTTTTAGCCTTTTGTTTAAGCGAGCAAGAGGCCTTTGAGCAAGTAACTGGTGATATGTCAGAGCGCTTGGAGCAAGAAATCAGTTTTCATATTGGTGGTCAGCAGCAAAAAAACGTATCGCTTCATACACAATATAAAGATATCGGCATAAGAAGTATTTTTTTACCGCACTGGTGCGTGAGTGTTGTTTCTAGTAACCAAGCAAAAACCGATACACAAGCGCCTATTGTTATCAATGGGCAGACAGGTGCGCTTCGTGTATCACCCTCCACAAAACAACCCGCTCTCGCTAATCAAAGGCATGGCATTATGAATCAAACAAAGGCTTCAAATAATACGGTTAATAACACTGTATCGCATTGGATCTCCATTTTTAGTGGCGCCGGAATTGGCATTATGGTCGGCTTACTAATGGGTCTTGCTGCGCCACAAGACGACGGCGCTAAATCTGTCGTAGCGATTTTTATTGGCGCAGTAGGAGTTGGTTTAGCTGCCCTACTTGGCTTAAACGATAAGCATTTTAGTGCAGCTAAGGGATTACGAATTGGGTCATTTGGCCTTGCTGTCACAGTGGCTACTTTGTCGGCCATTTATATACGCGACAACCATCTGATATCGCCAAGTTTTGGCGAAAGAGCAGCTACGTTAGCAAGTGTGTTAAAAGAGATTGATGACGATAGAGTGATTGAGTTGTTGAGAGTTAGCAAAGTCGTCGAAAAAACTGATGGTAGCGTGATTACTCAAAGCGCACCTGTCGACCAAGCGTTGGGAGTATTAAACAATGCCACCGCAGCACAGCGTTCCACTTGCCAAGTATTGAACGTTGATGGCTATGCCGCAGACGATTTCAGTGCGACGGATTTAAGCGGTGAATTTGAATTTAATGATAAAGACAATGCGCTGGGCTTACAACATTTTGCTAAGCAATTAAATCCATCACTCCCCGAGCAAAGCCGTAAATCGATACTCCTTGCGGCCCGCGATGCCGTGTGTATGGAAGTTTATGAAGGCATTAATCCAATCGTGCCACAATCAGATGATTGCCAGTCTTTAATGGCGTCGCTCGCGATGTCTTTACCTGACGGGCAAAATGCACTGCGCACAGTTTTTGAGACGACGAATAGTCTGCAAAGCACGCTAAAAAAGATTGATAGTACTTCGATGTCAACAGACGAAAAGCACTATGCACTTCGGTCAATAGGGAGCTTATTATGCGAGTAACATCTTTTATCTGCTCATTAATACAGTTCAGTTTTAGAGGTTTGATTGTCTTTAGCGTGGGTCTTTTCAGCACCACAAGCTATGCGCAGACAGTAAACATGTACGACTCAGTAGTCAAAGTCGAAGTTACCGTAGGTAATGAGGTGAACATCGCCACCGGTTTTGTATATGGCGACGAAAAGATGGTAGTAAGTGCCTTACATGCAATGAACCCAGATGCACAAAGCATAGTTGTTCGTTGTCGAAACATCAGTGCAAACGCGAGTGTCGAAAAAATACTACGAGAGGCTGATTTAGTGCTGCTAAGGCCAAGTCGAGAGCTTAGCCGCTGCAAGCCGCTCGAAAAGGTCAATGAGGCTGTACCAAACAGTCATAAAGGATTAAATGCCTACGGGCATAGACCGGGTAATACCAAAAGGGCTTTTTCACAGCGTTTGAACTTAGGCGACTTAGATGATCCTGCGTCAAATAGCTTGCGCATGGTTATTGACGATAGCCTTGAGGAGGCTTTTACTAAATTGCGCCTGCCCTCACTCGATTTGCCGGTTTACCATGTTAATGGCGGGCTTTACAAAGGTTATTCGGGCGGCCCGGTAGTAGACGAAGAGCAATACCTCGTTGGCATAGCGTCAGGTGGCCTAGAAAACGGACAAAAAAACCATAATTGGATAGTGCCGATTTCGAATTTACGTAAATTGATGGACCTTGAAGCAATACCTGAAAACCAAGTGATCCCTCCAATTCTTGCCACTGCCAGCCGAAAGGGCTTGTTTTCTGCTGCAGTGAAGTCAAGCGCAGTGGCAAATGCTGCGGGTGAAGATGAAGACACTGCTGCAGATTTGCAGTTTGTATGGATAAAAACAAAAACCAGTCGTTTTGATGAACTGCTAAAAACCGCAGAAAAGAGTCTTGGCTTAGAAAGTCTTTATGACGATATTATTAAGCGCTATTCAAGCCAACCAACCAGTGCATTAACGTTTGATATCTATGAAGAGGCTGGGATTGGATTCATTATTGCGATGCCAGCCGGCGTTGACCCTTTTCACACTTATAATGAAGATGCTAACAGCTTTAGTTTTGGTAGCAAACTCGACCGAGATATACAAGGCATGGTGGATGTTAGCTACGACGATGCTGCAATCAAAATATCGCAGGGAGTGCAAATCACACCTGATAACCCAGACTATCGTCAATATTTAATCGATGAGACTTTAAAGAAAGAAGAGTGCGGCGAGCAAGTGACCTGTCGCCTTGAGCGAGCGGACTTCAGAGAGAGTGATTTTGGAGGCGGTCATAAAATTATTCGCATAGGCTATTACCTAGATTATGTTGGCGCAATCTCAGGTACACAGGATACTGACTATGTGCAAAGTACCTTTGCGATTAAAGACAATAAGTTAATGTCGGTTAGAACAAACGTTAGTTATAGTCAAAATAGTACTATGAGCGCTTGCTTTACCCAGAAGACCGAGGCAAGTTGCGGCGACCGCTTTTTAATACCCGCTTCTTTTATTTTAGCCAATGCGATGACAACCTTTTCTGGTAATTTTGGTCGCACAAGTGTGCCCATTGCCCCCCGATTTTTTGATTACAAATGCGACAACACTCTATGCGTTGCTGAGCAAACTCCTTCTGCTTACAATGAATTTGAGGTTAAGCAAGGAGATATTGGCATTTACTACGATGCAAATGGCCAAGCCCTTTTTGAGCGAAGCGCCGACGGCGGTGCATGGTTTATGAAATCGGGCGAACAATGGGTATCAGTACAAGAGGAGTGGCGCGAGACATGGTCGGGTCAAGTGCACTATATTTTATCGCTAAACGGCGTGTTTTATGCCGTGCCGGTTGGTGATGGCTTTGTGTATAACTGGGATGGTTTTAGTTGGTCAGCGCAGCGTCCGCTAAGCTTTGTTGCTACTGGTGCAGACTATCAGGCGAGGCGTTCAGACATTGGTAGCTTTATAAATTTACAAGGCCAAGAGCTCTTTCGATTACAAGAAGATGGCTCATGGCTAGTAAATATAGATGGGCAATTACAACTAGCACAAGAGGTGAGCCGAGAGTACGAAATCACAGAGGATGGGCAAAGCCAAGAGCACGCGGTAATTAGCATCGATAATTACTTTTATAAAGTGCCTATCAGCTCATATGGTGATAACTATTTTGAGGGTGCGAATGAGGGTGAATGGGTAAAAATGGGTATTGTGTATTTAGAAGGGGTTGAGCAAGCGCCGTCTACTTATTAGTATCTGTTTGAGTATTCATTCTTTAATAAAGCGCTAGGGTAGAAAATGTACACCCTAGCGCAGAACAACTAAGACTTATCGCGTGTCTGGTCTGCCGGGGCGCGTATCGGGGCGTCCCGGTCGGGTGTCTGGCCTTCCTGGGCGTGTATCAGGTCTACCAGGACGTGTGTCAGGTCTACCTGGGCGAGTTTCAGCGTCATCGTTTTGCGTTTGTTCGTCTACTTGGTCAAGGTTTTCTTGCTCAGTAGCACCTTTATCAGAATTTACCATGGTTGCTCTCTTATTATAGTTAGATTGCTTGATGAGTATATACTCACTCTTAAGTAAAGGCTATATTGGGTTTTTAGCACACTATATTACAGCTTTTACGCGTAATCACAGGGAGTTAAGTTAATGTTATCGCGCTTTTTTAGTCAGTTTATTTCCGAGATTCGTCGGCGCGAAGTCATTCCTGTGGTGGTCACTTATGCTGTGGTGGTGTGGTTAGTATTGCAGGTGGCAGGGCTTACCTTTGAACCTCTCGGCATGCCTGAGGGTGGTGTGCGCTTGCTAATCATTATAACAATAGCCGGCTTTCCAGCTGTGTTTTTTCTAGCATGGCTAATCGATTTTAAAGCCAAAGGAATGATGTTTGATTTACCCTTGTGGCAAGTCGAGGGTAAACCGACGCATCAGCAACAAAAAGCCAGTCGACCATTTGCGCTCATGCTATGCTTTTTAGTGATTGCCTTTACCTGGGTACTCGTTGTTTTTTTAAATGCCACAATAAAACCCGCAGAATCGATTGCTACCGAGGCACCATTGCCATCTAGTCTCGACACCAGCCAACAAGTCATAGACTTTCCAGCGAATTCTATTGCAGTACTTGCCTTTGAAAACTTTGATGGGCAAGTTGAATCGAATTATTTTGCCGATGGTCTAGCAGAAGAAATTTTAAATTATTTAGCCAGTATCAGAGAGTTAAACGTAGCGGCGCGTACGTCATCCTTTCGCTTTAGAGGTGAGCGCGTAGATGTGCGCGAAGTAGCTACCTTATTAAATGTAAAACATGTCCTTGAGGGGAGTGTGCGTGTAGAAGGCAATCGCGTGCGTATTACCGCACAGCTAATTGACGGTAAAGAAGGCTTTCATGCTTGGAGTAAATCCTACGACCGTAATTTAGATGATATTTTTGCTATTCAGCGTGAAATTGCCTCAGCTGTGGTCAATGAATTGAAAATTGCGTTGTCGGTTGATTCGCAAAATCGCCTGACACAAACCTTCACTGAGAATATTGATGCCTACATTTTTTACTTACAAGGCATTGACAAGCTTAGAGACTCTGCAGATGCAGAGAGTATCGCAACTGCTAACCAGTTGTTTAACCAAGCCTTAGATATTGAACCTGAGTATTCGCGAGCTTATGCAGGAATTTGTGAAGCGAATTTAGCCTTATATGAATTAAGTAACGGCTTTGAGGACTTTAACAATGCCGAACTAGCGTGCGAAAAAGCACAGGCTCTAAGTGACGAACAAGACAGTAAAGTCACAATAGCTCTAGGGCGCCTATATCGGGTAAGCGGTGAATATCAAAAAGCCGAAGCGGAGTTGCTTGAAACCATCGCAAGAGAGCCATCGGCAGTTGATGCGTATATAGAGCTTGGCGATGTATACGCGCAACTTGATAAACCCGAAGAGGCAGAAAAAGCGTTTTTACGTGCAATTGATTTAAAACGCAATTATTGGAAGGCTCACGAGGCGCTCGCTAACTTTTATTACAACAACGAAGAATATCAAAAATCGGCACAGACATATGAAATTGTTACCCGCCTAACCCCAGATTCGACGGTAGGCTATTCGGGCCAAGGAGCCGCATATTGGATGCTTGGGAACAGCGAAAAAGCACTGCAAGCTTATGAGAATTCACTCGCAATCAACCCATCGCGTAACGCCTATACCAATACCGGTATCTTTTATTATTACACCGGTCAGTTTGAAAAAGCGATAGATATGCAATTGGCAGCACTGGAATTTGCGACCAACGATCATCGTATTTGGGGGCGTTTGGCAGAAAATTATCGCTTTATTGCGGGGCAAGAAGATGAGGCCGAGTTTGCTTATAAACGCGCTGCCGAACTTGCGCGAAAAAACCTAACAATAAACCAAGAAGACTGGGAAACTCGCGCCATGCTAGGCTTGTATTTAGCACATTTGGGCGAGTTAGACGAAGGCATGGACTTACTCGAACTTGCCATGGAGCAATCTCAGCGTAATCCAGAAATACTATATTTTAATGCCTTAGCATTGCTAATTAAAGACGACATAGATGCTGCCCTACCATTGCTTGAAGAATCAGTGGAACAAGAAGAGTACTACCGACAATTTATTGCTCTTGACCCAGATTTACAGCGCTTAAACGGTCAGCCTCGATTTGATGCTTTGCTTCCGACGTCGGAATTTAAGCGATGAGATCACGCTTATCAGCCATTTGACTGCCATTGTGCATTGACAGGCGGCAAAGGGCTCACTAATCTAAGCACTTACATAATAAAAAGGATAGGGTATGGCCATTCAAATTACTTTCGAACTAAGCGATGAAGACTTAGAACATTTCAGAGCGCTTATGCAGGTCGCAATTGATAAAGCGAGTGCACTTCCTGCAGAGCAGGTACTTGCAAAGGCTCGCGAAGTTGTCGCAGAGATGGAAGGCACTAAGCTGCCTGACTTTGTTAGCACGCGTTTAAAGTCACTTGAAACGCTGATCGCGGCACTAGAGGACTCAGAATGGTCGATGCCAGAGGAAGAGAAAAAAGATATTTTGACTTCACTTGCCTATTTCAGTGAGCCACATGATTTGGTACCCGATAACATTCCGGGCCTAGGTTATGTTGACGATGCCATTATGATCGAGCTAGTTATTCAAGATTTATCACAAGATTTAGATGCCTACAGTGAATTCTGTAAATTTAGAAAAACTGAAGAAGGACGCCGCGGCGAACAAGCCAATGTCAATCGCGACACGTGGTTAGCAGGAAAACGCACGGAGTTGCGCAGTAATATGCGTCGTAAGAGAAGACTTTTTTCTCGCTAATTTTTAGTGAAAACGCTCAATACAAAGCTCGACTGGGTTTGCCTAAGTCGAGCATTTTTATATCTACACTCCCAACTCAACCCGC
>CAZUON010000019.1:0-7869 GCA_964621345.1 uncultured Glaciecola sp. | reverse complement strand
CAACTCAACCCGCCGTCATTCTCAACTCGATTGGGAACCTCCCTCCGTTTGATAATAATCCACCAACATATCGCCTAAAGGATCTACATGCACAGCGGTTTTCAGATAAATCATCCCCAATTTCTTTATCACTCCAATTGAAGCGGTATTCTTCGGCTTTACCAGTGCAGAGAAGGTTAGGTCACCACTGTAGTTTGCTAAGAGATAATCTCGTACTCGGGTTGCGGCTTCTGTTGCGTAACCATTCCCCCAAGAGTTCGCTTTAAAGCGCCAGCCTAGCTCGAGATTATTTTCTTGCGGTGTAGATGAAAAAAAATCCATGGGTCTGACTAATATCCATCCAATAAATGTGTTTTGGTGTTTTAGGTTAACTCGCCATAAGCCCCAACCCTTCTCAACATTTCGGTAGCTATAAAGTCGCGGGAGCATAATGTTTTGAATGTCAGTTTTTGATGTAGGCTTCCCACCTGAGATAAATTTCATGACCAAGGGGTCCTGATCCAATTCCCACATGAGATCAGCGTCTCGGTCAGACATAAGTTTATAATTGAGGCGCTCGCTATCAAATGTATTCATAATCTCGCAAAATCACCCTTTAGTTAACACCCTGTATTTCAGGAGTTTCAGTAAAGGGCTTAATACCAAATTCAGGGTAAACTTGAGAGGGAAAGTAAATTTGCCCATCTTTAGAGACCATCGATACGGTTTTAATCGCGCGTAAATTTTCAATGGGGTTGCCCGGGACTAAGAAAAAGTCGGCAAGCTTACCCACTTCAATACTGCCTAAGTGCTCGCCATAACCTAAATAATTTGCCATGTCGTACGACGCACGGCGCAATACTTCTGCGTTGGTCATGCCTATTTTACTAAATAACTCGAGCTCACGATGTAGCTCAAATGCACCGCCTAAGTCGGTGCCAGGCACAATAAAAATTCCGCGTTCATGCATAAGGCTAAGGGTAGCGAGTACTTTTTCAAAGGCTTTTTTGTAGGCAACATCTTCTTGATCGCCAGCCACATTTAACAAAGCCTCTTTTGCTGAACGTTGCACACCAATGGGCATATTTTCGATGTAATCGACCATGCCTGCGCGGGTTTCGCCATTACGCGCCGTTAAGCCGAATTCGTGAATGACAATGGTGGGGTCAATGGCAATGTTTTTATCAACCATGATATCGAGGGAGGTTGTTACTGCTTCGCTATTAAGGTCTAAATCGGCAAAACGTTTCATGCCGGTAATGCGAAATAAAGTACGCGTGTCTTCATCTCGGTCTAGTACCCAGCTCAACATCAGTTGATTAATATGGGTGACTTCGTCGTAGCCGGCTAGCATCATTTCGTCGACCTTCGAGAATGCAGGTATGTGGCCCGCTACACGCATACCGTGCTTTTTCGCTTCTGCTGCCATGGCGGCGACCCATTCGCCTTTAATGGAGCTATAAATTTTAATTTGATGATAACCGCCGCGCTGCGCATACATATCAACTAAGGCAACGGCCTCTTCTTGCGTAGATGCCAGCTCACCGGTAGCATTTGAAAACGGACTTTTACCTTCTATAAAGGCGCTCTTGGTAATGCGTGGACCAATTAACACTTTGTTGTCTATTTTTTCGATGAGGGCCTCTAATACCTCCTTTTCGTTACCCATATCTCTTACTGAGGTAACGCCCGCCATTACATTCAACAAAGCATCATCATCGCTCATATGGCCGTGCATTTCGTATAGCCCAGGTATTAAGGTACCGCCGTTGCCGTCAATGGTGACTTCGTCAGTATTAGCCGATTCGAGGGGAGGGGTTATTGCTGCAATGGTGTTGTTATCGAGCAGTACTGATTTAGGTGCTGATAAGCTAAGTGATACAGGGTCGAAAATCCGTACGTTATTAATACGTACAGGTTTTTCAAAATCATTGCTTACGCGTTTGGCGATATCTTCAAAACGCGCAGCATTCAGCCGGGCAGCAAGTCCACGTAATGTGTTGTCTTCGTGGATTAGGTCTTGTCTTAACAGTGAAAAGCGCGGCGAAAAAGTGGCAATCATGCCGCCATCTGCAGACAATGCGATATAACTTGGGTCAAGACCTATGCCTGAAATAGCAAAAATGTTGGCGTCAATTGGCATCGCTGAATCCTTGCCTTCTAGACGAAGCGTTTCAATGGCTTCTATGCGCAGTTGCCCACCGGGTAAACCGTTAATGCTATTGTTCGTTGTTTGCAATAAAGCATGGGCATAAATATATAAGGAATAAGGGCTCGCGCCTTGGGCGACATATAGTGCGTCGTTAGCAAAGTCACTGCTACCCTCTCCAGCGGCGTCTTGCCAAGAGGCGGTATTTTGCGCCACTTTAAAAGATTCATTTACGGCATTGCCAAAGGTGGTTTTGCCCGTAATGATCCATTCTAGTGGTAAGCCTGTTGGCGATAATCGCAAGGTTTCAGAACTGCTTGAACCGCGGCCATTATTACTAAAGCCATATTCAATCTTAAGCTCGTGGTCGACCCTGTTTACAGTGAGTGAACCGACTTCTTCGCCGCCAAATAAGACTTTAAATGCTTCGTTTTGCTCAAAGACCGGAGGCGTTTGCTTAAGTGGGGTCGACTCTTGTGGCTGCGAACATCCCAATGCACCTAACAAGAGCACACTAAAACATAGAACAGTCATCGCAGAGAGTTTTTTCATTACCGATACCAAACAATTAAGAGCTTATGCCACTAGTATTGCACAACTTAGAAAAAACGCAGTACAAAGCTATATTATATGGGTGCTTTTATATAGATGTTGTGTAAGCCACTTCATATTCTTGCGCTGCATGCGCCCAAGTAAAGCGGGTTTGCATAGCTTGTTGTTGCATCTGTGCGAGTAGTTTGGGTTTCTCTTTACATATTAATAGTACACGTCGCAGACAGCTCAAAAGTGCATCGGCGTTAGGTTCAATAAATACAAAACCATTGCCATTCTCAAAGGCAGCATCTAGTACGGTGTCGGCGAGGCCGCCCACGCGTCTAACCACCGGTAAAGTGCCATAGGCTAGACTATACATTTGGTTCAAACCGCAGGGTTCAAACTCCGAGGGCATTAAAAAGAAGTCGCTACCGGCCTCAATTAAATGAGCCCATTCGGGGGAGAACGCTTCTAAAAATACAAACTGTTTTGGGTGGCGCTCGGCTATTGCTTTGAGCTCGCAGGTAATACTCAAATCGCCAGTGCCCATAATTACCATTTGCACTTTGTGCTGCAAAAAATCTTCTAGTATGGGCATTAAATAAGCAAAGCCCTTTTGTTGAGTTGCCCTGCAGACCATGCCAAACAGAGGTATAGCTTTACTACTAGGCAGTTTAGCCTTTTTCTGCAAGGCAGTCTTACACTTGGCTTTACCACTCATATCTTCAATGCTGAAGTTATGCGGAATAAGTGGGTCGGTGGAAGGGTCCCATTGCGAATAATCGCAGCCATTTAATATACCCTTTACCTTGTGAGGCGCTAAATTAATTACATCGAATATACCGTGACTACCAATAAAGCTTTTAATCTCTTGGGCATAAGTTGGGCTGACTGGGCATACGGTATCGGCGTATGCAATACCGGTTTTAAGTAGGTTAATGTAGCCATTATCGGTATTAACTTGGCTATGGGCATGTTCATCTAACAAAGGTACACGCGAGAGTGCACAAACGCCTTGAAAGGCTGCATTGTGTAGCGTTATGACCGTTTTAACGTTGGCATAAAATTCGGTATCAGCCACGATTTTATGCCGAGTTAAAAAATCACTTTTTACAAAATAGTTAGCAATAGCAGTGTGCCAATCGTGAGTGTGCACAACATCTGGCTTAAAGCTGAGTTCGTTCGCTACTTTTAACGCCGCCAGCGAGAAAAACGCAAAACGCTGCGCATTAGCACTGCCGTCTTCTGCGTAGGGTGTGGAATTTTCAGAAAAATAAGGGTGGTCAATTAAATATACATCCATGCCATGCAAAGATAGCTGCTTAACCGCATATTGATAATACTGCTGATGAAGCTGAATACTCTGCTTTGGCATCGCGTCGGTAAGGCTAAAGTCGTGGGCGACTTGTTTGTAATAGGGCAGTATCACTTTTACATTGTGGCCTCGCTCCGCTAGGGCTAAAGGCAAAGCTTTACCTACATCAGCCAGGCCACCAGTTTTAATGATGTCTTCGACTTCTGAAATGAGAAACAGAATATTCATAAGCGTTACTTAAGCCCTTGATAGACGCAAAACTTATTGGTTTTACAAAGCGTCGTAAATTTAAAAAAGGTTTTTTCAATATGCTCAGGATAAGGCAAAAAGCGATTTGCTACCAAGGTTAATCGACTGCCTCTATTAGCTTTTGCATGGGCGTTTTTGATAAAGGTTTGCGTGATCCCGTATTCATTTTTTAAACCATCATGAAAGGGTGGGTTACTGACAATATGCTCAAAATGCTGATGCACCTCTTGCATACCGTCGCTAGCAATTACATCGGCCTCTAAGGCATTTAAGGTTAAAGTACGCTCACTACAATAGGTCGCCAATGCCGAAATATCGCTCATGCTGACTTTCAGTTTTGGCACTGCCATTTTAAAGTAACTACCAACAATACCGGTACCGCACGCAAAGTCATAAAGTTTACCGCGCATTTTACGAAGCTCCTCAGCGTCGCTAAATTGTTGCAGTAAAAGCTGCGTACCGGGGTCAAATTGTTTGTGCCCAAATACACCGGGGAGGGAATACACTTTTAGCTCATGAGCATTGACCTGATACGTACGTTCAATACCATATTTGTCGATATCAAAGCCCTCAGCAGGGGTGGCAACGGTGCAAGCCACGAGTGCGCAATGCTTGGCTGAATCGATTTTATTAATGCAAGTGCCTACTGCCTCAAATTGTTTGGCCACACTTTTAATGCCGCTTTTATTTTCACCTACGACCATAAGCAAACCGTTGGCTTTAATTATATGCGCCATATTGGCCAATAGCATATCAAGGTGTTGCTTGGCCTTTGGCATATAAATCACAATACCATCGAGGGGTTCTATGACTTGCTCTAATGTGAACTGGGCGGCAAAGACATGCTGTTTAGGAGATTTTGCCTGCATGCTTTTGTAAGTATCAAATTGCTGATGTAGACCCATAACGGTATTGGGTAAATGATCAAAAATAGCGGTATCGGTCGGGTTAACAAGGGCCCAGCGGCCCTCATCAAATAACGCTTCGCTACGCAGTAACAATTGACTCGGAGAAGACAGCATCAGCTCACTCGCTTAAAGATGATATCCCACACACCATGCCCAAGCTTTTGCCCGCGCACTTCAAATTTGGTGATGGGACGGTATTCGGGTCGAGGCACAAAATCGCCTTCGCTGGCACTATTCTCAAAGCCCTCTGCACCTTGCATCACTTCTATCATATGATGGGCATAGGGCTCCCAGTCGGTTGCCATGTGAAACACACCGCCTATTTTTAGTTTGCTACGAATTTTTTGCACAAAATCGCTCTGTACAATACGCCGTTTATGATGACGCTTTTTATGCCAAGGGTCTGGGAAGAACAATTGTAAACGGTCAAGTGCTTCATCTTGTATGCATGTGGCAAGTACCTCAACAGCATCGTGTTCAAACACGCGCACATTGGTAAGCTCTGCTTCGGCGGCATCGGCTAAACACGCGCCTACACCTGGGCGATGCACTTCAATGCCAATAAAGTCTGTATTGGGAGCTTGTTGAGCCATTTCTACAAAGGACTTACCCATACCAAAGCCAATTTCGAGTACGCGTGGGGCACTTCTTTTAAACACTTCATCTAAGTTAAGCCGACCTTGCTCAATACTCAAGCCCATTACCGGCCATTGTTCGTCGAGGGCTTTGCCTTGGGCTTTGGTGAGCCTGCCTTCGCGCTTTACAAAGCTTTTTACTTTGGAAATATACACACCCGCTTCACGGGCTTCTTCTTCTGTCTTAAAACGACTCATAATCTTTTTGGTCTTTGTTAGGGTATTTATGTTGATGTAAAGAACGACGCTAGGTAGTGAATAGATGCTACCAGTGATTTCCGAGATTATCTTGGAGAGTTCTTGTGTGCCTTGGGCTATTATAAAGCATTGTGCTGAGCAATGAACTTAAAGAACGATAAAATTACGCATTGCGTGAATAAAGTGAAGGACACGGAATTAAATGAGTAGATTAAATGGCTGAATTTTCGTTCTCAAAACAGGTGCTTACTTGGTTCGATGAGCATGGTCGCAAAGACTTACCTTGGCAGCAAAATAAGACGCGTTATTCGGTGTGGATATCGGAAATTATGTTGCAGCAGACTCAAGTGAAAACTGTGATCCCATATTTTCAGCGTTTTATGCAGCGTTTTCCCACACTTGTGGATTTGGCCGATGCGCCAGTGGATGAAGTGTTGCATTTATGGACGGGTCTTGGCTATTACGCCAGAGCACGCAATTTGCACAAAGCGGCGCAACAAGTAAAAGCGAACCATAATGGGATTATGCCACAAGACTTTGAGCAAATACTTGCCCTACCGGGTATTGGACGCTCTACTGCAGCTGCCATTTTATCCCTTGCCGACAACCAGCACTATGTAATTTTAGATGGCAACGTAAAACGCGTACTTGGCCGTTATTGCGCGGTGGAAGGATGGCCGGGCAATAAAAAAGTGGAAGATGCGATGTGGCAAATAGCAGAGTCTCTTGCCCCAAGCTCTCCATCAGCTAAACAAGTGGGCGAAGCACCACCCGCGCGCTTTAATGATTATACCCAAGCCATGATGGACCTTGGAGCAACCTTATGCACCCGCAGCAAACCTAAGTGCGAGCAGTGCCCGGTGATGAGTCATTGTTTAGCCTACGCCCATGGCCGGCAAGCTGAATTGCCCCATAAAAAACCGAAAAAAAGCATTCCAACAAAAACCTGTTACATGCTCATTCCCTTTTACCAAGGCAGCGTAATGATGCAAAAGCGCCCAGCGAGCGGTATTTGGGGTGGTTTGTGGGGTTTTGTTGAAACAAGCGATGAGTTATTAGAGCAAGAGATTGCAATGCTACATTGTGCAAGTACCCAGCGCATTGCGCTAGACCCTTTCAGGCACACGTTTAGTCATTTCCATTTGGAGATATCGCCAATACTATTGCTAATGACAGAAGCGCCAGTTCAATCTAAACAAGCATCATTAATACGAGAGTCATCAGTACAAGAGCCATTAGCACAAGAGCAAGCGCTACAAGAAGAATCGCTAATGTGGTACAACATACATCAACAGTCGGAGGTAGGCCTAGCAGCGCCAACCGTGAAAATTCTTAAACGTATTGAAAACGACTATTTGTAATTACTATTTATCACTACAAACAAGGACAAAACGAAGATTATGGCTAGAACCGTACACTGCGAGCATTTAGATAAAGAAGCCGATGGCCTAGATTTTCAGCTGTACCCCGGTGAGATTGGCAAACGTATTTTTGATAATATTTCTAAAGAAGCCTTTAGCTTATGGCAAAAAAAGCAAACCATGCTGATTAACGAAAACAAACTCAATATGATGAATGCTGCCGACAGAGCCTTTTTAGAAGAAAAGATGGTCGCGTTTTTATTCGAAGGTAAAGAGCCGACTATTGAGGGGTATGTACCCCCTGCGAAATAAATGCAGACTAAGTGATTACAAAGTAAACAAATGTGCTTGGTACTAAGGGCACATTGCTCAAATACTAGCTAAATCGTCAAAAAATCCACTACTTTTGGCAAAAAGCTATTGACTTAGAGGCCGTAAATCCGTTTAATACGCGTCCACAGCAATTACACAAATTGTTGCTGGCATTGCCTCGATAGCTCAGTTGGTAGAGCAGCGGATTGAAAATCCGCGTGTCCCTGGT
>CAZUON010000018.1:0-54153 GCA_964621345.1 uncultured Glaciecola sp. | reverse complement strand
AACCACTCATGTCAAATCCTGCTGATTATTTTTGCAATTTCAGTAACGTTGGGAGGTACCGGCCTTCGCCGGTATGACGCTCTTTTTAGAATATGATTAGTAAGAGTCAAGCAGGCTATTTTGCCTCATATAAATTGAAATGTTATAGCACTTGCACTAAGCTTTGTGAGGTCGCAACTTCAATAATATTCGAATAAAAATAAAAACATGGCAGATAACACAACCTCCCTCAGTAATTTTATCGAAAAAGCCGGTAAACGCATTCCAGATCCAGTCATTATTTTTATGGCATTTTACCCAGCCGCATACCTACTCACCGTATTTATGTCGGGCTACACTTTCGATACCATTGGCGCTGGTGGTGAAGCCATTCAGCACACTATAAAAGGCATGCACCAAGCTGAGAATATGCAATGGATATTCGACAATGCCCTGCTCGCTAATTGGCTTGCGTTTGGCGGTGGTGTATTGGGTGTTATTCTAATTGTTGTCATGGCAGTAGGTGTGGCCGAACAGTCAGGCTTATTTGGCGCTTTGATAAAACGAGCCGGCGCAAAAATTCCACAAAGCGTACTCCCCCTATTGCTCGTGCTAATTGGTATTTTAAGCTCCATTGCTACCGACGCGGGTTATTTAGTACTTATCCCTTTGGCTGGTTTGTTGTATGCAGGTTTAGGCCGCAACCCATTAATTGGCATGGCTGCTGCCTTTGCGGGTGTATCTGCCGGTTTTAGCGCAAACATCATACCTGGCCCCATTGACGCAATTATAGGTTTAAATGCGCAAGTGTTTGCCGAAGCTCAGGGGATCCCTTTTGAGAATGCCGCAGGTGAAGCCTTAAACCCAATTACCATGCATTGGATATTTATTGTGGTATCGACCTTTGTATTAAGCATAACCGGGTTTTGGGTAACCCGCCGCTATGTAGAGCCAAAACTCAATCATGCTGATTTTGAAGTACCTAAAGATATTAACCCCGGTGAATTCACTGTATCAGATGATGAAGCGCGAGGCTTGCGTGCAGCAGGGTTAGGTGTGCTAGTTGCCATGGCGATGATTGTGGGTTTAGCGCTAGGGCCATTAGCCGCCTACACAAACGACGCAGGCGCCGTTGTACGCCCTTACATGAACAATATTATTCTATTAATTTCACTATTTTTTATTGTAACCGGTGTATTTTTTGGCGTTGCGACGAAGCGCTTTAACCGCGTATGGGATGTGGTTGAGGCCATGGTGTCGCAAATGAATACCATGGGTTACATCATGGTTCTGACCTTTTTTACCTACAACTTTTTGGGGCTATTAAGCCACAGTGGCTTAGGCACATGGATTACATTTTTAGGCGCTGAATTTTTACAAGCCCTCGGCTTACAAGAATTCCCGGTACTGCTCTTAATTGGTTTTATCTTCACTACTGCCGTCATTAACATATTCATCGGCGGCCTTACCTCTAAATGGATGTTACTTGGCCCTATATTTGTCCCCATGTTGTTTTTTGTAAACCCAGAAATGACCCCTGATTTTGTGGCCGCAGCCTTTAGAGTAGCCGATTCATCAACCAATATCATCACACCAATGATGACCTATGCCGGTGTTATCTTGGCCTTTATGCGTAAATACAACCCTAAAATGGGCTTTGGCGATATGCTGATTATTATGGTGCCTTATTCGGTGGCATTTTTAGTTGTGTGGACGTTGTTGCTTGTAGGCTTCTTTACTTTGGGAATTCCGTTAGGGGTGTAAGGCGGGCTTGTTTTGAACCTTACTTTGCCCCAAAATACTGAAAAATTATTCCACCCCTTAGTTTAACTGGATAAAACGAGGACCTCCTAAGTCTTTGATAGTGGTTCGAGTCCACTAGGGGTGGCCACTTTTGAGCTATTTTTAATATATATAATTAGTGAGTAAGCTTTGACAAAACCCACGGTGTACTGCGTAAGTGCGAGCGATAGGTATAACTATGGTGATTTACTATTTCCACTAGTTGCAAAATGGCACTTGACGCAATGCGGGGCGTGCACATTTATTAATGTAGCCATTGTAAATAGTGATTTAAGCGCGGTTGGAGCACTACCTACAATCGGTTACGATGTCTTTTTAGATGAAACGCAGCAAGCAACAAATACTACGATTTTAATTGCTGGTGGCCAGGTACTTAATAGCGACTGGCTGAAACTGTTATCATTCATTAAGCCTAGGTGGTTCGATATGCTGAAACGCTACGACCACAAGCGCTTAAAACGCCACCTATTTTATCGTTTCAAACTATTTAAAGAGCCTCTACCCTTTATGCCTTCGCAAGATAATTTGTTGGAAAACAACAAAGTTATGTATCATGCTGTTGGCGGGTCTGTGCCTAAGTTAGCGTCAAAAAAACAAGTTTTTGCTAAGGCATTAAAAAAAGCTGTCTATGTTAGTGTGCGCGACCGTGCTTCACAACGCATGCTTCGAGGCGAAGTGAACCAAGCATCCCGAATGCTCCCCGACTCGGTAATTACCTATAGTGACATTAAACCGAAAAACAGCCTAACAAAACAAACTGAAGAGCCCTATGTATGTGTTCAGTTTGGGTATCAGAAGTCAAAAAACAAACTCCCCATCGTGCTGAAAGAACTCGAAAAAATTTATGACGAATTTGGCTTTAAGATTGGTCTATTGAGTATTGGAAATTGCCCAGGACACGATGACATCATTGCCGCAAAATGGTTAGCTAGCAAAGCAAGATTTCCTGTTTTTCATTTGTCTCATAATCACATCGACGATATTACCTCAGCCTTAGCTCATGCCGAACTATTTATTGGTACTAGTCTGCATGGCGCTATTTTATCAATGACATACAGCAACCCATTTGTTGCGGTAGACAAGCGCATTAACAAGCTAAACGCTTATACAAAAAGCTGGGCACCCGATTACCTCCAAGGCTGTGTAGCCTATAAAGAAATCGCCAGAGCAGCAAGTGTGAGAATGAAGCAACATACCGACTACTCTGAGATAATCGAAAAACAAAAAGCCTTAGTGAGAGCCTCTTTTAAAGAAATATACGCTTTGTCTAAGTGATTAGCTTGAGCCCACTTAAGTGGGCTTAAAACCATAGCTTAAACATAATATTCGGCCTTTTAGCTTTGTTTAATGACTCATCTCATAAGACCAAGTACTTACAGCCGTTTCCGGCAACTCGCGTACGATGCTGCTATCAACTGCTGGAGCAGAATTGACAGCTGACTGCTCCTCAAGCATCTTCATTATAATGTGCATTGGCGCTAACGTTGGGATTGCTTGGCTCGATGAGCCGAATTCAACGATGCGTTCCTCAAAGTTGTTGTTAGATTCTCGAATACGCCACTCAAAAGTTGCTGGACGGCGTAATGCAATATCGGCTTTGCCGTCACCGTCGTAATCCCCAACTGCAGGAATACCACCTTTGAAAGTACCGAAGTAAACTCGCTCAATATTTTCGTCCGCAGAATTAAAGATGAACCAGCTCGAGCTGCCCTCTCGTCGAATCGCGATATCTGCCTTTCCATCACCATCATAGTCGTGTGGCACAGGAATGTCGGAAGCTTGCAGGCCAAAGCGAATTTTGCGTATTAAGTCTGTTGACGACTCTAAAATGTACCATGTAGCGTTCGAAGGTCGACGAATCGCAATGTCGCTTTTACCGTCGCCATCATAATCTGCTACCACAGGAATATCATTAATTTGCACCCCAAAGCGCTTGGTATAGATACTATCATTGCTGCTAAATTGAATAATAAATTGGCCCGTTGACGGGCGTCTTACGGCAAAGTCTGTAATACCGTCTCCATCATAATCAGCGGGTACTGGTATATCGTCATTTTGTTCACCAACATAACTCACCAACACTTCGCCGCTAGTAGAAAGTTTCGCATACCAGGTCGCCTCGCTAGGTCGACGAACAGCAACATCGATAATGCCGTCCCCATCAAAATCGCCATTTACAGGGATGTCAGAGCTTCGTCCAAATCGAAACTGTTGCTTATTGCCAGTTTGTGAACCTTGTGAATAGCTAGTAGCATTTTTGGCAAGTCGAAAAGCAATATCAGCACGCCCATCGCCATTGTAATCCCCAGCAACAGCAGGCATTCTAGGGGTGTCGATTTGTTGTATTAGCACGTTGTTATCTTTCATGACTTCAGGGTTGGAGTAGTCGGTGTAGCTAAGCTCCACGCGGATGTTGTGTGACGCTGCCTCTTTTACTATGGCTCCAACTTCAAAATGAATCGTTTCCCAGTCTTTATCTGCGGCATTTATGTAACAGAAATAATCTTCGCCTTCTCGATTGTAGCAGTCAACATTAACGTCAGATTCGCTCTGGAACGAATAGCTTCGCAGACCTAGACCATCAGATAGTTCAAAGACCAGAAAAGCTTGGTTAGTGTCTTCAGGTAAATTGCGTTTTGAGATAACAAATTGGCTTTGTATCTCTTCATTGACCTTAGTAAATACTAATTCATCACCACTTACCTGATAGTCGGGCAATGTATCGATATCAACCTGATTAAGTAAATATCCATCAAAACCAAGTATCGTTAAGGCATAAGCATCGTAGTAAGCATAATTGTCTTGGGTGTCATCAACATTGATAGATATTGGCCAAATGCCAGTTTCATCAGAAGGAGCAACATCAAATGTTTCGGTCGCGCGTAAGCGATTGCTACTTCCAATTCTCACCCAGTCTTTGAAGTCAATGTGCTTATTGCTTTGCCAATCTTGAGAGGGGGACATAAAAGTGAGTGTCATATATTCAATGTCGCTTGCCTCCTCTACTTCTACAGTGATTTTGCGCTGCTCAGGCTCCGCGCCATTGTAGATGGTTTCGAAGGTCAGTGACCTCAGTTTGGGTGCATCAAGGTCAAGCACTTTGTCATTAATGATGACAATTTGAGTTTCAAAATTGAAGTTAAATTTAGGGTCATTGGGATTCGCATTATATATGTTTAGTTGATTGCCGTTTTTATCTTCTGCATATTCAAAAGCGATATTCCAAATGCCACTTGGATCGGTTGTCCGAAAAGTGATAGAGCGAGTCATTGTGTAAGTGTCAGGCTCGCCCGCAGGCTCCCAACCACGACCATTGTGTTCGTCGAAAAATATCGTTTTGTTACGGTCTTGTATGTCGTCTTCAGGTGCTGAAACACTTAAATACATATAGTTGGGTTCAGACCCATAATCTTTTACTGTTGCTGTAAAAAACAAACTCACATCACCGTTAGTCACGTCGATATCATTGAGAGAATAGGACAGATCAATCAATTCAGGCGGGCTCAAATCTAATTCAGCGTCGTTTGCTACTTCAAATTCAGCGCTCGAGCCCAAGTTTCTAAGCTGATCACTGCTTATCCAGTTTAAATAATTAAAACTCTTATCAGAAATTGTATTTACCGAAATAGCCCAAATACCAGGAATAGCATTGGTGGTTATTTCTACCGAACGTGTTTGCGTATATTCATTCTGATTGCGTGTCTTATTCCACTTGTCCGCTTCAAAGTAAACACTTATATGTTGATTGTTACCGTCTAGGTCGGGAGAATAGAAGTCGACGTAAGCGAAGTCCGGGCCGCTACCCTCCTCTTTTACTACTAGAGTAAGATCTATAAATTCTGCACCTTCATTTACATCAATATACTGTTGGTCTATTGTTAAGCTTACGAGCTCTGGGGCTTTAGTATCGCGTTGCGTTGATTCAGTCTTGGATTTTGAATTCTTTGCATTGCTAGTCTGAACCGATTGATTTTCTTTGTGCACTTCGTTCATGCAATGATAAAAAGATCTCGTAACAAGACGAGATTCAGAGAGCGTGCTTGCGCGTTCTAAGGCTCTATGTAAATCATTCCTATCGCAAATTTTATCAAACTTTTTAAGGTTAGCCGCTTTCGAAGGAAACGAAGCAATAAATAGGCAGGCGAGTGCTACAACAAAAAGCAGGGCGAGGTTTTTCATTAAAACTAGTCCGTTAGTAATATACAACGTGTAAAGCTACCAGAATAGCAATCCTAAAGAAAGTCTTTAAGCATCTTGCCGGCCTTAAATGTGAATACCGAAAATACGAGCATTAATTAGTAAATCGACACCTGATTTGATCTCATCGCGATATACTTTGAGCGCTTCATTGTTATGTTATTAGAGAAGTCTCGTGGAAACTGTCGCCAAATCAAATAAGTCCACACAAAACTGTTTAATCACCTCAACTGTCCAATCGATTCTGAATAAGAATATCTGCTCTCCTCCTTTGTCATGGAAAACATTTGCTTAAACTTAATCTAAAAAACCTGTAAGCTTTTGAGTCGTTGAAAATAATTAGCCAGCGATACTCACTGAAAAGCAGGCGTATCTCATTGATAATAAGTTCGGCAAAACAATCAAGTTATAGGGTAATAAAATTTGACTGAGAGCGTAATAAACTGGGTTAGTATTACCATACAAGTAGTAGGTTTGGTTTTGGTGGCAATAGAGCTTTATTTACCTACATTTGCAGAGCGCGTAAAAGTATTCTTTGAAACCAATCAGTTTCGTCTCGTTGGCCGCCCCGTAACAAGACAACACTGGCACTGGATTGCTATAGGATTTTATATTGCGATCTGGGTCGTCTCTGTCGCTATAATCTCAATTATCGAACCCGCTATGAGCATTGTTGCCAACGTCGCATTTACAGTGTTTACAATTTTTCTTGGCGTTGTGACATTTATTAGCAAAGTCTTCGTAAGACTCGGAATTGTGCTTGGCAGAGGAAATGCTATTGGCGGTGTGGGCCTCGTTCTGGCTTTAATCGGTTTTACGATAGAGATATCAAAAATGCTAATTGCTTAGTCGCTCATATTTATATTTTATAGGTTTTACAAAGCTGTTTGTTGTAATCAAACCAGTCGTGTAAGTATTGAAAAATACGTATTCATAAGTGCAACTCGCGTCTTTCCAACGCCTCATAAACCGCCCGAATGTGCCCAGGCCCAATCTCGCAACAACCGCCTACAATACTCGCCCCCTGCTCTACCCACTGCATAAGCTGCTGTGCATATTGCTGTGGGCTTAAGTCTTTTCGTGCATGCAATTGCTCTACAGTATCGCCAGGATAAAGCTTATCAACGCTGGTAAAACCGTTGGCATAGGCCCCTACTTTAGCACCTGAGGCTTGCATCAATGGCCAGCAAGCATCTATGGCCTCTGGTTTACTGCAATTAAGGAGTATGGCATCTGGCTGGAGTTGTTTTATGGCGTCTAGTGCATCGCTCAAGGGCTCGCCGCTTCTAAGCTGAAAGCTGTCGCTTTGTGTGCTATTTGCGGTATCTTTTACCGACAACGCAACCCAAACCAATTTATCGCTTTCTTTTGCTGCGGTGCAGGCAGCTAGCGCTTCGGTAATCGAAGACATGGTCTCGCACATTACAATGTCGCTTTTAGCTGATTGCAATTCCACTAAAGCGCGGTACTCATTCAGCGACTCGGAAAAGCTTAAAGACACTTCTGGACGATAGCTCGCGACCAAAGGAGGTAAACTCGCGGCAATTCTCACGCCCGCTACCTCTGCCATATCAATGGCATCAGCCGCCGCTTGCATTGCAGTGTTATGTAAGGTTTCGATTTCGTCGATGTAGCCCTCACGGCGCAACCTAGAAAGCGTCGCGGTATAGGTATTGAGCGTAATTACTCTGGCACCCGCAAGAATAAAGTCGCGGTGCAAATCTCTGACTAACAACGGCTCATTCAGCATAATATCTGCCGACCACATTGGCGTAACCTCGCGACTACTTCGGCGCAGTAACTCTTGTCCCATACCGCCGTCTAGCAGGGTTATATTGCTCATAATTTTTCTCATTGCAGGGTTAATTGCCGTTTTTTTGTATGTTTTTTTTGCAAGCGCAACGCCTATGCTAGCAGTTTACGTTTAATATCGTATTGTTAATCGTGTTTGTTGGGCGCTTCTTTATCGTCATTTGCAATACGCTCTGCAAGCGCACTCATGTCGTATCCCGCATTTTTGCTTGTTAACAATATCTCAGATACTGAGAGTTGGTCCGATACCGCTAGAGACCACAGCATGGTGCAGCGGGTACCGGTTCGGCAATACGCAAAAACAGGGCCTTGTGCTTCGTTCAATATTGATTTGAACTCAACAACGTCAGCATCTGTTATTTTCCCACTTACAACGGGCTGATAAATAGTCTTGAGGTTTAAGGCTCTAGCGGCGTTCTCTATTTCGCTGTATTTGACCTGGTCTGCCTCTTCACCATCGGGGCGGTGACATACCACAGTGCTATAGCCTAAGGCTTGAATTGAGATTAAGTCAGCTGCTGAAATTTGTGGCGATACCGCAACATCTTTAGTTAGTTTTTTAAGATCCATTTGCCACCTCACAGAGCGTTAATTGGAATTTTTATATATTGCAGGCCGTTTTCAGATTTCACGCCAAAATCACCTAATCGCAAATTTGTTTGTAACGATGGAAACAACAATTTAGGTACTGCTAGCGTTGCATCTCTTGCTTCTCGCTTTTCCACATATTCATTATAGTGTGTGTTGGGGCGAATTTGTATGTTAGATGCCTTCTGCTCCCCAACTCTGATATGGGCCAGTGGTTCTCTGCCCTGTTCAGGATAATCGTGGCAAAGATACAGCGTTGTGTCATCAGGTAAGGTGTAAAAGCGCTGTATCGTTTTGAATAAGTCTGATGCGGAGCCTCCCGGAAAATCACAACGCGCGGTGCCAATATGTGGAGAAAAAATCGTATCCCCCACAAAAATGGCTTTGGCTGCTTCGCAATAATAACTTGCACACGCTGGTGTGTGGCCAGGGGTTAGCCATGTGCTGAGTGTGATATTGCCGATTTCAATATTGTCGCCTTCATCAAGCAAAACATCAAACTGCTCACCGCTAATGGGAGTGGCATCGCTATCATCAAACATAGGTACCCATATTTTAAGTACCTCTTTAATACCTACTCCCATTGCTGTTTTACCGCCAATGTGTGTCTGCAAGTATTTTGAAGCGGTAATATGGTCTGCATGAATATGGGTTTCCAAAATCCACTCATTGCTCAAGTTATTAGCTTTTATGTAATCAATAACCTGATTAGCGCTATCGGTTTTGACCATGCCTGAGAAATGATCGTAATCGAGCACCGAATCAATTACCGCACATTTGTTGGTCGATTCATCGATAACAAGGTGTGTGAAGGTCGCGGTTGCCTCATCAAAAAACGTTTTTACTTTCATGAATGTCCTCTTCTGCATTAACAGTCTTAAATTAATTCTTTTAGTAAAATAAATATGGCGATCACTAAGGTAAACACACCAAATCCCTTCTGCAATTTACTACTCTCAATCTTGCTTGCTACTTTCGTTGCGAGCCACATACCAAGCACCGTAAACGCAATGATTTTTCCGACAAGCACTATGTCAATTGCGATACCGGCTTGTAAATCACCCGTGAATCCAATCAGCGATTTAAGTGAAATAATTAAGAGTGAAGCCCCAACTGCCTTTTTCATCTCCATGCCCATTAACAGCACTAAAGCAGGAATAATAAGAAAACCGCCACCAGCACCTAACATGCCTGTCGCAAAACCTACTAATGCGCCTTCTAGCAGGATTAAAAGCGAACTGTGGCGTTTACCATTGCTTGCAATCTTGGTGTTGTCTTTGGTTAGCATCATATAGGCTGAAAGCAGCATTAAAACAGCAAAACTGACCATAATGAGCATGTTTTTTTCCAGTACAAAAGGAGAACTAAAGATCACATCAGGTATGGCTGGCATTACGTAAGCACGAGTAAGGTAAACCGCAATAATAGAGGGAATAGCAAAGGTAATTGCCGCCTTTACCTCAATAAGACCTTTACGGTAGTAACTAAAAGCACCATAGCTTGCAGTTAGGCCAACAATGAGCAAGGAGTAGCCAGTTGCGATAGATGCGTCCTGACCAAAAAGGTAGACAAGGATGGGAACAGTTAAAATTGAGCCCCCCCCACCAATTGCGCCAAGAACAATGCCCATTACTACTGCTGCTAAAAAACCGATGTACTCCAAGAAATGCTCATCCTTTACCTCTATATTTCTAAATGGAATATTATATACTTTTATGGAATATTGCAATTTATGTTTTAATTTTATGTCTAGCCGGTTCCTCACACTAAGAATTAATATGCCGACTTCCTAACGCAACGAAATACTATAAAGACCTAACAAAAAGACGAAACTAGGCATGGTCAGTCTTCTGCTCTATGGTGGCGTACTTACTTATATTTTTACCGCATAAATCTTGCGACTGAAATAAATAGAGGGCATAACATCATGAGCCAGAACAAGATTTTAACTATAGGTCACTTGTTTTCACGTCTCGCATTATTTGCGCTGATCTCGCTTAGCGCTTCTCAACTTGTTCAGGCCAAACAAAACGTTATTTTTATTCTCACCGACGACCAACGTTATGACCAACTCGGGTTTATAAACCCAGAAATTCAAACACCAAACATCGACATACTTGCAAGGGAAGGCGTACATTTTAAAAATGCGTTTGTGACAACCTCATTATGCTCACCTAGCCGAGCCTCTATTTTGACCAGCCAATATATGCACAACCACGGCGTAGTTGATAACAACTCTTCGGCTAAAGCTGGCTCTAGATTTTTCCCTGAATACCTGCAAGAAGCAGGTTACAACACCGCTTTTGTAGGCAAGTGGCATATGGGTGGCACCGGTGGCGATGACAGTTACAGCGACAACCCGCAACCAGGCTTTGACTATTGGTTGAGCTTCCCCGGCCAAGGAAATTATTTTCCAGTAAAAGATAACAATGGTAAGACCAATACTTTTAATATTAATGGCGAGCGCGTTGAGCAAAAAGGCTATATTACCGATGAATTAACCGAGTATTCCCTAGCGTGGCTTAAGCAAGAACAGCAAGGTCAGGACAAACCTTTTTTCTTATACCTCTCTCATAAAGCCGTGCATGCCAACTTTGCTCCTGCCCCTCGCCATGAGAACATTTATGCAGATGTAAATATCGCCCTCCCTGACTCCATGGCCGACAATCCTGATAATTATGTTGGCAAACCGATGTGGGTAAAAAACCAACGTAACTCTTGGCATGGTGTGGACTTTCCCTATCACAGCACGCTAAATGTGGCTGAATACAAACGCCAGTATTATCGTGCCATAGCAGCGGTAGACGACAGCATAGGTCGCATCATGAAGTATCTAGAAGATAATAACTTGAGCGAGAACACCAGCGTGTTTTTGATGGGCGACAATGGCTTTTTATTTGGTGAGCATGGCTTAATCGATAAACGCAATGCCTATGAAGAATCTATCCGCGTCCCACTTTTATTATGGTCACCGAGCATGGTAGCGGCGGGTCAGAGCATCGATAAAATGGCACTAGGCATCGATATTGGGCCAACCATTTTAGACATAGCCGGCGCACCATCACCCGAACAATTTGAAGGTGACAGCCTGCTGCCTATTATCGAAAGTGAAATTAGAAGTGTCAGCGGTAAATCAGCAGACCAGTGGCGCGATTCATTTTTATATGAATATTATTGGGAGTTTAATTACCCTCATACCCCCACTACATTTGCGCTTAGAAGCGACCGATACAAACTCATCCAATACCATGGCGTATGGGACACCGAAGAGCTTTACGATATTCAAAAAGACCCAAAAGAGATGAATAATCTGATTGAGGATCCGGCTTTGCTCAGAACCAAAGTTGAAATGCGAGAAAAGCTGTTTGAGCTGTTAGCCGACAAACAGGGCAATCACAGCGTACCGTATACCGAGAAGTTCAACAGTGGTGCGGTATTACGCAATAAAGATGGCACGAAAGCGGCAGAGTTTCCACAAAAATGGTTACGCGGCGACAATGCGCCTGACCGCACACAATACTTCACTCCCGATCGCCAGCGACTAGAGCGTACAGAGCGCGAGCAAAAGCAGTGAGCTTTTAATCTTTTACTTCTTGAGGCTTATTCTACCAAGAGCCGGTATTTTCCATCGACAACCATGGTTCTTGGGGCGCTAAAGAATCTCCCGCTTGCAAAATTTCAATGGAAATACCATCAGGAGATTTCACAAAAGCCATGTGCCCATCGCGGGGTGGTCTTAAAATTGTTACGCCATTGTCTTGCAAGTGTTGGCAGGTGTCATAAATGTTCTCAACACGGTAAGCCAAGTGCCCAAAGGCTCTGCCATTATCGTATTCTTCTTCATTGTCCCAATTGTAGGTCAGTTCAATGAGCGGTGCTTTGCGTTCTTTGGCCAATTCAATGTCCTGCGGTGCACACAAAAATACTAAGGTAAATCGCCCCTTCTCGTTTTCATAACGATTAAACTCAGTCAATCCTAGTAAGTCACAAAAGAAATGGCGGGTTTTATCTAAGTCTTTTACGCGCAGCATAGTATGTAGGTATTGCATGTTTTTCCTTTTCAAATTGCTCGGAGCAAGCAAATGTGATTTTTCATTTATACAGTAAAGTCGAGGTTTAGATTCAAAACAAAATTTCAGCATATCGATTATAAATTTTAATAACGACTCGATTAATACCAAAAGCCTTTACTTTAGACATTAATCGTATACTTTTAAGTATTGCGCTAAGCGGAGTTGACTGATTCTATGGAAATCTTAAGCGATATATTGCAATCACTAAAAGTAGAAGGGAGCGTATATTTTTGCAGCCACGTTGAACCCCCTTGGACAAAGGCATTTATCGATAAAGAAACTGCTTGTTTCCATTTAGTTAGGCGCGGCGCTTGTTGGGTAAGTGTAAATGATAAGGTAGAGCAACTTTCAACTGGCGACCTTATATTTTTGGGACCAAATACCAACCATACCTTAAGTAGTATACCTCCTCCAGGCGAAAAGCCCCTTAACGATGAAGCAACTTTATTGCTTTGCGGTGACTGTTCGTTTAAGCACGACCGCCTATCGCCTCTTAGCGATATGTTTGAACAAGTCACAATTGTTCGTGCCGATGAAATAAATAAACACCCATGGCTCAAGAGCACTTTTAGTCAGTTGAGCGCAGAATATATGTCACAAAACATCGGCAACGAAATCATCGTCAATAAACTAACCGAAGTGGTGCTTGTTGAGCTCATTAGAATAAATTTTGGTCGCCACCAAGAACATTCGTTTTTACATGCATTGCGTGATAAACGTATTAAAAAGTCCTTAGAGTTTATGCATAGTTCTCCCGAAAAAGCATGGACCATAGACAGCTTAGCGTCGGCGGTTGGTATGTCGCGGGCGGCTTTTGCAAAGAAGTTTAATGCATTGGTAGGCCAGCCGGTGTTTGGTTACTTATCGAATTTGCGTATTCAAAAAGCAAAAGAAATGATTGTAAGTAGTTCACAATTTATAGACGACATTGCACTTGCAGTGGGTTACGAATCGGAACGGGCTTTTAGTAAAACCTTTAGCAAGTATGTGGGCATGACGCCAAAGCAGTTTCGTAAACACGATAAAGAAGTCAGTCAAGTTAAGCTTAACTAGCAGCACTGCCAAAGCTGCTAGCCTGAGAGTAACAACGAAACACCGTTATCAGCCTCTTAATGCTTAAATCGTTATGCTAGTTCTGGGATTAGATGTGCCAAAGCGCCAGACTCTAAAGCGGCATGGAAGTCATCACCACCGCCAATATGTTCGCCATTAATAAACACTTGCGGCACCGTTCTGCGTCCGCTGCGTTCTTGCATCTGTTGTGTTAGTTTCTCCGACTCAGTAATTTCAAATTCTTCATAACTTAATCCCAAGCGCGTTAAAGTTGCTTTTACTCGTTTGCAGAATGGGCAGTAGCTTTTGCTATAAATTTCGATTTTTTTCATTGGAAAGTCTCCACTTTATTTATGCACCTGGGCCACAATCTATGCAGCGCAGCGGGGGATGAGCTCCCATGCCAAGATTAAACAGTAAATCGCGCAGCGCCGTGCGCAAACCTTCTTCAATTACGGGGTGGTAAAATGGCAACTGCAGCACATCTGCCACGGTCATGCGCATTTGAATAACCCAAGCCAATAAGTGTGCAATATGTTCGTTGTGAGGCCCTATCATTTCAGCACCTAACAACACGCCTGTTTCTTTGTCGCCGTAAACTCTGAGCAGACCTTTGTTTACTAACATTACTCGCGAGCGACCTTGGCCAGTAAAGCTAACGCTTCCGGTGGCGAACTCACATCCTTTTTTATCCGATAACGCTTTAAAAGACATTCCAACTGTCGCAATTTGTGGATCAGAAAACACAATCCCTAGACTGGCTTTTCGTGCTTTGCGAAACACCTGCGGATAACTTGATGCATTTTCACCTGCCAAGCGACCTTCGTCTGAGGCCTCATGTAACAATGGAATATCGCCATTTACGTCCCCGGCAATAAAAATGTGGCTGTTTCCACATTGCATCGACATTGGATTATATTGCGGAACACCGCGCGAATCCAAGGTCACAGAGGTATTTTCTAGCCCAATATTATCGACGTTTGCTTTACGGCCCGTTGCTGCCAGTAAATAGTCAAAGGTTTCAACACGCTCTTCACTGTCTGGAGTTGCTTTAAAGGTAATTTGTACGCCATTATCGCTGCGTATTATGCGTTTAACTTGTCCATTACTATGAAAGCTAAATTCTTCTTTAAAAATCTCCAAAGCATTTGAAATCACCTCAGGGTCCGACAGCGGGCCTACTGAGTCACCCACTCCGAACAAATGTGTTTTCACCCCTAAACGGTGCAATGCTTGACCAAGCTCCAATCCAATCACACCGGCGCCAAACACTGCGACCGACTTAGGTAAGTCTTCCCAATAAAATACGTCATCATTGGTAATTAAGCGGTCTTTCGCACTTTCGAAAAACGCAGGGATGTTGGGCCGAGATCCCGTAGCAATAATAATTTTATCGGCGGTGATGGTACCACCTGTCGACAAACTCAAGGTGTGATCGTTAATGAACTTCGCATAGGCCTCAATTCTATGTGTTTCATCAAAGCCTTCAATATCTTCGTTTACAAAACTAACAAAACGGTCACGCTCTTCGCGAACACGCTTCATTACCGCCTTACCATTTACGCTTGGGATACTACCTTCTAAACCAAACTCATTAAATTTTTCGGCTCTGTGACGCAGTTCACCGGGCGCGATAAGTAACTTTGATGGCATACATCCCACACGTGCGCAGGTAGTTCCATATTTGCCGCCTTCAATAAGCGCAATGCTGTTAGTATGTTTTCGTACCTCTCGATATGCGCCCATGCCAGCTGTACCGGTACCAATAATTGCTACGTCCACATGTGTATTTGCCGCGTTAGTCATATTGCCTCACCTTCTTATCTTTGTTCGTACACTTAATTTTAGATGAGACAAGTATGATAAAAATTCAAAGATTAACAACGTTCGATAGTGTCGAATGTAGACATCGATCGTCTTAATTACAGCGATGCCAGCTTTATTCATCACAAGCTAGTACAGTAAATTCTAAACCAGAGTCGACACTCGTCGTATACCATAGTCGTATACACACCAAATTTGTGCTTTTATACTTAGCTGCTACTTTTTAATGTTCGCGGAATAACATAGAATTGCAGTAAGTTTTGAAAGACTTATACGCTACATAATGTTAATTAATTGCTCTTGCTCAGTTTATTGGGCAATTTCGGGTGGCTAAACACTCGACTTTAGATGCAACGGCATCGTTATCAACTGTAAGTAGCCGAACTCTAATAAGGAACCTCTGTAAATGTCAGATAAAAAACAAACCATTATTTACACCTACACCGACGAAGCGCCATCACTCGCAACGGCTTCGTTGTTACCGATTATCCAAAAATTTACCGCAGCAGCCGACATTGACGTGCAGCTTAGCGATATATCGGTAGCCGCACGTGTACTTGCCGAATTCCCAGAATGTTTAACACAAGACCAACGCGTTCCAGACAACCTAGCAGAACTAGGGCGTTTAACCCAAGAGCCAACTACCAATATTATTAAACTACCGAACATCAGTGCGTCGGTACAGCAGCTTAAAACCTGTATCAAAGAGCTACAAAGCAAAGGTTATGCAATCCCTGATTTCCCAGACGATCCTAAAACAGATGAAGAAAAAACGCTTCGTCAGCGTTATGGTAAAGCACTAGGCAGTGCAGTAAACCCAGTCTTGCGCGAAGGAAATTCCGACCGCCGTGCACCTAAAGCCGTTAAAAACTTTGCGCGTAAACATCCACACAGCATGAGCGAGTGGAAGCAATGGTCGAGTACTCATGTTTCGCACATGCACAGTGGCGATTTTTACGACGGCGAGCAGTCTATGACATTAGAAAAAGCACGCACTGTTCGCATGGAGCTTTTAGCTGACGATGGCAGCACCGAGGTACTAAAAGAGAAGTTACCGCTACAAAAAGACGAAGTCATTGACTTAATGTTCATGAGCAAAAAAGCGCTCTGCGAGTTTTACGAAAGAGAAATGGAAGATTGCCGCGAATCGGGTATCTTATTCTCGTTACATGTAAAGGCTACCATGATGAAGGTTTCGCACCCCATCGTATTTGGTCACGCAGTAAAAATTTACTACAAAGAAGCCTTTGAAAAGCACGGCGAATTATTCGACAAACTTGGTATTAACGTGAATAACGGTATGGCCAGTTTATACGAAAAAATTGCGGAACTTCCAGCAAGCCAGCGTGAAGAGATTGAACGCGACTTGCACGCTTGCCAAGAAAACCGCCCAGCACTAGCGATGGTGGATTCGTCTAAAGGCATTACGAACTTCCACTCTCCAAGTGACGTTATTGTTGATGCCTCGATGCCGGCAATGATCCGTTCAGGCGGCAAAATGTGGGGCGCGGATGGCAAAACTTATGATTGTAAAGCGGTGATGCCTGAGTCTACTTTTGCTCGAATTTATCAAGAGATGATCAGCTTCTGTAAGTGGCATGGCAACTTTGATCCAACTACAATGGGTACGGTTCCAAACGTTGGTCTAATGGCACAAAAAGCCGAAGAGTATGGTTCTCACGATAAGACTTTTGAGTCAGCTAAAGCCGGTGTTGCACGTATTGTTGATGTTGACAGTGGTGAAGTACTCATGGAGCAACGTATTGAAGAAGGTGATATTTGGCGCATGTGCCAAACTAAAGATGCGCCTATTCAAGACTGGGTGAAATTAGCGGTACGCCGTGCACGTGAGTCAAATACGCCGGTTGTATTTTGGTTAGACCCATACAGACCTCACGAAAACGAGCTGATTAAAAAGGTTAGAACTTACCTTCAAGACCACGATACAACTGGACTAGACATTCAGATTATGTCACAAGTTCGCGCAATGCGTTACACCCTCGAGCGTGTTGCTCGCGGCCTTGATACCATTTCAGCGACGGGCAACATTTTGCGTGATTACCTGACCGATTTGTTCCCAATTTTAGAATTAGGAACCAGTGCTAAAATGCTATCGGTAGTACCATTAATGAAAGGCGGCGGTTTATTTGAAACAGGCGCTGGTGGCTCTGCTCCTAAACACGTACAACAACTACTCGAAGAAAACCACTTACGTTGGGATTCATTAGGTGAGTTTTTAGCCCTTGCGGTCTCTATTGAAGACTTCAGTCAAAAGCATGGTAACAACAAGGCTAAAGTCCTTGCTGATACTCTTGATGCTGCAACAGGTCGCTTATTAGAAACTGGCAAGTCTCCATCACGAAAAGTAGGCGAAATTGACAACCGTGGTAGTCACTTTTACTTAAGCCTATATTGGGCTGAAGAGCTGGCTAATCAGAGTGACGACAGCGAACTTGCTGCCCAATTCAAAGCATTGTTCGAGCAGCTCAGCGCCAACGAAGCTAAAATTGTACAAGAGCTCAATGATGCACAAGGTAAACCTGTCGATATTGGTGGTTACTTCAAGGCAGATCATGCCTTGTGTGCAAAAGTTATGCGCCCTAGCGCAACCTTTAATGATATTATAGACGGCGCTAACTAAGCTCTATTTAAAACCTGTAAAAACGAAAACGCTAGGCCTTAAAACCTAGCGTTTTTTTATATGCATGACTTTATTACAAGACTCAGCACTGGTGTTTAAGCTCTCTGCCAGACTACTTACTTAACACATCCCAGCTCACGCGATCGCCCGCAGCAATGTCAGCTGTGACCGTTCTACCCATCACGGCATCAAAGTGCTTCGGTGCTAAACCAAAACCCGGGCGAATTCTGCGCACATGTTCTTGACTCACAACGTCACCTTTTTTAAGGGCTTTAACAAAATACAATGAGCGCCTAAACGCTAGGCTCGCTGTTTCAACTTGTGCACGCGTTTCGTGCCCCTTACCTAAACCATCAAAAGCATCACGAGTTTCTTGAATGAGGATTGATAGCTCATCAGGCTCTATTGAAAACTCACTATCAGGCCCTTTTTCAGCGCGGTTTAATGTGAAGTGTTTTTCAATTAAAGACGCACCGAGTGCAGTAGATACCACCGCTGCGGTATTTCCGAGAGTATGATCCGACAAGCCTACCTGCACTTGAAACTTATCACGCAAACTAACAATACTGCTTAAATCCGCTTGCGACATGGGTGCAGGATAACTGCTGATGCAATGAAACAAAGCGATTTCATTACAACCGACGCTACGTGCGGCCTCTAAGGCCTCGGCTATTTCATCATATGACGCCATGCCGGTAGACATCAACATCGGTTTGCCTTGTTTAGCAATGTAGCGAATGAGCGGAATATCCACTAATTCAAAAGAGGCAACTTTGTAAGCTGGAGCATTTAAAGATTGCAGTAAATCAACCGCGGTTTCATCAAAGGGAGAGGAAAATAAAGTAATGTTGAGCTGTTTTGCATAAGCAAATAATGCTTCATGCCATTCAAAGGGCGTATAGGCCTCTGCATAAAGTTGATAGAGATTGTAGCCTTTCCATAACCCTTGAGTGATGTTGAAATCATCCCTATCTACATCAATTGTCATGGTGTCGGGGGTATAACTTTGTATTTTCACCGCACATGCACCGGCTTTTTTTGCCGCTAAAATAGACGCTTTTGCTCGCTCTATATCGCCGTTATGATTTGCCGAAAGCTCTGCGATAATATAAGGCGGCATATTAGCTGAAATTTCTCTGCCAGCAATAACGACCGGTTGCAACATAAATAGGGCCTCAGTATTCAGTTACTAAACTATCTCATGTACTGATAAGTTTAACGATTAATGGAAAATAGTGTTCTAGACTATTTGCATAACAGCCATAATATCGGCCAATCGGCTAACAACATAACTTGTAATTTCAAGGATTTGCATTCCCACAGATGCCAACACAGTGCCACCTGTACTTGAGGCTTAGAGCCTATACTCATATTCCAATAAATCGCTAATAGGTTGAGCACTTTGCGTAGCTTCTAATAACGCGGTGCATTTTACAAAGCCCGCACGCTCAAAGCTTTTTTGGCTACCCACATTATTCGTTTTAATTTGCGCCAAAATACGTGAGCAAGTCGGTTTAGTCGCTTTAAACAAGCGTATTCCTTCAACTAAACACGTTACAGCTAAGCCTTGCCCTCTATAGTCAGGGTTAAGATTTATCGATATTGTGAAGCTTTGATTATCGGTATTGCCTTCAAAACGCAGCATTGCAATCTTGCTTTTAGTAGCAACAAGCTCAGCGATGTAAATCAAACATGAGCTACTAGACAATGCTGCCGCATACCAAGATTCATGGGTACTTAGCTCAACGGCTGCTGTATCTATCGACATTTGACGCGTTACTGCATCGTTTCGCCATCTAAACAATGCCATCATATCGTTTGGCAATGCAGGCCTGAGTGTAAGTGCCGTCATTAACTGTGCACATCCTTTGAACGTTACAAACCATTGCAAATAGAATAAAGCAGGCCTTCTCGCTAAGCAACTATGAGTAAATAGCATTGCTAGGTGATAGCTTAGCTATTTCTTAGTTATTGCAAAGTTATGGCATTGCTTTTGCTAAGTTTTTCCTACACTGTGGCCGTAGGCAGCTAAAAAGAGCAAGAACAGCCAATAACGCAATACAAAGCAAAGAGTAAACACATGAAAGTGGCAATTATTCCCGCCCGAGGCGGCAGTAAACGCATCAAAAAAAAGAACATAAAAGACTTTTTTGGCAAACCCGTTATTGCATACTCCATTGAGACAGCAATCAATTCAGGGTGTTTCGATAAAGTGATTGTATCGACTGACGATGCTGAAATTGCGCGGATTGCCAAGCAGTATGGCGCAGAGTTGCCCTTTTTACGCCCGAAAAATATAGCCGACGATTTTGCAACAACCGCCGATGTCATTAAACACGCACTATTGTGGTATCAAGAACGCAACATTAAGGTAGATTTAATCTGTTGCATCTATGCCTGCTCCCCCTTTATTAAAGAGACTGACATACGCCACTCACTAGAGCTATTGAGTCAAGACCTTGATGCTGATTATTGCTTTCCAGTATGCGAGTACGCCTTTCCAATACAACGAGCAATTGCAATTGATGAAAAGTCTCGGGCCAATATGCTTGAGCCCAAACATTTAAATACCCGCTCTCAAGATTTACCTCTCGCCTACCATGATGTTGGGCAATTTTACTGGGGCCGCCCTGCAGCATACTTAAACGACGTTTCGCTTTTTTCGGAGCGCGCAATCCCGATGCCAATTTCAAGAAAGGAGGTTATCGACATTGACACCCCAGAGGATTGGGAATACGCGTTGCAATTATACCAACTCAAACACCCAGCAAGCGCTAAAAATGAAGGCCTCATTTAACTTATGGAAGTAGCCATACGCGTTGATGCTTCATTAGAGATTGGAACTGGTCATGTATACCGTTGCCTAAGCCTTGCAAAAGCCCTGAGAGAGAACAAACATACAGTGGTATTTTTTTGCAGAGCTTTGAGTGGCAATCTAATTGATTTTATTAGCGATCAAGAATTTAAGGTGATAACTCTCCCGCAAGCCAGCTGCGCCTCGCTCCCACCATCGTCAAGGCTCAGCAATGATGACGAATTAACACCGTATATTCAATGGCTGGGCCTAGACTACTCGCTAGAAATTGAGCAGAGCGCTCAAGCTATTAAGTCTTACCTGCTCACCATCGAGTGTGAAAGCTTTGATTGGATTATTAGCGACCATTATGCCCTCGACGCGCACTGGCATAAACCTATGCGAGAATTCAGCAAACACATATTGCATATCGACGACTTAGCAAACCGACCTATAGATTGCGATATCGTCTTAGACCAAAATTACTATGTCAATATGGATGACCGCTACCACCATCTTTGCCCACGTGAATGCCAGCAGCTTTTAGGGCCACAATTTGCATTATTAAATGCACACTTTCTTGACCTTCATCGCACTCTTACCCCTTTTTCAGAGCGCTTAGCGCATGGCCAAGTCCTATTCTTTTTTGGCGGAATAGATAAAGGAAATGAAACCTTAAAAGCGCTTAAAGGCATTGCTCCTTTATTATCAAAATATAAGCTTAAAGGGCTAGTAGTGTTGGGCCAAAACAACCCGAATCAGCAATCGGTTATTGAATATTGTGAGGCGTATTTATCGCTGAGCGTAGCAATACAAATTGATAATATGGCCCTGCGTTTGGCTGAGTCTTTTTTATACGTTGGTGCGGTGGGTGCCACCGTATGGGAACGGTGTTGCTTGGGCTTACCCGCGATTACAACTACAGTAGCGGCAAACCAAGAAGCGCTAGCCAAAAGTCTAACTGTTGTTGAAGCCCATTATTGTTTGGGGCAACAGCAAGATAGTAGCGCGGCAAAATATGCTGAAATGTTTAAAACACTTTGCGATAATAAGAGCATGCTCACTTCGCAAGCTGATAAGGTGTTTCAGCTTGTAGATGCAAAAGGCTGCAGCAGAGTCGTTGCTACATTAGAGCAGATTAATCGCAAGTGATTCATATGCGATTTTAACGCTTAACCGCTTTAAGTAGTCGTTTAGTTAAGCTGTTTACCAAGGTCTTTATCCATGATTGAACTTCTTTTACTTGCGATTGCCCTTAGCATGGACGGGTTTGCAGTATCCATTGGAATAGGCGCACAGCAATCGAGGGTGTATCTAAAGCCTGCATTGCTAGTCGCTCTTTACCTTGGTGGCTTTCATTTTATTATGACGATGGCCGGTTATAACGGCGGTTTACATCTATTTTCTTGGTTTGAAAGTGTCTCTAAATGGATAGCCTTTGCCTTATTGCTGGGTATAGGACTAAAAACAATAGTTGAGGTATTTCAACAAGGTACAGCTGAGTCGAGTCAGCAAACAAGTCACAACAAGCTCGTCTCTAGCGTCATCAATCTAAAACATAGTACTCTTTTATTGCTCGCGCTTGCCGCTAGTATTGATGCCTTTGCTGCAGGGTTTACACTGGTTTTGTTTGCGACAAGTGCGCTTTTATCGTGTGCGATTATTGGTATTATCAGCTTTTGCTTTAGTCTGTTAGGTTTCTATTTTGGCAAGAGAATGGGCGATTATTTGCAAGAAAAAGCCAACCTTTTAGGCGGAAGCATTCTGATCTTAATCGCATTTAAAATCCTCTTATTTTAGTACTGTTATCTCGTAACACTTAGCACTACCTTTATTTAGGGGATTGATACTCATGCATTTTTATCGCAACTAAATATCAAAGAGCTAATCATAAATCAGTATTCACGCGTAATATGTAAGTTGAAAGAAAATACAATGGAGGCGATATGAGCAATGGCGATAAGGACATGTCTTTTTTTGAGGAAATGCAAGATGTAAAGCCGCTCGCTGCGTCAAACAAAGCTCAGCTAAACAGTAAAGGCCAAGAAACACTTGCGCAAAGACTAAAACGTGAAGCACTAGAGAAACAAGTCGCATTAGACGATAACGGCCTAAGTGTTGAATATGTAGAGCCCGTTGACCCCCACGACTTTATTTCCTACAAACAAGACGGTATTCAAGAAGGCGTGTACAAAAACCTGCGGTTGGGCAAATACGATATCGATTCACGCTTAGTGCTCAAGCACCTTCATTTTGATGACGCACGTTTAACGATTTATAACACACTACAAGAATGTCACGAGCGCGGTATTCGCTGCGTGCTAATTGACCATGGCATTGGCCTGCACAGCAAGCCCTTTCCTGCCTTCATGAAAAGTTATGTGAATCAATGGCTGCGTGAGATGAACATGGTGATTGCCTTTCACACCGCGCTAAAACAACATGGCGGCTTGGGCGCAGTTTACGTATTACTTAAAAAGCACCCCAACCAAAAGCTAATAAACCGTGAGCAGCATCAAAAAAGGCATTAACCTAGGTAGCGGCGCGCGTTTCTAAACATTCTCATCCACGGGCTATCCTCTTGCCACTCTTTAGGTCGCCAAGAGTTACTCACCGCTCTAAATACGCGTTCTGGGTGCGGCATCATTATTGTTGCACGACCATCGCTTGAGGTTAAACCGGTAACGCCAAGAGGCGAGCCATTAGGGTTCGCCGGGTATTTCTCGGTCATTTTGCCGTAGTTATCTACATAACGCAGTGAGACTTGCTGGTGTTTTTGTAGCTCTGCGATTTGTGTGCTTTGTTTAAATTCAGCACGCCCTTCTCCGTGCGACACTGCAATTGGCATTCTAGAGCCTTGCATGTCTGAGAGCAGTACCGAAGGTGATTCCATTACTTCGACCATTGCTACTCGCGCTTCGAATCTCTCAGAGGCGTTGTTGACAAAGTGCGGCCAATTTTCAGCGCCGGGGATCAACGACTTCAAATTTGACATCATCTGACAGCCATTACACACGCCCAATGAGAAGGTCGATTTACGTTCAAAAAATTCTGCAAACTGTGCGCGTAATGCTTCGCGATAAAGTACCGATTTTGCCCAACCTTCACCGGCACCAAGTACATCGCCATAACTAAAGCCACCGCATACCACTAAGCCGTTGAAGTCTTGTAGTGAGCGCCGTTCACTGGCTAAATCGCTCATGTGTACATCTACCGCTTCAAAACCAGCACGATGGAAGGCTGCTGCCATTTCAACATGAGAATTAACACCTTGCTCTCTGAGTACCGCAAGTTTTGGCTTCACGCCTTTGATGATAAAGGGCGCTGCAACGTCCTCATTAATGTCGTAGGTGAGCGACGAATGCAAACCAGGGTCGTTTTTATCTTGTTTGCTCTGTAACTCTTGTGCTGCACATTCTGGGTTATCGCGTAAGGACTGCATCGCGTGGGTAGTCGATGCCCAAAGCGTTCGGTAGTGAGTGCGAGTCTCACTTAAAATACGCTCACCTTTATGTACAAACTCAATGCTGTCTTTGTCGTTTAATACCGCAACCTGATGCAAACAGTCTTGTAATCCATGCTCATGAAGAATGGTTTTCACGCTCTCAATATGAGCATCACTTACCTGTATCACCGCACCTAGTTCTTCATTAAATAAACTCGCGTTTGCGTGTTCACCAAGGGCACTGGTATCGGCGCTAATACCAGTTTTACCCGCAAATGCCATTTCCACCAAGGTGGTAAATAAGCCACCGTCAGAACGGTCATGGTAAGCATCGAGCAAGCCTTGTTCGTTCATTGCTTGTACTGCATTGAAAAATCCAAGTAAATCTGTAGCGCTATCAACATCGGGCGCTTGTGTTCCAAGCTTATTATACACTTGAGCCAAGCATGAGCCGCCTAAACGCTGCTTTCCACGTGCGATATCAATTAAATATAACTTGCCTTGGCTATCAGTATTTAGCTCTGGCGTGAGGGTTTTACGTACATCTTTCACGGCGGCAAAACCAGTAATAACCAGAGACAGAGGGGATGTCACTGATTTATCTTCAGCGCCATTTTTGTCCTCTTCCTGCCATGCCGTTTTCATCGACATCGAATCTTTACCAACTGGAATAGCAATACCTAATGCGGGGCAAAGCTCCTCGCCCACCGCCTTTACGGCCTCGTATAATCCTGCATCTTCACCCGGATGACCGGCCGCGGCCATCCAGTTAGCCGATAACTTAATACGTTTGATATCACCAATGTTTGATGCCGCAATATTGGTTAATGTTTCACCCACCGCTAAACGAGCTGATGCACCATAGTTAATTAGTGCAACCGGGGTGCGCTCGCCCATTGCCATCGCTTCACCTTGATACGAATCAAAGGCTGATGTTGTCACTGCGACATCAGCAACAGGCACTTGCCATGGCCCAACCATTTGGTCGCGTGCAACCATTCCGGTAACGCTTCTATCGCCAATGGTGATTAAGAAGGTTTTTTCAGCAATGGTCGGAAGCTCTAACAAACGTTCAGCAGCTTCGCGAGTATCTAGCGTGTTGGCATCAAAATCATCGCCTATGGCCTTTGTGCTGACCACATCGCGATGCATTTTAGGTGGTTTGCCAAGCAACACATCTAAAGGCATATCAATCGGTTTGTTACCAAATTTGCGGTCACTTAAGGTTAAATGCTGCTCTCTAGTAGCCTCACCCACCACGGCAAATGGCGCACGCTCACGTTCGCAAATATCGCTAAATAATTGCATATTTTCAGGCGCCACTGACATCACGTAACGCTCTTGTGACTCATTACACCAAATCTCAAGGGGAGATAAACCCGGCTCGTCGCAGTGGATGTCGCGAATTTCAAATACGCCACCACGTCCACCATCGTTGACTAACTCCGGAAAGGCGTTGGATAAACCACCCGCGCCAACGTCGTGGATAAATTGGATGGGATTGTTATTGCCAAGCTGCCAACAACGGTCGATAACCTCTTGGCAACGGCGTTCCATTTCCGGGTTTTCACGCTGCACGGATGCAAAATCTAAATCGGCAGAGCTTTGGCCAGATGCTACGGACGATGCCGCGCCACCGCCTAAACCAATGTTCATGGCAGGCCCACCTAAGGCAATCAATTTTGCACCTACGGTGATTTCCCCTTTTTGTACATGGTCGCGTTTAATATTGCCTAAGCCACCGGCAAGCATTATAGGCTTATGATAACCGCGAACTTCATCGCCATTAAAACTATTAACGCGCTGCTCATAAGTGCGGAAATAGCCAAGAATATTCGGGCGACCAAACTCGTTATTAAATGCCGCTCCACCTAAAGGCCCATGAGTCATAATATTTAACGCATCTACGATGCGCTCAGGCTTGCCGTAGGCTTGCTCCCAAGGTTGGCTCAACGCAGGTATATTTAAATTAGAAACGGTAAAACCGACTAAACCTGCTTTAGGCTTTGAACCTCTTCCGGTTGCCCCTTCGTCACGAATTTCTCCGCCAGAGCCCGTGGCTGCGCCCGGGTATGGCGAAATTGCAGTGGGGTGATTATGGGTTTCGACCTTCATCAAAATATCGATTGGTTGGTGATGATATTCGTAAGACTGTGAGTCTGGCTCTGGGTAGAAGCGACCTGCCTCCCAACCTTGCATGACCGCCGCATTATCAGAATAAGCAGAAGATACAAAATCAGGTGTGCACTCAAAAGTATTTTTGATCATCTTGAACAATGACTTTGGCTGCTCTTTGCCATCGATGGTCCAATCGGCATTAAATATCTTATGGCGACAATGCTCTGAGTTTGCCTGCGCGAACATATACAGTTCAATATCGTGAGGGTTACGTCCTAGTTTTAAAAAGCTATCGACTAAGTAGTCAATTTCATCGTCAGCGAGGGCTAAACCTAAGTGTTGGTTTGCTGCCTCCAACGCACTTTTACCTTGTTTGAGAATATCCACTTCAGTAAAAGGCTTCGCATCAGAATGCGCAAACAAACAACTGGCCTGCTCGAGTGAGTTCAGTATGCTTTGCGTCATGCGGTCGTGAATTAGTGGTGAGATTAGCGCAATTGCCTCGGCTTTTTGCTCAGCGCTGATGTTGTCGTTGTCAAAACTCAAGTGATACGCCACGCCGCGTTCGATGCGACGAATTTTGTGTAACTCACAATTTTGAGCAATGTTGGTCGCTTTACTAGACCATGGAGAAATTGTGCCAGGGCGAGGTACTACCACACAATCGCTTACAAGGTTAGCATCTTGTTTATCGGCGGGACCGTAGGTCAAAAGTTTCTTGAGTACCTCAGTTTCTGAAGCATCAAGGTCTTGCTCACAGTCAACAAAGTGTACGTATTTCGCGACGATCTGCTTTAAGCCAATCCCCTTCGCGGCGCATTCCTGCAGTAGTTTTTGTTGGTTAAAAGAAGAAAGCGCAGATGAGCCAAACAAAGTGAGCATAGGGCAAGTCCATAAAGCAGTAAATTAGTTGGCAAGACCAACATAAATAAGTGCGCGAATTATAGTAGAATATGCCCGCTTTGATAAGTGCTTAAGTCAGCTAATTATTGATTAATCCTTCACTTTACGAGATTAAAATATTGGTTTTGAGGGCAAGGGCAGATATGATTAAGTTCATGAAGCAATTTATCGCCCACGCCCAATCCATGCGCTTACTATTTGCAGGTCTTAGAGTAAGCAGACACAAAGGACTGTATCGCACAGCCTTGGTGCTAGTGATGTCGTGCGTACTAATAAGTTGCTCGCCTTATACCACCGAGTCCACATTGGGGCGAATACTCGACGAAGGCGTGCTTAAAGTAGGCTCAATTTACGGCCGTACCACCTACTATTATGGCGCGACCTCTGCCGAAGGCTTTGAATATGAGCTAGCAAAAGGCTTTGCCGACTACTTAGGTGTAAAGTTAGAGGTTTATCCTTACTATGACTTCAGAGAAGTCGTGGCACAACTTGACGCTACTCAACTCGATTTAATTGCTGCTAACATTTCAATGACCAAGCAGCGTAAAGAAAAATACAAATTCGGCCCAAGTTACCAAAACCTCAACTTTGAGTTGGTCTATCGCAAAGGTAAAAACCGTCCTCGCGACATTGAGCAATTAGAGGGAGACCTCACAATCATCGCCAACGACCTCTATCGTGAACCTCTAGTAGATGCCATCGCACAAAGCGATATTACCTGGAATGAAACCACCGAGAAAGATATTGAAGAACTCCTTGAAATGGTGTCAAACGATGAACTTGACTACACCATTTCCGATTCGAATATTTTAGCGGTTGCGCGCAGACGTTTCCCAAATTTGGGGATTGGCTTTTCTGTTACCGACACTCTACAAATCGCATGGATGTTGAATAAGCAAACGGATGACTCATTACGCGCCGCCTTACTCGAATACTTTGGCAGCATGCAACGCAGTGGTCAATTAGCAGTATTAGAAGATAAATACTTTGGCCATGTACGCAGTTTCGACTTTGTGGATACGCGTGCCTTTATGCGTGCCGTAGATTCAAAACTCCCTAAGTATCGAGAAATATTTGAAGCACACGCGGGTGATTTAGATTGGCGCTTATTAGCCGCAATGGCATATCAAGAGAGTCATTGGAACCCAGATGCGAAATCCGCCACAGGCGTGCGCGGTATGATGATGCTAACCCGCGGTACAGCAAAAGATATGGGCGTGACTGTACGCACCGACGCAGAACAAAGTATTAGTGGCGGTGCTCGATATTTTGCAAGTTTACTGAGCCGCATCCCTGCCCGCATACAACACCCCGATCGCCTTTGGCTGGCTATGGCAGCCTATAACATCGGTTTAGGGCATTTAGAGGACGCTCGGCGGATTACCGAGGGCCAAGGCTATAACCCTGATTTATGGATTGATGTCAAAAAGCACCTACCACTGCTGCGGCAAAAACGTTATTACCAAAACACTCGTTTTGGCTATGCGCGAGGTGATGAAGCAGTAAATTATGTTGACAATATAAGGCGTTATTACGACAGCTTAGTTTGGCTAGAGGAACAAGAAACACTGCCTGAGATACCCAGTGAGCCCGCGGCACCAGAAGAGCCCAACCCTAAACTAGACAATACCGATACAACTGCGGCACAAAACACAGAAACCTAACGCAGCGTTCATTTTTGTAATGCTGAAGAGCGTTTTTGCCTTGCAAGTGACCACCGTAAAAAAGACCTTCCACTTGCTTTGTGTTTTACCCCCTGTACTTGTTAGTTTTGTGAACCTTTTTACACACAAATGTCATATAAGAGACATCAACTTGTAATAAAGCTGGTGTAATTTTTGCTTATACTTAAGTTGAAAGTTAAACAACTTAGTGTATGGTATGCGCGCTGGTGTCAGAGAATGAGAGGTATAAACTGCTTATTCACTGAACAAGCTCATGTAACAAAGAACTCATGTCGGCTGGAAGAAAAAATGATAAAGCCGAAAACAACGTCAAAGTCATCAAAATTTATAAGCTTCAGCATCTGTGAAGCACGAGCGTATAGCTAACAGCAGAGCCCACTAACATTAAGAGGCATAAGCTAAAAAGCACACGTTTGATGACCATAAAATAAGAAAAGGTAAATATGAAAAAGCAACGAACGATACGAAGCAACACAAAGCGTCGCATGATGCTAAAGAAAATACATCAACGAGTATTACTCAGGCGAAAACAGTTCGCCATGTTTGAATTAGAAGAGGATTATCGGGAGGCTTGTTAGCCTCCCTTTTTTTTGAGGCCTTTTTCGTGGCTTTTGTTTAATTCACCTTCTTTTGAGCTTTAAGTGCTTTCTTTTTCTCTCTTCGCAATCTAAAGAAATCTGACAACATCCTTGCACATTCAACATCTAACACGCCATTTTTTATTTCAATTTGATGATTCAAACGCGAGTCTTGAACAATATTGCTAATGCTGCCGCACGCACCGGTTTTTTCATCAAACGCACCAAACACCAATCGTGCAATACGCGCATGCACTAACAGGCCCGCACACATTGAACAGGGTTCTAAGGTCACATATAAGGTGCAATCTTGCAGGCGGTAATTGCCAAGGCTTTTTGCACCTTCACGAATGGCCAGCATTTCAGCATGAGCAGAGGGGTCGAGTAGACTAATACTTTGATTGCGTCCCTTGCCAATAATACGCCCATTGTAAACAAGCACTGCACCTACCGGTATTTCACCCTCACCTTCGGCAAGTTTTGCTTGCAGCATTGCTTCTCGCATCATTTGAATATCGACTTCATCTTGCGAAGGTAATGTATGCCCTGCATCTTCATTCATAGGTGGTTTGCATCTCTGTATTTAGCTTGCACGTCTAGCCACAAGTCTTTATAAGGTTATTGATCTTAGTTTTATGCTAAGTATCTGTAAAGGAGCTGATGGGTGTAAATTTTAATTTAGGCCATCAAAGATGAGGGAAAATTGATAAGGTTTTACTAAATGTTAGTCAATTTGACTAAGCTCGTTATATCTATACTACTTGAAAATATAAAATATACATATAAATCAACAATATAAAATATGGCAATACCTTTGCATTAGGTATAAATAATATGAGTAATGCTTAACTTTATGGCCTATAAAACACTTTGTGACTAATGCCCTATAGAGTCGAGAATGTTTTTTTGCTTTAATTGGGTCAGGACTTAGAGCAAAGCATTTAGCTCAATACATACGAAGCTACACCTATGTAAAAGCATGTACCCCATCAACAACAAAAGATTAAGGAAGACAACATGAACTTAACCGCTATTATTATTATCGCAATTCTTAGCAGTATGGTGGTATCGATTGTAAAAACCGTGCAAAAAAATAACAAGTCCATAAAACATACCGATGCACTGCTTTCAGAACACGAAAGCAGCGTTGAGCAGAAACTTGCTGCCATGCAAGAACGCATCGAAGTCCTTGAAAAAATCGTGACCGATGAAAAGTACAATTTGAATAAAGCTATCGATGAACTTAAAGGTTAAGGTGGCAATACAACAGAGAGGGCTCGCTTGCTCGCGAGCTTAACTTAGCTTAGCCACCATCTAATAAAAACTTTTCTATACGCTCTACCCGGCGCGGTTTACCCGAAATAACAAGCACGTCGTGAGTGAGTAAAACGAAATCGGATTCCGGCATTGATATTTCAACGTTATTTCGGCGCACTGCAATAATATTCACTCGCCGACGCACAATATCTAAATCCTCGATCGATTTACCAACCGCGTAAGCGTCTTCTGTGATCACCACCGCATGCATAAACTCAAGTTTGTCTTTTGTGTCATAACTGATCTCGGTAGTTTCACCCGGATAAAAGCCATGCATATGTACATAACCTTTCTTACGCTCATTCCGAATACGCTTTAAAATTCTCGACATTGGCACGCCGGCATAATGCAGTACCTGAGAAATCAGCATGAGGCTGCCCTCTTGCATTTCAGGCACTACCTGCTTGGCACCTGCGTTATATAAGTCATCCATCTTATAATCTTTACGCGTCCTTACAATAATCGAAATGTCGGGGGTAATAGATGTGATGGTATTGATCACTTTTAGCGCTTTATCGTGATTATCAAAGGTAATTATTACTAGCTTTACCTGCTGAATTTGTGCGGTGAGTAAAATAGACTTATAGGCGGCATCCCCATAAAAAATATGCTCGCCAGCCAAACGGCTTTCTTGCACACGAATGGGGTCAATATCAATAACATGATAGCTAAGTTTTTCTAATTTCATCATTTTAGAGATAGATTGCCCTACGCGGCCAAAGCCTAAAATGAGTACGTCTGCGCTTTGAGTGCTCTGCTCTTTATCCACCGCTTCAAAGCTGACAGGGGTAGCACTAGGCTCCGGAGACTTAGCTAGGTAACTCGCTATGTCACTACTTTTTGATATTAACCATGGGGTTAAGGCCATACTGATAACGCCAATACAAATGATCAATGAGGAGGTGTATTCATCAATTAGGCGGTTCTCTAGAGCCAAAGCGGCCAGTACAAAACTAAACTCACCCATTTGCGAGAGTTTTAAACCCGCCGCCCATCCGTCTTGCGCATCAGCTTGATTAACAATAGCTGCCAGTCGAATCATTACCACCTTAACCAGCAGTAAAACAATAAGCCCCAGTACAATCCAGTGAAATTGTGTGGTCAATACACTAAGATTTAACTGCATACCAACGGTTACAAAAAACAGCCCCATCAAAATATCTCTAAAAGGGCGAATATCTGCCTCAAGCTGATGCCGGTACTGCGATTCACTTAACATCATGCCAGCTAAAAATGCACCCAGCGCCATCGATAACCCAAAGGCATAGGTTGCACCCGCGGCAAGCAGTGCAATTACCAGAGTGCACAATACAAAAAGTTCGTCGGTGCGAGATTTTGCGACTTCGTTAAAAATGGTAGGTAATAACCACTTACCCACCGACAACAGCACCGCAACCACTATCACACCTTTTAAAAAGGCAAATAGCATAGCAATAGCGATACTTTGCTCAGAATCACTGGCTAAAAGCGGAATAGCAATTAACAAAGGTACTACTGCAATATCTTGGAATAACAAAATACTCACCGCAATTTGCGAGCGTTTGGTATTCAAGCGGCCCTGTTCATCAATGGTTTTAATGACGATCGCGGTAGAAGAAAGCGCCAACATTGCCCCAATAATAATCGCGGTGGTAACACTTTGCCCCATCAAAACGGCAAGGGCGGCAAAAAAGGAAGTTGTCAGTAGCATTTGTCCGCCACCCACACCAAACACTAAGCGGCGCATGGCAATTAACTTAGCAAGCGAGAACTCAAGACCAAGGGTAAATAACAAAAATACAATGCCAACTTCTGCCGCAAGATGCATCTGTTCGCTGTCGGCAAAGAAGTTAAATATTTGCGGGCCAGCAAACACACCAGCGCATAAGTAGGCCAGTATGGGGGGTAAATTAATACGCTTGAATTGCCATACCAAAAAAGCGGCAATTAACATCAGCATAATCATACTTAAAAACATCTGATCCACAGCTTCTCCCGCATCAATACCCAAAATAGGCACGCTCTTTGCTATACCCACTTTGTGAGAATTGAAAAATAAGCAAAACGCGTTGGTATACCCACAGAGTAGTAGATATCAACACACAATGCTATGCAATGTCAGATTAATGACGGTATAAGAAAATTGGAGCAAAAAATGGATATGAGTCCTATGACGCAAGACACACAGAGCGCGTCTGCATTTTTAAATAGCGAGAACGACGTCACCGTTTTGACGATGGCAGAATCGGCGCACATTATGCGAGCCATGCTTTCATCGATTGATTTAGAAGAACTCATCAACGACTATTTTATTATCATATCCGATAAATTACCCTGCTCTTCTCTCAAACTCAGCTTTGCTGACAAAGTATTAAAAACCGGCAGCGCGAAAACTCGTTCCCGGATCATGAAAATTTCCATTTACTATGGACACCCCTTTGGTACGCCTCAGCATGCACAGCTGTCATACTCATTCACTAAAGTACTAACGCCCGTTCAGCGCAAACTGTTATCGGAAGTACATGGTATTTTTGCGATGAGCCTGCGTCATGCTTTGGAGTACTACCGCATTAGTCAGCTCGCTACTAAAGATATGCTAACGGGCTTAGGCAATCGCAACAGCTTTTCAGAAAGCATCAGCAAGCTCATTAGCATTAGTAAAAGAAACAGCGAGAGTTTTGGTTTATTAGTGTTCGATTTAGATAACTTTAAAGCGGTAAATGACCGCTTTGGGCATCACGAAGGCGACCAAGTATTGATTGCTCTTGCCGACATTCTACAACAGTGCCTACGTGATTCTGACCATGCATTTAGGTTTGGCGGTGACGAGTTTTGTTGTTTGTTAATCGACAGCAATCCTAAAGCCAACGAGATGGTAGCCAATCGTATTACTCGGGCAATCAGCAAACACCCATTGTTTGTGCAACATGGCGTATCAAGCAGTGTTGGCGCAACATCATTTAAGATAGATGACACCAGCGAGAGCATTTTTAATCGTGCCGATTCTGCGTTATATCAAGCGAAAGAAGCGGGTAAAAACCACTATATTGCAGCGTAAAGTTCCAAACTTAACAGTCCTCTCCCGTGAGCCTGTTAGTCTATTGCCCGCCTTGTGCGGGCTTTTTTTATTCGGTAATTTGCTTGGAAAGTGGTTTTAACATTAATACATACTCTTGTGCACTATGCGACAACTGGCTATCAAGTTTGCGGTTTTCATCGGTATAACACTCATCGTTAAGCGCCGGTTGCTGCCCTACAGCCAATACTTGTGAACCCTGGCTTAAAATAGGAATATGAGCCCTCTCCCAAGGCGGGATCTGCATATCTTGCAACCACCGTTTAATGCTTTTGGATGGGCGTTTTTTATCAAGCCTACACACTCTAGAGAAAGCGCCATAAGTCAGCGATAGTGTTAAGCTCTGAACTTGCAGGTTTCTTAGCAATATAGAACCCGTAAAAGCATTATCGGTTTTGCGCACATGTAAGGTGTACGGCAAATCGGGATGTGAAAAGTTACCGTCAGTATCAAAGTGTTGTTCTACATTTATATCAAAGCCAAGTTTAGCGTGCTCATCGAGAGCCTTATGCACAATAAGCTTGCCCTGATATCGAGACACGCGATTTTTCTGCCATTGGCAATGTGGGCTCGCATCTTGTTTAGCTATCGTAAGCTTCTCAATCTCACTAAGTACTGCCGTGCTTGGCATTGTATCTACTCGTGCCTTTAACCAAAACCGCAACACTGCACGTTGACTAACGTCTGATAACGCTTGCCAAGCTTGAATATCCAATTGCCCTTTAGAGTCAATGACATTGTCAGCGAGAAGCAGCATATACTCATGGGCAAGTTCAGCCTGCTCAGCGCAATGCCTTGCGCTGCGGCTTATAGTAGCGTTAATAGAAGGCCACTTTTGTTGCAACACAGGCATCACGCTATGACGAACAAAATTACGATAAAAGCCCTCATCACTGTTCGATTCATCCTCCACCCAAGAAAGCTTATGCGCTTGTGCATATTCTATAAGTTGAGATTGCGTGCAGTTGAGCAGTGGCCTAGCAAAGCAAAGCGAGTAAGAAGTCGCGTTATCGTGCTCAATATTCCGAGTAAAATGCTCCGGCATCGCACTTAAACCCTCCACCCCAGCGCCTCGTGCAAGTTGCAGTAAAAAGGTTTCTGCTTGGTCGTTTTGATGCTGCCCTAGCAAGACTAACTCGTCATGTTGAGCAAGCGCATCAATTGCTTCATAGCGCGCTTTACGGGCTTGCTGCTCAAGGCTAGTGCGGGCTTTTTGTTTAATATTGATGTTTTTTGTGACAAAGGGAACAGACCATGCTTCACAGGTCTGCTGGCAATGCTTTTGCCATGCATTAGCGTGTTGGCTTAAACCATGATGGATATGTAATGCTGCTACTTCGAGGGTAGTATGTTGTGTGCGTAAGCGCACGCAAAGATGCAGTAAAACAGTAGAATCAAGGCCGCCACTGTAAGCGACCTTTAATTTGTTTGCGCCTGAGATGCTATCACTTAGGGCCTTTAGTAAAGCCTCATCGTTCAAAGAGTGTGGCATCGCTTACTCAATTTTTTCAGTATTTAGCAATAGCCAAACGACATTAAACGCTCATACCGCTCTTGCAACAAAGCTTCGGTAGATAAACTGCTTAGTTGAGATAACTGCTGCTTTAAGGTCGCTTTTAAGTTCGCCCCCATCGCTTTATGGTCGCGGTGCGCACCACCTAAAGGCTCATCTACAATGGTGTTAATCAAGCCTAGCTCTTTGATTTGAGGAGCAGTTACGCCCATAGCAGCAGCAGCAACTGGCGCTTTGTCAGCACTTTTCCACAAAATAGAAGCACAGCCTTCAGGTGAGATCACTGAATAGGTTGAATATTGCAGCATGTTAACTCTATCGCCCACACCAATCGCTAATGCACCACCTGAGCCTCCCTCACCAATGACGGTACAAATCGTGGGCACTTTAAGCTCTGCCATAACCTTTAGATTCATTGCAATGGCTTCACTTTGTCCGCGCTCTTCTGCGCCAACACCTGGGTATGCACCTGGAGTATCAATAAAGGTTAAAATAGGTAAATTAAAACGTTCCGCCATTTTCATTAGACGCAATGCTTTGCGGTAACCTTCGGGCTTTGGCATGCCAAAGTTACGTTTAATTTTTTCATGCGTATCGCGGCCTTTTTGATGGCCAATGACCATAACCGGCGTATCGTCTAACTTAGCAAGACCGCCAATAATCGCCTTATCGTCAGCAAAAGCGCGATCACCTGCGAGTTCGTCAAACTCATTAAACACATTATCTATATAATCTTGCGTGTATGGTCGCATGGGATGACGCGCTAGCTGCGAAATTTGCCATGCCCCTAAACCAGAAAATATTTTACGGGTAAGTTCACCGTTCTTTTCACGCAAACGTGAGATTTCTTCTTCAATACCAACGTCAAACTCACCGCCTTGATTAACGAGCCTAAGCTCCTCAATTTTCGCTTCCAATTCTGCGATAGGCTGCTCAAAATCCAAAAAGTGTGACCCCATTCTTTATCCTAATTTGTTCTTTTTATCATCGTTATTGAAAAATAAGGCTGACATTCTCAGCACCTAATTCGTGCCCCAGACTCGATAAAAGCTCGTCTTGAGGGTCAACAAACCATGCCGCCGAACTCGCCAAAATAGCGCTAGCATCGTCATGATCTATCTTAATATGTAAAGGACAACTACCGCCTCTAAAGGGTTGCAGTATATCCTGAATTTTTGCCACTGACGACATTGTGCACTCAGAAGCTTTTAAATGTAATTGTAGCTGACGAACATACTTGCTGCGCACTTGCATCAAGCTTAACACTTCTACGGCGTTCATTGTATTGCCACCGCTGTATTCATCAAAGCTGACCTGTCCTTTTATCCACAATAAATTATCAGAATTGAGAATATCTTCATAGCGCTCATAAACCTCAGGGTACAAACGTATGTCCATACGTGCAGATTTATCGTCTAAAGTAACTAGCGCCCAGCGCCGGCCCTTTTTGTTTGTCATCACTCGTACGCCAAGTACCAAACCTAAGGTACTCACGTAGTTGTCTTTTCCTGAAGGCTTTAAGTCTACTAAACGGGCGTCGGTGTAATGTTTTATTTCATCCACATACTGATTAATTGGATGACCGGTCAAATACAGGCCAAGGGTTTCTTTTTCGCCGTCGAGCCAAATTTTCTCAGACCATTTAGGTACTTGTTTAAAGGCGTTTTGTGCTTCTTCTGGTTCTTGAGTGTCCATGCCAAACAGGTCGCCTTGTCCGGCGGCAGCGGCTTTAGCGTTTTGCATTGCGGTATCAATCGCATCTTTTAAGGTCGCCATTAACGCTGCTCTATGAGGACCTAAGTTATCCATCGCCCCAGACAAAACAAGCTTTTCAAGCACCCGTTTGTTGATTTTTTTACCGTCTACTTTTTCACAAAAATCGAAGAGGTTAATAAAGCCCCCATGATGTTGGCGGGCATGAATAATTGCTTCTACAGGTCCTTCACCAACGCCTTTAATAGCACCAATTCCATAAACGATTTGGCCTTCTTGGTTTACGGTGAATTTGTATTGGCCGGCGTTTAAATCAGGTGGCAATATGGTTAGGCCCATGCGATTACACTCGTCAACCAATGTAACAATCTTGTCGGTGTTATCCATATCTGCAGAGAGCACTGCTGCCATGAATTCTGCCGGGTAATGCACTTTTAGCCACAGCGTTTGATACGACACAAGTGCATAAGCTGCCGAATGTGATTTGTTAAAACCATAACCGGCAAATTTTTCTACTAGGTCAAATATCTTAATCGCAAGCTCAGGGTCGATGCCATTATCTGCCGCGCCCTTTTCAAAGCTTGAGCGCTGTTTGTCCATCTCTTCTTGTTTTTTCTTACCCATGGCACGGCGCAATAAATCGGCGCCACCAAGGGAGTACCCAGACATCACCTGAGCGATTTGCATGACTTGCTCTTGATACAAAATAATGCCGTAGGTAGGCAACAAGATTTCTTCTAAACACTCATGTTCATATTGTGCATCTGGGAAGGATATTTTTTCCCGGCCGTGTTTACGGTCAATAAAGTTATCAACCATACCTGACTGCAAGGGGCCAGGTCTAAATAGAGCAACCAATGCGATAATATCTTCAAAGGAATCGGGCTGTAGGCGCTTAATCAGGTCTTTCATGCCCCGTGATTCCAACTGGAATACCGCGGTCGTTTCAGCGCGCTGTAAAGATTTAAACGAGGGCGGATCGATTAGGGGAATTTGCGTAATATCCACATCTTCGCCGCGTACCTCTTTGATCATATCAATCGCCCACTGAATAATGGTGAGCGTACGCAGACCTAAAAAGTCAAATTTAACTAAACCCGCTGTTTCAACATCGTTTTTATCAAATTGCGTGACGGGGTTTGCGCCCACATCATCGCAATACAAAGGCGCAAAATCAGTAATGGTCGTAGGCGATATAACCACCCCACCCGCGTGTTTACCTGCGTTACGGGTTACGCCTTCTAGAATGCGCGCCATATCAATGAGTTCTTTGACTTCTTCATCGCTATCGTAGGCTTGTTGTAGACGAGGCTCAACATCAAAGGCTTTTTTTAGGGTCATGCCAGGGTCGGCAGGAATTAGCTTAGAAATACGGTCTACAAAGCCATAAGGGTGTCCCAATACTCGCCCTACATCGCGAATAACGGCTTTTGCTGCCATGGTACCAAAGGTAATAATTTGTGATACCGCGTCGCGCCCATACATTTGGGCAACGTGATCAATAACCTCATCACGCCTGTCCATGCAAAAATCGATATCAAAATCGGGCATCGATACCCGTTCAGGATTCAAAAAGCGCTCAAATAGTAAATCAAATTCAAGTGGATCTAGGTCGGTAATATCAAGAGCATAGGCCACTAATGAACCTGCACCTGAACCTCGTCCTGGGCCTACTGGAATGTTGTTATCTTTGCTCCACTGAATAAACTCCATCACAATTAGGAAGTAGCCAGGGAAGCCCATTTTATTAATCACCTCTAGCTCAATGGCAAGTCGGTCATCATACTCTTGGCGCTTTTCTTGGCGTTCATTTTCCTCAGGAAACAACTTCAGCAAACGCCGTTCAAGGCCCTCTTCGGAAACTTTAATTAAAAAGTCTTCGGTGGTCATTTCACCCGTAGGGAATTTGGGTAGGAAGTATTCGCCAAGGGTTAATTCCACATTACAACGTTTGGCAATTTCTACCGAGTTTTCTAGCGCTTCAGGAATATCCTCAAACAGCTCGCACATTTGCTCTTGTGAGCGTAAAAACTGTTGCGGCGAATATTTTTTAGGACGGCGGTTATCATCTAGGGTATAACCATCGCTGATACACACTCTAACCTCATGCGGCTCATAATCTTGCTCAGTTAAAAACCTTACTTTATTGGTCGCAACCACCGCGATGGATTTTGCCGCGGCAAGCTCAACCGCACCATGGATATGTGTATTCTCATTTGGGTGACCGACTCGGGTAAGCTCTAAATAAAATCGATCGGCAAAGTGCGTTTGATAAAAATCCGCAATTTCGTGAGCAAGCGATGTTTTTTGTTGCGCAAGCGCTTGCCCTAAATCACCTTGCAAGCCACCACTGAGCAATATGACACCTTCAGAAAAATCCGCCAACCATGCTTGGTTAACCACCACTTTATGTTGAACATGCCCTTGTAAATAGGCTTTTGAAATAAGATTGGTAATATTCTTATAGCCTGCCATATTCATTGCAAGTAAGGTTACCTGAATAATCTCATCTTCAATGAACTGGCTTAATATATTAACTTCACAGCCAATAATCGGCTTTATACCTTTTGCATAGGCCGACGAATAAAATTTTACCAAACCACACAAATTCATCTGATCGCTCAAGGCAATAGCCGGCATGTCTAGCGCTGCACTCGCATCAAGGATAGGGTTGACCTTATTTAGGCCATCTATCATTGAATAGTCGCTATGCACATTCAAATGAACAAAAGTCGTGCTCACTGGTTTTACTCCTTGGTAATTTTTATTCTAAGTAACGCTTTTTCTTAGTAGCGCTTAGTCTTAACAGGGTCTGTTTATAAGGCTTGTATCGCCTTTTGCACAGGCTTAAAGCTCTTACGATGGCTCTCTAGTGGCCCATATTCCACTAAAGCCTGCATATGCACAGCCGTAGGATAGCCTTTATGCTTGTCAAATCCATACATCGGAAATTGATTGTGCAAGCTCAACATATCATTGTCACGCGCTACTTTTGCGATAATTGAGGCAGCTGCAATTTGTGGGAACAAATCATCCCCCTTAACGATTGCCTCGCTGCTATACGCCCAATTTGGGCAGCGATTACCATCTACGAGTACTTTATTGGGTTGTAGCGATAGTGCAGCAACCGCTCTGGTCATCGCAAGCATGGTAGCTTGCAGAATATTCAGTTCATCAATTTCCGCGGGGCTACACCTGCCAATTGCCCACGCTAACGCTTTTTCGCGGATTTCGATGTCTAAACTCTCACGTTTTTTGGCACTGAGTTTCTTTGAATCACGTAAACCTTCTATGGGTTTATCGGGGTCTAAAATAACCGCTGCGGTAACCACATCACCAATTAATGGGCCTCTGCCGACCTCATCTACGCCAGCGATTAGGCTATTGGTCATGGTCATGCTTTACCCTCATCCATTAAGGCAAGTACAGCTTTGGCAGATTGTAAATCGGCATCTTGTTGCAAACGCAGATGCTGCTCGGTGTATGCATGTAACAGAATATCTTGGTTACGCTCCCCTTGCTCTAGCAAATGCTGGCATAGATTGGCAGGATTAACTTCCTCTTGTAAAAACTCTGGTACCAAGGCATCCCCTACCAAGATATTCGGCAAAGAGAAATAATCGGGCTTGTACATTTGTTGCATAATTTTATGTGTAAGCCATGGCATTTTATAAGCGACTACCATGGGCCGCTTACAAAGCATAGCCTCAAGCGAGGCCGTACCTGATGTGAGTAACACGGCGTTTGAAGCAATCATTGCTGTTCTCGCGCTTTGTTCGGTGACCTTTAGTGCTATATCTGGTTTTAATTGCGCAAGGAGTTCATTAATTTGTGTTAACCGGGCTTTGTTAGCTGCCGGTATCACAACTTGTAAATCCTCTACGTGCGCATTGTATAGGCTCGCGGTTTGCAAAAATACCGGCAACATTGTTGCGATTTCTTTGGTACGAGAGCCCGGTAAAATTGCTAGTACGTGCTTGTTATCGCTTATCTTCAAATCTGCTCGAGCTTGAGCTCTGTCTACCTCAACGGGTATGCTTTGTGCAAGCGTATGCCCTACGTACTGATAAGGCACGCCATACTTGTCGTAAATCGCTTGTTCGAAAGGAAATATACCAAGCACTAAATTCGTTGCTGCTGCGATTTTATGAATACGGGATTCGCGCCAAGCCCATATAGTAGGACTCACATAATGCACCGTTTTAATGCCTTGTGCTTTAAGCATTTTTGCTACGGGCAAATTAAAATCGGGGGCATCTACGCCAATGAAAACGTCGGGAGGGTTATTCAACAAAAATTGGACTAGGCTTTTACGAATTTTTAACAGGCGCGGTAAGTGTTTAAGCACCTCAACTAAGCCCATCACCGACAATTCGTTGATGTCGAATAAAGACTCCATGCCCTGGGCAATTAGATGGTCTCCGCCAATACCCACAATTTCGCAGTTCGGATGCAGTGTTTTGAGAGACTTTACAAGCCCTGCACCTAAGACGTCTCCCGAAGCTTCTCCGGCAACAACGGCAATTCTAAGAGGCCTTTCGCTCGCCATAGGTGGGGCTCCGTGCAACAAAGGAAGATATTTAGCGTGCTAAGCCGCGTGTTAAATTCGCTAAAAATTCAGAAACAATAAGCAACTCTGGAGCATCTTTCGCCATATCTTTAATGATCTCTACGGCCTCATCAAAACTATTTCCGTTACGGTAAATAACCTTGTAAGCACGTTTGATTTGACTGACCATAGCGGGCGTAAAACCTCGGCGTTTTAAGCCTTCGGAGTTGATCCCTTGTGGAATATGTTTAGTGCCGCTAAACATTACGTAAGGTGCTACATCTTTCAATATAATAGAGCCGCCGCCAGCAAAGGCATGAGACCCGATGTGGCAAAATTGATGAATAGCAGTAAGGCCGCCCAAAATAACAAAGTCACCTGCATGGACATGACCGGCAAAGGTCACATTGTTGGCAAATATGTTGTCGTTACCAATAAAACAATCGTGCGCGACATGGGTATTAACCATCATCAAATTACGACTACCAATACGGGTTAAGCATTTATCTTGGGTGGTGCCTCTGTGCAAAGTACAAGACTCTCGAAATACATTGTCATCACCAATTTCTAAATAGGTTTCTTCACCAACGTATTTTTTGTCTTGGCAATCTTCACCTACCGAGCAAAATTGATAAAAAGTATTACGCTTACCAATTTTTGTATGATTTCTTACTACGACATGACTCTTTAAGACACAGCCATCACCAATCTCTACGTTGTCTTCAATGACGCAAAACGGACCAATTTCAACATTCTCACCAATGATGGCATTTGGGGATACTACAGATGATGGGTGAATCATATTATAAATCTCTTATTGCGCACATAAATTCAGCAACACATACTTCTTTGTCGCCAACTTTTGCAATGCCTGCAAACTTCCATATGCCGCGCTTTTCTTTTATCAGCTTTATTTCCATATCTAAGCGATCGCCAGGTACTACTGGGTGCTTAAATCTAGCTTTGTCTATGCCTGCGTATAAGTACAATTGATCGTTGTTGCCCATTGTTTTAAAGCCCAAAATACCAGCAGCTTGTGCCATAGACTCTAAAATTAACACACCTGGAAAAATCGGGCGCGACGGGAAATGCCCCGTAAAACAAGGTTCATTAATACTAATATTCTTATAAGCAGAAATACACTCTGCAATCGTGTAGTCAGTTACTCTGTCAATCAATAAAAAAGGATAGCGATGGGGTAACAACGACATGATTTCGTTAATTTCGATGGTATTAAGCGGATTTGCCAAGCCAGTCTCCTAAGTAATGTGGCTAAATGTCCGTTTGGACAAAGTCGCGCTATAAGATACGGTGAAGAAGAGGAAAAAGAAATCAGACCAACATGAGTTGGCCTGATTATTTTTGAATATAACTAGTTAGCTTTGCTAACTTGGCTTAATACTTTTTGCGAAATATCAAACTCGTCTTTAGTGAAAGGAACTGATTGTGCGTTTAACACCATGTCATAACCTTCTGCTTCAGCAATACCATCAATAGCTTGCTTGATAAGTGCTAACAGCTTGTTACGCTCTTCAGCTGTACGGTTTTGCATATTTTGCTGTAAAGGCTGACCTTTAACCTGCATTTGTTGACCCAACGTTGCAATTTGCTCTTGAAGCTGAACTTTTTGCTCTTCGCTCATAGTAGCAGCTTCACGCTGTAACTTTTCAACAAGAAAATTACCTTCTTCACGCATTGCGGTTACTTCTTGAATCTGGTCTTGAAACTCTGCATTTATGTTCTGTTCGATAACCGCAACTTGAGGTAAAGACTGAAGAACTAACTGAACGTCAACCATACCGATTTTTTGCGCAGCGCTAGCCACTGTAGAAACTACAGACAAACCTAATATTGCTGCAATTGACAGCGCTTTATTTAAACTTTTCAATGTAAACTCCTTTGCGTTTATTGTACTGATAACATGTAATACGTTTAGAGCAGGATTATACCCTGTCTAGAAGGTTGATCCAATGTTGAAGGTAAAGAATCTTGCATCATCCCCTTCACGCTCTTTAAGTGCTCTAGAAAAACTAAACACCATCGGTCCCATAGGTGAAATCCACTGTACCGACAAACCTGCTGAGCTACGGTAATATTTCCAATCACTGTAGTCAGCTAATGGATCACTACCTGGCTGCACGTCTAGGTCTTTATAGGTATCGTAGTCGAATTCTGTATCCCATACATTACCAATATCGAAGAAGATACTTGTACGCACAGAGTTATCAAACTCTGCTTCTAAAAACGGCGTAGGAACGATTAGTTCAACACCACCTAAGGCCATGGCGTTACCGCCTAAGCTACGTTGCGACAATGCAATAGTATCTTGACTTGGGTCGCGTAAAATGGGCACACCTGTTGGTGATTGTGTCAGTACGCTCGAAATTCTGACTAAACCACGTGGACCAACGGTATTATTCTCAAAGCCTCTGAGCGTATCGGCACCACCGGCGGTGAAGTTCTCGGTGAATGGAAGTATTTGCTCAATTCCATTAGTTTCTCCGTAACCATTACCATATCCGAATCTGAAGCGCGTTAACACTGACCAACGTTGATTACGGGTAAGCGGGAAGTACCATTTTCCGTCACCCACTAACTTAAAGTAATTTACTTCAGAGTTTGGCGTGGTTACGCTAAATGAGGCACGCTGCGACGAACCTGCGGTAGGAAAGAGACCACGGTTAAGCGTGTTACGACTCCACGTTACAGACGCTAAGAAGCTATCGTAATTGATGGGTGCATCTGGGTCCGTTTGATCTGCAAATTGGTCATAGAATCTACGTGTTTGTACATAGTTAGTGTTGTCATCACTTAACTCTACGCTCGAATAAGTCATACCAAAACTAATTCGGTTGACTTCATTGATTGGATAACCAATGTTTGCACCTACAGACCAGCGTTTACTGTTGTACTGAATAACCCCAAAGTCACCACCATCAAACTCACTATAGGCAACACTACCACCTAAGCTAATGCCATCGATGGTGAAAAATGGGTCAAGGTAAGTAATTTGTGCTTGGCGCTGATAAGACACAGTAGACACATTCAATCCCACGCGCTTACCGGTGCCTAAAAAGTTATCTTGTTGGATACCCGCTTGCAAACTCAGTTTGGTCGCATCACCGTAACCAATACCGGCATTAAATGAGCCCGATGCTTGTTCTTTAACGTTAAAGTCAACGTCTACCTTATCGTCAACGCCTGGCACACGCACGGTTTCATACTCTACGGTTTCCATATAAGTTAAACGAGAAAGCTGAGCCTTAGAGCTTTCTAATAATGGCTCCGACAACCATGTGCCTTCCATCTGATTAACGTTTTGTCGTAGCACAGTATCGGAGGTAACCGTGTTTCCTTCAAAGTTAACACGACGCACATATATACGTTTACCTGGGTCAACCGATAGCGTTAGTTTTACGCTATTGCCCTCTTCGTTAATATCGGGGATGGTCGTTACAGTAGGATAAGCGTAACCAAAGCGACCAAGATAATTCGAAATAAATTCTTCTGTGTAGGTCACTTCGGCTTGGTTGTATAAATCACCCGACTCAAGGGGTATTACTTGTGCTAAAAAATCCTCAAAACCTAGTAAATCGCCAACTAATTCAACTTCGGAAATAGTAAATTGCTCGCCCTCTTTGACGTTCATCGTTACATAAATGCCGTCTTTTTCAGGGGTCATAGATACTTGCGTAGAATCGATAGAAAACTGCAAATAACCACGGTCTTTGTAATAACTGGTTATCGCTTCCATATCACCTGAGAGCGTTTGCTGTTGATAGCGCGTTTCGGAAAGAAAATCCCACCATGGCGCGTCAAACTGAAGCTCCATTTGTTTGTATAATACATCATCCTCAAATAACTCGTTACCAACGATGTTTATTTGTTGAATCTTAGCGGCATCACCTTCCTCAAACAGCAGCTTTAAATCCACTCGATTTCGAGGCAAGGGCGTAACAATTGCTGTTACGTCGGCGTTGTATTTACCAATTGAGTAGAAAAAGTCTTTCAAGCCATTTTCAATCGACGTAATAACCGTTCTGTCGAGCGGCTCACCAATTCTAATATTTGAGTTTTCAAGACTCTCTTGCAACTGCTCATCTTTAATATCGTCGTTTCCATCAAACACGATACTACTGATGGTCGGACGCTCAGCGACTTCTACCACTAAGATGTTACCATCGCGATATATTTCCACTTTCTCAAAGTGAGTCGAGGAGTAAAGTGAGCGGATAAGTTGCGTCACCCTAAAACGGTTTAAGGTATCGCCACGCTGAACAGGTAGGTAGGTCAAAGCAGCACCTAAGGCTACTCTTTGTAATCCCTCTACACGAATGTCTTCAACAACGAAATCGTACGCGGTTTGCGCGAATGACGGTGAAGCGAAAGCCAAAATGGCTGCTAGAACGAGTTTATTGCACTTCATTAACTATCTACATTCCATGAAACTATTGCCAGACATTATTATGATTATGTATTGCGCAGGACGTCGTTGACAATTGCCGTTGCCATTACAGCAAATAACAGCAAACCGCCAATTTTGAATCCTACCTCCTGAATAGCCTCTGACACCGGCTTTCCAGTAATCCATTCGATGGTAAAATAAACCAAATGCCCACCATCTAAAATGGGTAATGGCAAAAGGTTGATAATACCAAGATTTACGCTAATAAGCGCCAAAAAACTTAAAAATGCGACAATTCCTATGCTCGCACTCACACCAGCCCCTTGAGCAATAGAAATTGGGCCGCTTAAATTCTTCACTGAGACGTCCCCAGTTAAGAGCTTCCCTAACATTTCGAGAGTCACCCCCATTAAACGCCAAGTCTGTTTCGCCCCGTCTATTACTGAGTCAAAAAGCCCCAATTGAATGTTTTGGATATACGATTCAGGCCATGGCTCTTGAAACGGCACCACTCCTAAATAACCCTGCTCAGGATTTTGTGGTTTTTCTCCAAAACGCACTTCAAGGGTAGTCAAGCGCCCTTCTCGCTCAACCTCCACCGACGCACTTTGATTTGGGCGCTGCTCAATAAAGCTGACTATTTGGCTCCACTTTTCCATTGAGGTTCCATCTATTTTTTCGATCTGATCGTTTGCCATCAATCCAGACAGGTCAGCAGGGCTGCCTTCCTCGACAAATCCTAACGTAGTAGTCAAAGCAGGTCTAAAGGGCGTAAAGCCAAGCGCGGTGAATAAATCACTTTGGTCAGGGTCGATTTTCCAGCCATTTATGGGAATGTAAAAAGTATTGGTCACGCCGTTAGTTTGTTTCACGGTAACCGGAATATTACTCTCACCACTGAAGGTTGAAAGCTCAATGGTAACATCTCTCCAATCTCTGGTGCCGTGTTCACCCACCGCAATGATGTGGTCGCCTATGCTCAAGCCTGAAGCAGCCGCATAAGTATCCGGGGTAATATCGCCAATAATCGGCTTAGCGCTTTGCTGACCAATCATGCCGATAGCGGCAAAGGCAAATATCGCAAAAATAAAGTTAACTATGGGACCTGCGGCTACAATTGCAAAACGCTGCCAAACAGGCTGAAAATTAAACGCTACGGCTTCTTGCTCTGGAGCGACATCATCCACTCTGCCATCGAGCATGCGAACATATCCACCGAGGGGAATCATCGCAATCACAAATTCCATACCGCTTGAGGTAACACGGCGATATAAGGGCTTACCAAACCCTATCGAAAATTTAAGTATTTTTACTTTGCAAAGCTTTGCGACGTAATAATGCCCCCACTCATGCACAGCAACTAAAATGCCCAAAGCAATCACAAAGAATAAAATATTACGGGCAATCTCTATCATTGTTGATTCTCTTTACAACTTTGTTTGCAAATATTGACCCGCTCTAAAGCAAGCGCTCTACATTTAGCGTCATGGGTAAGAATATCGTCTATTGAGCTCAACTTAGCATCATGCATGCTATTTACCGTATATTCGTTAATCTCAAAAATCTCTGTAAAGCGTATTTGCTTGTCTAAAAAAGCTTCTACTGCAATTTCATTAGCCGCGTTTAATGCTGTGGTTGCCCCTTGCCCCAAACGACTGGCTCGCATGGCTAAGTATAAGTTGGGAAAGCGTGCTTGGGAGGGGGCTTCAAAGCTGAAGTTCGCTTGCTCGAAAAAGTTTAATGGAGCCACACCCGATTCAATACGCTGAGGGTATGCTAATGCATGTGCGATAGGGGTACGCATGTCAGGGTTGCCCATTTGCGCAATCACCGAGCCATCCTTGTACTGCACCATCGAATGAATAGTGCTTTGTGGATGAATCACTACCTGAATGTTGTCTTCTTCCATACCAAACAACCATTTTGCTTCAATAAACTCCAATCCTTTGTTCATCATAGACGCTGAATCTACGCTTATTTTTCGCCCCATATCCCAATTAGGATGGGCACAAGCTTGTTCTGGCGTCACGTCCTCTAAACTCTCAGGCATCATCTCTCTAAACGGTCCGCCTGAAGCGGTTAGTAATAAATGCGATATGCCGTTCTTTGCAGCTTCGCCATATTCGTATTTAGAGGGTAGACATTGGAAAATAGCATTATGTTCACTATCAATTGGAATTAAAGTGGCTTTATGTGCTTTTACCGCGTTCATAAAGAGCTCCCCCGACATCACTAAAGACTCTTTATTCGCCAACAATATTTTTTTACTGGCTTTTACCGCCGCTAAGGTAGGTAACAAACCGGCTGCGCCTACAATTGCCGACATTACAGCATCTACGGGGGCTGCACTGGCAATGTCTTGTAAGGCTTGGGTGCCGAAAAGGACCTTGGTTCTGCTATCTTTGGCTAACAATGTTTGCAAATGCTCAGCATCTTGTTCGCTATTTACAACAATAAACTCAGGCTCAAATTCTTTTCCAATTTGCGCTAACTTATTTAACTGAGAGTAACCTGATATTGCGTAAAGTTTGTACAAGTGAGGGTGTAACGACATCACCTTAAGGGTGCTGGTACCGATTGAACCTGTACCGCCAAGAATGCAAATATTCTGAGGCGTTTTTGAATCTGCTAGTGTATTCACTTGAGAAGAGCTTGTTGATCCCACTAAGCCATCCACAACATATAACAAAACGCAAATACCGGAAAGGCTGCGGTGAGGCTGTCAATTCTATCCATTACGCCACCGTGACCGGGTAACAGCTTACCGCTGTCTTTTATTCCGGCACAGCGCTTAACCATAGACTCATTTAAATCACCCAGTGCAGATACTGCCACGGTAATTACACCGATTAGCACATGAATGCCAATGCGAGAGGCTTCAAATTGATAATGCATTGCGGCAAATGCGATAATTGCAAAAGACGCGGCAATACCGCCCGCTAACCCTTCTATGGATTTACCTGGGGAAACTTTAGGACGCAATTTATGTTTGCCAAATTTAACGCCTACAAAAAACGCACCAATATCGGCAGCCCAAACAATTCCTAATACATAAAATAATAAAGATGCGCCGTAATTTGGGTCAACTTCATACAAGCTTGTGCGTAGACTTACAATAGCAACCCAAGTAGGAATGAGAGTGAGTACGCCAAAGCATGCTCTTATTAATATACTGTCTCGCCAATGCTCACTATATTTTGGATAAGCGATGATCATTAGTAACGATAACGCCCACCAAAGTGCCGCTATCCATAAACAAAAGGCGAACAACGGATGCAGTTCGCCTTGGTGCCAAATACTCTCTGCATCAACGGTATAAATAAGTACCGTGCATATCAGTGCAATAAAGACGGTAAAACCGGCCTTTGCTATACGCGACAGTATGCCCGACATGTTTGCCCACTCGTAGGCACCTAAGCAAATTACGCCTGCCACTGCAATTTTAAAGCCCTCAATGGGCAAAAACAAAATTGCACATAAAGCTAGTGGAGCAAGAATTACCGCAGTAATGATCCGTTGTCTTAACATGCTTTTGGCTCAATATCTTGGGTCATAATTTGTTCTCCCGTCTGGCCAAATCTTCGTTGGCGCTGAGCAAAATCTTCTACCGCTTGAGCAAACATGTCTCCGCTGAAATCAGGCCATAGCGTTTCGGTAAAATAGAACTCTGCGTACGCACATTGCCATAACAAAAAGTTACTAACTCGATGATCTCCACCGGTGCGGATCAATAAATCTAATTCTGGTAGGCCATGTGTGCTTAACGCTTCTTCAAAGCTATGTTCGGTAACATCATCAATATTAAGCTCATTGGCAGCGACTTTTTGCATCATAGCTTTAGCCGCGTTTATAATGTCCCAACGCCCACCATAATTCGCGGCAATATTTAACGTAAGGGCTGAGTTACCAGCGGTTAAGCGCTCAGCATCTTCAATTTTCGCTTGTAGCTTTTGGTCAAAAGCAGAGATATCGCCAATCACTTTGAGCTTGATATCGTTTTTATTGAGCTTTTTCACTTCGCTTTTAAGCACTAAGCTAAACAAGTCCATCAACACGCTGACTTCGTCTTTAGGGCGCTTCCAGTTTTCACTTGAAAACGCAAAAAGCGTTAGCGATTCAATACCTTGAGTACGCGCATAGCGCACCGAAGCTCTTACCGCTTCAACGCCAGCTTTATGACCAAAAGTCCGATGTTTGTTGCGCTGCTGCGCCCATCGACCATTTCCGTCCATAATAATCGCCACGTGGCGTGGGGTTTTTAGACTCGTCATAGAAACGCCATCGTCGTGTGCAAGTTCCGTCTTGTCATTCGTCGACAAACTAAACTTCCATCAACTCTTTTTCTTTGTCGGCGAGCATGCCGTCAATGATTTTGATGAATTCATTAGTCGCAGTTTGAATGTTTTCTTCACCTGCGCGAGATTCATCTTCACTGATTTCTTTTTCTTTTAACAATTCTTTTATATCGCTGTTGGCATCGCGACGAATATTACGAACTGCGACTCTGCCCTGCTCGGCTTCATTGCGAACCACTTTAATCAAATCTTTGCGACGCTCTTCAGTCAAAGCTGGCATAGGTATGCGCATGGTTGTACCTGCGCTCATTGGGTTTAAGCCTAAATCAGACTGCATTATCGCCTTTTCGACCGCTTGCATCGCACTTTTATCAAACACCGATACCGCAAGAGTACGGCTATCTTCAGCAATCACATTGGCAACTTGCTTAAGCGGCGTATCTGCACCGTAATACGGCACCATAATACTATCGAGCAAGCTCGGATGGGCACGACCTGTGCGAATTTTACTTAACTGGCTTTTAAGTGCCGAAATACTTTTTTCCATGCGTTCACGCGCATCTAATTCAATTTCATCTATCATAACAGTCTCTTATTGTTCTAATTTTTCTGGGTGACAAATTAAGGTGCCTTCATTATCGCCAAGCACTACCGATTTTAGGCAGCCTGGCTTGTTCATGTTAAATACACGAATAGGCATGTTGTGGTCGCGGGCCAGAGTAAAGGCCGACAAATCCATAACTTTTAATTCTTTTTCTAGTACCTCTTGGTACGAAATTTTGCTCATTAACACGGCATCAGGATTCTTTACCGGGTCTGCGTTGAACACTCCGTCTACTTTAGTCGCTTTAAACACCGCGTCTGCTTCAATTTCAATACCGCGTAAACAAGCGGCTGAGTCCGTGGTGAAAAAGGGGTTTCCTGTTCCAGCAGCAAAAATAACGACTTTACCCGATTTAAGCAAACTAATTGCATCGGTCCAGTTGTAAGAGTCGCATACACCGTTTAATGGAATAGCTGACATTAATCGCGCATTTACGTAGGCTCTGTGCAAGGCATCACGCATTGCTAGGCCATTCATTACCGTTGCAAGCATACCCATATGGTCACCTACAACTCGGTTCATGCCGGCTTTTGCTAAGCCTTCACCGCGAAACAGATTACCGCCACCAATTACCAAGCCAACCTCAATGCCAAGTTCAACAATTTCTTTAATTTCTTGCGCCATACGGTCGAGTACTTTTGCGTCAATACCAAACTCTTCGTCGCCCATTAAGGCCTCACCCGAAAGTTTTAATAAAATCCGTCTATATGCAGGTTTTGGTGAAATACTCATGTGTGGGCTTATCCTCTGTCATTGTTTAAATATTGGCATGCTGGAGCTGCAATTTTCAGCTAAAAAAAAGCACCCCTAATGAGGTGCTTTATAGTGTATAGGAACATCGCGATTTGCAAAAGCGACTTACTAAATTATTTCTTTGCAGCGGCCATTTGTGCAGCAACTTCTGCAGCAAAATCTTCGTCTTTCTTCTCGATACCTTCGCCCACTTCAAAACGGATGAAGTTAACAACGTCTGCATTCTTGCTCTTAAGCAAATCGCCAACGTTTGTAGACGGGTCTTTTACAAAAGGCTGACCTGTTAAGCTTACTTCGCCGGTGAATTTCTTCATACGGCCCATCACCATTTTTTCAGCAATGTCAGCAGGCTTACCAGACTGCATAGCAATCTCTAATTGAATTTCTTTCTCTTTTGCAACTACTTCTGCGGGTACGTCAGAAGGCTTAACAAACTGCGGGCTAGATGCCGCAATGTGCATAGCAATATCTTTTGCTAATTCTTCGTCGCCGCCTTGTAAAATAGCGATAACACCAATTCTTCCGCCGTGCACGTATGCACCAAGGTTGTCACCTTCAACAGTGATAACACGACGTGGAGAGATGTTTTCACCAATTTTAGCAACTAGCGTATCGCGAATTGTCGAAATGCTTGCGCCTTCGAATTCAGCTGCGTTTACCGCTTCGATATCGTTAAGGTTGTTGCTTGCAGCAACGCCGATAACTTTTTTACCGAAAGCTAAGAAGCCTTCGTCACGTGCTACGAAATCAGTTTCGCAGTTAAGCTCAAGCATGGTCGCTTTGTTACCTTCAACGTGAGTCAAAATCACGCCTTCAGCAGCAATACGGCCTGCCTTTTTAGCGGCTTTTGCTTGACCTGATTTACGCATGTTTTCAATCGCTAATTCTACGTCACCGTCGGTCTCAACCAAGGCTTTTTTACAATCTAGCATGCCGGCGCCTGTGCGCTCGCGTAATTCTTTAACCAGTGCTGCTGTCACTGCCATTGTTCTTTCCTCAAATTTTTATTCATAAAAAGGAGACCGGAGTCTCCTTATCAAAAAGTGTAAGGTATTAGCCTTATTCGCCTTCAACCACAAATTCGTCAGATGCAGCTGCTGCATCACCGTCGCGGCCGCCGATAATTGCGTTTGCCGCAGCATCTGTGTACAAACCGATTGCGCGAATTGCGTCATCGTTACCAGGAATGATGTAATCAACACCATCTGGGTTAGAGTTTGTATCTACAACAGCAACCACTGGAATACCAAGGTTACGAGCTTCAGTGATAGCAATATGCTCATGATCAGCGTCAATTACGAAAAGAACGTCAGGCAAGCCGCCCATGTCCTTGATTCCGCCCAAGCTGCTTTCTAGCTTAGTCATTTCACGCTGAAGCAATAACACTTCTTTTTTAGTTAACTTTTCGAAAGTACCGTCTGCACTTTGCGCTTCAAGATCTTTTAAACGGCTGATTGATTGACGAACTGTTTTCCAGTTAGTCAACATGCCGCCTAACCAGCGCTTGTTTACGTAGTACTGACCACACTTTTGTGCAGATTCTTTTACCGCTTCGCCAGCAGCACGCTTGGTGCCAACAAACAATATTTTACCTTTACGGTTAGATACGCTTGTTAAAAACGAAAGAGCTTCGTTGAAAAGCGGAACAGTTTTTTCTAAGTTGATGATATGAACTTTGTTACGAGCGCCAAAAATGAACTGAGCCATTTTAGGGTTCCAATAACGAGTTTGGTGTCCGAAATGCACGCCCGCTTGGAGCATGTCACGCATTGATACGTTTGCCATGATAAATAATCCTATTGTAGGGGTTAGGCCTCCACATATCCCTTCTTTCGATCTACGAAAACAAATTACATTTGTTAAACGCAGACACCCCGAAATCAGTGTCGATATGTGTGTGGAATATGGTCATTTGACCGTCGTTTTTTACTGCCTTTTGATGAAAGAAAACCTCTCTCATCGAAAACAGGCGCGCTTTATATCATTTACAACGCATTCAAGCAAGTTTTTCGGCTTAAATTAGTGAATAAATGGCTACTTAGTGAATAAATAACTGCTGGTCTGTACCGTAACCTTTCGTCATTACCGCAACCTTTCGTCATTACCGCGGAGGCGGTAACCTCCCAAAACAACAACCAATGTCTAATTCCGCAGTTGATTTATACAATTTCAGGAGCTTGAAGGAGGTACCGGCCTTCGCCGGTATGACGGGTTTTCTTGTCATCGTGGCGTATCTTGTCATCGTGGCGAAGGCCACGATCTCCCAATCATTCCCCTGAGCTAGAGGGAGATACCGGCCTTCGCCGGTATGACGGGTTTTATTACGCAACTACTCGTGATTGCTGCATCCTTTCGTCATTACCGCGGAGGCGGTAACCTCCCAAAACAACAATTAATGTCCAATTCCGCAGTTGATTTATACAATTTCAGGAGCTTGAAGGAGGTACCGGCCTTCG